>CAWDIY010000008.1:0-118692 GCA_963802455.1 uncultured Alphaproteobacteria bacterium | reverse complement strand
GGCTTCCACAGTCTCTGCGTCTCTGCGTCGCTCAGCTTGTTCTGGGCTGCCTGAGCGACCGTGTCGTGATGGAGCGGCGCTTCGTCATAGGTGTTCTCGTTGCCAGTCCGGCTCTGCGGATATCCGTCCGCCTTTGTCCTGTGTCCAAGATATAGGAAAATCTCCTCGGACGCATCGCTTGTATAGTAGCGCAAAGTCTGGCCCGACGTTCCCATCCGCCCGTGCTGCTGCGTGGTACCTTCATAGACGTCGCCCGAGTTCTTGTAGAGAACGGTGTAGTACATTCCCTCAATCAGCGTTCCATTTCCATCCTTGATCTTGAACGCAAGGCTGTAGGGCAGTGTCAGATCGCATGTGCCGCAGGGCTTGGGCGGCTTCGCAGGCGCGCCCGCTGCGCGCGCTGCGGCCGGGTTTGCGCCGCCAGCCCCCCCCGCCGCCGCTGCCGCCCCCGCCTTTTTCTTTTTCGTTGCCATCCCCTAACCGCCCCCGTCCGCAAGTTCGCTCATCAGATTGTAAACCTTGTCGTCCGGCGTTCCGGTTTCAGGCTCGCTGATGATGTAATCGCGCACCGTCCCGTCCTTGGCGATCTTTCCTTTGCTGTTCAGCATCATATAGGCCCAGAACCCCTGCGCCCGTTCCGTCGTCAGCCCGAGTTCCTTGCCGCTCGCGCTGCTCTCTGCCACAAAATGCGAAAGCTGATGGCTGTCCATTTCCAATGCCGCATCGGGTGCGACATTGCGCAGATAGGAAGCCACGCGTGCATCGCGCGCCTCCGCCATAACCAATTCCAAGTCCCCAATCTGCTCCGCGCTGATCTGCAGCGGGCCTCTCGGCGCAATCGGCAGATCGTCCGGGCGCGGCGCGGCGCGCAGGCCGCCATGGCCCTCACTGTACATAACAATGCGGGTCGCCGGACCGAACATTCGGGCAAACTGCGCTTCGTCGAGAAGCGGGAGGAGCGAGGCGATCACATCCGGGTCATAGTGCCGGAACAGGACATTGCCGAAGGCGGGTCTTGCTGGTTTGTCTGTGTCGGCTTCGGCATCTGAAGCCTTTTCCGGCTCGTCTTCTGGGATGGATTCGCTTGGAATGCGCACAATGTTGATGGTGCGCAAATGCCGGTGCAGCGCGGTTTCGCCCAGCGGACAGAACCACAGAACAAGCGAGCCGCAGCCTTCATCCGAGACTTCGAGCAGCTTTTTCAGATCGGCTTCATCGCTGAGCGGGACCAGCCAGCCCGACGCCGCTTCAATCTCAGCGTCCGCATGATCGAGAAAGAGCGAGCGTCCTGTCAGTCCTTGAATTTTCAAGAGGTCTGGCAAGTTGCCGTACCGTGCGCCATCGACCACTGCAAACAATGGTTCTGCCGGCGAACGCTTCACCGCATCCACCAGCTTCAATGCCGCCGCTGAGAGCGCAGGCTCTTCGTCTGTCCATTGCTCCTCGTCCAATTGCTCAGCGCCGCTACTCATTGGAGCCCTGCTTGATGAATGGAACGCGCTGCGCCGCCATTTTTTTCAGACACTGTGCTGGCGGCGGCGGTGTTTTGCCGGGCACGAGCGCGGGTGTGTAAAGCACCGGGCCGGGACCGATGGTTAATTGCGCATCCGCGCCCTTGGCGATTGTCGTGAGCGGCGCTTCAATGATGATGATGCCGCTCTTGTCCATCTCAAAACGCGTTTCACCGACCCTGACGCGGAATGTGTCCGCCGCCTTGATCTCAAAGACCTTGCCCGCGTCAAAGCCGATATTCTCGCCCGCCGAATAGCTGAGACTCCTGCCGATGTTTTCATTCTTATTGACCCCAACCATCACGGTCTGATCGCCGCCAACAAAGGTGGACTTTAGAAGCCCTACCTGTTCGGTGGAGACACGGCCGACTGTGCGCCCGAAGCTCTCGCCGACGCTCAGTGTCTTATTGGCGCCGATGCTTTCTGTGTGATTGTTGCCGACGCTGATTGACTTGTCATGGCCGACCTCTTCCGATTGATCATTGCCCACCGTCTTGGCGCGGTCGTGCAGGACATCTATATTCATGTCCTTTTGTGCGTGCATATAGATTTCCTCGGCGTCCGCCTCATCCTCGAAATAAAGTTCGTTGAACCCTTTACCCTTGTGGGTGTTCGTCTTGAACACCGACCGCGTCTTGTTCTCCGGCAGCTTGTACGGCACCTTTTGCCTGGCGTTCGGCACCACGCCCGTCACCAGCGGCCGGTCGGGGTCGCCGTCGAGATGCGTGACCATGACCTCCATGCCGATGCGCGGGATGGTCTGGCCGCCCCAGCCCGCGCCCGCCCAGCTTTGCGCCACGCGTATCCAGCACGTGTCGCTTCCATCTTTCCTGGCGCGCCGGTCCCAGGGGAACCAGACTTTGATGCGGCCATACTTGTCCGGATGAATTTCCTCGCCCTCGGGACCCGCCACCAGCGCCACCTGTGTGCCCTCGATCTTCGGGCGGCGCGTGAGCCGGTGCGGCGTGGCGGGGACTTTGGAAGGGATGCAGATGAAAGCGTTCTGATATTCCGGCTCGCCCTCATCGTTCGTGGCGTAGGATCGGTCGTGCGCGGTGTGGACGATCTCGACGATGACCTGCTCGTCGAACAGGTTGGAAGGGTTCGCCACATCATAGGGCTTGAACCTTCGTCCGGGGCTGAGCGTCCTGACCGTGGACGCGCCCTCTGAGCGCTGGTGGTCGGCCTCGCTCGACATCATCCGAAGCTTCGACTGCCGCTCGACCGCGTCATTGTCGATGCCCTCGGAGGCGCTTGTTCCCGAGCCGTAGCCGGCCAGCGAGGGATATTCGTACAGCTCATAGCCGTCATTCTTCGGCAGCTTGATCAGGCTCGGCGTGTCGCCGCCCGGCGTCTGGCCCGGCGTCTCAAAGTTCCAGTCCCGCCCGGCCCGCTTGCCCGGAAGGTAGCGGAAGCGCTTTTCGAACCTGGTCACATGGTTGCGGTCGCTTGACCCCATGGCGAAGCGCACATCCGTTTCAGGCCCGGTGACATAGCCCGACACATCCGAGGCGAGGTGCAATGTGTGCTTGGCCGCGACCTGCCCGGGCGCGCCGCCCTCATGCTCGAACCAGTAGAAAATCCCGTCCTCCTCCAGACGGCGCGTCAGATACGCCAGGTCCGTCTCGTTGATACTGCACCGAATAATGCTGCGCGGGCGGCGGCGTGATGATGCCCTTCACCACCGGCGAGGCCAGCTGATGTTCGCCCATCAAAATCTGCGCCACCTCAACGCTGGTCTTGTCGAGCCAGATGCGGCAGTCCGAGCGCTGCGACAGGAGCCAGTGTTCGGGCCGCAGCACCAATGTGTAGGCCCGAAGCCCGCGCGTCACGCCCGGCCCCTCGATCAGGTCCGTCACCAGCCCGTTCCAGGTCCGCCGGTCGCCGAACCCGGTGTCCACCGACACATCCGCCAGCCTGCCGACAAGCTCGTCAGCCGCAATGTCCGTGCGCTTGGAATTGACCGCGATGGTCAGCTCGAACAGCCCGGAAACCGTCTCCCGCATGGTCAGCCGCTCCGGCAGAAGCACATCGGGACCAAGCTCCGTCTCAACCCGGATGATCCGCTCGGCCTGGATGTAGGAGGCTGACATGACGTCGATGTTCATCAATCCGCTCCCAGGGGCTTTGATCTCAAAAACTTGGGCGCAAAACCCCAATTCACGCACGGTTGCAGTCTAGACATGCGCGTTTCACTTGCAAGCGGCAAGACTGAGGCAAAACCTGCCGACATCGCGTATTCACACCCGCGCCGTCCCCCCCCGTCACCAGCACGTATACCCCCCATCCGCACTCACCACCGCCCCTGTCATCAGGCTCGACGCCTCCCCCGCCAGAAACAGGATCACCGAGGCGATCTCCTCCGGCTCGCCCAGCCGTCCCATCGGCGTGCGGCCGAGCCAGTGGCGGCTGACTTCGGTGTCGGCGGCGGCCTGTTTGGTCATTTCGGTGGCGATGTAAGTCGGGGCGACGGCGTTGACGCGCACATTTCGCGGGGCCCACTCGGCGGCGAGCGAGCGGGTGAGGTGGTGCACGGCGGCTTTCGAAGTGTTGTAGCAGGCCTGCTCCTGCGGATAATTGACGATATCGCCGGACATCGACCCGACATTGACGATGACGCCGCCGCCCGCTTTCAGCATCGCCCCGCCAAAGGCGCGGCAGCACCAGAAGAGCCCGTTCAGATTGACATCCAGCACTTTCCGCCAGCTTGCATCGTCCATGCGTTTCGGCGGGGATGAAGGAGATGGCGATGCCGGCGTTGTTGACCAGAATGTCCACCCTGCCATGCTCTTTGACGAGCGCGGCGCAGACGCTCTCCACCTGGCGCGGATCGGTGACGTCGAGCATGGCGCTGGCGGCTTGGCGGCCTTGAGCCAAAAGCCTGTCGCGCGCGGAGTCGGCGGACGCCGCGTCCATGTCGGTGACCACGACCAGCGCCCCCGCCTCGCACAGCGCCTCGGCGGTTGCATAGCCGATGCCGCGCCCCGCTCCGGTGATCACCGCGACCTTGCCGTCGAGGCGGAATTTTTCGAGATACATCTGGCGCTCCTGTTCATCAACGAATGTGGCTTTGGAGGAAAGCACAGGGCTGCGGACGCCGCAATTGAGCCGCCTCACCTGATCTCGGGCCTGTACCCCTCCCCGCCCCAGTGCCTGATCCCTCCGGACACCGGCCTTGGCGCGGGATTATAGTGGCGGGCGAGGCTGCCCAGCGCCGCTTTCAACAGCAGCTTGGCCGAGCGCTGCGGCCACTGGCGCTCCATCTCGACCTGTTCCACGCCCTTCAGATAACAGCATATGTCAATCAGCACGCCGGACAGCTCCGGGCCGACTGAGGCGAGCGCTTTGTCGAGGCGCTGGCGGGCTGCGAGCGCCTGATCGGTGAGATTGGCGAGGCCGTCATTGCCCCCGCGCCGCCCGCCCGAGACAGCGGCGCTCCAGTTGGCCGAGACGCGCTGCATCATGCAGCCGCGCGTGAAATCGGCGCGCAGGCGCTCGCCGGCGTTATATTCCTCAGCGGTCAGAAACGGCGCGCCGTCCCTGCCCTTGCGCCGCATCAGCGAGGCGAGCGGCGATTTATCGAGGTTCAGCGCCACGGTCTGGACTCCGCCATCGACCATGGCCACGCCAAGACCGGTGCTGCGGCCTTGTGCGCCATTCTTCATGCTCACTTCATTCATGATCAGCGCCCCTCGCCGCGCACGAAGGCGATTTCGGCGATGCGCTCGATCATCTGGATGACGCGCTCGAAATCCGGGTCGTCGCGCAGATCCTCAATCACATGGCAGGCATGGGCGACGGTGGAGCGGTCGCGCTGAAAACCGAAACCCACTTCGAGCATGGAAAGGCCGACTATGACATGGGCGACATACATGCCAATCTGGCGGATGCGGCAGATTTCGCCGCTCTTGCGCCCCTCCGTCCTTATGTCGCGGCCTGAGACCGAAAAGCAGGCGGCGAGAACATCCCGCATGGCTTCGCAGATTTCAATCACCTCGTCGCTGCGCGAGCCGCCGCGCGGCACCAGCCGCACAGGCGAAGTGCGCGCGCAGTTTGTTTCTGTTTTGTTCTTTTGAATGGCGCGTTCTGCTTGCAATGTCGGCACGACGTGACCCTCTCTGGTTATAGGAATAAATTCTTTTAACCTGAACAGCAAGGCGGGGGATGGAATTTTTTACTTTTATTGAACGTTGGTTGATTCTGTTCAGTTTTTTCTCTCAAAAAAATATTCTTGTCCCCCTCTTTCCGGCGCGGCTTAGGCTTTGCCGATCAGGAGAAACAGCATGAACAGACATATTCTATTGCGGGAAACCGCCGCTTTCCGGCAAAGCCGGATGCTGGACGGCGAAAAGGTCCGAATCAATTCCTGCCTGCAGATGGCGGGCGCGCCGTCGCTGGATTCGCTCGGCGGCGCTGGACCGGTGACGCTGGCGCAATGTGAGCGCCGGCTGCGGCTCGGCATCGCCAAGGAGCGGCGGCGCGGGCTTTTGCGGCATCACCGCTACGACCTTAACCGGCATATCGCCCTGAAGCGGGCGCTGGACGCGGTGAAAGGAGCGGCGCAAACCAAAAACGGCGCCGAAGCGCCGTTTTAAATCGTCCTGGAGGTTAAGGCTTAAGCGGCTTTGCGCTTGCGGCCGAGGCCCATGGAGCGGGCAAGGTTTGACCGCGCCTTGGCATAGTTCGGCGCCACCATCGGGTAGCTCGAATCCAGATCCCACTTCTCGCGGTACTGTTCCGGCGTCAGGCCGAAATGCGTCATGATGTGGCGCTTCAGCGATTTGAAACGCTTACCGTCCTCGAGGCAGATAATATAAGCGTCGGTCACCGACTTTTTCGGGTTGACGGCAGGCTTCTGCTTTTCGGCAACAGGCTCCGGCTGGGCCATTTCGCCCATTTTGCCTAAAGCGGCATGGACATTGCCAATGAGCGCCGGCAGGTCGCCCAAGGGCACAGAATTGTTGGACACATAGGCAGCAACGACATCCGCCGTCAGTTCCATCAGCATTTCGTGTCTGTCGTTTGCGTCGCGCGCTGAGTCAGTCATTTCTCTTCTCACTTGTTTTGAATTTCGCAACATTTCTTGTTATTGAGTTGATTTCAGGCTGTGTTTACGCTTCCCTGCGTGATCCGGATCAACTGAGATTGTCTATTTGATGTAATTTGGCATTTGTCAAATTAATTGATGTAAAAAAACGTCATATTTGTGTTTTCTCTGTCCTGAAAAAGTCTAACCGCAAAGTGTGGGCGGCTTTCGTTGTTTCAGCGTGGAGCCGCGCCTGCGCCTTCACTTTCAGCCTGTTGGTTGTATTCGGCGTTTCCGCCCGCAGATTACCTTGGGGCAGGCAATGGCGCATTTGTATCAAAGCAGTACAGATGACAACTTAGACTGGCCATCGCTCAAGAAATGCGACGCTTTCTGCGCGCTTTTCAAACTTGCGGATTGCCGCCGCCAGTCCTACCTTTGCGCCTCTCACAACAAGCCCGGACAATATTCACCATGAGCCAGCCCAAAATCTCCAAATCCGACGCCGAGTGGCGCGAGCAGCTGACGCCGGAACAGTATCACGTCACGCGCAAGCACGGCACCGAGCGCGCCTTCACCGGGCCGAACTGGGACAATCATGATGACGGCATCTACCGCTGCATCTGCTGTGACAAGCCGTTGTTCGACGCGGACACAAAGTTTGATTCCGGCACCGGCTGGCCGAGCTTCTACGCGCCCGTCGACAAAGAAGCGGTCGCCGAGCATGCCGACCGAGGCTTCTTCATGACGCGCACCGAGGTGCGCTGCGCCGACTGCGACGCACATCTTGGCCATGTGTTCAATGACGGGCCGAAGCCGACAGGGCTCAGATATTGCATGAACGGGCAGGCGCTGGGGTTTGAGAAGAAGGCTGACTTGAGTTAAACTGAAGCACGCGGGAGGAGAAGCAGGCCTTTTTTAGAGAGGGTTTGGAAATGTGGTCTCGAAAGTCCGCCGCATTCGCCGCCGTCTGCATGGGCCTGTTCGCGCCTGTGCGCGCCGCCGAACCAGCCTCAGCGCTGCAACATGTCTTCGTTATCGTCATGGAAAACACCAATGCCGAACCGCATGGCGATGCGCCGTTCATTTACGGCAACACAAAGGACGCGCCCTACATTAACGGCGCGCTTATGCCCAAATATGCGCATGCGGCGAACTTCATAGACCGGCTCCCGCTAGCCGTGCCCAGCGAGCCACACTATGTGCTGATGGAGGCCGGAACAAATGTGTTTGCCGATTTCACCTTTGGCGACAGCACCAACGCCGACGGCGATCCGTCCATGACCCGCGGCACCGCGTCGCCGGATCATCTGACCAATCAGATGCGCGCCACGGGCGGACGGGTCGGGTGGATGAGCTATCAGGAGGGGATGAGCGCCAAGACCGGCGCCTGCCCGGTCAAATCCAGCGCCGCGACCCGCTATGCCGCCAAGCATAATCCGTTCGTGTTTTTCCGCGATGTGTCCGGAAATCCGCCGTCCAAAACCAATGAATATTGCGCCGCGCACCACCGGCCCTACTCGGCGCTTTCCGCCGACATGGCGGCGAATGCGGTGGCGGGCTACGTCTTCATCACGCCTGATCTGTGCCACGACATGCATGACAAATGCGGTAATCCAAGCCGCGTGCGCAATGGCGACGACTGGCTGCGCGCCGAGCTGCCGGCGATGATCGACTTTGTTGACGCGCATTCAGGCGTGATCTTCCTCGCCTGGGACGAGGGTAAGGAGACGCAGAAGATTCCGTTTTTGGCGATTGGCAAAACTGTGAAACAGGGCTTTGAGGGCGTGGCGGCCTATGACCATGGGTCGATCATCAAGACGGTGGAGAGGATATTCGGGCTGCCGGTTCTGGAGGCGGTGAAGGGGAGCCGGGATTTGGGGGAGCTGTTTGAGGATGGGCTGAAGCCATAGCGGAAACCGGGATTCCGCCATGGCTGCCGCCCCTCAATACGGCTTCATAAACTTCATCCGCACCCAGCCCTTCACAAACACGCCATTGCCCTTAGGGTCATGCCAGAGCTGGCACCACGCGTTTTTCACCAACGCCCGCTGTTTCCAATTCGGCAGGCCTTGAATGTTCTGCAGGTTGACGCCGTTGGTGCAGGGGCCGGTCATGGACAGGACTGTGCCGTTGGAATAGGCCGCCTGCTTCTGAGAGCCTGGCGAGGGGTATTTGCGGGCATTCAGAAGATCGCCCCAGGGAACGTTGGTGACCTGCCAGGCGGCGAAGGCGGAGGCTTGGGCGGGGGCGGAAAGCGCTGACAGGGTGAGCGCGATGGCGGCGAATTTAGTCAGTTTTGACATTTGATCATTTCCTTGTGTTTCACGTTGGCATTGCGCTCCACTGGTCAAAACCCTACTTCCTCGTGACTGAACCGCTTATGAGTTCCCCGTTCATCCGCCATTCATTGGAAACGCCATGCCGCGCCAAGCTTTCGACCCCGCCCTCGTCCCGCCCAAGGCGGCGAAGAAGCCATTGACGGACATAAGACACGGCATATCCCGCACCGACGATTACGCTTGGCTGCGGGCGGACAACTGGCAGGAAGTGTTCCGCGACACGGCGCTGCTCGATCCGGCGATAAGAGCACACCTTGAAGCCGAAAACACGTATCAGCAAGCGCAGATGGCGGACACAGCTGATCTTCAGAAGCAACTGTTCGCTGAAATGAAGGGCCGCATCAAGGAGGATGATTCCTCCGTGCCGATGCGGGACGGGCCTTTCGCCTATGGAACCTCTTACGTGATCGGCGGCCAGCATGCGCGGCATCTGCGCGTGCCGAGCGCCGGCGGGGCGGAGGAGATCATTCTCGACGGCGACAAGGAGGCGGCGGGGCATGATTATTTCCGCGTCGCCGGCGTCGGACATTCGCCGGATCACAAGCGCCTGCTCTGGTCCTACGACGACAATGGCTCAGAGTTTTTCATCATTAAGGTGCGCGATCTTGAGAGCGGCGCGGACAGTGCTGAGACTGTCAGCGACACTGGCGGCGGCACATGGGATGCGGGGTCAAACGGCTTCTTCTACACGCTTCTCGACGCCAATCACCGCCCGGTCGCCATCAAATATCATGCGCTTGGGCGCATCCGGGACCGGACCGCGTGGTTTATGAGGAAAAGGATCCCGGCTTCTTCATGGATGTCGGCGGCTCTCGGCTGAATGATTTCATCTTCATCGGCATCAACGACCATGAAACCACCGAATACCGCATCCTGCCCGCCAATCAGCCGGACGCTGAGCCGATGCTGGTCGCGGCGCGCGAACCGGGGGTTCAGTATGACCTGAACGAAGGCGGCGATGTGTTTTTCATCCTCACCAATGATGGCGGCGCCAAAGACTTCAAGATCATGGAGGCGCCTGTAGCTTCGCCGGGCAAGGAAAACTGGCGCGAGGTGGTGCCGCATGTATCCGGGCACGCTGATCCTTTCCGTGATGGCGTTCACGCGATTTTCTTGTCCGCCTCGAGCGCTGCGAAGGGTCTGCCGCGCATTGTCATCCGCGACCGCAAGAGCGGCGAGGAGCATGCCATCGCTTTGACGAGGAAGCCTTCTCGCTCGGCCTTGGCGGCTCGTTTGAATATGAAACGGATGTGATCCGCTTCTCCTATTCCTCGATGACCACGCCGTCACAGCTGTATGACTATGATATGCGCACCCGCGAGCGGACGCTTTTGAAGACGCAGGAAGTGCCGAGCGGGCATGAGGCCGCCGACTATGTCACGCGCCGCGTCATGGCCAAGGCGCATGACGGCGAAAACGTGCCTGTGTCGCTCCTCTACCGCAGGGACACCGCGCTCGACGGCTCAGCCCCCTGTCTGCTTTACGGCTATGGCGCGTATGGCATGTCCATCCCAGCCTCATTCAACACCAATTGCCTCAGCCTCGTCGACCGGGGCTTCGTCTACGCCATCGCCCATATCAGGGGCGGCAAGGACCGGGGCTACCGCTGGTACGATGACGGCAAGATGGGCAAGAAGGTCAACACGTTCAAAGACTTCATCGCAGTCGCTGAGCATTTGATTCAAGCGGGCTTCACGTCGAAGGGCCGCATTGTCGCGCATGGCGGCTCGGCCGGCGGCATGCTGATGGGCGCGGCGGCCAACTTGGCGCCGGAGCTTTTCGCCGGCATTGTCGCCGAGGTGCCGTTCGTTGACGTGCTCAACACCATGCTCGACGACACGCTGCCGCTGACCCCGCCCGAATGGCCGGAATGGGGCAATCCGATCAGCTCGGAAGCGGACTACAGGAACATCGCGTCCTATTCGCCCTATGACAATGTGTCCGCGCAGGCACTACCCGCCCATTCTCGCCGTCGCCGGATTGACCGATCCCGCGCGTCACCTATTGGGAGCCGGCCAAATGGGTGGCGAAGCTGCGGGAGATGAAGACGGACGGTAACCCCGCCCTCTTCAAAATTCACATGACCTCCGGCCATGGCGGCGCGTCGGGGCGGTTTTCACGGCTGGAGGAAGTGGCGTTCAGCTATGCTTTTGCGGTGAAGGCGGCGCAGGGACAGACGAAGTAGATATTCGGGAGGCTACCGCCCAAGCTCCTCCGCAAGCCCAATGATAATTCCCTCAGGGCCGCGGATGTAGCAGAGCCGATAGGCATCTTCGTAACGAACGACGCTGTCGACAAGCTGCGCGCCGCGTTTGATCAGCCTGGCGAGCGTGTCGTCTATGTCCTCCACTGTGAACATGGCGCGCAAATAGCCCAGCGCGTTCACTGGCGCGCTGCGGTGATCTGCAGCCACCTTCGGCGCGAGGAACCGGGACAACTCGATCCGGCTGTGGCCATCCGGCGTGCGCATCATAGCAATTTCGACGCGCATATTGCGCAGCCCAGTGACGCGGTCAGCCCAGTCACCCTCGATTGGCGCACGCATTTCGAGGCTGAGGCCGAGTTCGGTGAAAAATTCAATCGCGGCATCTATGTCTTCGACAACGATACCGATATTATCCATGCGTTTGACCGTCAACTCATCCTCCATCGGACGCGGCAACCGCGAATTCGGAACAGCGTATAAGCTCAGCGCGCAGGGGTCAATGCGCACTCAAGCAGACACATAGATCAGCCTGATCGCCTCGCCGCCAATCCGCTCGCTTGACACAAGACGCAGCGGCTTAATTGGGCCGGGGAAGAGCGGCGTGCCGCTTCCGAGCACGACTGGGTGGTAGTAGAGCCTGTATTCGTCAATCAGGCCAAGCGCGCCGAGGCTGTGCGCCAGGACAGGCCCGCCAATATCAATCTCGCCGTCCAGCTTTTCCTTCAGCCCGCTGACCAACGCCCCGATGTCGCCTGCGACAAGCGTCGCGTTTGGGCCGACGGACTTCAGCGATTTCGAGGCGACCCATTTCGGCACGGCCCGCCAGGCCTGCGCGAACTCGCGTTCGTCCGGGCTCCATTCGGGATGGTCTTCGTCCCAGTAGCGCATGAGCCCATAAAGGCGGCTTCCGTAGACGCTGGCCGCCGCGCCGCGCACGGCCTCTATCCAGTGGCGGAACAGCGCCGCATCGGGCGCAAAAAGCTCGTGGTCGACATAGCCGTCCAGCGACAGGTTCATTGCGAAGACGATCTTGGCCATTCTGCACATCTCCCGGGTTCATCAAAGTATCATCCGCCGCCTTGCCGCACCAGACCTTCCTGGACCGCCCTCCCCTTGCCGCGAACCAACATTCGGCGCTTAATGCAGGTCAGCAGGGGAGGTTTGGATCATGGCTTCTTGGCGGTTTTTTACGGTTCCCGTTCTCGCCGCATGGCTGATTGCAGCGGCAGGTGAAGCGGCGGAGAAGAACTTCACGCTGACCATCGAGGGCAAGGATTATCCCGCCGCGCCCGGCGACGATGTCACTGCGCGCCTGAAGTCCGGCGACGAGATTGTGATCCAGTTCCGCCAGAACGAAAACAGCGTCTTTGAAACGGACCAGTTTTCATTTGCCCATCCCCCTGCCGTCAAGGTTGAGGTCATGAATTTCGACCCGGCCTTGACGCGCTATGACGGCGGCACCGCCAATGGCACGCACATTATCGTCGAGCGCCATGAGAAGGTTGGCGATGATGACCTGATTGAAGGTCCGCGACATTTTCCTCAACAACATGCTGGCCGGACCGACCGAAAGCGGCGTCCGAATTGCGCGCAAGGACGTGAGCCGCAAGCTCGCAGACGGCACCGAAATCAAAGGCGTGCGCGCCATGGCCGCCGATGCGGACAATGAGCTGATTCTTGCGGTCTACACGCTGCGGCTCGGCGAAGGCGCGCTGATGTTCGCCACCCTTTTCAACAAAACCGCCGCCCCGGATGAGGGCGTCATCATCGACCAGTTCTGGGAGACGCTGCGGGTGAAGAAGTAGGTGGTTTGCGCTTCCCGCTGCGCAAGATGCCAACGGATGACGGGGGACGCGCTGGTCCTGCTTCGCTCGCGAGGGCGAGCTTCGCAGGATGGGTCGCTTTATTTTGCACCGTTTTGCAACGGCAAATTTGGCCCGCAGGATGTAGCACCCAATCCTGCGAAGCTCGCCCTCGCGAGCGAAGCAGGACCAGCCCTCCGAGTGCGCCGCTGCACCACTTTCGGACTTGTTCTATCGGAATGGCACCCAAAAGTGGGGTAGAATATTTCAGCGGCAGAGATTTTTTATTGTTTAGTATCAATAGCTTGTCATTTTCTTGCGCGGATAAATCACGATTTTACGCAGCACCCTGCGCAGCCGGGTTACATTATTCCCGCTGCTCTCATGGGGACCGGGTGATCAACCGGCATTCGGGAGAGCGGGCGGCCTATGGCAGCCGGGTGTGGTTATCCCGGCGGGCGGAGTTCCCTTAGCCATGTCCCTCCTGGCCCTGCCGCGCTCTTAACGGAGCGCCCCTTGCGCCAGCCCGGGCAAAAAGCCGTGACAGGGCGTGTGGCGAGCCACACTCTCAATCGAGTTCCAAACGGCAGGACCACACGCCCTGTACGTCCCTTGGAATTTTAATGATCAGACCGGAAACGGGGCGTGATAATGAGGGAGTTTGGCCTTCTGATCTTGACCGCAATGCGCCACAAACATTTGCGCCCTTCCCGCCAACAACATGGGCTGGACCGACCCCCACCCCTGCCCCTCCCCACAAGGGACTGTTGCAAAATTCCGCTGTTATGATTCTCTCTTGCCAAACCGGAGATTCTTCATGGCGGTCAAGCAGTCTGGACAGTTCAGTTTCGTTGATGCGCTGCTGCCCAGCGGGGTTGGGCGCTCTGACCGGCTGGAGCGGCTTTCGGGTCTGGTGAAGTGGTACCGGTTTGAGAAAATTCTGTCGCGGCTGCGCCGTGAGGGCTCGGCGGGCCGTCCCGCTTATGATCCGCTTGTCATGTTCAAGGCGCTTTTGCTGCAATCCCTGTACGGCCTTTCGGACACCGAGCTTGAGGATGCCGTGTTCGACCGCCGGTCGTTCCGCGGCTTTGTCGGGCTGGGCCTTGCCGAGCCTGTGCCCGACCACACGACGCTGTGCCGGTTCCGCAATCTCCTGATTGAAGCGGGACTTCTGGAGAAGCTGTTCAGCGAGCTTGACCGGCAGCTGGACCAGGCCGGGCTGATCCTGCGGCGCGGCACGATGCTGGACGCCACGGTGATCGAGACCAGCGCGGCAAGGCCGCCGCATGGCGCGCCCGAAAACGCGTCCGATCCCGACGCCGCGTTCACGCGCAGGCAGGGCAAGCCCGGCTCGTCCTATGGCTACAAGGCGCATGCCGGGGTCGACCAGGGCTCCGGGATCATCCGAAGGATCATCACCACGCCCGCCAACATCAATGACACGGTTCCCGCTGACCGTCTGATCTGCGGCGACGAGCGGGCGGTTCTGGCGGACGCGGCCTATCACACCCACGCCCGCGAGCGCGCCCTCAAAGACAGGGGCTTCAAGGCCCGGCTGATGCGCCGTCCCAACAAGCATCACCCTGATCTGCCGCCCCGTCTGAAGCGGCTCAACCAGCTGATCGCCAGACGCCGCGCCGCCGTCGAGACCACCTTCGCCACTTTGAAGCGCCGCATGGGCCTGTCGCTCATCCGCTACCGCGGTCTCGCCAAAGCCACTGCGCAGGTCCTCATCGCCGCGATGGCCTTCAACATGCGCCGCTGGGTGACGCTGACGGCCTGAGCCAAGCCCGGACTCCGTCCAAAACCGGGCCAAACGACGAAAATCCAGCCCAAAACACCCAGCAGCGGGGCGCACAGGCACGCGCCAAAGCACTTCACGGTGACGGAACATCAAAGCCGACGAATATTGCAACAGTCCCCAAAAGGGGGAGGGAGGAGCCTCACTGGTTTCCCTCCCCCTTGTGGGGAGGGGCAGGGGTGGGGGTGGGTCCAGCCCATATGCGTGATGAAGGGGGGGGGGCAAAAAGAGGGGGGGGGGGGGGAAGCCCCCCCCACCCCTCTATTTCAGGCTTTTCACCTCATCCCCCTTTAGCCCCTCGCCCCACCCCGGGCATGGCGGAAAAATCTCGTGGGGGGATCGCGGCCGGATGAGGGGGGAGGGGGGGAAGTTTGGGGGGGGGGCCGAGGGGGGGGGGATTTTTTGGTGGGGTGGGGGTTTTTTTTTTTTGGGGTTTTGGGGGGGGGGGGGGGGGGGGGCTTGGGGGGGGGGGCGGAGGGGGGTTTGGGGGGGGATGGGGGGGGGGGGGGGGCCCCCCCGTCCGGGGGGGGGGGAAGAGGGGGCGGCCGGGGGCCGACGACCGGGGAGGCTTATTTTTTTTGGGGGGGGGGGGCCCAATTTTTGGGTTTTTTGGGGGGGGGGGCCCCCCTCCTGATGGGCTTTTTTTTTTTGGGGGGGGGGGGGGTTTTTGGGGGAGGGGCCCTTCCCTTTTTTTTTTTTTTTGGGGGTGCCCCCTTTTTCCGCGCCCCCCCCCCGATGGGGGGGCCCCGAATACCCCGCTTTTCCCCCCCCATCGGGCGGGGGTTTCGGCGGGGGGAACCCCGCGACGGGCATTACGAGTGTTGGGGGGGGGGTGGGGGGGGGGGGAGGGGAGGGGGGGATGGGGGGGGCGGCCGGGGGGGGGGGGGGGGGGGGGGGTTTGTTTGTTTTTTTTCCTTTTTGCGCCCCGCGGCGGGGCCTGCCGGGGGCCCGGCCCGCCGCCGGGGGCGGGGGCGCCTTTCCGCCCGCCCAAAAGGGGCGTGTTCGCCCCCGCCCCGTTTTTTTTTTTTTGCGCGGCCGGGAGGCGGGAGACGGGCAGCTTGACCCCGTCGAGCTTGATTTTGGGTATGGAGGGAAGCGCGAGGGTGATCCCCGTCAGCGCGCGGTTGTTCTTCGGACGCGCGGGGAAAGTCACATAGCCAACCTCTGCCGCCAGCGGTCGAGCGTGTCGGCGTTGCCGACCGAGTCGCCATGGCTCATGGCCGGGGAGACGGCCTGCATTTTGCCGTCGGCGATCAGGCGGCTGGCAAGATCGGCCGAAGGCGAAGAGGTGATGATGCGACTTGATTTCTTCCACACGGCTCTTGCCACCCACCGTGACTTCAATCGTTGCATCAGACGGCCCGGCATTGCGGCCCGGAACCCATGGATTGCCGAGGCGGATCGTCCCCTTGTCGCCGATGGCGATGACGGCATTTTCCATCTCGTTCTGCACCGAGCAGGCGATTTCGGCGGTGATGCCGCTTTTGAAGGTGAGAAGGCCATAGGCGGTTTCATCAACGCCCGTCGGCCCCATGACTGCAACACCTTTGACGGTCACCGGATTGTCGAACCCCGCGCCAATGGCAGCGCCTGCGATCAGCCGCGAGGCGGAGACTGGATAGCAGCCGACATCCAGAATGCCGCCGCCGCCGAGCAATGGATCATAAAGGCGGGAGGCCGGATTGCGCTGCGAGGAAAAGCCGAACGTCGCCTTGATGTGGCGCACTTGCCCGATCTCGCCGGACTTGATGATCTCCACCAGCCGCGCGATCTGCGGGTGGCAGCGGTACATGAAGGCTTCCATGAAAAACACGCCCGCCTGCGCCGCAGCTTCCGTCACGGCGGCGGCCTCGCCCGCGTGCATGCCCATCGGCTTTTCGCAGACCACCGCCTTGCCATGACGCATCGCCATGATCGACAGCTCGGCATGCCATGGATGCGGCGTCGAGACATAGATGGCGTCAATGTCCGGGTCGGCGGCGAGCGCCTCGTAGGTGGAATGGCGCTTGCTCTCGGCAATGCCATATTGATCGCCAAACGCCTTGCGCCGCCCTGCGTCCCGGCTGGCTATGGCGGTCAGCTTGCCAGCGTCAGTTTCCTTCAGCCCGTCGGCGAAATTATGGGCGATGTCGCCCGGTCCGATAATGCCCCAGCGTGTGACAGCCATTTCAATTCCATCCCGTTTGTTCCTTCGGCAACGATAGCGGCCAACGCGGCAAAGCGACAGGGGGAAGAAGCGGGATAACGCTCAAAAAAAACTTCAATCCGAAGTCAGCGCGCCGCCGCGCTTCTCGACGGCGAACAGTCCGGCAATGCCGGCGGCCACCATCAGAACTCCGAGCCAGGCCGTGCCGGAATAGCCGAAAAAATGCGCGCCGATGGCAAAGGCGAGCGCGGTCAGGCTGTTGCCGATAAAGGCGTTGATCGGCTGCAATGATGTGCCAAGGCCGGGCCGCCCGGGAAACAGGTCCTGAAAATAAGAGAGCGGCATGGACAGAAGCGCCGCCGCGCCCGCCGCGCCCGGAATGATCAGCAGATAGATCTGCCAGGTCGCGGTGGCCATGGACAGCCCAACCATGTAGGCGGCGTAAATCAGGCCCGCCGCCGCCAGTATCTGCAGCGTCCCCGCCCGCCGCAGGAGCGAGGCCCAAATCAGCATGAAGGGAATTTCGAGGAGCGCAATCAGTCCGGCGATGAGGCCGACATCCGACAGCGAGCCGCCGAGATTGACCGTGACAATCAGCGTCCAGAGCGTCGAGGACAGGCGGACAGTGCCGGTCAGAGACGCCATGGAAAACATCCGCGCCAGCATTATCGGCGAAGAAATTTCCTTCAGAGAGGCAAAGAAGCCGGGGACCTTCGCCCCTGAGGCAGCGGCGCTGCTGGTCTTTTGCACGAGGAAAAAAGAGGCGAGAAAGATCGCTGCGGCGCACAGACCCGCCACGCCCCAAGCCCCCAGCATGCTTTTGGACCCGGCGAGCGCAAACCCTAGGGCGGCGGGCATGACCACCCAGGCCGCGGACATGAAGCTGCGGAGAGTCGCGTTGATCGAAGCGGCTTCGCCGCCCGCAAACCCGTCGGTATGGGCGCGGGCGCTGGCGAAAAGCAGCGAACTCAAAGACTGATAAAAAGGAATGATGAGAATCGTGACGATGACGAAAACCGGCGCGGAGGGGAAGAAAAAGATCGCGCCATAGCCGGCCGCGCCCATCAGGGCGGCCGCGATCATCATCCGGCGCCGGTCGCCGATCATGTCCGACACGATGCCCATGGAAACGCTGATCGTCACCGCCGCCACGGACGAGGCGAATATGAGCGCAGAAAAAGCCTGGTCGCTGAGGCCAAGCTCATTGATCGCCGTCACCGATAGGTAGGGAATGGTCGAGCCGATGGCCGAGGCCTGCACAAAAATCATCAGCGCCAGCAAAAGCAGCTGCGGCCGGGCGATGATCTGGCGCAGGGAATGGAACACGGATTATATATTTGCCAATTGGGGCAGCGCCATTTGAATTATCCGTGCTGCGGGCTTAAATTGAGGATGCATTGTTTCGCGCTTAACCGCCTGACTTGCAAGGACCGCAAGGTCATTTTCGCCGAACAAATTGGAAGGCAAGACAGATGAAGCCGCTCCTTTCTATTGCCGCCGCGCTCGCCCTCGCCATTCAGCGCACTTCTGACATCAATCCCCACCAGCGCCGCCCCACCCCGCGTTAAAGGCGAGCGCTGCTATTTTCCGGTCGCCAAGGGCACATGGGTCGGCTTTTTCGACGGCGGCTATGAGGAGACAAATTTCATGGGCCGCGATGTGATCCGCCAAGTGACGCTCTGGCGCTGTTTCCGCACCAAGGCGCAGTGCGTGGCGTGGAAATACTGGGCGCAGACGGATTATGACCGGGGGCCGAACGTGACCTGGTGCCGAAGGAAATAGGCGGCCGAACCATTGACATCGGCACTGAAATACGCTGCACTACATAGTATCGCACTCACTTGCGGAGATTTGCCATGAGCGCCGTTCCCTTCTCCATGCGCCTTGACCCAGAACTTAAGGAAGCCATCGAAAAGGAAGCGCGCCTCGAAGACCGCTCGGCATCCTATGTGTTTCAACAAGCGGCGCGCGAATATGTCGGGCGCAAGGAGCGGTTCCGGGCCAAAGTGGCGGCGCTGGAGGCGGAGGCGGACAAAGGCATCTTCATTTCCGGCGAAGCGATGGATGCCTGGGTTGATTCCTGGGATACCGAAGGTGAATTGCCGCCTCCCGAGCCGGACATTTTTCCAGAAAGGGCAGTTGCGGCGAAATGAGGTTCATATACCTCGCGTCGGCCGAGAAGGATCTTGCCTGGTTCAGAAAATACTATTCGAGCGTCTTTCCTGAGGGACGCGGCAATGCGCAGCGGCAGTACAGGCTGATGAAGCTTGTGTTGAGCGAAAATCCAAGAGCCGGTCACCCGGTCGGCAGCAGGGATTCCAGACTTTATGTCATCTCCCGCACACCTTTCTCGGTCATCTACCGCCTGCGTCCAGGCCGCATTGAAGTTCTGTCTATCCATGACGGCCGATCTGGTGACAATCCGGAATTCATGTGAGTATCTCAGACGGTCCGCCAGCTTTGGCTACTCCCAAAACCACTTCCCCGCCTCGCGCTGCGCCTCAAGCCGCGTCACCCCGATGTCGGCGAGCTGTTCGTCGGTGAGACCGGACAGGTCCTCGCGCTGATTGGCCCGGTCGATGAGGCGCATTAGTCTGGCTGCGAGACTTGCCCGCGCTAATAAATGGCAATCCGCCGCCGAATGCAGTGAATGCTGGCATCTCTTGTTCAGGGTGACCTGAATATCTGCGCATCTCTTCGCTCCTTGCGTTTCTCCGCCCAAAAATACGCCGCCGCCCCGCTTGCGCGCAAACCATGCTTTCTCTACGCTCCATTAGATTTTCTAATGCAGGAGAAGTTTTGTGGCCCGCGATCTGCCGCCCCTGAACGCCTTGCGCGCTTTCGAGGCCGCCGCGCGGCATGGCTCTTTCACCCGCGCCGCCGAAGAGCTTTGCGTCACGCAGGGCGCGGTGAGCCAGCAGGTCAAGGCGCTGGAGCTTGATCTTGCGGCCACGCTTTTTGTCCGCGCGCCGGGCGGGCTGTCGCTGACGGAGGCGGGCCGCGATTATCTCGCAACTGTGCGCGACGCGCTCGACCGGATCGCGCTCGGCACGCAGCGGCTGCGCCAGCGGCAGGGGTCCGGCGCGCTGACGGTCAGCGTCTCGCCGGACTTCGCCGCCAAGTTCCTCGTCCACCGGCTTGGCCGCTTTTCGCATGAGCATCCGGAGATTTCGCTGCAGAATTTCAGCCGACATGCACCATGTGGATTTCGCCCGCGAGAATGTGGACATGGCGGTGCGGCACGGCGATGGGAACTGGCCGGGGCTGGAGGCGGTCCGGCTCTGCGCCGAACATCTTTTCGCTGTGTGCAGTCCCGGGCTTGCCTCCGCGCATGAAAACCCGCTTGAACCAGCGGACCTTATGAAACTGCCGCTGCTCCATCATGATGACCGGGAGATTTGGGCCGATTGGTTCGAGGCAGCCGGAGTTCCCGGCGTGGACCTGTCGCGCGGCCCGGTGATGAACCGCGCCGCCATGCTGATCGACGCGGCGGTCAACGGCCAGGGCGTGGCGCTGACCTGCACCACGCTCGCCGCCGCGGATATCCGCAGCGGCAGGCTGGTCCGGCCCGTCGCCTTTGCAATGCCGCTCGCAAAGTCCTACTGGATCGTCTGCCCCAAATCCTCGGCGGCGCAGCCAAAGATCAAACTGTTCCGCGACTGGCTGATTGCGGAGGCGCAGGAGGATTGCCGCTTTCTCTCGATGCCCGCCTAACCGGCCAATGCCGCAATGCCACTCCAGCCCATCTTCGCGCGAAGGCGCTTCAGCTCCTTCCTGTAGGCATCCATGTCGATGTAGTGCGCATGGCGGGCGGAATTGACGAGCTTTATGCCGCCGCTCAGCACAGGCGGCGGCGCGGCGGCGAGGCTGCGCAGGCGGGCATGGGCTTGCGGATCGTCCTGTCCGGCTTTGATCGCGCGGGCGGCGAGATCTGCTGTCTCGTCGAATAACCCGTAAGCGCCGCCGTTGGATTCAAGAAAGCCCATGACGAACAGACGTTCATCCTTTGGCGCGAATATATTCAGGTAGAGTTCGGGCCGTTCATTCTCCCATTTCAACAGGCTGCGGTCGATGAAGGAGATCGGCCAGTGGTAGCCGGTGGCGAGGATGACAAGGTCAATCGCCTCGCGGGAACCATCCTTGAACACCACATCCCTGCCGTCGAAACGCTCCACATCGGGGCGCACGCTGATATCGCCGTGGCGCAGATGATGCAGGATCTGGTCGTTCAAAAGCGGATGGGTTTCAAACAGGCGATGGTCAGGTTTTGGAATCCCGAGCCGCGTCTGGTCACCATAGAGTATGCGCAGCAGCAGGCTGAAGACGCGCTGCTGCGCCCATAACGGCAGTTTCGGCCCGGAGGCCGCAAACACGTCGGCTGGCATGCCGAGAATGTGCTTGGGGATGAAAAGGTAGCCACGGCGCATCGAGATGAACGCCGTGTCCGCCGCGCGGGCCGCGTCGCAGGCAATGTCCGCGCCTGAATTTCCGGCACCCACCACCAGAACGCGCTTGCCATTCAACTGCTCCGAGCTTTTGTAATCCACCGCATGGATGACCTCGCCGTCGAGCCTGCCGGGAATTTCCGGCCGGTTCGGGGCCCAGTTTGTGCCCGGCGCGGCGATCAGATGGGTGAATTGTTCCGTTGATCCTTCGCCAAGGCGCAGAAGCCAGCCGTTCTCCCGGCGCTCGGCTTTTACAACCCCGGTGGAAAAGCGAATGTGCGGCGTCAATCCCATGTCACGGGCGAAGGCGCGGACATAGGACAGAATCTGGCTGTTTGACGGATAGTCGGGATAGCCGCCCGGCATTGGATAGTTCTTGAAGCCGGACATGGTCTTGGACGAGTTGAAATGCGCGCTGCTGTACATAGGGCTACCGGGGTTTTGCAGATCCCAAATGCCGCCGGCTTCGCTGTGCTTTTCGAATATCTCAAACGGCACGCCATGCGCCATCAGCGCCCGTCCGGCGGCAAGACCGGCGGGGCCGGCGCCGACAATGGCCACCTTCAATTGCGTGTCTTTGCCCAAGCCCTGTGCGTCCTATTTCGCCGCAATCGGCGCTGGGTATCCGTTTGGGTGCGCCGGTATGGCTTTAAGATAGGCGGCCACGGCGGCGCGGTCGCCTTCTGGCACATGCGCCCAGTTCCGCACGACCTGCACCATGGAGCCGCCGAGCGAGTCAAAGTCCGGCGTGATGCCGTCGCCGAGCGCCGAGGTGATCTCCTTTTCCGACCATTTCTCAATGCCGCCTTCGCCGCCGGTGATGTTCGGGATATTGCCCTCTCCCTCGGGGTTGGGTCCGCCCGCCAGCCACTGGCTCATTTTCGGCCCGCCGAGCAGATTGCGCGCCGTGTGGCATTCGCCGCAATGTCCCGGTCCCTCGACCAGATACTGGCCGCGCTTGACCGCGTCTGAAGCATTGGCGATTTCGACCGCGGGGCCCTGTTTGAAGAACAGGAGCTTCCAGCCGCCGAGCGAGCGGCGGATGTTGAACGGGAACGGCAGCTCATGGTCCGGGGCTTTGCCCTTCACTTCGGGCAGCGTTTTGAAATAGGCCCAAAGATCAGAAATGTCGCTCAAGTTCATCCGCGCATAGGAGGAATAAGGAAAAGCCGGATAATAGTGCTCACCTTCGGGAGACACGCCGCGCTGCATTGCGTTGGCGAAATCGATAAATCCCCATGCGCCGATGCCGTCGTCCAAATCCATGGAAATGTTCGGCGCATGGAAATTGCCAAACGGCGATTTCAGCACCAATCCGCCGGCCAGCTTCAGCCTTTCGGCATCTTTCGAACCCGGCGCGGCATGGCAGGCGGCGCAGCCGCTTTGCCAGAAAACAATCTCGCCGCGCGCCACATCGCCATCGCCGGCTTTGGCCACTTCCGCCGGATCAAGCCGCTGCGGTTCGGTGAGCACCCAGAATAAAAGCCCGCCGATTGCGCCCAGAATGAGTGCGGCAATGGCGAGCTTTTTGATCATCTCTGTCTCCGGCCAGTCTCAAAATGAAGTCTGGCCGGCGGGGCCGGTCAGCCCTTCTTCACGCGGTAAGCCTCGTGGCAGCCGCCACAGCCTCCTGTTAACGCACCGAACTGGGTTTTCAAAGCCTCAATATCCTGCGGATTGGACGCGACCGCAGCTGCGGCGTCAGCTTTGAACTTGTCCATTTTGGCAGTGAAGTCGGGCAGGTTTTCCCAGATTTTTGGGGATGCCGATTCGCCCGTTGATCCCGCCGGGAAAAGCGCTGCCACGTCGATCTTCTTGGCGTTGGCGTCGATGTCCGCCAAAGCGGCATTCACAACCGCGGCGTCAAACGGCGCTTCGCCTTTGACAATCGGGCCAAGCGTGCCGAAAGCCGCCTTGCCCAGTCCCTTCATGATCGCTTCGCGGTCTTCCAGATTGTCGGCGCTTGCCGTGAAGATCGCCGCGCCGAGCGCTGCGACCGTCAGTGTTGCAAGTAGCTTCTTCATATTATGCTCCTGATTCACAATGTGGTGATTTGCCGTCCCGCTGCCAGACTGCAACGCCCGCGCGAAGGGTTCACTTCACGATCACGTGATCGAGTTCAAATTCCATGAAACGGTGTGTCAACAAAAATGGGCTCCAGCGCGAAAACGGAGCCCATTTTGCTCAAGATCCAATTTGCGGTCAGGCGCAGGCCGCCTCATACATTTCAAGCACATAGTCCCAGTTGATCAAGCTGTCGACAAAGGCTTCGAGGTATTTTGGCCGGGCGTTGCGGTAGTCGATATAGTAGGAATGCTCCCAGACATCGACGCCGAGGACAGGCTTGGCCGAATGCACCAATGGGTTTTCGCCGTTCGGGGTCTTGGAAATTTCCAGCTTGCCGTTCTTGACCGACAGCCAGGCCCATCCAGAGCCGAACTGCGTCGTGCCGGCCGCTATGAAATCGGCCTTGAATTTGTCATAGCCGCCAAGATCGCTGTCGACTGCGGACGCCAGCTTGCCGGGCAGCTTGGTGCCGCCGCCGCCCTTCTTCATCCATTTCCAAAAATGAATGTGATTGTAATGCTGGCCGGCATTGTTGAAGAGTGGGCCGTTCTTGCCGAAGGACTGCTTGACCACTTCCTCAAGTGAAAGCCCGTCCATACCGGCCTCCGCCGCCAGCTTGTTGCCGTTGTCGACATAGGCTTTGTGGTGCTTGTCATGATGAAACTCGAGCGTTTCGCGCGACATGAAAGGTGCGAGCGCGTCATAATCATAGGTCAGGTCCGGAAGGGTGAAAGCCATAATCGTCTCCTTGGGAAATTTATCGGCAGGGGTTCTTTGTCAGAACCGGTTTTTGATACATAGTCGCTGATCTCAGCGGCGGCAATGCGGCAATGGCCGGGAATGGCTCATGAAACCTTTTTATGTCTTCGACGCCTATGGCACGCTGTTTGACGTGAGTTCGCCCGTGCGCAGGCATGCCGCCCGAATTGGCGACCAAAGCGAACGGCTGTCAGAAATCTGGCGCGCCAGGCAGCTGGAATATTCCTGGGTGCTTACCCTTTCGGGCGCTTATCGGAACTTTGAGTCAATCACCGGGGATGCGCTCGATTTCGCGATGGCGAGCCAAGGCATCAAAGACGCGGCGCTTCGGGCCGATCTTCTCGCCGCATGGAAGACGCCGGAATGTTTTGGTGAGGTGCCAGCCGCACTGGCCCTGCTCAAATCGAAGGGTGCAAAGCTTGCGATTCTGTCAAACGGCACGCCATCCATGCTGGAAAGCGCCGTCACCGCCTCGCAGATCGGCCATTACTTCGATGCCGTTCTTTCCGTGGACCAGCTCGAGCGCTTCAAAACCGACCCCGAATGCTACCGCCTTGCCACCCGCTATTTCGGCTGCAACGCCAGCGAAATCTCGTTTCAGTCGTCCAACCGCTGGGATATAGCGGGTGCGGCGGTGTTCGGCTGCCATACGGTATGGGTCAACCGGAACGGCGCGCCGGACGAGTATAAGGGATTTGGGCCGGACAGGGTGATCCGGGATTTGGCGGGGCTGTAGTTGTTAAATTCGAACAGGTTGCTTTTGTGTATCTTCTGACATACATATTTGGTCGCAATGCGATATGACATTTCGGTCTACCAGAGCGAGTCTGGGCAGGCGCCATTCCAAAACTGGGTGGAAGGCCTGAAAGACCCGAAAACACGAACCATCATAGCCGCAAGGATTGACAGGGCGGCAGCCGGACTGTTCGGAGATTGGAAACCAATAGCTGGAGCCAACGGTTTGTGTGAGATGCGCATTCATTTTGGACCGGGTTACCGAATCTACTACTCAGTTGTCGGCCAAAAGATCGTCCTGCTTCTGGCAGGATCAACAAAGCAGACGCAGGACAAGGCTATCGCATCCGCCAAAATCTGTCTTGCTGACTACAATCGAAGGACAGCGCCATGATGCCACCCAGCAGACCACTTGACTTCACTTTTCGGGACGAGCTTTTACGCGATCCAGAAAATGCGGCGGTGTACCTCGCGGAGTTTCTTGAAGAGGGCAATATGGAACTCTTTCAGGAGGCCCTGCGCAATGTTGCCAAGGCGCAAGAGGGTGGCGTGCGCGCGGTGGCAAAGCAGGCGGAAGTCAGCCGGGAAAATTTGTACAAGGCGCTGTCAAAAAAAGGAAAGCCGCAGATGGAGACGGTAACCAAAATGCTCTCCGCGCTGGGCCTGCGGTTCAAAATTGAAGCAGTTCATTAAGGACGCTGCGGCCAGCAGACTCAGCCGCCGTGAGCTTCTCGCCGTCATGGCCAGCGGCGCGGCGGCTGCGGGCTGCACGACCGCCGAGGTGGTGGACGAGGCGCAGCTGAAAGCGTTTCCGCAAGCGCCGATCCCGCCGCTTGAGACGAGACCGATCATCACCGACCCGGCAATCATCTATTCCGCGGTCGAAGACGGCGGGTTTTCCATTCCCGCCGTGCCATACGCCAAGATCGACCCGAAATATCACCGCCGTGTCGTGCCCGATCCGACCGGCGAAGGGCCGGGAACGCTGGTGGTCGATACCGCCAACCGCTTCCTCTATCTGTGCCTGCCGTTCGGCGAGGCGCTGCGCTATGGCGTGGCCATCGGGCGCGAGGGTTTTGCCTGGGCGGGCAATGCCAATGTGGACCGGAAGGGCCGCTGGCCGACATGGACGCCGCCGAAAGAAATGATCGAGCGCGACAAGAAGCTTGAGAAATATTCAGCCGAAAACGGCGGCATGAAGCCCGGCATCGACAACCCGCTCGGCGCGCGGGCGCTCTATATCTTCCAGAACGGAGTCGACACGCTCTACCGCATCCACGGCTCGCCGGAATGGAAGAGCATCGGCAAAAAAGCCTCCTCCGGCTGCGTGCGGATGCTCAATCAGGACATCATCGACCTGTGGGAGCGGGTGCGGAAAGACACGCCGGTCGTTGTGTTCGGCGAGGACGCGCCGCTGCCGGTTTCGGGGTGAAATGTCATCGTTGACTTGCCGCAATCTGCTTGATCGTTGAACGATTCAGCGTCAGCGAACGCCCCCGAGAGTCAAATGCAGTTTTGAAGTTAAAAACAAGGGGCGAGGGACCATTGTCGTGCAGATGCTCGTGACGCATGACGGCCTCCGTCCAGTTTGGAAATTTTCCATCCTCAATCCACCAAGCCGCATACGGCGGCCATTCGGGCTTCCTGAACCATTCGCGCCCATGCGACAGCGCCTCGGCATGCAGGCCGAAATAGCTGAAGGCCATGGCGTGCTCCATATCCTTCCAGGCTGACAGTGTGGATGGACACCAGCCATCGCCGGTCTCCACGTAAAATCTCGGATAGACCTGAACTCCCCATGATTTCGGGCCGGGATCGCCTTCATAGCCGGAACGGGCGATCAGGCCCGGCGCTTTGTCCACGAGTGCGAGCACCGGGTCATTACGGCGGTGAAAGCCATTATTGGCCGGGTCGTCTGCTGGCCTTGAAAATATACCGAATGTGTAGAGAGCCAGCTGGGCCACTGCTTTACCGCCGTGACAGGCTGCCGAGAATTCCCCGCACCAGCGCCCGGCCCAGCGAAGACGCCACCGACCGCGCCACCGACTTCATCGCCGCTTCCGCCACGGTCTGGCGACCCGAGCCGCGCGGCGCGTTCTGACTTGGCGCAGGTTTGGTCTTCGCCCCGTTGAAATCCGGCAGCGTCCAGCCGCCGCCTGTGGTCTTGCCATCCGGCGAGGCTGGCTTTGCCTCCGGCGCGACATTGCCCTCCTCCACGCGCTTGTGCAGCACCTCAAACGCCGATTCGCGGTCGATCGTCTCGTCATATTCGCCCGCGACCGGGCTCTGCTTCATCAGCGCCTTGCGTTCCTCGGCGGTGACCGGCCCAAGCCGCGAGGCCGGCGGTCGGATGAGCGTGCGCTGGACCATGGAGGGAATGCCCTTTTCCTCCAGCGTTGAAACCAGCGCTTCGCCCGTGCCGAGCTTGGTGATCGTCTCGTAGCAGTCAAAGTCCGGGTTCGGCCGGAAGGTTTCGGACGAGGCCTTCACCGCCTTCACCTCGCGCGGCGTATAGGCCCGCAGGGCATGCTGAAAACGGTTGCCGAGCTGCGCCAGCACCGTGTCCGGCACATCCAGCGGGTTCTGCGTGACGAAGTAAACGCCGACGCCCTTGGAGCGGATCAGGCGCACCACCTGCTCGACGCGCTCAATCAGATATTTCGGCGCTTCATCAAAAAGAAGATGGGCCTCATCGAAGAAGAAGACCAGCTTCGGCTTTTCCGGGTCACCGATTTCCGGCAGCACCTCAAACAGCTCCGACAGCATCCAGAGCAGGAAGGTCGCATAGAGACGCGGGTTCATCATCAGCTTGTCAGCCGCGAGAATGTTAATAGCGCCGCGCCCGTCGGGCGTCGTGCGCATCAGATCTTCGATTTTCAGCGCCGGCTCGCCAAAGAAATGCTCGGCCCCCTGCTGTTCGAGGATCAACAGCGAGCGCTGGATGGCGCCGACCGAATCCTTGTTCACATTGCCGTAGCGCGACTGCAGTTCCTTCGCGCGGTCGGCGATATAGGCGAGCTGCGCCTCCAGATCCTTCATGTCGAGAAGCAGCAGCCCCTCTTCGTCGGCGATCTTGAAGGCGATGTTCAACACGCCTTCCTGCGCCTCGGTCAGGTTCATCATGCGCGACAGAAGCAGCGGACCCATTTCGGAGACGGTGGCGCGGATCGGATGGCCCTGTTCGCCGAACAGGTCCCAGAAAATCACCGGATATTCGGCGTTCACATAAGGGTTCGAGCCCGATCTGCCCGGCGCGCTTGACCAGAAAGTCCTTCTGCTCGCCCATGGCGGCGATGCCGGACAGGTCGCCCTTGATGTCGGCGGCGAAGACCGGCACGCCCGCGTCTGAAAACGCTTCGGCGAGAATCTGCAGCGTCACGGTCTTGCCCGTGCCTGTCGCGCCTGTCACCAGGCCGTGGCGGTTGCCGTATTTCAGCGCCAAATATTCGCCCTTTTGCATCGAATCATCGGGCTTGCGGCTCGCGCCGATGAAAAGTTTGCCGTCTTCCTGCATTTTTGTTCCAATTGCTGTGTCCAGCAGATTTGCCGGCTGGTTTCGCGCGCAGATATACGGACTGCCGCCCGCCTTAACAATGGTTTCACGCTGTTTGGAGAAACACCAGTAAGGATACACGCATTTCCCGCCTTGTTTTCCCGCTGCGCTTGTGCATATGACGTAAAGGTCAATAAACAGGCAGGAGCGCTGAATGGAGGAACTAATCAACCGGGTGGTCGCCCATGTCGGACTGGACGCGGCAACCGCGCGCCGGTCAATCGGGATGATGCTCGGCTTTCTCCAGACCGACGGTCCGCAGGACAAAGTCGCGGCGCTGATCGCTTCCATGCCCGGCGCGGCGGAAGCGGTGGCGGAGGCGAACTTCAAACCGGGATTCATGCCGGGCGTCATGGGCCTCGGCTCGCAGCTTATGCAAAGCGGCCTCGGCATGAGCGAAATCACGGGCGTTGCCAAAGAAACCATCCGCTACGGCCGCGAAAAAGTCGGCGCGGCGGAGATCGACGGGTTGGTGTCGGAAATTCCGGGGCTGGGTCAGTTTATCTGACAGTTCCGGAACAGCGCCAAACCGATCCAATAAAGCTTGAAGCGATCTATCGGTTCCCGCCCATGGCGGCGCGATCAAGCCTGATCGGAAACTTCGCCCGTATCGCATCGTCCGTTTCGCGGCTGACATGGCGCGGATGGTGAATGTCCATGATCTGCCTGGTCTTCGCCACAGCGCGCGTCACATAGTCCGGCCGGCCCTTTTCGTTCCACTGGTTCGGACTCCAGCGGTCGCCCACCGTCGGATAGACATAGTCGCGCTGCATCAGCTGCAGCGTCTGCGGCGAGCCGAGATAATGCCCCGGTCCACCCATGCACACCGATTTGATCGTCTCAAGCGACAGGCTTTCATCGCTTACGTCAATGCCGCGCATCGTGCGCTGCGCTGCGGCAATAATGTCATTGTCGGCCACGAGCGTTTCCTTGCAGATGCCCAAAAGGCTCGCATGCATTCCCGCCGCCTCATAGATCAGGTTGGTCCCGGCATTACCCACGAGTGTCAGATTGCACGCCTGTTCATATCCCGCTTGAAAGTCCATGACCTTGGCGTCCGTCATCCCCGCGCCGGTGCCGCCGATCAGCCCGTAGAAATTCGCCATCTGCCCGCAGGCGGAGGACAAGAGCGCCTGCTCCGGGCTGCCACCCGACATCGCCCCGGTGCGCAGGTCCGAAACGAACGGCCAAGTGCCGAAAATATAGGGCGCGCCGGGAACAATGGCGTTCACATAGATGAGGCCCACCAGACATTCCGCCACCGCCTGCACAACAGTTCCGGCCAGCGCCGCCGGCGCGGTCGCCCCCGCCTGCCCCGCCGACAGAAGCAGCACCGGCATCCCGCCGAGCACCGCCACCTCAAGGCATTTGCAGGCGTCCTCGGCAAATTTCAGCGGCGGCACCACGAAACAGTTCGACTGGCTGACAAACGGCCGCGCCCGCCACTTGTCCTCGCCGCCGGCCACCATGTGCAGCATTTCCAGGCACTTCTGCACGTGTTCCGGCTGCACCATTGACGTGCCGACATGTTTGGTCGTGCCCATGACACTGGCATAACAGGTGTTGATGTCGAGCTCATAGGTGTCGACCAACTCGCGGCAAACCAGCGTGCGCTGGAAAAAATGGATATTGTCCAGCGCGTCAACGATGCGCGCGCAGTCGTACAAATCGGTGACGTTGGAATCGCGGTAATCGCCCGTCACCGGGTCCACCACATTGACCGCCGCCCCCGCCGTGCCGAAATAGACATTGGTCCCCCACGGGTCCATGTCATGGCGCGGGTCCTGTCCGTGCAGCGGAAACCGCCGCGCCGCCTTGGCGATCACATCCTCGACCAGCGCGCGCGGAAAGCGCAGACGCCCGTCGCCGCCCATTACGGCTCCGGCTTTGGTGAGATATTCGATTGTGCTCGGAATAGCGTCGGCAAAGCCGATCTGTTCGAGAACATCCAACACGGCATGATGGATTTTCTGAATCTCGGCGTCGTTCAGCACCTTGAACTTGCCGCCGGGCAGCCCCGGCCACACCGGCCGTTCGTCATTGCCGAGCGGCCTCGACCTTGCCGCCACCCGCGAATCCCGCCCGCCCCGCCGTCCCGCATCGCGCGCCGGGGCTTCGATCTGGTCAATGCTCATTGTTGAAATCCCTGTGCCAGAAGCAATCAATGCCTATAGCCTGATAGACATTTTCGCGGACCTCACGGTCAAGCGATTGATTTTCATCAACTGATGAATAATACTCACGTATCAAGTGTGCAGAGTTCCATGACCAAGCGCTTTTCCCTGCCGCCGCTCACCGCCCTGCGCGCCTTTGAAGCGGCGGCGCGTCGCGAAAGCTTCCGCCTTGCCGCTGATGAGCTTTCCATCACCCAGTCGGCGGTAAGCCACCAGATTGCCAATTTGGAAAAACATTTTGGAACGGACCTGTTTCAGCGCGCGGGCCGCAATGCCGCGCTCACGGCCGCGGGTCAGGCGTTCTTCCCCTTCGTGCATGAGGCTATGGAAAAAATCGATGCAGGCGCAAGGCTCCTTGCCCGTCCTTCCCAAAAGGAACTCACCGTTCAAATCTACATCACCATGGCCGCCCGCTGGATGATGCCGCGGCTGCACCGGTTGCAAAAGGCCTGTCCGGATCTGCTGGTGCGCTTCAATGCCAGCCAGATGGACTGGGAGTTCGACCCGCTCGCCGCAGATGTCGGCATCATCTGCACGGCTGCGGCGACACGGCAAGGGCTTGAGTATATTCCACTGTTCGAGGCAGGGCTGATTGCCGTGTGCAGTCCGAAGCTGCTCCCTCCCGGCGGCATGCCGGACGCCGCCGGCCTGATCAGACACACATTGCTCGAAGTTTATACCGCTGACAATAATTGGGGCGTATGGCTCAGCGCGGCGGGCATTGCGCGAAACAGCTTGGCGGCGACGGTCCGCTTCGATTCCTATCTCCTGGCGCTGGAGGCGGCGGCGGACGGCCAGGGTGTCGCCATCGTCCCGGACTTCCTTGCCGCGCCCGACCTGGCATCCGGACGGCTCGTCCAGCCCGTTCCTTTTTCGGTCAAACAACCGGAGAAATGGTATCTGGCCGCAAAGAAGGGCAAGTTCCGCGAACCGGCCGCTTCCAAGTTTCGCGACTGGCTCATTGAGGAGACGCTTCTGCCGGACGCCTCCGCGCAACCGGCTGTCTCAAGCGCAATGCGCAGATGACGCGCGCACCGTTTCTTGTTAAGCCACACGCCAACTGCATCCGTTGCCGGAACCCGTTATGATCCGTGTATTTACCCTTGAAGGCGATCATCTTGCGCTGCAAACGATCAGCGACAGCGATCCTTTGCCCGACCACGCGCTGTGGATCGACCTCCTTGAACCCACCAAGCATGACGACAAGCGCGTCGAAGAGCTGACCAAAGTCGCCATTCCGACGCGCGAGGACATGAAGGAGATCGAGGAATCGAGCCGGTTCTATGTTGAGAGCGGCGCGCATTACATGACAACTCCGCTGCTCCATTCAGTGGACACCGACCATCCCGGTCTTCAGCCGATCACTTTCATTTTGAGCGGCAAGCGGCTGATCACTGTGCGCTATTGCCGGCCGAAATCGTTTCTCCTGTTTGAAAAATACGCGACAAAGCCGTCGAACGGCTTTGTGAATGAAGGCTGTGACGGGTTTTCCATTTTTCTTGGCATACTGGAATCAGTGACTGATCGCGCCGCCGACATTTTGGAAGGTATATCAGGCCGACTTGAGGAGGAATCCACGCACCTGTTCCGGTCCAGCGGCAAGGGCGGCCTTTCAACGCCCGCATTCCGCAAAGCCATGCGGCATCTTGGAATTGAAGGTTCGCTCCTGTCCAAACTGCTTGAAGCGCTTGCCGGGCTCAGCCGGCTGCTCGTCTATGTCAGCGTGCTCAACGCGTCGTCCGGGAAAAGCAAAACCAAAGCCAGCGCTCGGATCAAATCGCTCGAACGCGACGCCAATTCCCTCAACGCGCATGTCGAATTTCTGCAGAATAAGATAACCTTCCTGCTCGACACGATCATCGGCCTCGTCTCAGTCGAGCAGAACGCCATCATCAAGATATTCTCCGTCGCCGCCGTCGGCTTCATGCCGCCGACGCTTGTCGCTTCAATTTACGGCATGAATTTTGATTACATGCCGGAGCTGAAATGGGTTCTCGGCTATCCGATGGCGATCGTGCTGATGTTCCTGTCGGCGCTTTTGCCGCTGGCCTTCTTCCGCTACAAGGGCTGGCTCTGACCGCCGCGCGGCAAAACGCGCCAAATAAATCTATCGCGTCTCATTGATTTGGGTGAGTTTACTTTGCGTAAACTCAACTAAGGTCATATGGTTGTATTCTGACCCTCTGGCAGTCCCCATGCACAGCACCTTTGCGCATTCCTCCACCGCATCTGTTCCGCGCCGCACGTCTGCGGCGGTCAATTGCGCGGCGGCCAAGCACATTTTGGCGGCGGCGACCGGCGTTTCCGCTGCCCTCATCTTCGCCCCCACCCGGCTTGAGGACATTATCGGAGACAGTCTGGTGATGGAAATCGTCGTCCTGGAGCTTGAGGAATATCTTGGCTGTGACGCCGACCGGTCAGCGCTCTGGAGGCTTGAGACGGTCGAGGATCTGGCGCGGCACATGCGTGACATGAAGGCGCCGGCGAAAGTCTAGGCCGCGCTGACCCCGGCGATTTCCCATTCCCGCCCATTGACGCTGGCCGCATCGCCCGCCTTTTTGCCAAAAAGCGCCAGCGCCATCGGCGAAACGTGTGAAACCGTGCCGTGCTTGGCGTCCGCCTCGTCCTCACCGACGATTTTCCATACATGACTGACGCCATCCTCGCCGCGCACGGTGACAGACATGCCAAAGCGCACCGTGTCACTTCCCGGCTCCGGCTCGGAAATTTCGGCATTCTCGCGCCGCGCCGTCCAGTAGCGCAGGTCGCGCGATGTCAGCGCCAGCTTCTCGCGGTCTCCCTCGGTCTCGGCCCGGTGATGCTCCTCGCGCAGCGCCGCGATCTCGGAATCAATCAGTTCCAGCCCGTGCCGTGTGACAAGATTGCGGTGCGTGCTGACATGGCGCTCCCCCGGCTCGGGAAGCGCGCCGCCATCGTCGGAGTCTTTGGTGAATGCGCTGCTCATGAAAGGAAGGTAGTCGCTGCGCGGCCAAGCCGCAAGCCCGTCTGTATCCATAGGCATTGTTTCAAAACAGCACATAAAATGCGGCACAGAACCTGCTCGCTGAACGCCATGAACGTGGAAAACGGTATCAACAGGCGGCATTTCCTCCTCGGCGCGGCAGCTGCGGCTATTGTGCCTGCAAAAGCGCGCGCCGCCGGGCTGCTGCAGAATGCCGACATGCGTGGCTCGATCAACGCCGCCGATCTCGGCTTCCGCCCCGGTGCGTTTGACGACCAGTCGAAAGTCTTCGAGCGCATACTGAAAGACGCGTCGGACAATGACCAGCCGGTCTTCCTGCCGCCGGGCGTCTACATCGGTCTCCAATCTGAAGCTGCCGCGCCGCGTGCGCATCAATGGCGTGCCTGGGGCTTCGCGCATCGTCTATGGCGGCGAAGGCCATCTGTTTGCCGCCGAAGGCATCGACATGCTGCACCTGTCGGACCTTGTCATCGACGGCCAGAACCGCAGCCTTGGCGACTACGCCGCCGGCCTCATCGAAGCTCGGCATGTTGGAAATGTCGTTATCGAGGCCTGCGACATCACCGGCAGTTCGAAGAACGGCATTTCGCTGGAAGGCGGGTCGGGGCGCATCGACCGCTGCCATGTTTCGGGCGCGAAGGACAGCGGCATTTACTCCGTCGAAGCGCGCGGCATGGACATATCCTCCAACATCATCGCCGACTGCGCCAATGGCGGCATCCTGGTCCACCGCTGGCAGGCCGGCCGAGGACGGCACCATCGTCTCCGGCAACCGGATCAGCCGCATCTCAGCGGCGAACGGCGGCACCGGGCAGTATGGCAACGGCGTCAACGTCTTCCGCGCCGGAAATGTGCAGGTGTCGAACAACATCATCGCCGACTGCGCCTTCACCGCCATCCGCTCCAATTCCGGCAGCAATATCCAGATCATCGGCAACAACTGCGCCCGCTCCGGCGAGACCGCGATCTACTCCGAGTTCGCTTTTGAGGGCGCGGTCATCGCCAACAATGTCGTGCAGGGCGCGGCGAACGGCATCTCCATCGCCAATTTCAACGAGGGCGGCCGCCTTTCAACGGTGACCGGCAACATCGTCCGCGACCTCTCCGAAAAAGGCCCCTATCCGGCAGACTCCCCCGGCTTCGGCGTCGGCATACACGCCGAGGCAGACACCGCCATCACCGCCAACACAATCGAAAACGCCCCGCTCTACGGCATCAATCTCGGCTGGGGCCCCTATCTGCGCAATGTCGCAGCGAGCGGCAACGTCATCCGCAAATGCGGCGAAGGGATCGCCGTGACGGTCGCCGACGGCGCGGGGGCGGCGGTGATTACGGGCAACGTGATTGAAGGGGCGAAGCGCGGGGCGGTGACGGGGCACAAATGGGCGGAGATTGCCACGGGGGATTTGGCCGTGGAGGGTGCGGAGGGGTTTGCGCATTTGACGGTGGCGGGGAACCGGGTTTGCTAGGACTTCCGCGCATACTTGATTTTTTGACTTTTTGTGTATAAATACACACATGAACAGCCGGGATGTTATCCGACTTTTGCTTGCCGCCGGTTGGTTTGAAGTCGGCCAAACGGGAAGTCACGTTCAGTTCAAACATGCAGTCACGACCGGGCCGGGTAACTGTGCCACATCCCAAGCGCGATGTCCCTATTGGCACGCTCCGCAGCATTGAAAAACAGTCCGGCTTGAGAATAAGACAAGGATGAAACCCATGCGCCAATACATCGCCCTCATTCACAAGGACGCGGACAGCGACTACGGCGTCTCGTTCCCGGATTTCCCCGGCTGCATCAGCGTTGGCCAGACCTTGGACGAGGCGCGGAACATGGCGGCGGAGGCGCTCGCCTTTCATGTCTCGGGCATGATCGAAGACGGGGAAGCGATTGCGGAGCCTTCCACGCTCGAAGCCGTGATGGCCGATCAGGACAACCGCGATGGAGTCGCGATCCTTGTGCCGCTCGAAACGCAGTCGAAAACTGTGCGGGTGAACATCTCCGTGCCGTCGGAAGTTCTGGACCTGATCGACAAACACGCGGAAGCGAACGGCTTCACGCGGTCAGGTTTCATCGTCAGCGCGGCGCGGCGGGCGATGGGCGGGGCCGGGTAGAACCGCTTTTGTCCTGATGATTTGATTCAGACTATCCGGGCAACATATTGAAATCACTGGTCCAGCCGCCCCGGACCTGTCACTCCACCCGTTCCCAAAACCCCCGCCCGCCTTCGACATTGGGATAAACCAGCTGCCCTTCAAAAAAGGTGAATGGCGAAGACTGGTCTTCGCTGCCCTCCATTCGGAAGATCAGCGTATTTTCATTCGCCTCCCATTGCCCGGCCAGCGGAGTTCCGGTTTCAGCTGCCGTGACGGTCCAGTTTTGAAATGTGCTGTCGGCATTCAAGATCAGATGCTCGTCGCGGGGACTCTCAAACACGATGGTGGTCTTGCGCCAATGCCCGACAAGCTCCCCGCCATCCTGCGCCAGCGCAGGAAAGGCGGCGGACATGAGGGCCAGCGCAGAGGCGAGTGCGAACCTGCGAAACTGCATGGCGAACGAATGCATGATCTGCCTCCCTTGCCCCACGGGGCGGAGGTTTAGCGCAAAAAACGCCAACCGCGCAAGCCGCCGCCCGCCCTCACCCCAATTCCCCCACCGCCTTCACCTTCCCCACAACCATCCCGTTCCAGTTCTTCTCCCGGTGCTTGGCCAGTTCGCGGAATTTCTCCGCCAGCTCTGCATCGCCCTTGAGCAATTTGGCCAAAACCGCGGCGATCATGCTCTGAGCGGCGCGGGCGGCGCCGTCGTCGCATTTGAGCGCGATGCCAAGGCCGAGATCAGGGATCGCCCCACACCAGACGCCCTCGGCCCCGCCTTTGACAAATACGCGGCCCTTGCCCGCCTCCATCAGTTTCGTGTCGTGCTGGCCGGTGCCGGCGACGTGCCAGGGCTCGGCCATGCAGGCATCGATGAGGCGCTTGGCGGCCTTGGCGCGGGCCGGGGAAAGGCCCTTGCCGGTGGCCATTTTGGCAAAGCCCTGCGCGAGGTTTTTCAGCGGGACGAGATAGGTCGGGATCGAACAGCCGTCGGTGCCGCAATGATCCACGTCGTGCGGAAAGCCGGTGACTTCCTGCATGGCGAGGCGCACGTTCTGCTGCGCCTTGTGGCCCGGCCCGACATAGCCGACGGGATCGACGCCGTCATGGCAGACTGTGCAGATGAAACCGGCATGTTTGCCCGAGCAATTATTGTGCGCGGCGGTCGGCTCAGCGCCCTTGCCCGCCATCTCGATGAGAAGGCGCTGCGGGAACGGCCAGTGCACGCCGCATTCAAGGTCACGCACCGAGCGCCCCGCCTTGGCGAGCATGGCATTGACGCCGTCCACATGGCCCTGTTCGCCGATATGGGAGGCGCAGGCGAGCGCCAGTTCCTTGTCGCCAAAACCATAGGCGTCCGCCGCGCCGCTCTCAATCAGCGGCAGCGCCTGAATGGATTTGACGGCGGAGCGTGGGAATATCTGCTGGTCCACATCGCCGAGCGCCATGACGGATTTGCCATAGGCGTCAAACACCGCCACCGCGCCGCAGTGCCGGCTCTCGACTTCGCTGCCCCTGATCACTTCCACCAAAACAGGATTTGTCATGAATGCTCCCATCATCTGCTTTGGGCAGGTTCGCCGAAATCGCGGCGCTTGTCCAATGTTGGTTCAACTCAAGAAGATGGTGTGGACTAGCGTATAATTTTTTGATACGCTCATCGGATGATAAAATCTTTCAAGGGCAGCCGCACTGAAAGGCTTTCGCGCGGCGTCGTTGATAAAACCATCCAGTCCGATGTTGCCAGACGGGCTGTGAACAAACTCTTCCTGATCGCCACTGTCACACGTCTGGAAGACTTGCGCGTGCCGCTGGGAAACCATCTGGAAGCGCTGAAGGGAGACCGAGTTGGCCAGCACTCCATACGGGTCAATCAGCAATGGAGGATATGTTTTGTCTGGCGCGAAGGTCATGCGTTCGATGTCGAATTTGTCGATTACCATTAAGGAGCAATCTATGTCTGAGGACGTCATCATTCCGATGCCCCACCCCGGAGCCATTCTCCGCGAGGAGTTTTTGGAGCCGCAAGACCTTTCGGTCTACGCCTTGGCGAAAGCCATCCATGTCCCCCGTTCGCGGATCAATGAAATCTGTCATGGACGCCAGGGAATTTCCGCCAATATCGCTTTGCGCCTGGGCCGGTTCTTCGGAGTGGACCCGCAATGGTTCATGAATATGCAGTCGAAGTATGACCTTCATGTCGGCGAGAGCGGACTGGCGGAAGAGCTGGCGCTGATCAAGCCGCGCGCGGCGTGAACATTTCGCCAAGCTGCCGCAGCCGCGACAGCGTTTGCCGGATTGCGTCTTGGGCAGGTTCGCCGTATTCGCCTATTCTGTCCATTGCGGGAGAGCAAAATACAGATCGTGCGCGCGAAACGCCCCAACATTCTGATCGTCATGGCCGATCAGTTCAACGGAACGCTGTTTCCCGACGGGCCGGCGGATTTTCTGCATGCGCCGCATCTTAAGGCGCTCGCGGCCCGTTCGGCGCGTTTCGCTAATGCCTACACCGCTTCGCCGCTCTGCGCCCCGGCCCGCGCCTCTTTCATGTCCGGTCAGCTGCCGTCGCGCACCCGGGTCTATGACAATGCGGCCGAGTTCGCCTCGGACATTCCGACCTATGCGCATCATCTGCGCCGCGCCGGCTATCAGACGTGCCTGTCCGGCAAGATGCATTTTGTCGGGCCGGACCAGATGCACGGTTTTGAGGAGCGGCTGACGACGGACATTTACCCCGCCGATTTTGGCTGGACGCCGGATTACCGCAAGCCGGGCGAGCGGATTGACTGGTGGTATCACAATCTCGGCTCGGTCACCGGCGCGGGCGCCGCCGAAATCACCAACCAGATGGAATATGACGACGAGGTCGGCTTCCAAGCTTGCCAGAAGCTCTATCAGCTGTCGCGCACGTCAACCGTCGGAAGCGACGCGGCCATGGTGCCTGACCGTCTCCTTTTCGCATCCGCACGATCCCTATGTGGCGCGGAAGAAATATTGGGACCTGTATGCGGACTGCGCGGCGCTGGACCCGGAAGTGGGCGAAATCCCGTTCAAGAAGCAGGACGCGCATTCGCAGCGATTGCTGGAGGCGTGCGACTATAGGAAATTCGACATCGCGCCGGAGCACGTGCGCCGCGCCCGTCAGGGCTACTTCGCCAACATAAGCTATATCGACGACAAGCTCGGCGAGCTCACACAGGTGCTGACCGACACGCGGATGCTGGAAGACACAATCATCCTTTTCACCTCCGATCATGGCGACATGCTGGGCGAGCGCGGCCTTTGGTTCAAGATGAACTTCTTTGAAGGCTCCGCCCGCGTGCCGCTGATGATGGCCGGGCCGGGCATTGCCCCTGCCCTGATTGCCGAACCGGTCTCAACGCTCGACATCAACCCGACGCTCGGCGCACTGGCCGGCATTGACCTGTCGGAAATTGCGCCATGGACGGATGGCGAAAGCCTGCTGCCCATTGCCAAGGGCGCGCCGCGTTCGAGGCCGTGCCAATGGAATATGCCGCTGAAGGCTCCATCGCGCCGCTCGTGGCCTTGCGCGAAGGCCCCTACAAATTCGTCCATTGCGAGGCCGATGCGCCGCAGCTTTATCAGCTGGACCATGACCCGCTTGAACTGAACAATCTCGCCAAAGACACGACCTATTCCCTGCTCGTCACCGGCTTCATGAACAAGGTGCGGCCGCGCTGGGACATGGAGGCGTTTGACAAGGCGGTGCGCGAAAGCCAGGCGCGGCGCTGGGTCGTTTACGAAGCATTGCGAAACGGCGCCTATTATCCGTGGGATTATCAGCCGCTGCAGAAGGCCTCGGAGCGCTACATGCGCAATCATATGGACCTGAACGTGCTCGAAGAAAACGCGCGGTTTCCGAGGGGCGAATGAGCGCAGGCAAACACTTTCCAGACCACCCGACCGCGATGGAAGCTGACTATGTGATCGTCGGCTCCGGCTCGGCGGGCTCGGCTTTGGCCTACCGCCTGTCTGAAGACGGCAAACACTACGGTCGCTGTCATCGAATATGGCGGGACGGACATCGGCCCGCTGATCCAGATGCCGTCGGCGCTGTCCATTCCGATGAACATGTCCATGTACAACTGGGGCTTCGAGACCGAGCCCGAGCCGCATTTGAACAACCGCCGCCTCGCCACGCCGCGCGGCAAGGTGATCGGCGGCTCGTCCTCGATCAACGGCATGGTCTATGTGCGCGGCCATGCGCAGGGACTTCGACACTTGGTCGGAGATGGGCGCGCAGGGCTGGTCGTTCGCCGACGTGCAGCCCTATTTCCAGCGCATGGAAAATGTTGAAGGCGGCGATGAGGGCTGGCGCGGGCGTTCGGGGCCGCTGTTTGTGCAAAAGGGCGCGCAGAGGAATCCGCTCTACAAAGCCTTTGTCGAGGCCGGGCGGCAGGCGGGGTTTGAGACCACTTCCGACTATAATGGCGCGAAGCAGGAAGGCTTTGCGGCGATGGAGCAGACCATCCACAATGGCCGCCGCTGGTCCGTCGCCAACGCCTATCTGCGCCCGGCGCTTGAGCGGAAAAATACGAGTCTGGTCAAGGGCTTCGCCCGCCGTGTTATCATTGAGAATCAACGCGCTATCGGCGTCGAGATCGAGGCGCATGGGCGCATCGAGGTCATCAAAGCAAAACGCGAAGTTATCCTCGCCGCCTCGTCCATCAATTCTCCCAAGCTTCTCCTGCTCTCCGGCATCGGCCCCGCCGCCGAGCTGGCGAAGTTCGGCATCAGCGTCACCGCAGACCGGCCCGGCGTCGGGAAAAATCTGCAGGATCATCTGGAAGTCTACATCCAACAGGCCAGCACGCAGCCGCTGTCGCTCAACTCCAAGCTCAATGTCTTTTCCAAAGCCCTTATCGGCGCTGAATGGCTGTTTTTCAAGACCGGCCTCGGCGCCACAAACCATTTCGAGTCCTGCGCCTTCGTCCGCTCCGCGCCCGGTGTCGATTACCCCGACATCCAGTTCCACTTCATCCCCGCCGCCGTGCGCTATGACGGCAGGGCGGCGGTGACGGGTCATGGCTTTCAGGCGCATGTCGGGCCCCATGCGCTCCAAGTCGCGCGGGCAGATCACGCTGCGCTCAGCCAATCCGGACGATGCGCCGCTCATCGAGTTCAATTACATGTCGCATCCCGACGACTGGACCGAGTTCCGCCGCTGCGTGCGGCTGACGCGGGAGATTTTCGGACAGACGGCGTTTGACGCGTTCCGCGGCGAAGAGATTCAGCCTGGAAAAAGCGTTCAGTCAGATGAGCAGATCGACAGCTTCCTTCGAGAGCACATTGAAAGCGCCTACCATCCCTGCGGCTCTGCTAAAATGGGTTCGGTCAACGACAGAATGGCGGTGGTGGATCCCGAATGCCGCGTCATCGGAGTTGACGGGCTGCGCGTGGCGGACTCCTCGATTTTCCCGCAGGTGACCAACGGCAATCTCAACGCGCCCTCGATCATGACCGGCGAGAAAGCGGCGGATCATATTTTGGGACGGCATATGCTGGCGCGGTCGAATCTGGAGCCTTGGGTTAATCCGAGGTGGGAAACGAGCGACAGGTAGCGGGATCTCTTGACGACGCGCGCACTTGTAGCAATATTAGCTACAAGAAGTGGAGGCATCTATGTCCCGAAATCCCAGCGTATCGCTGACCGGTCATCAGCAGGAATTTGTCGAAAGCCTTGTCAACAGCGGCCGCTATCAAGGTGTGTCTGAGGTCGTGCGGGCGGGATTGCGCCTGCTTGAGGAGAGGGAGGACAGGCACAAGGCGTTTGTCGCACGGCTTGAGGCGGCGGTTGAGGAAGGCTTGGCAAGTGGTGAACCAGAGCCGCTTGAGTCCGCAGACGAATTGATTGCGAGGTTCAAGGCGCGCCGGGCGCGCGCGGCATGACGCGGATTCTCCGCCGTCCGAAGGCCGAGCAGGACTTGGGCGAAATATACGACTGGATAGCCAACGGCTCGCCCGCAAATGCAGATGCCTATATTGAACGCCTCGTCGCCTCCATGCGCCTCCTGGCGGATATGCCGCGCATGGGATCGTGACGTCTGTTCCGCTTTCCAAGTGTCCGCTCCTTTCCCGTTGGCAGCCATCTCATTTTCTACCAGCCAATTGACGATGGCATTGAAGTTATTCGTGTCGTCCATGGTGCGAGAGACTGGGAAAATGACGAAGAGATGTTTTACTAAGGATCAAAATATGCACGCCCAGCCCAAAGCCTCCCATTACATCGCCGGCAAATTCACCGACGACGCATCCGGCGCGGCGCTCGATAGCGTCTACCCTGCGACCGGCGAGGTCATCGCGCGCCTCACCTGCGCCACCCCTGCCCTCATCGACCAAGCGGTCGACGCAGCCCGCGCGGCGCAGCCTGCCTGGGCGGCGCTGAAGCCGGTGGAGCGCGGACGCATTCTGCGCAGGGCGGCAGACATTCTGCGCGCCCGGAACCAAGAGATTTCTGAGATCGAAACGCTGGACACCGGCAAAGCCATCCAGGAAACCACCGTCGCCGACCCCGCCTCCGCCGCCGACACGCTTGAATTCATGGGCGGTGCCATTGCCGCGTTCAATGGCGAGCACATCGATCTCGGAGGCCCGTTCGCCTATACCAAACGCGAGGCCATCGGCGTGTGCGCGGGCATCGGCGCATGGAATTATCCTATACAGGGGGCCGCGTGGAAGAGCGCGCCTGCGTTGGCCATGGGCAATGCCTTCATCTTCAAACCGTCCGAAAACACTCCGCTCTCGGCGCTGGCGCTGGCGGAAGTCTATGAGGAAGCGGGGCTTCCTGCCGGGCTGTTCTCCGTCGTGCAAGGGCGCGGCGATGTCGGCTCAATGCTTGTCAACCATCCGCACATCGACAAGATTTCGCTCACCGGTTCGGTGCCAACCGGCAAGAAGGTGCTCGCCACGGCGGGTGCGCAGATGAAGCATGCGACGATGGAGCTAGGCGGCAAGTCACCCTTGGTCATTTTCGATGATGCCGATCTCGAAAATGCCATTGGCGGCGCGATGCTTGGCAACTTCTACTCGACCGGACAGGTCTGCTCCAACGGCACGCGCGTCTATGTGCAGCGCGGCCTGCATGACCGTTTCGTCGAGCGCCTCGTCGCGCGCACCAAGGCGATCAAGATCGGCGATCCGATGGACCCGGACACGCAGATGGGGCCGATGGTGAGCCTTGCACAGCGCGACAAGGTGGCGGGCTACGTCAAGATTGGCCGGGAGGAAGGCGCGCAGCTGGCCTATGGTGGCGGCATTCCAAGGCTTCAGGGCTTTGAAGGCGGCGCGTGGATCGAGCCGACCATCTTCACCGGCGTCACCGACAATATGCGCATAGCCCGCGAGGAAATCTTCGGCCCGGTCATGGCCGTCCTCACCTTCGATGACGAGGACGAAGCCGTCGCCCGCGCCAATGACACCGAGTTCGGCCTGTCCGCCGGAATCTTCACCAAAGACCTGGCCCGCGCCCACCGCGTCATCGGCCAGCTGAAGGCTGGTTCCTGCTGGATCAACACTTACAATCTCGCCCCGTCCGAGATCCCGTTCGGCGGGTTCAAGGCTTCCGGCATCGGGCGGGAGAATTCGCTCGAGGCGCTGCGGCATTACAGCCAAGTGAAGACCGTCTATGTCGAGACCGGGGACGTGGCGAGCCCGTATTGAGGCTCGCTCTATTCTCCTGGTTCGACCGCCAGATACGCAGTCAATGCGCAGACCAGATGATAGAAGATGCTCGCCGGGCACGTCCTGCGCCTTGGTCCGTCCGCGCTCGTCGATAAGGTCGATCCACATGCCCTGCGGCGCGGGGTCGATATGCCAGCGGAACAGACGCCCGACCCGGCTTTCGATCTCCGGCTTCATGTCCGGCCCGCCGGTGCCGTCGAGCGCGATGGCGGCCTTGATCGCCTCGGTCTGCGGCCATGAGCGCGAGGTGCGCACCAGCGGCAGGCCGTCTTTGGACACCGCGTCATAGGCAAGGCCGGTCGCTCTGTTGAGCCCATTGGCGATGGCGCTGGCGTAGAGCTTGCGGGCGAACTTGATCAGCTCTGGCTGACTGGCGGCTTTGGAAAATTCCACCAAAAGCCATGCCCATTCGAAGTGATGGCCCGGCTCGGTCCAAAGACCCTTTTCCGCATCCATAAGCGACCAGTCATTGTTGAAATATTCTCCCAGCGTCCAAGTGTCGGCGTCGAAGAACCGGCTTTTGAACAGGTCAACGATTGTGGCCGAGCGGGCCAGCCACTGACTTTCACCAGCCGCCTCAAACCAAGCCAAACATGCCTCCAGAAGATGCATATGCGGATTGGAGCGGCGTGGGCCGCCGCCGCCAGTTGTCTCACGGAAACCGCCATGATCCCTGCTGGCGAGATAAGTGTCTATAAAGTTCCAAGCCTCGGCCCCAAGCGCCTGAGCATACTTGTTTCCCAGCTTGTGCGCATGCGCTGCCGCAAGCAGAATGCAGGCATGGTCATAGAGGTCCTCAGCGGGATCGGCGATCCCGCCTTGCGCGTCAATGGCGCGCGGCCAGCCGCCATTTTCGGCGCGCGGCGCGGATTTCAGGAAGTCCATGCCATGCGCCACCAGCCCTGCCGCATCACCTTGCCAGCCCATCCGCCCTGCGACGGCAAACGCGTAGAGCTGGCGCGCGATGGTGCGCAGGCGTTTTGGCCGCGCCACCGGCTCGCCCTGAAACGTCAGCGCCTCGTGAAAACCGCCATTGACAAGATCAACGCCTTTGGTTGACCAAAGCGGCATTGTCTCCTCAAACAGCCAGTGCCGCACCCGCTTGGCATGCGCACCGTGTTCGGGCATCAGATCATGCACCGGCGTGCGTTTGGTTTCCAAACGCCCTGTCTTTTCAAGCCGTTCAACGATCTGTTTGACATTTTGACTCTGCGCGACCGGCGCAACGAATGTCGCGTCAGCTGTGGAAACAACCGCTGTGTTCTTCAGGCCAATGGCCGAGAGCAGCCGGCCTTCGCTGCGCAGATATGTCCCTTCGCAGTCGATAGCCACAACATCGCCGATGATGACGTTGCCCTTGTCATCTGTTGGACCCACCTCAAGCAGCGACTGCCATGAGCCAAGATCGTTCCAGCGGAACGTCGCGGGCACCACGGCGATGTTGCCGATTTTTTCGATGATGGCGTAGTCGATTGAGACTGACTGGATATTCTCATAGCGCGGCAGCGGCAAATGCGTGCCGCTCCCGTCCGTCTCGGCGGAGGCCAGCGCAGCGGAGACGTCACGCCAAATGTCCGGCGCGTGCGCGGCAAACGCCTTTTGCATGACGCTGGCGCGGAACAGGAATATGCCGGCGTTCCAGTAGAAATTTCCGGCGTCGACATAGGATTGCGCGGTCGCCAGATCCGGCTTTTCGACGAAGCGTCTGACGGCCAGATCCGCCCGTCCGCCCGCCGCCTCGCCTGCTTCAATGTAGCCAAAGCCGGTTTCCGGTCCGCTGGGCGCGATGCCGAACACAACGACCTTGCCCTCATCCGCCGCCGCGACGCCGTTTTCCACCGTCTCCCAGAAATCAGCGGTCGTGGAGATCTCGTGGTCGGAGGGGACGATCATGACCAGTGCGTCGCCGTGCGCGGAAAGCGCCGCCTGACAGGCCACGGCAACCGCCGCCGCCGTGTTGCGGCCGACGGGCTCAAAAATCCCGCGCCCGCCATTCAGATCAATGCCTGCCAAATCGATGGCAACCCGCGAGGCGTGCCGCTCGGCAGCCACCAGAAACACACTCGCGGGCCCTGCCTTGCGCGCCGCCATGCGCTGCACAGTTTTCACAAGCATTGAGCTTTCGCCCGCCAGCGCATGAAACTGCTTGGGATTGTCTTCGCGCGACAAAGGCCAAAGCCGGGAGCCGACACCGCCGCTCATGACGAAACTGACGATGCGATTCTGGCTGCTAGGCTGCATGATTTGTTCCGGTTGGCTGCGAGCGCCTTGTAACCGAGCGCATGGGCATGTGCCATAGGGGAATGCGGGGCGTATTGCGCTGATGTTTAACCGAGCGTGTGCGGCGCGTCTGAGAGTGTGTTATCCCATTTTTGCGAAAATGGTATAATGAACTGGATCCCATGACACGACAGCCCTCACTGTGCCTGATCCGGCCCGTTATGCTGTTCACAAACTGATCGTTGCCGCGCGGCGTCTGCAGGGAACAGCGAAAGATCTCAAGTATCTGGCGCAGGCGCGGAGCATCGCTGACGCGCTTTGGGTGACAGGCCGCCTTCCGGACCTGCATGACGCTTTTGACGAGGCGCGCGGTCGGGGACAGAAATGGCATGAGGCTCTGACGGCATCTCTCGACCGGCTTGAGGCGCATGGAATGAGGGAGGCGCGGACGAAGTTTGGAAAAGCCGCCGCTTAACGCCCTGCGGCTTGCGCCATGACGTCCTTGCCCTCACCCGCAAACCGTCATAGCCTGCCCCCGGTCCGAAACCGCCCCTCACCCTTCTCAGAAAGGCGCTGATGATGAGTTTCAAATCCTTAATGGCCGCTTCCCAGAATTTGACCGCTTCCATGGAGGCTCTGGCGGCGCTCGGCGCGCAGCTTGCTTTGCGCCGGGAAGGCGCGACGCCAGACCCCGCGGTCGGCGAGCTGCTGCGGCGCGTGACCGCGCATATTGACCCTGAGGGTCTTGCCGGACTGGACGCGGCGCAGGAGGCGATCCTCCTCAACTATATCCGCACCTTCTTCCGCCAGGCGCTCGATCTGCTCGAAAACCCTTCCCGCCCGTCGGGCTGGACCTATGAGGACCCGCTGATCCTGCAGACAATCGGGCAGGCGTCGCGGCTCGCTGTGGAGCGGATGGACATGCTGAGGGGCGAGTATCCAGCGATCGCCAGAGTTCTCAGCGCGCCCGGCGCATTTCTGGATGTGGGCGCGGGCGTCGGCTGGCTCGCCATTCAGGCGGCCATGACCTGGCCGCAGATGCGCGTGACGGGGCTGGATATTTTCGAACCGGCGCTCAAGCTGGCGGCGCAAAATCTCGCGGCGTCCAGGCGTGACGGACAGGGTTGAAATCCGCAACCAGTCCATCGAGCGACCTTGCCGAGGAAGAGGCCTACTCGCTTGTCTGGCTCGCCGGGCCGTTCATTCCAAAGCACATCATTCCGAATGCCGTCGCCCGTATTTCAAAAGCCCTGAAACCGGGCGGCGTCATGGTGTTCGGCCTGTTCGGCGCGCCGCCGTCGGAGATGGGAAAGGCGCTGACCGAGCTGCGCATCGTGCGATCCGGCGGGCATCCTTGGACATTTGACGAGGCGGAGGCCCTGGTGTCGGCGGAGGGGTTTCAGGATGTGCGCCATTTTGCGACTGGCACGCCAGTGAACATGGTGGTGGGGACGAAAGCAGGATAGGTCCTACGCGCCCCTGCTCACAAAATGCGGATTCTGAAAATCCGCCATCCCCGCCTGCCCGCGCTTGCCATAGGTCAGCGGTTTGCCGTCCAGCGTCTCGGTGCGCCCGCCCGCCGCGCGCAGGATCGCGTCGCCTGCGGCGGTGTCCCATTCCATCGTCGTGCCAAAGCGCGGATAGGTGTCGGCCTCACCCGCCGCCAGCAGGCAGAATTTGAGGCTCGAGCCGATGGAGCGCAGGTTCGCGCCGGTGCAGCCGTCGAGATAGGATTTTGTTTCCGGCGTCATGTGCGAGCGCGTGGCGAGGATTGTTTCGGGAGAAGCGGCGGGGCGGGCCTTGAGCGGTTTGGGATCCGACAGTCTGCCGCCTTCAAGGGCTTTTGAGCGGTGCGCATTCCCAGCCCCGCCGGCAAACATCGCGCCAAGCGCCGGAGCATGAACTATACCGGCCACAGGAACGCCATTCTCGACAAGGGCAATGTTCACAGTGAACTCCTCGCGGCCCGCGCAGAACTCGCGGGTTCCGTCCAAAGCATCGACGAGAAAAAACCTGTCACCCAGCTCGCCCGGCACATCGCCTGCGGCGACCATTTCCTCTGCCACGATCGGTGAATCAGGAAATGCGGCCAACAGCCCGGAAACAATGATCTTTTCGGCGCGCTGGTCGGCCTCCGTCACCGGCGAGCCGTCGGCCTTGCTCTTTATGTCGAAGTGCGCGGCGCGGACGCGCAATATTTCGGTGCCTGCCGCCAGCGCCAAGCCCTCGAAGACTTTGAGCAATCGCCCAATGTCAGATGGTGAAGTCGTCATAGGAATTGAGCCGGAGCACGTAGTCTTCGACTTCCTTGGCAAGGTCCGCCGCCTCGCGGCCGGTGGTTTTCAAATGTATCTCCGGCTTTTCCGGCCTTTCGTAGGGCGAGTCAATGCCGGTGAAATTCTTCAGCTCGCCGCGCATGGCTTTTGCATACAGGCCTTTCGGATCGCGGGCTGCGCAGTCTTCCAGCGGTGTGTCGACAAAGACCTCGATGAACTCGCCGTCCGGCAGCATTTCGCGGGCGCTGCGGCGCTCGGCTTCAAACGGCGAGATGAATGAGACAAGCACGACGAGACCGGCGTCGGCCATCAGCTTGGCGACTTCCGCGACGCGGCGGATGTTCTCGACCCGGTCGGCGTCAGTGAAGCCGAGATCGCGGTTGAGGCCGTGGCGGACATTGTCGCCGTCGAGAATATAGGTGTGCATGCCCTTCAGGTGCAGTCGCTTCTCGAGGATGTTGGCGATGGTCGATTTCCCGGACCCCGACAGCCCGGTGAACCAGAGCACGGCGGGCTTCTGATGCTTCTGCGCGGCGCGCGCCGCCTTGTTCACATCCAGCGCCTGCCAATGCACATTCGAGGCGCGGCCAAGCTTCTGGTCGATCATGCCGGCCGCGACTGTCGCATTGGTCATGCGGTCGATCAGGATGAAGGCGCCGGTGACGCGGTTTTCCTTGTAGGTGTCGAATGCGATCGGCGCCTGCGTGGCGATGTTGCAGTAACCGACCTCGTTCAGCTCCAGCGACTTGGCCGGCTCTTTTGCGAATGAGTTGACGTCGATCTTGTGCTGCAGGTCTGTAATGGTCGCGGTGGTCTGGTCCGTCTCGGTGCGCAGGAGATAAGAGCGGCCCGGCATCAGCGCGCTTTCGTCGAACCAGACTAGGTGCGCCGAAAACTGGTCGGCGACGTTCGGGCGGTCGTCCGTCGGCACGATCAGATTGCCGCGCGAGATATCCACTTCGTCTTCCAGCACCAGCGTCACCGCCTCGCCCTCGACCGCAAATTTCAGATCGCCGCCCGCCGTGACGATGCGCTTCACTTTCGTGGTCTTGCCGGAGTTGGCGACGGCCACTTCCTGACCCAAATCCACCCGTCCAGAGGCGATGGTCCCGGCAAAACCCCGGAAATCGAGGTTGGGCCGGTTCACATACTGCACCGGAAAACGGAACGGCAGGTCGCGCGCCGCATTGTCAATTTCGACCGTCTCCAGATGCTGCAAAAGCGATGCGTCCTGATACCAGGGCATGTTGGCGGACGGCTCAATCACATTGTCGCCGAAGCGCGCCGAGATGGGGATCGGCTTGATAGTCGCAAAGCCCAGATCCTTGGCGAAGGCGAGATATTCGGCGGATATCCTGTCGAAAACAGCTTCGGAATAATCAACCAGATCAATCTTGTTGACCGCGACGATCACATGCTTGATGCCAAGCAACGAGGCGATGAACGAGTGCCGCCGCGTCTGACGCAGTATCCCCTGCCGCGCATCGACCAGCACGATGGCAAGGTCCGCCGTCGAAGCGCCTGTCGCCATGTTTCTTGTATACTGCTCATGCCCCGGCGTGTCGGCGACGATGAACTTGCGCTTTGAGGTGGCGAAGAAGCGGTAGGCGACATCGATGGTGATGCCCTGCTCGCGCTCTGCCTCCAGCCCGTCCACCAAAAGCGCGAAGTCGAAATCCTCGCCCGTCGTGCCATGTTTGCGGCTGTCTTTTTCCAGCGCCGCCAACTGGTCTTCGAAGATCAGCTTCGTGTCGTAGAGCAGTCGTCCAATGAGAGTCGATTTGCCGTCGTCCACCGAGCCGCAGGTGAGAAAGCGGAGCATGCTCTTGTTTTCCTGCTCGCGCAGGAAGGCGGCGACCTCCGGGTTGGAAGCCTCGTCAATTTCGTCGGATTTGAGTTTCAACTGTCCGCGCGCGCTCATCAGAAATAGCCCTCGCGCTTCTTCTTTTCCATCGACCCGGCCTCGTCCTTGTCGATGGCCCTGCCCTGCCGCTCCGAGGTTTTCGCCACCAGCATCTCGCGGACAATATCGGGCAGCGAAATCGCATCGGACTCTATGGCACCGGTCAGCGGGTAGCAGCCGAGCGTGCGGAAGCGGATCAGCTTCTCCTCAACAGCTTCGCCGTCGCGCAGCTTCATCCGGTCGTCATCAACCATGATGAGCATGCCGTCGCGCTCAACGACGGGCCGCTTCTTGGCGAAGTACAGCGGCACAATCGGGATGTCTTCGAGGAGTATGTACTGCCAAATGTCGAGTTCGGTCCAGTTGGAGATTGGAAACACCCGGATCGATTCTCCCGGCGCGACCTTGGTGTTGTAAATCTTCCACATTTCCGGCCGCTGGTTCTTCGGGTCCCAGCCATGCTGATCGTTGCGGAACGAGAAAATCCGCTCCTTGGCGCGCGACTTCTCCTCATCGCGCCGCGCCCCGCCGAATGCAGCGTCGAACTTGTGCATGTCGAGCGCCTGCCGCAGGCCGAGCGTCTTCATCACATGGGTGTGGACATTGGAGCCATGCGAAAACGGCCCGATCCCGTCGCGGATGCCGTCCGGATTGATGTGCACCAGAAGGTCAAAGCCGAGCTTCTTGGCCATTTCGTCGCGGAATGAAATCATCTCGCGGAACTTCCATGTCGTGTCGACGTGCAGAAACGGAAACGGCGGCTTGGCCGGATAAAACGCCTTCATCGCCAGGTGCATCAGCACCGACGAATCCTTGCCGACCGAATACAGCATCACCGGCCGCTCAAAATTCGCCGCCACTTCGCGGAAAATATGGATCGCCTCGGCCTCAAGCCGCTGCAGATGTGTAAGGCGCCGGTCGCTCATGCAAAGTTCCAACAAGGCGCGGCGCGGGAGACGCGCACCTTGGGCGTTTACTACCATCGCGGCCTTGGCCGCGACAGGTCGGGGCTGCTGCAATTTGTCAGGTGTGTGGAATTATTTGCAGTGAAAGGCGCGAGTAGAGGAAATGCATTCCTCGCCGAATGGAACATCGAGCTGGGCCCGATAACGTTCAATCTGCTGGCGCTAAGGCGGTTAGTATCCTTACCAATGTGGATTGCGGTTACGGTGCATTAAACAGTGCATTTTCACATGGAAAACTCCCGTCGCATCTCGCCGCGCAATTTGCGGGGGTGCGGTGAGATTGCGCGGCGAAATTCCTATGCCCGATCTCCAGAAATCCGAACCGGCTGAATGGCAACTCGGATACAGGCAATTGCACTGCTTAACGGATAAAAAACTTCGGGAGGCAGTGTGCGCTGGAGCGCCCGTAAAGGCAACGGCAGCCGAGGTTATCATCCACAGCACCGATCACCTTAGCACCTTGTTAACCTTGATACATTTTAAGGTTTCCACCCACTGGAGCAAAAACTCGTGATTTTTTTGCGGAGAAACGCTGCGGCATTTGGCTGGGCCGGGTTTGCGTTGATTTTCCTCGCACTTGTTCTTTTCAACTACATGATTTTCTTTCAACTCGATTTTCTCGAGGAAATGAAGGACCGGGATTTCGTGAACTATTGGATGGCCGGGCATCTCGTCAGGGAGAAAAACGAGATGCTGCTGTTCAGCGATCTGCAAACCTATGCGGCTGAATTGTCACGCCGCACGGGGCCGCTGATCCAACAGCGCTATTGGAGCTATCCGCCGCACTTTCTGTTTTTCACCGCGCCGCTTGGATACCTGTCCTATTATCCAGCGCTGGCGGCATTTTTGGCTTTGGGGGCCGCCTTCTTTGCTATATCCTCCAGAATATTCCTAAGAGGACTAAGCCCCGGTAAACTTGCGCTGCTGGCGCCTTTCATCATGTGCAACGCCGTGACTGCGCAAAATGGATTCCTGACCGGCGGCTTGTTTTTGCTGGCGCTGGGCTGGCGCGAAAAACGCCCCGTGCTGTCAGGAATAGCGCTTGGACTCTTAACAATAAAACCGCATCTTGGCGTGCTTCTGCCAATTTTGTTTTTGTTCGAGCGCCGCTATGCGGCGATTGCGTCGGCAATTGCAACGACAGTCCTGCTGGTGCTGGCGTCAATCCTGATATTCGGCCAGGAAACCTGGCTGGCATATTTCGAACAAACTGTTCCCTACATGAAAATTGTGATGAATGAATGGAAGGGATTATTCTTGTATTTGATGCCGTCCCTGTTTGGCAGTCTTCGGGCGCTGGAAACTGAGCCAGAAACAGCTTTGGTATTTCACCTTCTGTTCGCGGTCATCGTACTTGTGATCTCGGCGCCATTTTTTTTCAGAACTGGATCGGCGGAAACACGGTCCTTAATAGTTATCATCGCGACATTTCTGGTTTTGCCCTACCAGTATGTCTACGACACCGGGCCGCTGGCCGCAGCCGCCGCGCTTGCCCTGAATGCAGGCTCGCTTGTCCGCATAAAGACATTGGCAGCGGCAGCAGCCTTGCTGCCGTTGGGGACAGTTGCCATTGGCATGCTTGCCTATCCGCTGACTCCTGTCCTGATTCTCGCCCTCTTACTGGCCGTCATGATTTACGAACCCGCCTTTAGCGGACGCGAGGCAACCCAAACTCGTGAGAATCCAGCCACATCCTGAATTTAAGGACATCGGGCAACTGGGCTGCAGCCAGCGCGCCGGCTCATCGCCAGCGCACTGGGCATTGTCGTGTCAGCTTGCGCGCCGGAAGTGTTTCGCCTCAGCCTCAGCTGCGGCATGCGTGTCGTCTTCAGGATCAAATCTGTCCCATCCGCTCTTGCGGTAGCCGGCGCCAAGCTCGATTGGATCAAGCGGCTGATGCCTGTCGAGGATGGCGTGCGTCCTCTCCACCATATTGTCTTCGACCTTGACGGACAAGAGCGATCCACCGCGGCGCAGCGGATGCTTGCCCAATGTCGGATATTCAGCGAGACTGTCCGGGAGCGGAAGGCTTGGAGGAGAGAATTCATGACCCGCATCGCCCTCGCCGGCGCGGCCTGCGCCATCGTCATGACTGTATGCGCCGTTATCGGCGCGGAGGATGAAGATGCAGACAACGCGCAGAACGTGTCAGCGGTGAAGGCCTGCCTCGCGATCGCGGACGCCAAGGAAGGGGCGGCGCGGGTCGTCGAAGAATCCTCCACCGAAGAAGAAAAGACCGGCACGTCGCCCGAGGCATTTTTCGCCACCGCCGCCGCCGAAGCCGCGCTTGCTTCCGGCCATGCGCGGGAGAACTGCATCGGCGTGGTGGCGTATCCCTGCGCCGAGGCGGAGGGATACAGCCTGATGGCGGAACATGCCTGCATTGGCGTGGAGCTGGATGTTTGGGACTCCTTGCTCAACGCATCCTACCGCAAGCGGCTGGGGCTGCCGCCGGCCGACCCATCCAGCGAAGTGACGCCGGAGGAAGAGGCGGCCGAACCCCGCGCCGCTGAGCCATTGCCTGACTGTCAGCCGGTCAGTTGCGAGATCAGTGCCAATGACAATCTGCGCAAAACCCAGCGCGCATTCGCCGCCTGGCGCGATGCGGTCTGCGAACAGAACTATATCGAAAGCCAGGGCGGCAGGGAGAACCAGATCGATATTTCCCGCTGCCACATGACGCTCACGGCGCGGCAGTTTTTCTGGATGGAATATGGCCAGAGCTTTGAGCGCTGACGCGGGGCGGCTGAATTGAGCATGCCGCCGCCAATCCCAGTGGTTCTTGCGGACTATGACCCGCAATGGCCAAACCTTGCAGCCCGCCATGCCGAAGCGCTGAAGACGCTGGGCCCGGTCCTGCTGACCGTTCATCACATCGGGTCGACATCAGTGCCGGGACTTGCGGCCAAACCCGTCATAGACCTGATGCCCATTGTGACCAGCCTCAGCGCGCTGGATCAGCTCCAATCGCGCATCGAGGCGCTCGGCTATGACTGGCATGGCGAGCTTGGCATTGAAGGGCGGCGCTATTGTCGGCTGTCCGATGCTTCCGGCAAGCGCCTTGCCCATCTGCATTTTTTTGAACCGCGTTCGCCGCATGTGGCGCGGCATCTGGCCTTCCGCGATTATCTGCGCGCCCATCCCGACATCGCTTCGCAATACGTGGCTGAAAAACGCCGGGCGCGCGAGCTGCACCCGGATGATTCACACGCTTATGCCGAAGAAAAGGGCGCATGGATACGCGCGGCGGAGGTCAAGGCGCTTTTGTGGCAATCTCAAAGACAGTCGGCTGATTGAGACAACAAGCGCCCATCCGCCCCGTTGCAAACGCAATCCCCAAGACTTATACACCGCCTCCAGTTGGGGCGTAGCCAAGCGGTAAGGCAGCGGATTTTGATTCCGCCATTCCCAGGTTCGATCCCTGGCGCCCCAGCCAGCCATTTCTTTCTGCGAGGGCGCTCACCGGAAATCTCTGCCGGGCGCTTTTGCCCGGCAGATTGTGACAAACACAGATCGTCATTCCCAGTATCCGCGCACATTGACCGTGCCCCGGATAATTTGCGAGGCGGTCGCCGTGGCGACGGGCATTTTCAGAATGATGGTCTGAAACCTGCCGGGGTTGGTGATTTTTGGCGACGAGCTGAAATCAACGCTGATGCGGTCGGCCCGCTTGCCTATAGGCGCGCCGATGTCAAAGGACTGGCCGCCCAGTCCCGTGCGGTTAATGCCTGCGGTCGCCAGCGACAGCGCCGACTGGTCAAAGCCTAGCCACCATTCAAGATTGGTCATTGTGGTGGCAACCGCCGCGCCCATGTTGAACGTGTCGATCTCAACACCGGTGCAGACGAGCGAATAGTGTGAGGGAACCTGGAAGCCAAACAGCGCATAATCGGTTTCCAATCCCGCCACCGCGGCGAACTGGAACCTGCCCATCATCAGCGAATAGCCAGCCGCCGTGTTTGAAAGCGCCGCGTTCGCCGCCGCCGCCGAGTTGGCCCAGTTGACTGTCGGACTGAGTGTGATCGGGCTGACTTCAAGTCCATAGCCGCTGAGCGCCATTTGATGCGACCACGGCTTGTTTGTCATGACATCAAGCATGACGACATCGGCCTGAGTGACGATCAGCTGCGGCGCGGACGCGGGCGGGGAAGCAGTGTGGAAAAGGCGGTAAAAGCCGAAAACCCGGGAATTGGCGAACATCTTCGCCTGCGTTGCCGGGAGCTTGATCGAGCGCTCGGCGATCATGAGGCCTGTCGAGGTGTCCTGCACGATGAACCTTGCCTCATCGTCAAACAGAAGCACGTCCCAAGTGTAATATTTGGTGGATTCCAGCCCCGCCACCGGGGCCGCGTTCATATCGACGCCATTATAGGTCAGCACTGGCTGCACAGCGCCGCCGGCCGTATACTGCCAATAGGCGCCGTTTGCGTGAGCGCCGTTAAACGAGGACGCATCGCCAAAGCCAAGCTCGGCGACCGCATTGCCGACATGGGCGACGCGCGCTCTTGCGCGGAAATGCAGCGGCGCGCGCTGCATTTTTATGAAGGCGCGCAGGGTCTTGTTCAAAAAGCCGATTGAGGCTGTTGTGAGATTGGTGGAATTGAGCACATGCCCTCCCGCCACACTGACCGACGACGTCATTGTGGAGTTGAGCGTCAGCCAGCGGAGCTGCGAGATTGCCGCCGTGTCATAGGACTCGGTGAAGAGCATCGTGTTAAGGGCCGAAGCCTGTCCGCCCGAGCGGTCGGCCCGCAAGTGCCGGTAGCTGCCGTCATTGACGCCGGCCATGATGAAGGCTTCATCATTGGCTTCGTCGCGCGCGGCGCCCTGTCTGCGCGTGACCGGCTGTCCCGCCGCATTATAGAGAATGCCGCGCGCCGCCTTGGAGGCGGTTTCCACAGCCAGCAATCCGGCGGTTGACGATCCATCTTGAATATAAGCCATTCTGGCGCTCCTTAAGCGAGTGTGAGATTAAAGTTTCGCTGCCCCGAGACTGGTCCCGGGTAAGCTGCGGTGATGATCCGGACGAAGTTTGCGTCAGCGATCACGGCCGAAACCGTGAGCCCATCCATTTCCAATTCGTCCGCCGACAGGGCGCCCGGCATGGCTGCGCTTGCTGAAGCCAAAACTCTCTGGCCTGGAACTGCGCCCGGATGCGCAACGTCAAACACCCCTGACCATACAGGGAGCGCGCCGAAGTCGGCGGTGACTTGTGAGACTGCGGCCCCGCCGCCGCCAGCAGGAATGGACCATGCCCCATCGGCCCTCAGGAATGCCGCAGCGCCGCCCCCGGAAGGCGGCACCAGTCCCTGCAGTGCTGGAGAAAACTGGTTGAGCAGCGCTGTTGCCTGAGCGGGTGTGAGGTCTTCAGGGTCGCCGGCTCCTCCATTCGCCCTCCCCTTCAGCCGGGCGGCGGGCATGTCGGCCAAGGCGGAATTTCCTATGGAGTTGTCGGTCAGAGACACCAGGCCGCTGGACGGCTCGACACTTATCGCCGTCGTCCAGGCCGCGCCGTCAGAACTCACTTTGAGGCTCAGAGAATCGCTCCCGGCGAGTCCGATTTCGGCCCGGCCTGAAAAGGCGTTCTGGAAAAGCAGGGACGCCGTGCCGCCTGCGGCCTCCTTGTTGATCTTTACCCGCACGTCACCGGTGCCGCCGCCAGCGGCTTCGAGCGCTGTGAAAAGCGCGGCGCCGGAGCGCACCGCAAGACGGTTGGAAACATCTGCGGAAGTGTTCACTCCGAGCATTGCCGGACTTAGCGAGCCGGCGTAATCGCCAATTTTCGTCCAGACGCCCTGTTCAAATATGCGAAGCTCGTCTGCGTCGGCAAAAAACGCGATAATCCCGCGAACAGGCGCGGCAAAGCGCCATCCCGCGTCTGTGTTGAAGGCGAGGTTTCCGTCTTGGCCGATCCAGGCGCCAGTGGCGGACGCGCCGACAAGAAACGCCTGATCGACGGAGGCGCCGGGCGGCGGCGCAGCGGCCCCCTGCGATTCAATGACAGGATGAACCAGCCCATCAAGCAATGTCAGCGCCTCATTGTGCGTGACATGCTTTTGCGCCTGGGAGGGCAGGATCAGCGGCAGTTCAAATCGTCCAGTGTTTTGCATTGCGTGGTCCAAGTTTGAATGATTGGCTCGCGCAATAGTAAGGCTGGTGGACAAGTGGAGGATGACTTTCGACTGGTTGTCGTCTTAACAATTTGATTTTATTGCAATTATTTCTTTAACTAGTGTTCGGCGCTCCACGTTTCCCCGCCATCACCGCACTTTTGCATTCAATCCGACACCGGGGGAATCAATTTGCACCACGTTCATGCGGGCCGCCTCTGGCAGGCCATGCCAAGCGCCTCCCGCGGCAAGAAAATTGCTGTGCCGCAGAGCGGCAGGTGGCCAATCGCCACAAACACTGTTATACGACCGACGGGGGCAGTGTGTAAAAATCAGAATGTCAGGTGTGATTTTGAAAGTGCGCGGAAAACTGGAACTCCCAAATCAGATGAGTTTATTGCGAATTTTTGGCGGTCTGCACGACATATTTGCGGCGGCCGCGTCGTTTTTTTGCGCTTACCTCATTTTGCTCGGCTGGGATGCAACACTTCAGACTTCAGGGATATTCGAGAAGACTGCGCTGTTTGCCGCCGGGTCCGCCGCGATATTTTACATGTTCTCTCTCAATGGCGGCTCGTGGCGCTACGCGTCCCTTCCCGACCTCGCCGCCATTGTCAAAGCTTCGTCGCTGTCGGTGGTGATCTACCTCCTGCTGCAGTTCCTCTACAGCCGCGCTGACGGACTGCCCCGGACCGTGCCGATTATTCTCTGGCTGATATTGATCGCCTCCCTCGCCGGCCCGAGAATTGTATTCCGTTTTGCCAAAGAAGGCGGTCTTTTTGGTTTGGTCACAGGCATTTCCACGCCGAGGCCGGGGGCAAAACACATTTTGATCTACGGGGTGAATGACATTTCGGAGGCATACATCCGTGCGGTGCGGCTGAGAAAGGAAAGCGACATTTTTGTAGCCGGACTTGTTGATGACGGCGATGCCGGCCGCGCCAGCATGCTGCAGGGGCGGCGGGTCATTGGCAGGTCCAAGGACTTGTCCATTATCACGGAAATTCTGAACTCAAAGGGCATCAAAGTCACGGAACTCGTGGTCGCCGATAATATGCTTTCCACCCATGATCTCGCCGTTCTTGTTGACCGCGCTGTGGCGGCGGGGCTGCGGATCACACGTCTTCCCGACATTCTCCACACGTCCAACATACGCGGCAACACGCCGCTCGAGCCAAAGCCGCTTGAGGTCAAAGATATTCTTGGCCGCAGCGAAGTCTCGATCACCAATTTTGAAGTGACCCGTCTGATCGAGGGCAAGACAATTCTGCTGACCGGCGCCGGCGGCTCAATCGGATCGGAACTGGCGCGTCAAATTGCCGAGTTCAATCCAGGAAAGTTTGTTATTTGCGATATTTCCGAGCATTTCCTGTACACAATTGACCTTGAGCTTTCCGAAAAGCATCCGGAAATCGACTTTGTCCCGCGCGTGTGCGACGTCAGGGACCGTGAGCGCGTGCGCTCGCTTTTCGCCGAATACCGGCCTGACATCGTGTTCCACGCGGCGGCGCTCAAACATGTTCCGCTTATGGAGGCCAATGCGCTGGAGGCGGTGAAGACCAATGTGCTCGGCACAAAGAACTGCGCGGACGCCGCCATTGAATTTGGCGCCGGAGTCTATGTGATGATATCAACGGACAAGGCGGTTAATCCGACCAATGTCATGGGCGCGACGAAGCGGGCGGCCGAGGCCTATTGCCAGATGCTCGATCTAAGGCAGGACACAACCCGCTTCAAGACGGTGCGTTTCGGAAATGTGCTCGGCTCCAACGGTTCCGTCGTGCCGCGTTTTGCCGCGCAGATTGCCAAGGGTGGGCCTGTGACGGTCACCCACCCCAAAATTGTGCGCTATTTCATGTCTATTCCCGAAGCGGTTTCGCTTGTTCTGCAGGCGTCGGCCCATGGGGAAAAACTGGCGGCTGAGCGCGGCAAAATCCTTGTCCTGGATATGGGCGAGCCGGTGCTGATCACCGAACTGGCCGAAAGAATGATCCAGCTTGCCGGACTGCGCCCCGGCATCGACATCAATATTGAGTATACCGGTCTGCGCCCGGGTGAAAAGCTGTTCGAGGAACTGTTTGATCCAAGCGAGATTCAGGAAAACGCAGACGCGGAGGGCTACAAGGTGGCCGCGCCCCGGCTTGTCAACACTCAAGTTCTGGATCAGGCCATGCAAGAGTTTCAGGCGGCGGCGACGCGCGAGAGCAAGGCGCAAATCATTTCGCTGCTGCGGCGGATCGTGCCCGAATTCCGATATGCCGAAGAGCAGTCCACGCCAACGCTTGCAGAGGTGATATCAATCAAGCCGCGGCTGCCGGCGGGCTGAAAGCGGGCCGCCCGTTGACCCGAATGAAACTCGACAGCACATTTCAGGCGCAGCACGGCAAAGCGGTTGAAATATTTCCGGATCTGGTCCGTGTCACCGCTCCAAATCCAGGTCCGTTCACTTTTGAAGGCACCAACTCCTATCTTGTCGGCTCGGAAACGCTGGCGGTGATTGATCCCGGCCCCGACCAGTCCGAACATTTCGACGCGCTGCGGAAAGCCATTGCCGGCAGGACCGTCAGCCACATATTTGTGACCCACAGTCATCGCGATCACACTGGCCTCCTTCCACGGCTTGCGGCGCTGACAGGTGCCGAGACAGTTGGCGAAGGTCCGCACCGGGCGTCCCGCCCGATGCGCGGCGTGGAAGTCAATATGCTGGAGGCCAGTTCAGATCATGAGTTCGAACCGGACGTGAGGCTTTCCGATTCAAGCGCGGTGTCGGGCGACGGCTGGACTATTGAAGCTGTACACACGCCAGGGCACACAGCCAATCACTGCGCTTTCGCATTGAAAGAGCGCGAAATTCTGTTTTCGGGCGACCATGTCATGGCGTGGGCGACAAGCGTTGTCGCGCCGCCCGACGGATCGATGGCCGCCTACATGGATTCGCTGCACAAACTTCTCGCGCGTGAAGAACGGATGTACCTGCCCGGCCATGGCGGTCCGGTGACAAATCCGAAAACCTTCACCAAGGCGCTGATTGCGCACCGCAAATTGCGTGAACGCGCCATTCTCCAGCGGCTGGGTGCGGGAGACGAGGCCATTTCCCTGATCGTGGCGGCGCTCTACCGCGATATCGACCCTAGGCTGCGCGGCGCGGCGGCGCTGTCCGTCTTCGCCCATATGGAGCATTTGGCCGAGCGGGGACGTGTCAGGGCCGATGGCGGGATGCTGCTGGACAGCCGCTATTTCGCTGTCTGAGCGCCGCCGCCCGATGCCGCCAGCGCGTCGAGCGCCTGCATGAATTTCTCAATGCGCGCCGCATTGGTGCCCATGTCATAGCCGCCAAATCCGGACGTCGAGCGCATATCTACGTAAGCGGTCCCGCCTTCATCAGTGACGCGGATGACGACCCTGTCCTTGAACCCCATGATGAGCGTGGTTGCCTCGGCTTCAAGCAGCAGTTCGCCCACGCTGCCCAGGCTGCCGCGCCGCCCGACGACGCGCCATCCCGCCTCTGCAACCAAGCTTTCAATCAGCGCCACAAGATTTTCGCCGGGCAATCCGTAGCGCCTGCCGGTCACGTCTGGATAGGCGGCGGACTGCAAGTCCGCCTTCAATCCCGATCCGCCCGCCTTGGCAAACTGCGGCGGATCAGCAAGGTCGGTGGAAATGTCGGCAATCCTTGGCAGCGTCACAGCCTTGTAAAGCGCAAAGCCGAAGGGCGACAGCGCAAGCAATGAAAGCGCCAGCGCCGCTGCCGCGCGTCTGCCGCCGGCATGGCCGTGCAGCCACAGCCCCAAAAGCCCAGTTGCTGACAAGGCCAGACCCAGCGCGGCAAGCAAGGCCACCAAAGCCAAAACCATGAGAAGCGGCCCGGTTTCAATCTGTCCAAACCGGTGCAAAAGAACGGCTACGGCCATCAGTGCCAGTGCGAATATCGCGCAGCGGATCGACCAGCGCGCGGAAATGGAACTCTGTCTGACGCTTCTTTTTGTTATCATCTCGCGTTGCCCGCAGCGCCCAAAATGCCGCGCGTTAACCATTAGTGACCTCAAGCGCTTCCGTCAAAGCCCCCGCGCGGCTATCCTTGCCCCATTCTCGCCACTTGTTTTCCGCAAAATTTCTCCGCGGGTGTTTGTAAGGAGTGAGCCCATGGCATTGAATTTGTATCCTGGCGAAATGAACGCGCCGATGCCCCAAAGCGGAAACGTCGAACTTGAGGCAGTTGAGCTTATGCTGGCGCTGGAAGCGCAGAATGTCGCTCAAAACGGCTTTGAAGAAAGCGTGCGGTCGGCTGCGGCGAGCGTGAACGCCGAAATGCTGTTTCAAGTGCCTGCGCCATCTTCATTGCCGTTTCAGCGGGCGGCGTTGATCATGCTTCCGACTGATTCAGGCAACTGCGTCGTGCTGGCTGTGCTTGACGAAGCTGGCAGCGCCATTGAGCTGGTGGGAGAAAGCGCCGAAACCGCGCACCTCTACCGGCTCGGCGAAGCCTATCTGGAAGTTGCGACCCGGTTCAGAATGTGAGCCTGCGCCGCCGCGAGCCGGGCGACCGGCACGCGGTAGGGCGAACATGAGATATAGTCGAGGCCCGTCTCCTCAAAGAAGCGGATGGATTCCGGCTCGCCGCCATGCTCGCCGCAGATGCCGAGCTTGATATCTGGCCGCGTCGCCCTGCCCCGGTCAACCGCCATTTTGATCAGTTCGCCAACGCCAACCCGGTCCAGCGTCACGAACGGATCGCGGTCGATGATGGATTTGTGCTGATAGGCGGGAAGGAAAGCGCCCGCGTCGTCGCGCGAGATGCCGAAGGCCGTCTGCGTCAGATCATTTGTGCCGAACGAGAAAAACTCCGAGGCCTCGGCTATGACCCCTGCCCTGATGCAGGCGCGCGGCAGCTCGATCATCGTGCCGACGATGTAGTCAATCGACACATCGTTCTCGAGCATGACCTGCTGCGCCACGGCGCTGATGCGCGCCTTGACGAATTCCAGCTCCTTCATCAGCGACACCAGCGGCACCATGATTTCCGGCACGACATGTTTGCCGGTCGTCCTGCCCGCCTCAATCGCCGCCTCGAAAATCGCCCTTGTCTGCATTTCCGGGATTTCCGGATAGCTCACCGCAAGCCGGCAGCCGCGGTGGCCCAGCATCGGGTTGAACTCATACAGCGAATTCATCCGCTCCAGCATTTTCTCAAGCGGCATGCCCATTTTCTCGGCGACATCCGCCGCCTCGGCGCGCTCCTTCGGCAGGAATTCATGCAGCGGCGGGTCGAGCAGGCGGATGGTGACCGGAAGCCCCGCCATGATCTCAAACAGCTCAACAAAATCCGCCTTCTGCATCGGCAGGAGCTTGGCGAGGGCCAAGCGGCGCTCGGCCTCGTTTGACGCCATGATCATCTCACGCATGACACCGATGCGCTCTGCGCCGAAGAACATATGCTCGGTGCGGCAAAGGCCGATCCCCTCAGCCCCAAAAGCGCGCGCGGCGCGGGCGTCCGCCGGCGTGTCGGCGTTGGAGCGGACCTTCATGCGCCTGATATCGTCGGCCCATCGCATGATCGTGCCGAAATCGCCGGTGAATTCCGGCTGCACAAGTGGCGCGACGCCTTTGAATATCTGCCCCAGCCCGCCGTCGATGGTGATGACATCTCCGCGCTTGTATTCCTTGCCTTCCGCCAGCATCACGCCCTTGCTGTAGTCAATTCGGATGGCGCCGGCGCCGGTCACGCAGGGCTTCCCAAGCCCGCGCGCCACGACCGCCGCATGGCTGGTTGCGCCGCCGCGCGTCGTCAGAACGCCGTCAGCGGCGTGCATGCCGTGCACGTCCTCGGGACTCGTCTCAATGCGCACCAGAATGACGCGCTTGCCGAGCGCGCGTCGCATTTCGGCCTCTTCCGACGAAAACACGATTTCCCCCGACGCCGCTCCGGGGGCGGCGGGAACGCCTGAGCCGATGATTTGAAGCTCCGCCGACGGGTCGATGGTCGGGTGCAGCAGCGGGTCGAGCCAGGCAGGATCAATGCGCGCCACCGCCTCCTCGCGTGAAATCAGCCCCTCGCCCGCCATGTCAACCGCCATCTTCATCGCGGCGCGGCCGCTGCGCTTGGCGGGCCGGGTCTGCAGCAGCCAGACCTTGCCGCTCTCGATGGTGAACTCAATGTCCTGCGCATCGCGGAACTGCGCCTCCAGCCTTTCCGCCAGCGCTGACAGTTCGGCGAAAGCATCAGGCATTCTGAGTTGAAGTGAATTTCCCGCGTCTGTGAGCGAGCGCGCATGGCGGGCGCGGGACGTGACTTCCTCGCCCTGGCCGCGCTCCAGAAATGCGCCGATCAGCGCCTTTGCGCCGCTGACCTCGTGCCGGGTCGAGGCCCAACCGGTTGCCGACATTTCGCCCCGGTTGCCGAACACCATGGTCTGCACTGTCACCGCCGCGCCCCATTCCTCCGGAATGGCGTGCATGCGGCGGAACATGCCGGCCCGCGCGCTCATCCATGAGGCAAACACCGCTTCCACAGCCCCGAAAAGCTGCTGCGCAGGGTCCTGTGGGAACGGCGCGCCCGTCCCCTCTTCGACCAGCGCCAGAAACCGGGAAACAAGGCCGCGCAGCCCAGCTTCCGAGAGCGCATCCGCATTGTTGGCCCCCGCCTCTTCCAGCGCCTCCTCAAACAGATGCGGTTCAAGCCCAAGCGCCACCGCGCCATACATCTGGACAAAGCGCCGGTAGCAGTCGAAGGCAAAGCGCGCGTCGCCGCTTTCCCGCGCCAGCGCCTCGACGGTCTCGTCATTCAGGCCAAGATTGAGCACCGTCTCCATCATGCCCGGCATCGACACCCGCGCCCCGGCACGCACCGACACAAGCAGCGGCCTTTCGGAGTTGCCAAACGCCCGCCCGGTCTGCGCTTCCAGCGCTTTAAGCACCCGCAGCATCTCGCCCTTCAACCCATCAGGCATCTTGGAGCCGCCAAGAAACGCTCGGCAGGCGTCAGTGCCCACGGTGAATCCAGGCGGCACCGGCAGGCCACGCGCCGACAAATCACGTAGATTCGCGCCCTTGCAGCCGAGCAGGGCAACATCCCCCGTCGCGCCGTCAGGCTTTCCCAAACCGAAGCCGTAGACCCAATCCTGCAATAGCCTTCTCCTCAAGGCATTGGTGGCACTGAGTTATGGTGCAATGCAACAAGAAAATTGTCCGGGGGCCATGCGCCGCAGGATTCTCAGCGCAACATGCCTGCTGACACGGACCCTGGTCCCCCCCAAGGCCTCGGTTAAATCCTAAGCGCGCCCTGTGGCATCGAAGCTCAAGCGCGCTAAAACTGCACCACCGAGCGGATTGACTCGCCCTTTTCCATCAACTCGAAAGCATGGTTGATCTGGTCGAGCGGCATGGTGTGCGTGATCAGATCATCAATGTTGATTTTGCCCTCCATATACCAATCGACAATCTTCGGCACGTCGGTGCGCCCCCGCGCGCCGCCGAATGCGGTGCCCTTCCAGACGCGGCCGGTGACCAATTGGAACGGGCGGGTGGAGATTTCCTTGCCCGATGCCGCGACGCCGATGATGATGCTTTCGCCCCAGCCGCGGTGGGTGCATTCGAGCGCCTGGCGCATGATGTCCACGTTGCCGATGCATTCGAACGAGAAGTCCGCGCCGCCGCCAGTCAGATCGACAATCGCCTGCACCACCTTGTCGCGGCCAACCTCGTCAGGATTGATGAAATGCGTCATGCCGAATTTCTTCGCCATGGCGACTTTTGATGGATTGAGATCAACGCCGATGATCTTGTCCGCGCCTACCATACGGGCGCCTTGGATGACGTTGAGGCCGATGCCGCCGAGGCCGAAGACCACGACATTCGCCCCCGGCCAGACCTTTGCCGTGTTGATGACCGCGCCGATGCCGGTGGTGACGCCACAGCCAATGTAGCAGATCTTGTCGAACGGCGCGTCCTCGCGCACTTTCGCCAATGCGATTTCCGGCAGCACTGTGAAGTTCGAAAATGTCGAGCAGCCCATATAATGAAAGACATCCTTGCTGTCGCATTTGAAGCGGCTCGACCCGTCCGGCATGACGCCCTTGCCCTGCGTGGCGCGGATGGCGGTGCAAAGGTTCGAGCGGCGCGAGGTGCAGGTTTTGCACTGGCGGCATTCGGGCGTGTAGAGCGGGATGACGTGGTCGCCCACTTTCAGGCTTGTCACGCCCGCGCCGACCTCGCGCACAATGCCCGCGCCCTCATGGCCGAGAATGGCAGGGAACAGGCCTTCCGGGTCCGCGCCGGAAAGCGTGTAGAGATCGGTGTGGCAGACGCCGGTCGCCATGACCTCCATCAACACTTCGCCGGCCTTCGGGCCTTCAATGTCAATGGTTTCGATGGTCAGCGGCTTGCCTGCGGCCCAAGCGACGGCGGCGCGTGTTTTCATTACATCTCTCCAAAACAGTGCCGCAGTCCTGCGGCGTCATCCCAACAGTTTGCTTAACCGAAAAAGCCCCGCCAAAGTCTATGGCGGAGGCTTGACCGGAGTTCCATTGGCCGCAGGCCGTTGGATAGATTATTTCCGTGCGACGACCCCGGCGAGCTTTGCGGCCTGCGTGGCCAGCGCGTCCATCAGCGCCGGCGACAGGCAGTCATAGGGCTCGAGGCCGATTGCCCTGATGCGGTTACGGATGCTCTTCATTTCAGAAGGCGCCACGCCGGATTCGATCACCGAGGACACAAAGGCCGCGAACTGCGGCTCCTGCCAGCCCTTGTCGTCGGAAAGTTCGACATGGATGAAATCCAGCCCTTTGAATGCATGGTCCTTGCGCGTCACCGGCCCATACATGTGCACACCGCAGCCGGTGCAGGCATGGCGCAGGATCAGCGCGTTCTCGTCGACAATCTTCAGCTTCTTGGCGTTGGCTGTGACTTTGATCTTGTCATGCGGCACGACGGCGACGACCGAGAATATCGCCCCCTTCGGCTTCCAGCACTTGGTGCAGCCGCACGCATGATTGTGCACAACCTGCGAGGAAATGGCGACCGTGACGGGATCCGTTTTGCAATGACATTTGAGCGTCCCGCCCGCAAATGTCTTGGAGCCCTTCTTGTAACCCTTGTCGAGGGCCGGATGTAACTTGATTGCCATGGATGACCTCCCAATCATATGCCGCGAGGTGAGTGTGTGTGCAAAAAACCATTCCGTCAAATAGATTGTGAAGCAATACACGCGGGCCTCCCGTCAGATCGACCAAAAACGCCATTGCGCCAATCGACGAAAGTATTGAGTAGCAGCCGACTACCACATGCGCAGCTCCGCATTTAATCTGGCAGCCCCTCAATCCACGCAGACTGATTCACTTCGGCGGACAATTTCAAGTTCAAAGACCGCGATCGTTTGCCCGCCTGCAATGCCCCCGCAGAAGCGAGCGGCCAGACTGCAGCTCACTTAAGGACCTTGGCAGGGGTTGAATTTGGCAATGCTTGGGTTAGGCTCTTCTTGGCACCGGGCATGACGGCATTCAGCTTCCCGCTGGATGACAAAACAAAAGCAGCGACGCGTTGTTATGAGAGGCAATGTGCCAAATTTCCGATTGATTTTGATTGCGCTGCTGTTGGCATTCGTCAATCTCAGCATCGCTTTGGCCCAGACTGAGCCTGCCAAAGGTGCGCCGCCTGTCACCGAAATCAAGATCGGTTATCTTCGCGCCTTTGGGCCGAAGCTGGCTTTGTCAGTGCTCGACATTCCGCCGCGCGATGAAGGCGTCGCTGGCGCGGAGGTGGCCATTGGCGACAATAACACGACGGGAAAATTTCTTGGACAGGCGTTTGGGCTTGATGTCGTGGAAGTGAAACTGGACGGAGACGTCACGGCCATTTTCAATGAAATGACAGCCGAAGGCGAGCGTTATGTGCTCGCCGACATTTCCGCCAAGCAGCTTCTTTCCATCGCGGACATTGCCCGCGACAAGGGCGTGCTGCTCTTCAATGTGGGGTCCACAGATGACATTCTGCGGGAGGAGGAGTGCCGCGTGAACGTCTTTCACACAGCCCCGACCCGCACGATGCTGGCGGACGGATTGGCGCAGTATCTGATCTGGAAACAATGGCGCCGATGGGCGCTGCTTTACGGCTCCCACGAGCCGGATCAATTGTTCGCCGACGCGCTGCGCCGCTCGGCCACGCGTTTCGGCGGAGAAATTGTTGCGGAGAAACTGTTTGAGGATACAGGCACAGCGCGCAGAACTGATTCCGGGATCGTGCAGATTCAACGTCAAATGCCGGTGTTCACGCAGGACCTGCCGGACCATGACGTTGTGCTGGTGGCCGACGAAAGTGAAGTGTTTGGAACTTATGTGCCAAACCGGACATGGACTCCACGCCCGGTCGCCGGAACGGCTGGCCTTGTTCCCAGCGCATGGCATCCCGCCAGCGAGCAATGGGGCGGCACGCAGATACAGAACCGCTTCGCCAAGAAGAACGGGCGGCGTATGCTTTCGAAAGACATGTCCGCATGGACCGCCGTCCGGATAATCGGCGATGCCGCGACGCGCACCAACAGCGCCGACCCGCAGAAGATCAGTGATTTCATCCGCGCCGATGATTATTCAATCGCCGCCTTCAAAGGCCAGAAGCTGACATTCCGAAAATGGAACTGGCAGCTGCGCCAGCCGGTGTTTCTGGGGGATGCGCGCTCCGTCGTCACAACCTCGCCGCAGGAAGGCTTCCTGCATCAGTTTTCTGAACTCGACACATTAGGCATTGACCAGCCGGAGACGAAATGCGTCCTTAAGTAACGGAAGGAGACTTGAGTGGATCTGTTTCGGAAGAAGAACATCCTTGCTCCAGCGCTGGTCATGACGTTGGCCTGCTCTGCCAATCCGGCGTCCGCCTACATGGTCTATGTGTCCAACGAAAAGGACAACACGGTCAGCGTGCTGGATTCCGTCACGATGGAAGTGGTCAAGACCATCAATGTCGGCCAGCGGCCGCGCGGCATCACGATGTCGCGCGATGGCAAACACATCTATCTGTGCGCCAGCGATGACGACACGATCCAGATCATTGACGCGGCAACGCACGAAATCACCGGCACGCTGCAATCCGGACCGGACCCGGAGCTGTTTGACCTCTCGCCGGACGGCAAGACGCTTTATGTCGCCAACGAAGACGATAATCTGGTCACCGTCATTGATCTGGAAAGCAACAAGGTGCTCGCCGAGATACCGGTTGGCGTTGAACCGGAGGGAATGGGCATCAGCCCGGACGGCAAGGTGATCGTCAACACGTCGGAAACGACGAATATGGCGCATTTCATCGACACGGCGACGCACGAGATCACCGACAATGTGCTGGTCGATTCCCGCCCGCGTTTTGCTGAGTTCAAACCGGATGGTTCGGAAGTCTGGGTCAGCGCCGAGATCGGCGGCACGGTCTCCATCATTGATGTGAAGACACACCAGGTCACCAAGAAAATCACGTTTGAAATTGCCGGGCTCCGCTCTGAAGCGATCCAGCCGGTCGGCGTGCTGATCACGGCTGACGGCAAAAAGGCTTATGTGGCGCTCGGACCCGCCAACCGCGTGGCAGTCATCAACACGTCAACTTACGAAGTCGAAAAATACGTGCTGGTCGGGCAGCGGGTCTGGCAGCTTGCCTTCACCCCCGATCAGAAAACCTTGATCAGCACCAATGGCGTATCGAACGATGTGACATTTATCGATACGGTCACTGACGAGCCGGTTCAGTCGGTGACAGTCGGCGCGCTGCCATGGGGGGTGGTGGTTTCGCCGAATTGAAAATCGGAGTGGTGGAAGTGTTGCAGCGCAGGAAGCAGTCATGAAAAGACAAGTCTTAGTTGGACTGGCGGCATTGGCCGGTGTGTTTTTGTCACAATCAGGCAGCCTCGCGCAGGATGCGGACGACGAGCCGAAAGTGACGCGGGCCAGCAAGGACGTGCCGGAGCTCATTCTGGGATCCGCCAGCGACAGTTTCACTGTCAACCAGAAGGACTTTGAGCTGATCGCGGGTCAGGGTTACCGCTGGAAAATCACGTCGGCGGCCGGGCTTGAATACAAGTTCGCCACCGACCTGTTCCGGAATGTCTGGATGAACCAGATCGTCATCAATGATCTTGAAGTCCATATGAACGGCGCGCCGGCATGGCTGGAATTTGACGCCGAGGGCACGATGCAGGTCCAGTTCACAACCGTGCGCCCCGGCACCTACACATGGTCGGTGCCGGATCTGGCGGACAAGGGCATGAAGGGCACGATCATCATCAAATGAAGTGGCAGTCGTGACGGACAAGACAAACCGTGACATTCAAATTGGCACAGCGGCGCTCGAGGTGTCCGGCGTCAGCCATTCCTATGGCGCAAAGCGGGCGCTGACAGACGTCTCCTTCTCCATCGCCCCGGCAAACTTCACCGTGCTGCTCGGCCTCAACGGGGCGGGAAAAACCACGCTGTTTTCGCTCATCAGCAATCTCTACGACACACGCCAAGGTGTGATCAGCATCTTCGGATTTGACATCAGCAAAAATCCCGGCGAGGCGCTGCGCCGGCTCGGCATTGTGTTTCAGGCGCGCACGCTTGATCTTGACCTCACCGTTTCGCAGAACCTGTCCTACCACGCCTCACTGCACGGGATTGGCTCGGGCGAGGCGAAGCAGCGCATCGGCGCGCTGCTTGAATCGGTCGATATGAGCGGCAGGCTGCATGACAAGGCGCGCAGCCTGTCGGGCGGACAGATGCGCCGTGTGGAGATTGCACGGGCGCTGCTGCACCGCCCGTCTCTGCTGCTGCTGGACGAGGCGACCGTCGGGCTCGACATTCAGTCGCGGGCGGGGATATTGTCGACGATCCGTGACTCTGGTCAAAACCGAGGGCATCGGCGTGTTCTGGGCGACGCATCTGATAGATGAGGTCGATGAAGCGGATCATGTCGTGGTGCTGCATGAAGGCAAAGTCGCGGCCAAAGGCAGCGTTGCAGATGTGGTCCGCGCCACTGGAACGCCAAATATCCGAGCGGCCTTTTCGAAGCTGAGCGGATTGGACCGCAAACACAACGCGGAGACAGCGCTATGAATGCGCAATCCCCGCCGCTCGCAGCCGCTCCGATCCAGCTCGCAGCCTTTGGCCTGACGCAGTATCTGATCTGCCTGAAGGGTGTTCTTGTCCGCGAGGGGCTGCGCTTTCTGAATCAGCGTGAGCGGTTCGTCTCCTCACTGGTGCGACCGCTGCTTTGGCTGTTCATTTTCGCCGCAGGTTTCCGCCAGGTGCTCGGCGTCTCGATCATCGCGCCCTACAAGACCTATGTGCTTTATGAGGTCTATATCACGCCCGGTCTGTGCGGCATGATCCTGCTGTTCAGCGGCATGCAGTCGTCGCTGTCCATGGTCTATGACCGGGAGATGGGCAATATGCGGACCTTGCTGGTCAGCCCGTTTCCGCGTTGGTTCCTGCTTGTGGCGAAACTTCTGGCGGGTGTCGCCGTGTCGCTGGCGCAGGTTTATGTGTTTCTGGCCATCGCCTGGTTCTGGGGCGTCAAGCTGCCGCTCATGGGATATCTCTACGCGCTGCCGGCGCTGTTTCTGGCGGGTATGATGCTGTGCGCGCTCGGACTGCTTCTCTCGTCGATGATCCAGCAGCTGGAGAATTTTTCCGGCATCATGAACTTTGTCATCTTCCCGATGTATTTCGCCTCGCCCGCGCTCTATCCGCTGTGGCGCATTCTGGAATCCAGCCCGCTGCTGCACAAAATCTGTCTGGCCAATCCCTTCACCTACGCCGTCGAGCTGATCCGGTTCGCCTTTTACGGACAGATGGAGTGGGGCTCGCTGGCGGCGGTCTGCGGTTTCACATTCCTGTTTTTGGGTGGCGCGATTCTCGCTTACGATCCGGCGCGGGGGCTGATGAGCCGCAAGAAGGATTCTGGGAGGAAACGCATGATGCGGATGCAGGGATTTTTGAGAGTGTTTGCCGTTTCGGTCCTTTGTGCAGGGCCGGCGATCAGCGCGCAGAACACCGACCCGACCTGGCCATGCGTCCAACGCAAGGTGCCGTCGCTGTCGCTTGGCCAGGTTTGGAACGGATCGGAACTGCCGCCATCAGCGGCGGATTGGGCGGCGGACCCGACCGTTTCCGCGTTGGTGCGTGAGATTGCCGCGCGGCGGATGCCGATTGCCGACGCGGAGAAGGCGATTCAGAGTTTCGCAAAAGGCCAGCCCGCCGGTCAGCGCAATGCCAAACTGGCAATGCTGGCGCAGGGCCTGTTCGACCACATGAACGCCGAGCGCGGCCATGTCATTTCCGGCATCGCGCGCTATGCTCAAAACCAGCTGGTCATGGCGGCACGACTGCGCGCGGAAGGGTCAAAGCTCGGGGAGCTGCGCGTCAAGCCCGATGCTAACGCCAATGACATCATCACGCGCACCGAGCAGATGGCCATGGAAATCCGCGTCTTTGAGGAGCGCGTGCAATCGCTGACCTATGTCTGTGAGGTGCCGACTTTCATTGAGCAGCGGCTTTACGCGCTTGCCAAGACCATCGCGAAGACGATGGCAGAGCCTGACTGACTACGGCTTTGGAAACTGTTTCAGATAAGCGATCAGATTAAGGATGTCGGCGTCATCCTTGAGGCCAGCAAACGCCATCTTCGTCCCTTTGACCAATGCTTTGGGCGCATGCAGATATTCTGTGAGTTTGGTTTCGTCCCAGACCAGACCGCCCTTGCCCGCATCGACCATGGCGGGCGAGTATTTGAAACCCTCCCCCGTTCCGGCGGTTCTTCCCAATATACCCAACAGCGAAGGGCCGACCTTGTTTTTAGCCTCATTTGCCACATGGCAGGCCGAGCATTTCTTGAAAACAATCTCGCCGGCGGCGGCGTCCTGCGCCTGAGCCGCGCCAGCCTGCATGACGACCAGTAATGCTACGATTACGAAAATGTTTGATCGCATGGGAACACCTGTTTCATTCTCCCACGGCGCCGAACCGTGATGTCTGGACAAACTGTCCTAGCGCCTTTTCAGCGCCAATACTGGACACCGCACCCAAAGGTGCACGGCGGGCCCGCGCTGTCAACAACACCAAAGTCTGAATTGCACGCGCCGGTTCCGAACATGCTTCCGGGCGCAGCGCGCTTGTTGACAGCGGCAGAGCGCATGCATACGCTCCCGTCTGCCGTTTCCTTGATGGGCACCTCGAGGAAGTCTGGGACTGTTGTTCTCATTCTGCGTTCGTGAAGGCGCAGCGTGCTTTCGGAACCCGTCACTTGGCGGGATGAGAGGTGCTGAATGGATTTAGTCAATCTAATCATGACGGTCTGCCTTGTCGCCAATCCAGGCAAGTGCCGGGATGAGAAGCTGTCATTTGAGCGCCGCGGCGACCTGATGACCTGCATGTTTCTTGCCCAGAGCGAAATCGTGAAATGGTCGGCGGAGCATCCCGCTCTTACGGTGAAAAAATGGAAGTGCGCGTTTCCTGAAAATGGGCGCACATTGTGAGAGGCTTTGAAGTTTAACGAGTAACCGGGAGCGGAACCATGAAATTCTCACGACGCACTATCGGGGTGACCGGTCTCGCGCTGGCAGCTGCGATATTCGCTTCGACCGGGTTCAGCGCCGCGGCTGAAAAAATCCGCGTTGGCGTTTTGAAATTCGGAACTGTGAACTGGGAGCTGAACACAGTCGAAGAGCACGCTCTTGACGCCGCCAACGGGGTCGATGTGCAAGTCAGCTATTTCGCCGGTGAAGATGCGACGAATGTCGCGATGCTGGCGGGCGAGCTGGACGTCATCGTTTCGGACTGGCTCTGGGTGTCGCGCCAGCGCGCAGCGGGTGAAGACTTCACCATGGCGCCCTATTCGACTTCGGTCGGCGCGGTGATGGTAAAAGAGGAATCGCCAATCAAAACTCTTGCGGATCTGAAGGGCAAGAAGATTGGCATAGCCGGCGGGCCGGACGACAAGAGCTGGCTGCTCATTCAAGCGCTTGCCAAACGTGACCATGGGATCGATCTTGCGGCTGAAAACGAGATCGTCTTCGGCGCACCTCCGCTCCTGTCCGAGAAGGCTGCGTCCGGCGAGCTCGATGCTGTCCTGAGCTTCTGGCACTTCTGCGCGCGCCTCGAGGCCAATGGCTTCCGGCGGCTGGTTGGCGCTGAGGAGGCGGGAACCGCACTCGGCGCATCCGGCCCGGTGTCGGCGCTGGGCTATGTGTTCCGCGACAAATGGGCGTCCGCCAACCCCGCTGCCGCAATGGGTTTTGTCAAAGCCAGCGCCGCCGCCAAGGAGCTTTTGGGAAAATCAGATGAGGAATGGGTGCGCCTTGCACCGGTGATCAAGGCCGACGGAAAGGCGCTGGAAACGCTGCGCAACCGCTACCGCGATGGCATTCCGAAGCGGCCGGTCGCCGATGATGAGGCAGACGCGGCGAAACTCTACAGCGTGCTTGAAGCAATCGGCGGTGAGAAGCTGGTCGGGAAGGGCAAGACGATGGCTCCCGGCACTTACTGGGCCGAACTGAAAAAATGACCAGCGACGAGGCTGCGCCGGAAGTTGGCGCCTCAGCTGGACGGCCAGAGCTTCCAGCATCAGGCAATCTTCAGGCTGCGATGGCGCGGGCCGCCGTCACGGTCGCATCACTTCTTGCGCTGCTCGCTATCTGGCATCTGGCGGCAACGGCGTGGCCTAGCCGCGCATTCCCGCCGCCCGCCGACGTCTGGCAAGTTTTGCTGCAGGAAGCGGCGAGCGGCGAGCTTTTTCACCATCTTGGCGCGACGCTGGCGCGCGTTGCGGTGTCCTTCTTCATCGCCATGCTGATCGGCTCGGCGATTGGCGTGCTGCTGGGAAGCCACCGGCGGGCGGACTCGTTTTTCGGCCCTTGGGTGATCCTGTTTCTGAACATCCCGGCGCTGGTCGTGATTGTGCTTGCCTATATCTGGTTCGGTCTCAATGAGGCGGCGGCCATCGGCGCGGTGGCTCTCAACAAGATTCCGAATGTCATTGTCACCATGCGCGAAGGCGCGCGGGCGTTTGAGCCGCGTTTTTCAGAGCTTGCGGCGGTTTACCGGTTTGGCAGACTCGACCGTCTGCGCCACATCGTGCTGCCGCAGCTGCAGCCTTATCTGGCCGCCGCCTCACGCTCGGGCATTGCGCTGATCTGGAAGATCGTGCTGGTGGTGGAGCTGCTGGGCCGCTCAAACGGGGTGGGATTTCAGATCTACCTGTTTTTTCAAAATTTCGAGGTCGCGGCGATACTCGCCTACACACTGACATTCGTCGCGGTCATGCTGATTATAGAACTCATTCTGGTGCAGCCCTTTGAACGACATGCAACACGCTGGCGCCACCGCACCGCTTAGGGTCGCGATCGCCGAGAAAACATTCCGGTCTGCCGAGGGCACGCTTATCCCCGCTCTTAAGGACTTGTCGTTCGAGGTGCGGCAAGGCGAGTTTGCATGCCTGTTCGGCCCGTCCGGCTGCGGCAAGACGACGACGCTGCGCATTCTTCTCGGCCTCGACACGGCATATTCCGGTTCCTTCGATCTGCCACAGGGCGGAACAGGCCGCATTGCAGCCGTGTTTCAGGAACCGACATTGCTGCCTTGGCGCACGGTGGAGCAGAATGTCAGGATTGCGCTGCCGCCGGAGATGAGGGGTGTGGACCTCGACGAGCTGTTTGACATTCTGGGCCTTTCCGCGATGCGCGCGCTCTACCCCTCCGAACTGTCGCTTGGCCTCGCGCGCAGGGCAGCGCTGGCGCGGGCGTTCGCCATTGAACCGGCAGTGCTTTTTCTGGACGAGCCGTTTGTTTCGCTTGACGAGGAGACAGCGGAGCGGCTGCGCGAACTGTTGATGAGTGTCTGGTCGGCAAGGCCGACAACGGCGCTGATGGTGACGCACAGCCTGCCCGAAGCGCTCAAATTGTCTGACCGCATCATCGTGCTGTCGCCGCGCCCGGCGCATGTGCTCGGCGTGTTTGAAGTCCGCCAGCCGCGCAGTGAAAGAAATAGGCAAATGATCGGCGAACTGATGGAAGCATTCCAGAAAGAATTCCCGCGCGCCATGATTTAGGCGAAACACAAGCGCATCGCGAAAATTGGAGGCCCCATGTCTGCGAAGTTTGACCGAAGGGAAATTCACCTGCGGCCTTGCCACCGCGCTGACTTGCGCGTCCTTGCCATTGAGCCTGAGCGCGCAATCGGCCCCGATTGGCGCGGAGCTTCCGCTCAAGGAGATCGCCAGCGGCGTCCACTGCTTTTCCGGCGTCCATGAATTGATGACTGGCGAGAACGGGGGCGCCATCTGCAATCTTGGCGTCATTGTCGGCGCGGACGCGGCGGCGGTCGTGGACACGGGCGGCAGCATTATTGAGGCCAAGGCGCTGATCGCCGCCGTCAGGAAGATCACCGACAAGCCTATCCGCTATGCGATCAACACGCATGTGCACCCCGATCACGTTTTCGGAAACGCCGCATTCCGCGACATCGGCGCAACGCTGGTCGGGCACAAAAATCTGCCCGCCGCGCTTGAGGCGCGGGCTGAATTCTATCTTCAGCGCTTTCGCGGGTTGCTTGGGGACGACCTGATGCAGGGCGTTGAAGCCGTCGCTCCAACGCTGTTGGTGGATGAGTTGCATGAGCTTGATCTCGGCGGCCGGACTTTGCAGCTGCGCGCTTGGAAACCGGCCCATACGGACGCTGACCTTACCATATTCGACAGCGCGTCCGGCACACTGTTTGCCGGAGACTTGGTTTTCATGCAGCACTTGCCGACCATTGACGGCTCGCTGCTCGGCTGGATGCGGCAGCTGGATGAGATGGCCTCCATAAAGGCGGCGCAGATTGTCCCCGGCCATGGTCCCGCGCCGTCGTCATGGCCTGATGCGCTGAAAGCCCAGCGGCAGTATTTTGACGTGCTGGCGCGGGACATCCGAAAATCTATCGCCGACGGCCAGCCTTTGAGCGAAGCCGTCAAGACTGCGGCGCAGAGTGAAAGCGGCAATTGGGCGCTGTTTGAGGAGTTCAACGAGCGCAACGCGACCGTGGCGTATGCCGAACTGGAGTGGGAATAGGCCTAAAGTTCAAGCGCATCGGGTTACCATGCGCACCCTAATGTGATTTGCCTGCATGTTTGAGCAGGCGTAAATGGCGCGCTTATCTGACATGGCAGATTGATATCTGGAGGCATGGCATGAAATTCGAACTTCTTCGCGGCCGCTTGGCCGGTGCGCTGGCACTCAGGATATTTGCAGCGGCAATCGCTGGCTCGGTCATCACTGCCAATCTGCCGGGAACCGCCGCCGCACAGTCAACGCAAGAGGAATCAAACAAGCTCTGGGAAGGCCTGAAAAAGGACGTGTTCGGCGACCGCGAGATAAAGCTCGGCACGGGCTTGGTGACACTGGTCGCGCCCAAACGCGCGCAGGACGCGGGGCTGGTTCCGATTGACATCAAGATCGACCCGGTCAAGTCCGGCGGCGTCAAGTCCCTCACCCTCATCATTGATGTGAACCCTGCGCCGCTGGCGGCGAAATTCGAGCTGGGCAAGGATTCTGGCGTCACCAGCTTATCGACAAGGGTCAGGGTCAATGACTATTCCTTCGTGCGGGCCATTGCCGAAACCGCGATGGGAGAGCTCCATATGTCGGAGGTTTTCGTCAAAGCGTCCGGCGGCTGCTCGGCGCCTGCGGTGAAGAGCCCGCAGGAGGCGAAGCTGACGATGGGCTTGATGAAGCTGAAGCAGTTTTCGGAAAAATCTGACGCCAATATGAGCGCGCCGAATGAGCTGCAGCTGATGATCCGGCACCCGAACAATTCCGGTCTGCAGATGGACCAGATCACGCGCTACTTCATCCCGCCGCACTTTGTTGACAAGCTGACCGTCTCGAAAGACGGCGCGATGATCCTCAAAATGGAGGCGGGAATTTCCATCTCGGAGGATCCGAATTTCCGCTTCAATTACAACGCCAGCGGCGGCAAGGAAATTGAGGCCGAGGCGATTGATACCGAAGGTCTTGTGTTCAAGGACAAATGGCCGGTCGAGGCGGCGGGCCTTTAGAAGCAACGCACTTCAGCCTCGATCTGCGCCCGGTTCATTTCAGTGACTGCCGCTTTGGCCGGCGCGCTGCCACGGAAGACCTCGCCCTTCTCGCCATTCAGAAATCCCATCCGCTTGAAGGTTTCCGCCGTGACGAAGTGGTCATAGGGTATGATCGATGTGATGACGTCGATTGAGCATGAGCAGCGCTCCAGCGCGTCTCTGGTGTCGCCGTTGGCCTTCATGCAGACAAAAACGTACTCTGCGATTGCCGACGTCGGATAATCGCCCGCCGCATTTGCCGGCTTGGCGAAAATGCCATTGCAAACACGCAAAACGCGGGCGCCAAAAGATCGATTTTCCGCATCCAATGTCCTCTTGCTCCGGCAATAGGCATCGCGCGGACGGGCATGTCAATTGGCTCTGTGAGCGCCCGGCGCAAGCAGAGCCGCTTCATGTGGCCATGAGGGAAAGCAGCCGCTGTGCTCCGAGAGAGGATGTCCCGTCACATATTTTTAAGAAATCCAAAATCGATGGGCAAGATAACACTTATAATGCCGAATTGTTAAGTCTTGTAATGATCATTGATTAAATCGAATATATTTCGAGATCTGAACAATATTGTGGTAGCCCATTGCTACATTTGTGCAATGCAATATTTGGCATTTTGCACCGCACTTGTTAGATTGCTACGACTAAGGTCGAGTGCTTTTGTTTTGTCTTGCGTTGGCTGGTTTTCTAACCTAGCGTCATCATGTCTCCGACTTCAAGGACGCCAGCGTCATGGGGAATGGCGCGCGCCCATTGGTGGCCAGTTCAGGCGGGCAACAAAGTGCCCTGCCAGTCTGAACTGGCCGCGAAGACAGGCGGAGACATTCCCCAAAGCAGTTTCGCTTGGGCTGGCCTTTGGCATTTTCACCGAGCGAATGAAGAATGAGAATGTTGGGAGGAAGACCAAATGCGCTTACTCAAAAATTCAATATGTCTGGCTTTTGCCGCATCTGCCCTGCTCGCCTCGGCGGCTGGGGCTTATGCCAATGATGAAGTGATGGGCCTGACGGCGGACTCGAAAAACTGGGCCATGCCGACAGGCGACTATGCCAACACACGTTACTCAAAACTGAACCAGATTACCGCAGCCAATGTGAAGACGTTGCAGGCCAAGTGGACATTCTCCACCGGCGTGCTGCGCGGCCATGAAGGCGGCCCTCTGATTATCGGCGACGTCATGTTTGTGCACTCGCCGTTTCCGAACATCGTCTATGCGCTCGATCTCAACAATGACGGCAAGATTCTCTGGAAGTATGAGCCGCGCCAAAACCCGAACGTCATCCCGATCATGTGCTGCGACACGGTGAACCGCGGCGTGGCCTATGGTGACGGCAAGATTTTCCTCTATCAGGCTGACACGACGTTGGTGGCGCTTGATGCGAAAACCGGCAAGCCTGTCTGGTCCGTGCTGAACGCAGAAGCTGCGGACGGCAGCAAAGGCGAGTCCGGCACATCGGCGCCCATGGTCGTCAAGGACAAGGTCATTGTCGGGATTTCCGGCGGTGAGTTTGGCGTGCGCTCGCATGTCACCGCCTACAACATCAAGGACGGCACGAAGGCATGGCGCGCCTATTCAATGGGCCCGGATGCAGACACGCTGATCGACGGCAACGTCACCACGCAGCTTGGCAAGCCGGTTGGTGTAGATTCCGGCACCAACACCTGGGAAGGCGAGCAGTGGAAGACCGGCGGCGGCGGAACTTGGGGCTGGTATTCTTATGATCCGAAGCTGAACCTGATCTATTACGGCACCGGCAATCCGTCGACATGGAACCCTGTGCAGCGTCCCGGCGACAACCGCTGGTCCATGACGATAATGGCCCGTGACGCCGACACCGGCATGGCCAAATGGCTCTACCAGATGACCCCGCATGACGAGTGGGATTATGACGGCATCAATGAGATGATCCTCGCCGACGGCATGGACATTGGCGGAGCCAAACGCGATGTGCTGGTGCATTTCGACCGCAACGGCTTCGCCTATACGATGGACCGCGCCACAGGCGAGCTTCTGGTCGCCAAGAAGTACGATCCCACAGTGAACTGGGCGACAGAAGTGGTGATGGATCCTGCAAGCCCGCAATATGGGCGTCCGCAGGTCGTTGCCAAATATTCCACGCAGCAGAACGGCGAAGACGTCAACACGACCGGCGTCTGCCCGGCCGCGCTTGGAACCAAGGATCAGCAGCCTGCGGCCTATTCGCCAGTGACGGGTCTTTTCTATGTGCCGACCAACCATGTCTGCATGGACTATGAGCCCTACAAGGTCAGCTACACAGCCGGAACGCCGTTTGTCGGCGCGACTGTGGCTATGTATCCGGCCCCTGGCAGCCATGGCGGCATGGGCAATTTCATTGCCTGGGACGCCGCCAAGGGCGAGATCGTCTGGTCCAAGCCCGAACAGTTCTCGGTCTGGTCAGGTGTTCTGGCAACAGCTGGCGATGTCGTGTTCTACGGCACGCTGGAAGGCTATATCAAGGCGGTCGATAAGGACGGAAACGAGCTCTACAAGTTCAAGACCCCGTCCGGCATTATCGGCAACGTCACCACCTACGAGCACAAGGGCAAGCAGTATATCGCCATCCTGTCGGGCGTCGGCGGCTGGGCCGGCATCGGCCTTGCAGGCGGTCTTCTGTCGCCTGAGAACGCGGCGGCCTGGCATGGCGCTGTCGATCAGGGCCGCGCGCAGGGCGACGAAGCCAAAGTTGTCGGCACTGCCGGTCTCGGCGCAGTCGGCGGTTATGCGGCGCTCGCCGACTATACCAGCCTTGGCGGCGTTTTGACCGTCTTCGGCTTGCCGGAGTAATCTGCGGAAGAGGTTGAAACTGCCGCTTTGGCGGTGAAACACAGGTAGGCCGGGGGCCATTCGGACATAAAGAAAATCTTGTCCAAGGCCCCCGGTTTTGCATAGTCTGTCTGAAAATGCCCTGCCCGCTTAGTGTGACGGCAGGCAAATGTGAGGTCGTGAATGTCTTTTCGCATAACTTTATTGCCGCTAGCTGCATTTCTTCTCCTTGCGCATGCCGCTGTCGCAGGCGCGGCGGATGACAAATCCAAGGCGGCGGCGGTGTCGGAGGACGGCGGAAAAAACCTCGATGCCGAGGGCAATCCCACTTTCAAACTTCAGGAAGACGGCACAGTCGATTGGTACACGTTCAGCGGCTTCCGCCGTTTCAACGCTGACTGCCATGTCTGCCACGGACCTGACGGCGTCGGCTCGTCCTACGCGCCAGCATTGGCGGATTCGATGAAGGTTCTGGATTATTCTGAGTTCCTGTCGATCGTCGCGGAAGGCCGCAAGAATTTGGGCGCGGGCAAGGAAAATGTCATGCCGGGATTTGGCGAAAACAAAAACGTCTACTGCTATATGGACGACCTCTATATCTATTTGCGCGCCCGCGCCGTGGGTGACCTGCCGCGCGGCAGACCCGCCAAGAAGGCGGAGAAAACAGCGGCCTACAAAGAGGCGGAAGCGTCATGCATGGGCGGCTGAGCCGCATGCGGCGTCTGAGATTTTTCTGCGCACTTGCGTCAATTTTGATTGTACCTGCGCTCGCACAAGACGCGGGCCTCGGCGCAGCGGGCGAACTGGTTGACCCGGATATTCTGCGGGTCTGCGCCGATCCGTCCAACATGCCGATGACCGATCAAAGCGGCGAAGGATTTGAAAACAAGCTCGCGGAGCTTGCCGCGCAAAAGCTTGGCCGCAAGTCTGTGGCTTACACCTGGCATCCGCAGATTCAAGGCTTTGTGCGCAACACGCTGCGCGCCAATCTGTGCGATATCATCATGGGATATCCACAGGGCGATGTGCTGGTGCAGAACACCAATGCTTATTACCGCTCAGCCTTTGTCATGGTCTACAAAAAGGACAGCGGCCTTTCCGGTGTCGAGACGATCGAAGATCCGAAGCTCGCGGACAAAAGGATTGGCATTGTCGAGGGAACGCCGCCGTCGCGCAACATGGCCGCCGCCAATCTGATGCGCAAGGCTAAACCTTACCGGCTGATGGTGGACACGCGGGTGACCGACCCTATCGCGCAGACCATGATCAAAGACCTGACCGACGGCACCATTGACGCCGCCATCGTCTGGGGTCCGCTGGCAGGCTACTTCGCCAACGCTTCAGGCGCGGACCTGACTGTTATCCCTCTGCTGAATGAAAAGACCGGCTCGCGCATGGTCTACCGGATCACGATGGGCGTGCGCCCTTCCGATCAGGCTTGGAAACGCACCCTGAACAATTTCATCAAAGACAACCAAGCGGAGATCAACAAAATCCTGCTGGAGTTTGGCGTGCCGCTTGTCGATGAGCAGAACAAGCTGATCACGCAGTGAGGCCGGTATGCCGGGAACAGCAAAACACAAAATATTAGCGGCGCTGCTTGCGGCGGCACTTTTTCATGCTCCCGCGATGGCCGGTGAAACCGTGGCCGAGCCTTCCGAATACCGCATGGAGGAATACCGCGCGCCGGTGCCCGCGACATTGCGGGGCGCGCAAGTTGTTTCCACAACGGACGCAGCTGCCCTGCTGGAAAAAAACCAGGCCATATTCTTCGATGTGATGCCGCACACGCCGAAGCCCGCCAAACTGCCCGCCGGAACGATTTGGCGGGAGAAGGTCAGAAAGAACATTCCCGGCAGCGTCTGGCTGCCGAATGTCGGCTATGGCGCGATTTCAAAAGATGACACGGAGTATTTCCGTGCCGCGCTTGAAGCCCAGACCAGCGGCCATAAGGGCCGCATGATCCTGTTCTACTGCATGACCGATTGCTGGATGTCCTGGAACGCCGCAAGGCGCGCGATTGAATGGGGCTACAGCGCCGTGGTCTGGTACCCGCTGGGCGCCGACGGCTGGGAAAGTGATGGCCGTTCTCTGATCCAAGCGAAGCCGTTCGAAAGTGGGCGGTGAGGGCTGGGGCTTGTCAGAGGCCGCTGAGAAAAGCGCGGCAGACGTCTGTGCCAATGATAAATCCGGGAGGTGCCGGAAGGCCGCGCGCCGACAAATCGCGCAGATTCGCGCATTTGCCGCCGAGCAGGGCAACATCCCCGCCGGGCCGCCCGCCTTTCCCAAGCCGAAGCTGTAAACCCATTCCCGCATGCGCCTTCTCCCCGGGCGCATTCGTGGCATTGCGTTATGGTGCAATGCAACAAGAAAATGGGCCGGAGTATCCCCAGTGATTGACCGCGTGTGACGAAATGTGTAGAACATTTAAAGAACAAAGGAGGCGGATATGCGCAAAGACGGCAAACTCGATTATCTGGAAATGCGGACGGGCGGCGCGGCGCTGGAAAGCGTCAAATCTTTCTATTCCCAAGCCTTCGGCTGGACCTTCACCGATTACGGCCCCGCCTATGCGGCATTCGAACAGGGCCTTGACGGCGGCTTCGATGCGACGGAGCCTGGCGCAGCCCATGCGCCGCTGCCGGTGCTGTTTTCGGACGACCTGGAAAAATCGCTGAGCGCGGTCACTGCGGCAGGCGGAAAAATTGTCGTGCCGATTTTCAGCTTTCCGGGCGGAAGAAGGTTTCACTTTGCCGATCCGGCGGGGAATGAAATGGCGGTTTGGGCGGAGTGAGTTTATCCCTTCTCCCCGCATCTTGCGGGGAGAAGGTGGCCCGAAGGGCCGGATGAGGGGCAGCGCCGAGAGTAGTGATTGTCCCCCGAATACACAAACTCGGACTTTGAAAGGATTCGGAGAAAATGACGCATTTTCTCGGCATTCTGGACGGTTCTGGCGATGTCTGGGGTGTGCGCTTTCCCGATGTGCCCGGCTGCGTCGGCGGCGGCGCGACGCCGGAAGCGGCGATCTCGGACGCGGCTTCGGCCCTGAAAGATGTGATGGCGCACAAGCAAAGCGGCGGCTTCGCCCTGCCCCGCGCGTCCCCCTTGGCCGAAATCATCGCGTCAGGGGAAATCACTGAGGGCGAAAGCGCCGTGATGATCCCGCTTCTGCTCAATTCAGGCCGCACCGTGCGCGCCAATCTGACACTGGACGCCGGACTGTTGGAATCAATTGACGCGGAGGCAAAGCTCAGAGGCGTGACGCGCTCGGCGTTTGTGGCAAGCGCGGCGAGAGAGAAGATCGCGGCGCGGGGATGAGGCCGTGCTGCGGAATCGCACCGCCGGGAAACTGCCTCGAAGCGCTGAGCGGCGACCGAAAAGGCCAATGGAGCGTCCGCATCAATGACCAGTTCAGAATCTGTTTCCGCTGGGGCGAAGAAGGGCCGGAAGATGTTGAAATTGTTGACTATCATTGAAGGGATATTGTCATGACGCACCCCGTCTCCCCCGGCGAAATGCTGGCGGAGGAGTTTCTCAATCCCATCGGCATGAGCAAATACCGCCTCGCCAAAAACATCGGCGTCCCGGTTCAGCGCATCGGCGACATCATCGCCGGCAAACGCGGCATCACGGCCGACACGGATTTGCGCCTGTGCAGGTTTTTCGGCCTGTCGGACGGCTGGTGGCTGCGGCTGCAGGCGGGGTATGACACGGTCATTGCCAAGCGGGAAATGGCCGGGGAGCTGGAGCGGATTGTGCCGCTGGAGCGGGCGGCTGGCTGCGTTGCGCTATAGCCGTTTGCCGAAAGACGACCGCACCGGGCTTGTCAAATGCTGGCTGCTCATCGCAACAGCTGCATGGGCTCGAACACGCTGAGGTCTTGGGCGTGTTTCATTTTCATCGCTTCCGAGGGAACTGACCATGTTCGCGCCCGCTTTCACCACTTGCCTTGTCCCTCGGAACGCCCCCCTGAAAATCTTGAAGATCAAATAGAAGACGGCGATCTGCCCGGCGAACATGCCAATCGGGAGCTGCTTGACGACGCTGTCAATTCCAGCGACTTCACTCTGAACTTGCACGCCTTGGAGTTTTTTCACCTGTTTCGCGACGTCTTCAGAATCGTCCGCATTCATTTTGCCACCATCGGTTGAGAGCGATGCGGGCGGCGTCAAAGATATTGGCGCGAATGCCGGTCTGAGGCTGGACGAGACTTGAGGCGCCTTGTTTGAAGCGCTTGAAACTGTTTGTGGCGGCGCTTCGAACATGTAGGGCACATTTTCCCAGAAGCCCTTGTTTGTCGCCACGAAGCAAACAAACCCGATCAGGTAGATTGGCAACAGGACTTTTGATTGCACGACCCAGCTTGGAAACACCAGCTGCGAAAAAGACTCCATCGTCATGGCGCTTTCGCTCTGCGCGCGCAGCGGCGGGCGGTATGTGCCGGTGGATGAAGCAAAGCGTGACGATGAACCCGCTGTCAAAGTGTTTGCTGCGTAAAGCTCAATTGCGGCGATGCGCTGGGCTATGGCCGGATGTGTCTGGAAAATGCGCGATTCCGGCGCGGCGATCATCATGGACTGCACCATCAGATCGGCGTTGGCGATCATTTCGCGTCCGCTGATCTTGGTCAGCGCCGAGATCAAGGCCTCTGGATTCTTGGTGAATTCGCACGCGCCGGCATCCGCGACGAATTCGCGGGTTCGCGAAATGGCAAAGCGCAGGAAGAGCGCGCTGAGGCCGCCCGTCAGCACCGCCGTGACGAGTACCAATCCAAGCTGATAGGGAAAAAAGGGCGACACGCAGACCAGGAAGAAGCGGCCAAACCCCTTCTTCAACACAGGTTTGAAGATCACGGATGCCACGGCCATCGCCTGCGCGGTGAAAATTGTCGCCAGAGCCAGCAATCTGACATCCAAAAGACGGATGTGGGTCATTTCATGCGCAATGACCGCTTCAAGCTCGTCCTTGCTCAGTGATTTCAAAAGGCCCGTCGTGAGGCCGAGCACTGCGGACTTGGGCGAGAGTCCGGAGGCGTAGGCGTTAAGCGACGGTGAATCGACAATCTCAATGCGCGGAACCGGCAGGCCCATGGAAATGGCAAGGTTCTCGACGAGATTGTACAGATCAGGGTTTTGGGCGCGCGGCAGCGGGGTTGATCCTGTCATCTGCCGGATCGTCTGCTCGTAGTGACGGTATGCCGACCAGCTCCACGTGGCGGCGCACAGCGCGATGATCGGCCACCAGTCCGTCAAATGGCTGATGGCCCATTGCATTCTCATCTCATTGGTGCCGTACACCGCCGTGACCGCATAGCCGAGAAACGCTGCGAAAGCGACGATATGGGCAACCGCCAAGAACCCCAGAAGCAGCATGGCGCTTTTGAAATTGTTATTTTGGACAAAGCCGTACAGGCCGTTTGCCTTCAGCATCGGTCAAGCTCCCCCCGGATGGTTTTAGAACTTGATGGAAGGGCCTTCTTCGACCAGGGCGCGGTCATAGCCAAGGTCATAGAACGACCTTTTGGAAATCTTGAAGCGGCTTGCGAACAGATTTGCCGGGAACTGGCGCGAGGTGGCGTTGAACTCGTCCACTGCCATGTTCAGAAACCGGCGCGCCGCTGCAATCTTGTTTTCCGCGTCGCTCAGCTCGCTGCGCAGCGCGCGGAAATGCTCGTTGGCCTGCAGGCTTGGCAGCTGTTCGGCGGTGAGCATCACTTTGTTCAGCTGCTTTCCAAGCAGAGCCTCCGCCTGAGCGCGCGCTTCGGGGGTCGGCGCCTGCATGGCGGACTGCCGTGATCTTCCAACCGCCGCAATCGTCTCCAGCTCGTGGCCCATATACCCTTTCAAGAGCTCAAGAAGATTGGGTATCAGCGAATGGCGGTGACGCAGCTGCACATCAATGTCGGCATTGGCCTTGTCGCAGCGCGAGTTGAGCGCCATCAGCCGGTTAAACGCCGTCATCCCGACAAAACCCGCGCCGCCCAAAGCCGCAACCGGCGCCAAAGCAATCATCCATTCCATGAGAAAATCCCCCTCTTGATGACCGCAGATTTTGCACGCTGAGGTTAACAATCTGCTACAAGCCAATGGTGTGATCGTGAAACGCTGCAACGTCGCTAACAAACAGTTTAGAAACTGATTCTTAACCTCAACTCTACGCCAGACTGCCCATTAAGGGTTGTGTAACGCAGACTCGTTTACCTTCAGCTCATTCAACAAGGGAGGACCTGATGTCCGAAAGCATGCTGTTGCGCGTCAAGCGCATTGTTTCCGCAAATTTCAACGAAGCCATTGATAAAATGGAAAAATCCCAGGCGGAAATCGTCATGAAAGAGGCGATCCGCGAAATCGACCGCGCCGTTTCTGACATCCGCTCCGAACAGGGCAAGTCCATGGCCAAGGCGCGCCAGGCCGAAAACCAGATCGGCATGACACAGAAGAAGATTGAAGAGCTGCGCGGGAAAATCGACCTGGCGCTGGGCGAAGGCCGCGAGGATCTCGCCAAGGCCGCGATCGCCCGGCAAATGGATTTTGAGTCACAGATACCGACGCTGCAGGCCGCTGTCAGCGACGACAGCGCCGAGCAGATCAAGTTCGCCGAATTCGTCGCCGCCCTGTCCGGGCGCAAAGCTGAAATGGAAGCGAGCCTGAAAAGCTTCGCGCAGGCACGCGAATCGGCGATGGAAGCCGGCGCAACTGTCGACGGCAATGTGCATGTGATGAAACGCGCCGATAATGCCACCGAGACATTCAACCGCGCCATGCAGAACGCCACCGGCCTCAGTGCGGTCAATGCCGCCGGCTCCGAAGTAGCGGCGCAGCTGAGTGAACTCGACAAACTGTCGCACGCCAAGACCATTGACGAGCGGCTGGCCGAAGCCAAGCTGATGCGCAAGCAGGCGTAATCCGGCCCTCAGAAAGAACCCGCCTGTCCTGAAAGGGATGGGCGGGTTTCTTGTTGTCTCAGACGGTTCGGAGGATTTCAACCCGCCTCCCGTATCCGCTCCGCCATCTCCAAATCCACCGACACCAGCTGGCTCACCCCCTGCTCCGCCATGGTCACGCCAAACAGCCGGCTCATCCGCGCCATGGTGATCGGGTTGTGCGTGATGATGACGAATTTGGTCGAGGTTGACGCGGCCATTTCGTCCATCAGGTTGCAGAAACGCTCGACATTGTGATCGTCGAGCGGGGCGTCGACCTCGTCGAGCACGCAGATCGGGGCGGGGTTGGTGAGGAAGACGCCGAAGATCAGGGCCATGGCGGTCAGCGCCTGCTCGCCGCCGGAGAGCAGCGTCATGGTCTGCGGCTTCTTGCCGGGCGGGCGGGCGAGGATTTCAAGGCCGGCTTCCAGCGGATCATCGCTTTCGACCAGCTGCAATTCCGCCGTGCCGCCGCCGAACAGGTGGGTGAAGAGTTTCTGGAAATGGCCGTTGACCACGTCGAACGCGGCAAGCAAGCGCTCGCGGCCCTCTTTGTTGAGGCCCTGAATGGCTTGGCGCAGCTTCTTGATCGCTTCGACGATGTCGTCGCGCTCGGTGTTGATCAGCTCGTAGCGTTCCGAAAGCTCGCTCTGCTCCTCCTCGGCGCGCAGGTTCACCGCGCCCAGCCGCTCGCGCTCGATCTTCAGGCGCTCCAAGAGCTTCTCCGTCTCGTCCACGCCGGGCAGCGCCTCGTCCGCGCCAAGTCCGGTCAGCTTGAAAGCCTCATGCGGCTCGCATTGCGCCACGTCGCGGATGCGGGCCTCGATCTCGGCGCGGCGCTCTTCGGCGGCGGCGAGCCGCTCTTCGGCGCGCACGCGGTTTTCGCGGGATTCAAACAGTTTCTGGTTTGTGTCTGTGGCGGCCTGATCCAGCTCGCGCTGCTTGTTCTCAGCGCTTTGAAGCCGGTCCGCCGCTTCTTTGCGCAGACGTTCGGCTTCGGAAAGCTGGGTCATCAGAGTGCGGCGGCGGGCGTCGATCTCGTCCGGCGCATCTTCGATTGCCGCCAATTCCTTGGCGGCCTCGCCGCGCCTCTCTGTCAGCGTTGCAATCTGCGCCCCGGCGTTCTGCCCGCGCGCGATCCAGCTGGCGCGGTCGGTTTGAATTGTCTCCAGCCTGCGCGCCCGCGCCTCCGCCTCGCGCTTCATGCCCTCGTGCGCGGCCCGCGCCTCGGCGAGCGCGCCGCGGTCATGCGCGACTTCGGAGGAAACTGAGGTGAGCCGGGCAGTGACTTCGGCCAAATCCGGCGCGGCGAGGAGGCCGGCTTCGGCGTCTTTCACGGCGCGCTGCGTCTCGCTCAAATCGGTCCCCAGCCGCGAGCGGGCCTCGTTCAGCACCGCCGCGCGGCTCGACAATTCGCCCGCCGCCCGCTCCGCCGCCGCCAAGGCCTCGCGCGCCAGCGTGACGCGGCGCACGGCTTCCTTCTGCGCCTCGCGCGCCTGCTGCTCGGCGCTGACGCTTTTGGCCAAGGCCGCCTTAGCGTCGGTCTCGGCCTGCAAGACCGCATTCAACCGCGCGCTTGCGGCAGCCACTTCCGCGTCCAGCTCGGCCAGCCGGTTCTTCTGCGCCAGCCGCTGCGCCGCCGCCGTTGGCGCGTCGGCCCCGGCGATGAACCCGTCCCAGCGCCACAGCGCGCCCTGTTTGGTCACAAGCCGCTGGCCGGGGCGCAGTTGCTTTGCGAGCTTTGCCGCGTCCGCCTCGTCGACGATGCCGATCTGCGACAGGCGGCGCTGCAACTGGCTTGGGCGCGCGCACATGGTTCGAAAGCGGCGTCGCGCCTTCCGGCAACGCATGCGTCTCATGCGCGAAAACTGAATCAGACCAATAGGCTGCGGCGGAACGGTCAAGCGGTGAATCAAGGTCCTCACCCAGAGCCGCGCCCAGCGCCGTCTCGAAACCTTTGTCGACTTTCATCTGCTCGACGACCGACGGGAACAGGCCCTGCGATCCCGCCTGCAGTATTTTCGCCAGCGTGCGCGCTTCGGTCTCGGCGCGGCCAAGCGCGGAGCGCGCCTCCTGCACCGGCTCGCGCGTTTCGCCCTCGCGCTGGCGCAGGCGAAGCCACCTGCCGCTCGGCTTCGCTGACAAGCGCTCTCGGCGTCGGTCTGCGACTTCTCGGCGGCCTCAAGCTCGACGCGCTTCAGCGCCGGATCGGCGAGGCTGGAAATGCGGGCCTGTATCTGCTCCGCCTCATCGGCGATCTTTTCCAGCTGTGCCGTCAGCCGCTCCAGCCGCCCTTCCGCTTCGCGCTGAGCGCGCTCCAGCTGGCCGCGCAAAGCGGAGGTTTCAGCACGCTCATTCGTCACCGAAAGAAGCGCCGCCTCGCTGTGCTTGAGTTTCGTGTCGGCGGTGTGGAAGGCTTCGCGGCGTGCGTCTTCCTGCGCGATGGCGTTCTCACCTGCCGCCTTGAGTTCAGCCTCTTCGTCCGAAAGCCGGGAAAGAATGCCCTCATTGTCACTCAGGAGCTGCTCTTCGCGGGCGATGTCGCCTGACCAGCTGCTGCAAGCCGCCGCTCAAGCTCAGCCTTGCGGCTGCGCAGGCGCTCGGCTTCTTCCTCGATCTGCGCCTTGGCGATGGTCAGCCGCTGCAGGATCGCGGCGGCCTTGGCCTCGCCGTCGCGCATGTCGGGCAGGTAATTGGCGTTGACGGCCTGATCCTTCACCGCACCCATCTGCGCCTGCGCCCGCTCGGCGACGAGGTTCGTCGCAATGTTCAGCGCGGAATTGGCCTCGCCCTGCTGCGTCTTGGCCTGTGTCCAGCGTGTGTGGAGCAGGATGGCTTCGGATTTGCGGATGTCGGCGGACAGCGTTTTGAAGCGGGAGGCCTGCCGCGCCTGACGCTTGAGGCTTTCAATCTGCGTGGCGAGCTCGGCCGTCACATCGTCCAGCCGTTCCAGATTGGTTTCCGCAGCGCGCAGCCGCAGTTCGGCCTCGTGGCGTCTTGTGTGCAAACCAGATATGCCGGCGGCTTCTTCGAGCAGCGCGCGGCGCGCCTGCGGCTTGGCCTGTATCAGCTCGCCGATGCGCCCCTGCCCGACCATTGACGGAGAGCGGGCGCCGGTGGACTGGTCGGCGAACAGCAGCTGCACGTCCTTGGCGCGCGCCTCCTTGCCGTTGATCCGGTAGACCGAGCCCGACTCGCGCTCGATGCGGCGCGAGACCATCAGCTCGTCGGCGTCGTTGAAGCCGGAGGGCGCGGTGCGGTCCCTGTTGTCGAGGAACAGCGTGACTTCCGCCGTGTTGCGCGACGGGCGCGTGCCGGAGCCGGAGAAAATCACATCGTCCATGCCCGAGGCGCGCATGTTCTTGTAGGAATTTTCGCCCATCACCCAGCGCAGCGCTTCAACCAGGTTCGACTTGCCGCAGCCGTTCGGCCCGACGACGCCGGTCAGGCCGCGCTCAATGTGGAAATCGGTCGGTTCGACAAAGCTCTTGAAGCCGAGAAGGCGGAGCTTGGAGAATTTCATCGAGCGCACACCTCCGCTGCGGCCCGTCAAGACCGTCGCAGAAATATCAATGGCATGCCCCAAATCAGAGCATGCTGTCAATGATGGCCGACATTTCCTCAACCGAAAGCGCCCCCGAATATTTCTTGCCATTGATGAAAAAGGTCGGCGTGGATTCCACGCCGAATTCCTTGGTGGCGCGCTCGCGCACGGCGTTGACATCGTCCAGAAGCTTCTGGTTGGTCAAGCAGGCCTTGAAACTTTCCTCAGAAAATCCCGCCAGCCTTGCAATCTGCAGCAAAGCCGCCTGCGCGTCGTCGGCGCGGGCCCAGACATCCTGCTGCTGGAACAGAACCGAGATCATCGCATAATGCTTGTCCTCCGCCGAGCAGCGCGCCAGCATGAAAGCGGCGGCGGCGCGCGGGTCGAACGGGAATTCGCGCAGCACCAGCCGCGCCTTGCCGGTGTCGAGATATTTCTTGGTGATCTCCGGCAGCGTCGCCTCATGGAACTGCCGGCAGTGCGGACAGGTCATCGAGGCATATTCGATGATGGTGACCTTGGCGTCTTCCTTGCCAATGGCGATGTCCTTCAGCGCGCCCGCCTCCATCAGCTTGGCGACATCGACCGTCGCCTCGGCCTCCTTGGCCGCAACAGCCTTCACCGGCGACGCGGGCTTCACAGGTTCCGCGGTCTTGGTCACGGCTGCGGTCGTTTCCTTGCTCGGCGCGGCGGGGGCCTCGGCCTCAGTTTCGGCCTTGTCCGTGCAGGCCGCCAGCAGCAGGGAGGCGGCGCCGATGCCGGTCGTCGTCAAAAGCGCGCGGCGCGAAAACTGGGTCGTCATGGGTCGAATCATCCTTTTCATGAGCCTTCATGCACCAATCCGGCGCGTTCTGGCGATACTCGCCATGGATTATGGCGCGCGCAAGCCGGGTTTTTTCACTGTTTAGTGAAGGATGTGGCGAAATTGGCCGGTTTGGCCCGACGCGGCGAGGGAGGAAAATGCGTGAGGTTGCGGGCTTCTCACTTTTTTCCAGCCATGACATGCGTTCCGAGCCGAAACAGCGACTCCCGCAGCCCTTCATCTTCGATGCGCGACAATGAAGCCTGAAGACCGGCCTTCTCATCAGGGTTCAGCGCCGGCTCGACGCGTTTCCGCTTTTCCCGAAACCGCATGACCGGCTTCTGTTCAATCTTGATGCGGTTGACTGCCGGGTAGCCGAAAAAGCGGTTGATCCGCTCGACCAGTTCGCCGCTTGTATATTGCAGATCCAGCGCCACCGAGCCTTCCGCCGCCACGACCAGCGTGCCGGGTTTGAACGCATCATCCGGCGAGAGGCGCTGCGGCCATTGGATGTGCAGCGGCTGCGTGCGCCCGTGCAGCTTCTCCCCCGCCACCTGCTGCCAGGCCAGCGCCAGCGAGAGGTCGACATTGGCGCGCCTGGCCATCAGCGGGTCGAGCAGATCCCGGATGGAGCCACCGATCTGGCGCATGGAGGCGGGTTTTTTCAAGCGGCGCGGCCTTTGGCTGTTCTCTTGGCCGCCATTCTACCATACATCGCCATGACAATTCCATTGCAGGCCGGGACTTCACCTTTGGCACTCTCAGACAAGCTCCTCGCCTGGTATGACACTTCGCATCGGACGATGCCTTGGCGCACTTCGCCGGCCGATATTAAGCGCGGTCACAGATCTGACCCCTACCGGGTCTGGCTTTCTGAAGTGATGCTGCAACAGACCACCGTGGCGACGGTCGCCGCCTATTTTATCAAATTCACAACTCTATGGCCAAGCGTCATGGACCTCGCGGCGGCTTCGGAAGAAGATCTGCTGAAAGCATGGGCGGGCCTCGGCTATTATTCCCGCGCCAGAAACCTGAAGAAATGCGCTGACATTGTGGCCTGCGAGTTTGGCGGGCGGTTCCCCGAAACTGCCGCCCAGCTGAAATCTCTTCCCGGCATCGGCCCCTACACCGCCGCCGCAATTGCTTCCATTGCGTTCAATGAGAATGTGCCGGTGGTGGACGGCAATATTGAGCGGGTGGTGACGCGCCTGTTTGAAATCCAGCAGGCCCCTGCCTCAGGCAAAGCCCGCCATTACCGAGCGGGTCGCCAAGCTGACGCCCCCTGCCCGGCCCGGCGATTTCGCCCAAGCCATGATGGACCTCGGCGCAACGATCTGCACGCCGCGCAAGCCGTCCTGCATCGTCTGTCCGCTCCGGCGGGATTGCGGCGCGGCAAAGGCGGGAAATCCAGAAATCTACCCTTTCAAAAGCCCAAGGAAAGTCAAACCCAAGCGGGTCGGCGCGGCCTTTGTGGCGCTGAATGGCAATCATGAGGTACTGCTCCGAAAAAGGTCGGATGCTGGGCTGCTCGCAGGTATGAGTGAAGCACCGACGAGCGCTTGGACAGCGAATCTTGATGGAGCAACGGGCATTGAGGCAGCGCCCTTCAAAGCGGACTGGCGGCGCTGCGGCACGGTGCGGCATGTGTTCACACATTTTGAGCTTGAACTGACGGTTTTCCGCGCTGATTTGGACATCCCCGCCCCTCCCGGCCATTGGTGGTCGGGCGACTTCAAGGCCGAAGCCTTGCCAACCTTGATGAAAAAGGTGATTGAGGCGGCGCTTGCGGACGCAACGAAGGGGCGGAAGATTCGTGATTGAAATCAACCATATCGTCTTTGACATTGGCAAAGTGCTGATCGCCTATGACACAGAAATCCCTTATCTGCGGCTCATTCCTGATGAGGCCGAGCGCAGGCATTTCCTCACCGAAATCTGCTCTCCCGCATGGAATATCGAACAGGACCGGGGGCGGACTTGGGAGGAGGCCGAGGCGGAACTGACGTCCTTGCATCCAGATAAGGCGCCCCTCATCCGCGCTTTCAGACAAAACTGGCATCACATGGTCGGCCCCGCCATGGAAGACACAGTCGCCATCATGCGACGCTTCATCTCAGACGGCCATGACGTGACCATGTTGACCAATTTTGCCTCCGACACCTACCGCGAATCCCTCAAGCGCTTTGCCTTCCTCAACGAGCCGCGCGGCGTGACGGTTTCGGGCGACGCAAAACTCATCAAACCAGACCCTTCGATCTATCAGTTGCACGCAAAGACCTTTGATCTCGCCCCAGAACGCACCCTGTTCATCGACGACAGCCTGCCCAACGTCCTCGCCGCGCATTCCTGCGGCTGGCATGCGGTGCAGTTCACGGGGGCGGAGAAACTCATGCGAGATTTGAGGGCGATGGGCCTCGAAAAGAGCTGAGAGCATGCCTTTCAGCGATTTCTTCTCAACCGCCGCTGATTAATGCCTGATTCACCCAATTTAGCTCTCCCATGGCGGATTCCGCTAAAATTAACAACTTCGCCAAGATGATCGTCTACTCTTGCGGGGAGCGCGCTATCGGCTGGGGTTCTTTGTTCAGCCATTTTGCGCGCGACGAACATTTCACGATTTGAAGATGAGCTGAGCGGCGGAGATTGAGTATGGGGCAAATTTCACTCTGGCAGCGCAGAAATCCCAAGGAGCTTGTTTCTGACAAGTCAGGCGGCTTTGCCGTCACATTTGCCGTCGTTTCGGTGCTCTTGGCGGGCGCGGCGGGATTTGGGATCGACTTGGCCCGCATCTCGTCCGTGCGCTCCAGCGTGCAGCAGGCATTGGACGCGGCGGTTCTGGCGGGTGTCGCATACTCCCCCGGCGCTGCGGCGCTGAGCGGCGTGAGCGGCTACGGCGTCACAAATGCGGACCGGATAGAAACCGCCGTCAAATATTTCAACGCCGACACCGACAATATGGGCACGATCCTGAGCAGCAGTTTCACGTTCGAGGGGGATGTTCTGGTCGGCAAATCGACCGCCCGCCTTGAAACCATGCTTCTGGCGGTTCTCGGGCAGCGCTTCGCAGATGTCGCCGCCGTGTCGAAGGCGACAAGCGGACCTTTCCGCGCGCCGGCCTGCTTCCTCGCCATGCACCCGCTGCGCAAGCATACGCTGGAGCTGAAAGACTCCGTTTCGGTGATTGCGCCGGATTGCCATATCTATGGCAATTCCAGCCATCCGGATGACGTCGTCGATCCGCACACGACCGAAAATTTCCTGGTTGGAAAGTCGGTGCAGGCGGTCGGCTACGGACACCATTTCCTGGAAAACGTGACGCCGCCTGTTGAGCATGCGCCGGAGCTCATTCCCGATCCGCTGGCGGCCTTTTCTATTCCCGCCGCTGGCGCATGCCAATATACCGACACGAAGATCACGGGCGGCGTTCACGCGCTCAATCCCGGCGTGTACTGCGGCGGGTTGAGGGTTGAGGGCGGCGCGGTCGTCACGTTGAAGCCAGGCCTGTATAACCTGACCGGCGGCGACTTCGCAGTGGATGATGCCACTGTGAAGGGCGACGGCGTCACAATATCCTTAGCGGATGATGACGTGCACATTGACTGGACACAGGCCAACATTCAGCTCAGCGCACCGAAATCCGGGACTTATGCCGGACTGGCTGTGATCGGCAGCCGAGATAAAGCGAGCCACACAATCGACGACTCGACGGTTGATGTGCACGGCGTCATCTATCTGCTTCAGGGCGATTTCACATGGACCAATGCAGGCACTCCGGCGGTCTCCGCATTGTGGACGGCCTGGATCGTTGACGGCATTTCCTGGCTTGGCGAGGGCACGATCAACATCAACTTCAATCTGAAAGACAGCGACATTCCTTACCCAAAGGAACTCTACGTCATTCCAAGGCCCGGCTCGCAGCGGCTGGTACAGTAGCTTTCAGTTTGGCGAAACCAGATAGTCGTGGCCGTTTATGCTGCGGAACGCCCGCGTCCCCCGGTTCGCGCGCTGCCGCTCCGCCGTTTGCACAACGCCGTCAAAGGCTTGCATCGCATCGGTGAATTCGCGGGACTTGCGCAGGCTGAAGGCGGTGAACATGATCGAAGACGGCCTTTGTTTCGATCTCAACTGCGACAAGGTTTTTATCGCAGTTGAGTTCGAATGCAGAGATGACTGCGATAAGTCCTGGGGGCGGTTTTAGCAGTTGAGCAATGAAATCGGCTGATGAGTTAAAACGCCGCACTGTGTCATTCGGGAGAATGAAACAGTGCGGCGCTTTCCCTCACCCCGCAACAGCCATCGCATCCCGCGCCACGCGCCTGATCTCGTCGATCTGCCGCAGTTTCCCCGCTTCCTCATAGTGCCAGAAGGTCCAGCCGTTGCACGCGTCCAGCTCCTGCACGGTGGCGCCCATCTTGTGGATGGACCCGGCATGGCCGTTCACCGCCACCGTCCCATCCGCCCGCACGATGGCGGCGTGGCGGCGTTTGGTGTCGTGGAGGACCTGTCCGGGTTTGACCAAGCCGGCCTCAAGCAATGAACCGAAGGCGACGCGAACTTCCGCGCGTTTGGCGGTCATCAGCGTCGAGCTCGGTGCGGGCATGCGGATCAACGGATGCGATGCGCTTTTCGGCGGCGTCGATATATTTCTGTTCGCGCTCCATGCCGACATAATTCCGTCCAAGGCGCTTGGCCACCGCGCCTGTCGTGCCGGAGCCGAAGAACGGGTCGAGCACGACATCGCCGGGCTTGGAGGAAGACAAGATGACGCGCGCCAAAAGCGCTTCGGGCTTCTGTGTCGGATGCACCTTGTCGCCGTTTTCGTCCTTCAGACGTTCCGCCCCGGTGCAGATAGGGAACAGCCAGTCCGAGCGCATTTGAAGGTCGTCATTGGCCGCCTTCATCGATTCATAATTGAACGTGTAGGCTTTCGACTTGGCGTCTTTCGAGGCCCAGATCATCGTCTCATGCGCGTTCTGAAAACGGCGGCCGCGGAAATTCGGCATCGGATTGTTCTTGCGCCAGACCACATCATTCAAGAGCCAGAAGCCGATATCCTGCATGATCGAACCGACGCGGAAAATATTGTGGTACGAGCCGATCACCCATATCGAGCCGGTCGGCTTCAGCACACGCCGCGCCGCCAGAAGCCAGGCGCGGGTGAAGGCGTCATAGGCGGCGAAACTCTCAAACTGGTCCCAGTCATCATCCACCGCATCGACCTTGGACTGGTCAGGCCGCGACAGGTCGCCGTTGAGCTGGAGATTATACGGAGGGTCGGCGAAGATGAGATCAACGCTGTTCGCCGGAAGCGCATCGAGCGCGGCGACACAGTCGCCCTTGAAAATCCGGTTCAGCCAAGTTTGGCCATTCAGCTCAACAACGGGCTTGGTCTTCAACACAGGCATACGCTTCACTCACACAGACACGCAACGACAAGCCTATGGTTACCGAACAGGGTAAATATTCAGTGAAGGGTGCGATTGCTTGCCAGTCTACGGCCAATCGTCTAAGCGCCTGCCTGCCCTATCCCATTCGAGTTCCCTCATGAAAAATATCCAGCTGGTCATTTTCGACTGCGACGGCGTGCTTGTTGAATCCGAGTATCTGGCCGCGCGCATTGAGGCGAAGCTTCTGACCGATGCGGGCTATCCGGTTGATGCGCAGACGATGACGGAGCGCTTTTCTGGACTGACGTTCAAGGACACGCTGCTGCAGATTGAGCAAGAGGCCGACGTGCCGCTCTCCGCCTCGCTTCTGACCCAAGTGAACAAGCTGATTGACCTTGCGCTGGAAACCGAGCTTGTGGCCGTCGAGGGCGCGGAGCGGACCCTGCGGCGGATCAAGCTGCCCAAATGCATCTGCTCCAACTCATCCAGCGACAGGCTCGGCATTTCGCTCGGCCGCACCGGGCTTTTCCGTCTGTTCGAGCCGCATATTTTCGCCGCGCATGAAGTCGGCACCAAGAAGGGCAAGCCGGACCCGAACGTCTTTCAGTTCGCCGCCAAGCGATTCAACGCGGCCGCGCAAGCGACTGTTGTGATTGAGGATTCCGTCCACGGCGTCACTGCGGCAGTCAAAGCCGGAATGCGCGTCATCGGCTTCACCGGCGGCATGCACACCTATCCCGGCCACGGCGACCAGCTGATTGAAGCGGGCGCGGAAACGGTCGCAGCGCGGTTTGTGGATATTCCAGGCGTCATTGAGGCGTTTGAGGTCTGGGCCGGGCCGGACGCGGCCTGATTCAGGCTCTTGCCACATATGCTTGTCATGTCCGCAGCGCATTGCTACACGCTTAAACTGTGCTTCCGGGTAAAGTCGACGCGAGGGACTCATTGATGAACATCGACGTCATGTCAGCCTCCTACATCCAGGCCGAGCGGATCATAAGGGTTGAGACGGAGCTTGGTCCCGATGTGCTTCTGCCGGAGCGGCTGACCATGCGGGAGACGGTTTCCGGGCTGTTCGAGCTGACCATCGCGGTCAATTCCAAGCGCACGGACATTGCGCCGGACGAGCTGGTCGGCAAGCTGGCCGATGTGTCGGTGGACACCGGGTTCGGCGACCGGCGGACCTGGAACGGGCTGGTGACGGACCTGATCGAGGGGCCGGGCGTGACGCGCGGGCTTCGGGCCTACACATTGGTGCTGCGGCCCGAACATTGGCTTCTGTCGCAGCGCTCGGACTGCCGCATCTGGCTGGACAAGACCAGCGTTGAGGTGGCGCAGATTTTGATGGGCGAGCACAGGCTCGCCTCGCCGGTGATTGAAGGGCATCATCACGCCGCCGCCCGCGCAGCATTATTCGGTGCAGTTCAACGAGACCGACCTCGCTTACCTGACGCGGCGCCTCGAGGAGGACGGCATCTTCTTCTGGTTCGAGCATGAGGGCGGCTCGCCCGGTTCGGTGTCGGCCACACACGCTTTGCATCTGGCCTCGGACGCATTCGGCTATGTCACCGGTCCGGAGACGGATGTGCGCTTCGCCATGGGCTCCGCCGACCGCAACCATGTGACCAAGTTCGAAAAGCGCTTCCGCTATCTGCCGGGCAAGCGGGCCGGGCGCGACTGGAACTTCGAGACACCGGGCCAGACGCCGGGCGGCGACACGCCGTGCTTGTCAAGCTGCCGAAGAATGACGGCTATGAGCTGTATGAATATCCCTCGCTGGCCGGCTATGGCTCAGGAACAAGAGCCTCCGAAGGCATCGACAATGATGCGGTCGAGCGGCAGTCGAAGCTTCGGATGATGTCGAGCGAGGCCGACCACCAGCGCTCGGAAGGCGCATCCACGGTGAGGACGCTCAGCCCCGGACGGCGCTTCAAGCCCTATGATGTGGCGAACCCGACAAACATTTTCGACGAGCAGGTCATAATCGAGATCGTCCACACAGCGCACGACCGCTCCTACGCGACGAACGAGGAGGGCGAGCCGGAATATCAGAACACATTCGTTGCCATTCCCTCGAAAGTCCCCGCCACCCCGCACCGCACGACCAAGCGCCCGAAGATCGAGGGAACCCAGGTTGCCTTGGTCGCGGGTCCTGAAGGTGAAGAGATACACCCGGACGAATATGGCCGCATCAAAGTCTGGTTCCCGTGGGACCGGCGGGCGAAGAAGGACGGCACGGACACCTGCTGGATCCGCGTGGCGCAGAACTGGGCCGGCGCGGGCTGGGGCGGCCAGATCATCCCGCGCATCGGCATGGAGGTCATGGTCACGCATCTCGACGGCGACCCGGACCGGCCGCTGGTGACGGGGGTCGTGCCGAATGCGAAGCAGAAGGTGCCGTATAAGCTGCCGGACAACAAGACGCGGTCGATCTTCCGCTCCAACAGCCACAAATCCACCGGCTTCAACGAAATGACATTCGAGGACCAGACGGGCACGGAGAACATGTTCTTCCACGCCCAGAAGGATCAGACGACGCGGGTGAAGAACAACCGCACGGCGCGCGTGGACAGCCATGACGTCTATTCGGTCGGCGGCAACCGCGCCATCGAAGTGGCGAAGAACCAGAAGCAGGAGATTGGCGGGTCCTACAATATCACGGTCGGCGGCACCGGGCCTTCGGCCCCCGCCGCTCTTGCCGGCGTTGCCGGGCTGATGGGCCAAACATCGCAGCTCCTGCAGCAGGCGGCCGACCTTGCCGGCGGCGGAGGTGCAGGCGTTGGCCCCTTCGTGATGTCGCTCGGCTCCGCCGCGCTCGGCTTCCTGTCCGGCGGCGGACTCGGAGCGCGGGAAGGAGTCGTTTCCGGACCCAATCCGCGAGCTGACGCCGGCACGGCGCTGGCGGGCTCGGGCGACGGAATGGGTCAGGACACGGGCGGCATGTTCTCGCTGCCCGGCGTGATGAACACGGTCGTTCAGTCGTTTAAGTCCGACTCGGTTGGCGTGGCGCGCGCCGAACAGATCGGCGTTTCCAAGGTCACGAACGTTGGCCAGACCTTCGCCACGAATGTCGGCAAGGCCTATGCGCTCACCATTGGCGAAACCTCAAGCACCAAGGTCGGCAAGGCCAAGAAGGTCGAAGTCGGCGAAAGGCTGGAGACGGTCGTCGGCAAGACCAACACGATTGATGTCGGCGAGACATTTGAGATCACCGCCGGCAAGAAGTTCGTCATCACCGTCGGAAAGACCCGCATCCAAATGGACAGCGCCGGGATCGTGACCATTGAGGCGCCATTGACCACCATCGTCAAAGGCGGCGCGGCGCAGCTCACCGTCGGGCCGGGTCCGATCCTCTACGTCCCGGTCCTCATCCCCGGCAAGACGCCCTCGCCGCCAGCGATCTGTTTGAAGCGCATGGCGGCGGGATCGACGCCGTTTGTGCGGATGTGAGGAGTGGAGAGCGTGCGGGAAGCATCGTTGGCCCTGCTTCAAGCTGTCCGCGAGATATCGAGCAGCGCTGACAAGAAAATCTACGCTGTATTGGACGGTGCACCGTTCGATGATCTCCCCGCAGAGTTAGCGGCGGCCGGAATCGCTCATCGTTCGCTCTACCGGAATGTGCAGGATTTCGAGCTGATCCGTGTGGGGCCATGGCTGGTTGACCCATATCACGGACTTGATCGTAAGCTCAATATTTGGGGCGGCATGCCTTCGAGCGTGGTGGGACATTCGGCGTTTGAGGTAGATACGACTGAGGCCCTGAGCGGTGCCAAAGGTCACGAAGTGGGCCATACACCCTCCTTCCACGCGAGTGGCGGGCTTGCAGATGTTACGAAGCAGTTTGATCGGGTCGTCGCCATTATTGGTGATATTCCAGCGGCGGTATTTTGGGTCGGCGACCTAGAACTGACCGAAGCAGCGCTTTGGAGGCACCTTAGAACGCTCAATATGGTGCTAATTCCCAAGCAATACGTCGAGGACATCCCCGAGGAACTTCAGCTGGAAAATAGACGTGACCATGTTCAGGTCAAGGGTAGCGACCCAACAGGACAAGTAGCAGTGTTGTTCCGCCACGCGGACGGCAACGTATTAGCTCAAGTCCTGCCTTGTCTTGATGCGGCGCAGTTCTCCCGCTTTTTCGGCCCGGCGCGTGAGACAATCTTTGCTGCGCCTGACTATCCGTCGGTTAGCTCAGGCTCGGTAGTGCGACGCGCGCTTCTGCCCGATGGGGCGCCGCCAAAAAATGCGGGGTTGCTCTCGCTTAATGCTAACCAATGCGAACTGATTGGGCGAGAGCGGATGCTGGCGTTAAGACGGCAAGCACTGTCAGCATTCTGTTTCCCTCCAGGATCAACTAGCACAGGCGAAGAAAAGCAGATTTCGGACGCATTTGATCGCGCTGAAAGATACGGCTTCGAGAGCAAAGAACAATTTTGGGCCTTCATCGAGGCGGACAAGAAATACGGCTGGGGCTTTGAGCGCTCTCAGCAATTTATCAGTATCCGGGACCATCTTGAAGACCGGCAGCTCAGCGCCGATGCCAAGTTCTGCCTTTTTGAAGCCGAACTTGATTTCAGGGATAGGGGATAGCTTTTATGGCCAACAAAGGACTTTGCGCCGGCTGCGGAGACTGCGGCAAGGGGGTTCCCACCGCCAAGGGGCTGGCAACGATCCCGCAAGCGCTCTGCGTGATATTTTGTGAAGTCCGGAAAGAATTTTGCGAAGGCAAGCACAAGGGAAAGAAGAAGTCGACAATTGCAAGGCAAAAAGCCGAGAGCTCAAATGCGCTGAAACGGGCCGTGACCGGCAAGCACGGGAAAGGGGCCGCCGCAATTGCCGAAAAAATGCGCATGGTGCCATTCAAGAATGCGCCTAAGAGCTGGGGCCGCAGCCCCCTTTCCGGCGACGCGCTGAAACGTCACCTCAAGCCGTTGCGCGACAAGCTCATGGCTGAGGCAAAAGAGAAGCTCACAAAAGTAGCTGTTAAGAAAATCGCAACCGGCTGGATGAAGCTGGTGCCGATTTTGAATGTTCTCTCCACCGTCTATGACGTCTACGATATAGCTTCGACCGGATACGATATCTACAAGTCAGTCGATGCGGCGATGAAGCAGTTTGGAGGTGATATCTATCGCGTCAACCCGGACATTGCCATTGAAGGGGCTAATGGCCAGCTCAAAGAGATACACGACTTCAAATTTGACGGAGACAAATGGCAGCCGGGGCAGAAGGAGCTTTATGACAAGGCGCTCAAGGACGCTGGAAACAATGATACAGCAGGCGAAATCAGCCAGCAAACCTGCAAGTGCGATGGCGCGGCAAAATCGGCGGCGGCGGGAGTTTAGTCATGTCATGGCAAGATGACCAGCTCTTCACCGGTGACAAGACCGATCCTTTTCGCCTCGGATCCCTCGCGTCTCCGGCCTTCCGCCTATCGATGCTGTCGTCGTTCGACCAAGCGCATCCGTTTCAACATCTTGAGGCCTACAGGGATCTGTTCGCCGCATTTCGCCCTTGTCTGGAAGCGCGTGCCGAGCGAATGCTAATGATCGAAAAACCGGGGGGCAGCGCGCGGCGGCGTAAAACAATCAATGCTCAGGACTGGGATCCTTTCGGCCACATGGCCTCGGTCATCCCCGCCGACGACGGCCATTTCATCGGCTTTCAATTCCAGTCCGGTTTCATCGAACAAGGAACTGGCGACGCAAGCGAAAACACCTATGATGCGGGTCCAGCGCTTTTTCGTTTCTGGGTGGGTTCGATCATTGAGCTTGATGCCACCGTTGCCCTTGAGGACTGGCGTTCCGGCCTGCTGGATTTCGAAAGGGCAAAGGATGCCATTCTGCGCATACCGGCTGGCACCGCGCTGGCAGGCTTCGGTCTTGCTCTTTCCGATTCGATCGACAACAGTACAGCCAGCCAAAGCGCGCAAAACTTGTTGCCGGTCGCCTTAAAATATCCTGCCATCGACGTCAGCCATAATGGACGCCGACGGTGGTTTGCCGATTACGAGCGCGACCTTACGACATACTGGATTGCAGGCATCAGCTGGATCACAGTCGTTGGCGAGCCGTTTCTCTCCGCGCTTGGCGGCGCTGATGCGCTCGCCTCGGGCCTTTCACCGCAGATCGCGGTTCGCAAGGGGCGCGACAGCGTTATGTTCCAACTGGGCGACCGCCCCATCACAGGCGAGGCTGGCACGGACGACGCGCTGCTGCCACTGTACCACGCGCTCGGCGGGCGGCTGAAACCCAAAGGCAACGGACATCCAAGCAGGAGGAACCCCCGCCATCCTGTCTTCGGCGAGTCCCAGAAGGCGAGAAGTCTTGCTTGGGAGCGGCGGTTCTATGATGGCGGCCAAAGTCAGGAGAAACGTCAATGAGCAGGGCTTTCAGTTTCGATCTGGCATTTCAACGCCAGCCACTTTCTGGGCCGGCACTGCGTGTCACAACGAAGCCTGAACATTCGGCGGCTCAGCTCGCCCCGGACGTGCCTGCCGGATCGATTCTGCCAGGGTTAGCGGTCTTTTCCGCCATCGACGGAACCTCCGCACCGGGTCCGGCGGAAGTGCTGGGCGAGCGTGAACTTGTCTTCCGGCTGCCGCCGCTGACCGGCGGGACGCCATGGCGAGTTGCGGTGCTTGTCAACTTGATCGACAACGCCGTCTTTGGCAGCGACGATCCGGCGATATCGCAACTCATCGAAAGCGTGACAATTGAATCCGACGGCCTCGCCGGAGCAACAGCGGAAACTCTTTTTCGCGCACTTGAGGCGCGCAAAGAGGAAGCGCGGCAGGAGATGACGGCAACTCTGCCCGCCGAGTTCGTCACCCATCCCGATCTTGGGCGCGAGTGGCCGGCGGATGGCACGGAATGGATGTTCGATATCCAGGCGTTTCCCGAGAAGCCGCTTTCGGATGCGCAGCAGACAGAATGCCGGGAGTTGATCGAACAGATAGATGCACTCTTGGCATGGACTGCTTTCGAAACGGAGAAGTCTCCGGCGGAAATTTTGGCATCGGGAAGTGTGCCTTATCCAGTGGAGATTGAAGTTACCGCAGATACCCTGACTTACCAGTTGGAAATGCCCCCATCCGGAATTGCGCTTCCGCTTGTGTTGTTAAGGGAGGCGGTCGAAAAGCGGTTTTCGACGAAGGTGGTCAAGTGGAACGTAGGGATTTCCGAGGGCTGGTAGTGACGTGAAGGAAATTGCCGCCGCTTCGACAGAAGAGGCCAGCACCTACTTTGTGACATCAAGGCGCCGCTGATTTCGTGTTTAACGGCCCGGATGCATACAGCCCCGGCTCAGCTTCCCGCCTTCTTCTTGACCGCCTTCGGCGCGCCCTCGTCAAACCCGACAAACACCCGGTATGACCGGTCCGTCGGCTTCGGCAGATTGACGTTCGGATCGTTGAACACAAAAGTCGCCGCGCCGCTGGCGGGGTCCACCGCCACGGGGAACTGCGTCAGCTGCGAGTAGAGCACAGCATCGCCTGAAGTCACGGCGACGCGGATCGGCAGCGTCACGGTTCCGGCCACGGCCTTTGGCCCCGGCACGAGCCTTCCCGCCGCCGCGACATTGATGGTCAGCGTGTCGCCGCCGTATGAACAGGCGCGGGTGACCTCGCCGAGCGAGGCTTGGTGAACAACTTTGGTTTTGTCAGCTTCTGTTGTGTCAGTCGGCGCGCCGCCTTTTTCGTACTTGGTGAAAAACGCCGTGCCCTCGCGCAGTTCGACATTGGGGCAGAAGGCGCGCAGCTCTGATTCGGTGATTGTGTCCGAGGGCGGGGCGAGATCCTTGTTCTTGTCGCCGCCTAGGCCGAGAATGTTCGTCGGGCTCGACGTGTTGCAGGCGGCAAGGCCGGTGAGCAAAACAATGGCGGCGGCACGAAACCCAAATGACATCAAACGCATACTGGTTCTTCCCATGATCCGGTTTTTTGTCCTATAGCAGCGCCGCAGCGGAATTACGACCGTCACAGGCCGTATTTTCGCTGGACTGGAGTTGGTTTTCACAAGATTGATGGCGCGGCATTCGCTTCCCATCCCTGCGGCAGGCTTTAGATGCGCTATATTTCGACACGCGGCGAGGCCGCGAGCCTCGGCTTCTGCGACACGCTGCTCGTCGGGCTTGCCCGCGACGGGGGGCTGTATGTGCCGGAAACATGGCCCACTTTCTCTGCTTCCGAATTAAAGGCAATGCGCGGCCTGTCCTATGCCGACCTTGCCATCGCTGTTCTGTCTCCCTTTGTCGGTGATGAGATCAAGCCGGCGGACTTTGCCCGGATGGTCCGCGAATCCTATGCCTGTTTCCGCCATGACGCCGTCTGCCCGATTGTGCAGACCGGCGACGAACGAGTTTGCGCTGGAGCTGTTCCACGGCCCGACACTCGCCTTCAAGGATGTCGCCATGCAGCTGGTGGCGCGATTGATGGACCATGTGCTGGCCGAGCGCGGTCAGCGCGCCACCGTTGTCTGCGCCACATCGGGCGACACGGGCAGCGCGGCGGTCGAGGCCTTTGCGGGGCGGGAGCGGACGGATCTTTTTCGTTCTGTTTCCGCATGGAAAAATCTCCGAGGTTCAGCGGCGGCAGATGACCACTTCCACCGCGTCCAATGTGCATGCTTTGTCTATCGACGGGAATTTTGACGATTGCCAGGACCTGGTCAAAGCCATGTTCAACGATCTGAAATTCCGAGACCGCCTGTCGCTGTCCGGCGTCAATTCGATCAACTGGGGCCGGATCATGGCCCAGATCACCTATTATTTCTCCGCCGCGCTTTCCCTTGGCGCGCCGGACCGGGCGGTGTCGTTCACCGTGCCGACGGGCAATTTCGGCGATATTTTCGCCGGCTACGCCGCGATGCGGATGGGGCTTCCCATCGAAAAACTGGTCATCGCCACCAATGACAATGACATTCTCGCGCGGACGCTGGAGACTGGAACCTACGAAAAGCGCGGCGTCACGGCGACGACCTCGCCCTCGATGGACATCCAGATTTCCTCGAATTTTGAACGGCTTCTGTTTGAAGCCTCAGAGCGTGATTCAAGCGTGGTGCGGGCGATGATGGCCGGGTTCAAGCAGTCGGGGTCGTTCACGATTGCCGCGGAGCCGCTCGCCGCGATCCGCAAGAACTTTTCCGCGGGCCGGTCCAATCTTGCGCAGACCGCCGAGATGATCGGTTCCATGCAAGACGTCGAACGGCTATCTCATCGACCCGCACACGGCGGTTGGCTTCAAAGTGGCTCGGGAAGCGGCGGCTTCTTCAACACCGATGGTCATTCTCTCGACCGCACATCCCGCGAAATTCCCCGACGCTGTGCGCGCCGCCAGCGGAACCACCCCTTCCCTGCCCGCGCATTTGTCAGATCTTATGGGCAGAAAAGAGCGCTTGACGCGGCTGCCCGCCGACCTGCAAAAGGTTCAGGAACATATAAGCCGTCTTTCAAGAGCGGTGTGAACGGGAGTATGCCATATGGGAGTTGAAGTCAGCCGCCTGTCCAACGGACTGACCGTCGTCAGCGAACTCATGCCGCATGTCGACTCCGTCGCCCTAGGTATCTGGGTCAAGTCAGGCGCGCGCAGCGAGACTTCCGAAGAGCATGGCATCGCCCACCTTCTTGAGCATATGGCCTTCAAAGGCACGACAAAGCGCAGCGCCTGGGACATAGCGGTGGACATTGAAAATGTCGGCGGCGAGATCAATGCGGCGACGAGCGTTGAATCCACTTCCTATTACGCCCGCGTGCTGAAAGACGATCTGCCGCTGGCTGTCGATATTCTGGCCGACATTCTGACAGATTCATCCATCGACAATGCCGAACTCAAACGCGAGCAGCATGTTGTCTTGCAGGAGATCGGCGCGGCGCATGACACGCCGGACGATGTCGTGTTCGACCGGTTCACCGAGACCGCATTCCGGAACCAGACCATCGGCCGTCCGATCCTCGGCACGCCGGAAACGGTGCAGGGCTTCACCGCCAAACAGCTGCACGGCTTCATCAACCGTCATTACAGCGCCGACCGCATGGTCGTGTCGGCGGCGGGCGGCATTGAGCATGCGGCGCTAGTGGCCGAGGTCGAAAAGCGCCTCGGCACGTTCCGCGCCCGCTCTGACGGCAAGCTGCCGGAGCCGGCGCATTATGTCGGCGGCGATTACCGTGAGCACCGCGACCTGATGGACGCGCAGTTTCTCATCGGCTTTGAGGGACGCGCCTATCACGTGCGCGACTTTTACGCCTCGCAGCTCCTGTCGATGATCCTTGGCGGCGGCATGTCCTCACGGCTGTTTCAGGAAGTGCGCGAAAAGCGCGGCCTGTGCTATTCGGTCTATGCGTTTCACTGGGGCTTTTCCGACACCGGCCTGTTCGGCGTGCACGCCGCGACGGGACAGGACGATCTGGAAAAGCTCGTGCCGCTCATTCTTTCGGAGCTGCGCCGCGTCTCGGAAGATTTGAGCGAAGCGGAAGTGGACCGGGCGCGGGCGCAGTACCGCGCCAGCCTGCTCATGTCCGCCGAAAGCGCCTCCAGCCGTTCCGGCCAGATTGCGCGGCAGATGATCCTGTTCGGCCGCACCGTGACGACCGACGAACTGATGGACCGCTTGTCGAAAATCACAGTCGAGCGGCTGAAAGACCTGGCGCGCCGCCTGTTCATCGACACGGTGCCGACGGTGGCCGCTATCGGTCCGGTGTCCAAGCTGATGAGCTACGAGGACATCTGCGCCGCGCTGTCCGACCAAACACCGGTTGAACAGAAAATCGCGGTCTGACGCCGCGTCGGCGCTGAACGATGGCCTTTCCCTATTTTCAAAAGCCCGAACCGCCATTGAACGGCGTAAAGGTGACGCTCCGGGCGCCCAAATCCGCCGACTACGCCGAGTGGGCCGCCATTCGCCGGGAAAGCCGCAGCTTTCTCGAACCATGGGAGCCCACCTGGGCACGCGACGAGTTGGAGCGCAGCGCGTTCCGCGAGCGGTTGTCGCGCTATGCCAAGGAGCGGAAGGAGGGCTCCGGCCATGTCTATTTCATCTTCCTGCGGGAAAACGGCCATCTCGCCGGCGGCATCACGCTCGGCCATATCAAGCGCGGCGTCGCGCAGAGCGGCGTCATCGGTTACTGGATGGGCGAGAAGTTCGCCGGACAGGGGTATATGAGCGAAGCTGTAGATGTGATTAAACGCCACGCTTTTGGCCCGCTTGCATTGCACCGGGTGGAAGCGGCCTGTATCCCTGACAATGAGCGTTCGGTCCGGCTCCTGAAAAAAGCCGGATTTGAGCTGGAGGGTCGGTTGCGGTCTTATTTGAAGATCAACGGGCGCTGGCGCGACCATCTGCTGTTTTCCTGCGTGGAAAGCAGCTGAGACAAAGCCTGAGGGAGGCGATACACGTTTGACGCTGTCGAAAGGCTCTGTCCTTGATCCTGTCCGCCGATTTCTGGCCCTGGCTTTCGCTTGGGGCGCGCTGTGCGTGGCGGCGCAGTGCGTCGAGCCGATCAAGATCGCCAAGGAAGACACGGCGCTGGACCTGACCCGCGCGGTTGAAATGTATTCCAATCAGGGCGAGAAACTCACTGTCTCCACCGCCCCCGGCCCGGACGGCATTGTGCGGCGCATTGAGGTGGAGTCCGACAAGGGCAAGACCAGCGGCGACTGGGCGGTGTTCGCGCTGGCCAATAACACCGACGCGCAGATTGACCGGCTGATCGTCGCGCCGCATTTCCGCCTCGCCAATTCCGGCTTTGTCTGGCCGGACCTCGGCTCAACACGCCTGCTTGCCATCACGCCGAGCGAGGGTTTCGCGCTCGACCGGCAGCCGAGCGCGGACGCCGATATTTTCCTCGTCACGCTCAATCCCGGCACAATCGTCACATTCGTGGCCGAGCTCGCCGTGCCAAAGCTGCCGCAGATTTATCTCTGGGCGCCTGACGCCTACAAGGACACGGTCAACGCCTACACGCTGTACCGCGGCATTGTGCTCGGCATTTCCGGACTGCTGGCGCTGTTCCTGACGATCCTGTTTGTGGTGAAAGGCACTGCCGTGTTCCCGGCCACCGCCGCGCTGGCATGGGCGGTTCTGGCCTATATCTGCGTTGATTTCGGCTTCTGGAGCAAACTGATCGAAATCGCGCCGGGCAATGAGCAGATGTGGCGGGCGGGCACGGAAGTGGCGCTGGCGGCGACATTGGTCGTCTTCATGTACGCGTACCTTAACCTCAACCGCTGGCACGACCATTTCAGCTATGGCGTGCTCGCCTGGCTGATCGGGCTGGTGCTCCTGTTCGGCGTCGCCATCTACGATCCGCCGGTCGCCTCCGGCATTGCCCGCATTTCGCTGGCGGTGACGGCGAGCATCGGGGCGCTTTTGGTCGCCTATCTTTCGGCGCGCGGCTTTGACCGGGCGATCATGCTGATTCCGACCGGCATCATGATCCTTCTATGGATTTTCGGCGCGTGGCTGACTGTGTCCGGCCAGCTCGACAATGACATTGTGCAGCCGGCGCTGGGCGGCGGGCTGGTGCTGATCGTGCTTTTGATCGGCTTCACCGTCATGCAGCACGCTTTCGCCGGCGGGGCGCTGCAACAGGGCCTGTTCTCCGACCTGGAGCGGCAGGCGATGGCCATCGCCGGCTCCGGCGACCTGGTCTGGGACTGGGACGTGCCGCGCGACAAGATTGTCACAAGGCCTGACATTGGCGAATTGATCGGGCTTGACGCCAACGCGCTGCACGGCGCGGCGCGGGTCTGGCTGCCGCTCCTGCATCATGATGACCGCGACCGCTTCCGTTCCACCTTGGATGTGATTGTCGAACACAGGCGCGGCCGTATCGCGCAGGATTTTCGCCTCCGGGCGCGCGACGGGCACTATCACTGGTTCACGCTGAAAGCCCGGCCCGTCATCGGTTCGGACGGCGAGGTGATCCGCTGCGTCGGCACGATGGTGGATGTGACCGAGCAGAAAAAGGGCGAGGAGCGGCTGCTGCATGACGCGGTGCATGACAATCTCACCGGCTTGCCAAACCGCCGCCTGTTCCTCGACCGGCTGGAAAGCGGCATTTCCTACGCCAAGGCGCAGGACAAGTTCCGCCCTACGGTCTTTGTCATCGACATTGACCGCTTCAAACAGGTCAATGACGGGCTCGGCATGTCGGCGGGCGACACGATCCTCTTGACGCTGGCGCGGCGCATCTTCCGGCTGCTGAAGCAGCAGGACACGCTGTCGCGCCTTTCCGGCGACCAGTTCGGCCTCATTCTCCTCTCCGAACAGGACCCGGCCCGCATCGCCACTTTCGCCGAAGCTGTGAAAAACGCCATCAAGGCGCCGATCACGTTTGCCAAGCGCGAGATCATCCTCACCGCCTCGCTCGGCCTCGTCACCTGGACCAATCCGCAGGCGACCGCCGAGGACCTCATCAAGGACGCCGAGCTTGCCGTGTTTCAGGCCAAGCGCCTCGGCGGCGACCGGATCGAGCCGTTCCGCCCCGCCTTCCGCACCGTCGGCGCCGACAAACTGCAGATCGAGTCGGACCTGCGCCGCGCCGTCGAGCGCAATGAGCTGAACGTCGTCTACCAGCCGATCGTGCGCCTGTCGGACATGAAAATCGCCGGGTTCGAGGCGCTGATGCGCTGGGAGCATCCGCGCCGCGGCCCGATCCCGCCGTCCGAATTCATTCCGCTCGCCGAAAGCTGCGACCTGATCGACCAGATCGGGCAATTTGCGATGTCCAGCGCCGCCGAAAAGCTCGCCGCATGGCAGAAGGCGCTGAACGGGCTGCCGATCTTCATGTCGGTGAACCTGTCCAGCCGCCAGATCATCCGCCGCGACCTCATCAACGATCTGCGCTCGATCCTCAACAAGTCAAACTTCATCCCCGGCACGTTCAAGCTGGAACTCACCGAATCCGCCGTCATGGAAAACCCGGAACAGGCGGTGTTCATCCTCAACAAGGTCAAGTCGCTCGGCGTCGGCCTGTCGCTGGATGATTTCGGCACCGGCCACTCGTCCCTCTCCTATCTCAGCCGCTTCCCGTTCGACATTATCAAGGTCGACAAAAGCTTCGTCAAAGACGCAAACCCCAAGCGCGACGTCCTGCTGCGCTCGATCATTTCCATGGCGCACGACATGGGTCTTGCAGGTCGTCACCGAAGGCGTCGCCAGCGACAAAGACGTCAAACAGCTGCGCGAGCTTGGCTGCGAATATGTGCAGAGCTTCATGTTCGGCGAGCCGGTGAACGCCGAGACGGCGCTGCGGCTGGTGAAGGAGCAGAATCTGGCGAAGGTTGAGGGGGCGAGTTGCCGCTTGTGCGGATGCCGCTTGCTGGCGCCAACCGGTCAATAGAGGTTCATCCGCACTTTCTCTGATGAAGGACGGCACATTTCCGCGCTCTTTGGGCCATAGCATCCGGCTACGGTGATCTCGTAGTCGCCCGCCTTCCTAAAGTTGAACTTGCCTTTTCCTCCGGCGTTACCCTTGACGCGGAATTCCCGGCCTTTACCACCGCCGTGCAGCCGCACAATGATCTTGTAATAATCATATTCAGTGCCCTGACCCGACCATTCGAGCCGCACGCGGTAGCGCCCGGCTTCGCTGGCCTCAATGATGCATGGCTTGTTGTCATCGCATGTGTAGGGGTCGCTCCGGGCCGTAGAAGCGTCAAAGCACGATAGAAGCGCTAGGGCGGCGAGCATTGCGGAATAATTTCTCATCTTGTTATTCTCCTGTAGTTGCGGGCATTTCGAGCAGCTTTCAGGGGACGCTCAGCACGTCGCAATTGCGCACCGGAAGCTCGTCCAGCTGCAACGGCTTTCCCGTCACAGCGCTGGGCGTCAGATATTGCCGCTGGGTGAAAAGAATGGCCTTTCCCTTGTCGATTGAGGTCAAGGTCAGCTGTGCCTTCACTTTTTGAACGGTGCCGGTCGGCAGGAGCTTTATGCGGCAGGCGTTTGAACTATAGGTCAGCATATCGGTATCCGCTGCCGTCACGCCTTGCTCCTTGAGCTTGTCAGCGAGGCAAGTATCCAAGGCCGCAGCGTCCGGCATCTTGGCGTCCATCGGCCCGGACCCATAGAGGGTGAAAATACCAGCGGGATCGCCTTGGATTGACGCGGACAGCGAACCAGTGCCTTTGTCATCTCTGACACTCAAGGCATCTCCAGCGTAGATGAGCGACAGTTTCGGACCTGCCTCGCCTTGCGGGCATTCTATTGAAATCTCAGCTGCGGCGCTTGCAGTTGTCAGCAAGGCGGCGACAAGGCCCAGCGCAATTTGCCTCCGCCCATTATTGCGTCTGCTCATGGTTTGCATTGTAAACGTCCATTGATGTTTTCGAGGATCATGGTTTTGCATTCAAGCAAAATAATCTCGGTGTATCGGTAGTTTCCGCCGATGTCCTTGCACTGCGCATGCAGTGTGTTGCCCTGATCGATCAGGCCGCGCATGCACGACGCCGACCAGCTTCCGCGTACGATGGGTTCACACACAAGCCGCCCGTCTCGGTTGTGGGGTCCGGTCCGGTTGCAAAATTCAAGCCCAATAGACGATCTGCGGGATATGCGGCCGCCATTGTTCACGCAGCGGCAAGTCAAATATCCAATCTCATCGACCTTGCACTCCGCGCACGTCTCAAGGAATGAGCCGTTCAAGGCGGCGGGGTCCATATTGTCATGCCAATTCATGGCGCGGCCTGGAGCCGCCATTGCAGCGAACATGAGAAGGCATGAAAACAGCCGTCTAAAAGATTTCCGTAGGCTTGTGCGCATTTTTTCGATTCCCTTGGCTGCGTGCTTCAATGCTGTGGCCGCACCGGCAAAGATTGTGGCTTAGGAGATTATCGGAACCCGGGAACATGTTCGTTTGCAGCCCTTACTGGCTGCACCGCAACCGTCCGTCCATGTTTTCCAGATTCATGGACGGGCAACGATCCAGAGGAAAATTTGTCCGCCGTGCGTTCCCGCCCCTGCTCTTGCAGTCAGCAGATAGAACATTGCCATAAATGATGACTTCCCCACATGACCTCGCCCAAGTGCCGCGCACGATTGGCTGGCAATTGAGAACTCCATTAAGGTTGTTTGGTCCGTTCCGGTTGCAATAACCCAGCGCGACGGAGGTTTGCCTCGCGACGTGGCCGTCGTTGTTGACACACCGGCAGATGAGATGCCCGTTTGCATCGACCCGGCATTCCGAACAGGTCGAGAAAAATGTTCCGCGCAGATTGGCCGGGTCCATGCCTTCCTGCCAGTTCATGGCGCTGGCGGGCGCGGCCATTGCCAGCAGGCTCGAAAAAGCCAGGGCGGCGTATTTCCTGCAAAGATTGCGCATTTCAAATTCCTCCAATGTGTTGAAACACCGCCTCACTTCAGCGGGTCAAGAAACGGCTTGCCCGGCGCGCTGACATAGAACACCACGACCTTGGTCAGCTCGGTGGCGCTCTTGTTGAAGCCGGTCATCGCCGTGTCCTGCGGCTCCACAAAGGCTTCGCCCGCCTTCACCACGATGGGCGCCTCGCCCTTCAGTTCCAGCGTGAAAGCGCCCTCAAGCACATAGACCGTCACCGGGAAGCCATGCGTGTGATACGGCGTCTTGTCGCCCGGCTTGAATGTGGCGGTGAAGACTCGGACTTCGCTCTTGGAATCTGTGGGAAGCCCTTCGACGAGCTGCTGCAACACAAGTTGCGGCTTTACCGGGCCGCTGCCATCGGCAAATGCCGGTACGGCAAGAGCCGCGGCTGACAACAAACCGGTGAAAAGAGTTGGTATCCGCATTTTCCGCACTCCTGTCTGAAACGCTCCCCATTTGGGCGCAGACAGGTCTTACGCCCCCGTTTCCGCCAGCGGCAGCCGCAGGATTGCGCAAGGGGGCCGCAATAGTGCATGGTCGCTTTATGTTCGATTGGGACGATCTGAAATACTTTCTGGCCGTCGCCCGCCATGGCAGCACGATTGCGGCAGGCAAGTCGCTGGGCCTCAGCCAATCCACCGTGCATCGCCGCCTCAGCGAGCTTGAACGCCGCCTGAACCGCAAGCTGGTAATGCGCGAAACCGCCGGTTACCGCCTCACCGACTATGCCAAGGAACTTCTGCCTTATGCCGAGCGCGTCGAAGCGACGGTCATCGAGCTGCAGCGCCATGTCAAAGACCAGACGCGCGATCTCACTGGCGTCGTCCGGGTCACCTGCCCGGAGCCGGTTGTGCGCATTTTGACCAAATCTGCTTTCATTGAGCGGTTTAGCGCCCGCTATCCGGACCTGCATATCGAGTTTGTCGCCAGCGACCGCTATGTTGACCTCTCCAAGGGAGAGGCGGATGTCGCCTTCCGTTCAGGCGACACGGACGACGAGCTTGTCGGGCGCAAAGTGGCTGAATTGCTTTGGGCGGTCTATGCGAGCAAATCCTTCATTGAACAATTTGGCAAACCGGCCAGCATAGAGGAGATCACAAATTTCCCGATTGTCGCCTTTGCAGAATTGCTCAGCGCGCACCGTTCGCTGGTTTGGCTCAAGGAAATCGCGCCTCAGGCAAATATTGCGGCGCGCAATACCAGCGTGCTCGGGCTGGTGGCGGCGATCAAGACCGGCATCGGCATTGGAGCGCTTCCCAAAGCGCTCGGCGATGCCGAACCGGAACTCATCAACCTGCTCGGCACCGTCCGCGAATTGACGCGGGACTGGCGGCTGCTCGCCCATCCGGATTTGCGCCATACGCCGCGCGTCGCGGCATTTTTCGATTTTGCCATCGAAGAAAAGGCGCTGCTCGGGAAGATATTGTCGGGATAGGCATAACGCTCAGGTGGTGCGCCGATTTGGCATCCGTCTTTTTGCCTTGGGCTTTCCGGGGATCACAGCCCAAACTCCCGCCAAAGCCTCCCCGCCAGCGAGCTTTCCGCAAACGCCGCCTCCACATGCTGACCATTCCTGGCCCAGAGCGAAGCGTGCATGAGCATGAAGGGCGCGTCGGGCGGGTCAAGGGCTTCCAAGAAACAGGACGGCACGCTCGATGCGGCGGGAGGGTCGGTGATGTCCGGGGCGAGCGCGGACACTTCTTCTGGCGCTTCGCGCATCAACCGGGCAATCAGGTTCTGCCCGGCGCTCTCCCAGTTCCATTCCTGCGGGCCCAGCGCGGCGGCAGCGGCGGCGGCACGGCTGAAGAGGTCGCCCGGCTCCGGTTCGGGATTGACCAGCAGGCAGGTGGAAATCCGCGTCTGTCCGCTTTCGCCCGCGCCGCGCCGATATTCCGACGCGATCAGCGGCGCGGCCATGATGTCAGGCGAATCGACAGGGCCACCAGGTCCATGTCGGCCCACATGCCGCCGATGTCGGCCATCGCGCGGTAGCGCAGCAGCGACGACAGGTAGGCGAGCGGCATGTCCGCGTCCAGACCGTCCGGCACCAGCTCGCGCGCGTCGCGCACGCCCGCGCCCGACATGGCATGCGCGTCTGGCTCATAGCTCCACAGCGTGACGCGGAAGCCGTGCCGCTGAAAGCTTGCCAGGCTTAGGCGGGCGAGGCGCGAAAAGTCCTCGGTCAGCCAGAACATATGGACGGGGAGAGATTTAATCATATCCCGCCCTCACCCGTGCCCGCAGCTCATGCTCAGCCTTGCGGGATCAACCCCCATGCCCATCAGCACCCGCTCATAAGTGTGCGTCATGTCGCTGGAGAACAGGATGCTCTCCGTGGCCGGGCAGGTGAGCCAGCCGATTTCGGTGATTTCATTTCAAACTACGCCTTCGCGCTCAAACAAACTCAATCCGCACCTTCCGCCCGACAATCTCCGCCGCCCGCTGCGGTCCGTCCGACGCGTTGTAACTTGACTTCATGACTGCGGGAATCGGCACGCGCATGGCGGCGTTGTTCAGCGCTTCCTCGTAGGCGAGGCGCGCATCGAGGTATTCCTGCTTTTCGCGCAGGAACTTCGCATAGTCCAGCGTATCCTGATGTCCCATAACGCCTTCAGTCCGTCGTAGACAGTTCCAGCGAGGTGTCATGATCGGCTTCGAAGAAAGCCTTGAGCACTTCGGGCGAGTAACCCAGGATTCCGAGCGTCTGCCGCTCGATCCCGCGCATCACGGGCGGCGCGCTCAATCCGATGCTGTCGATAGCCTGCTTCATGCGTTCCGTGATCGCGGCGAGGTTCTCGTCCCTGATCCGGCTTCCAGCGGCATCGGGGAAAAGCGCGGCCGTCCGCTCAAGCCGGACCTTGGCTGGCACATGGATGTCGCGCATGCTCGGCGCAGGCTGAACGCCTGCCTCGTCGAACGTCTGCTGGCGCTTGGCGTTGCGTATTTCCCGGTTTTCCCGGTTCGCCGCTATCCAGGCTCCGGATGTCATCTTCAAGGCCATCGCGGTCGCCTCAGTTCTGATTGATCTTGCCGCCCTTGACCGTCACGGTCGATGAGCCTTCAATGTGAATGTTCACGCCTTTCAGCGTGATGTTGCCTTCGCGGTCGAGGACGAAAGACGACTTTCCGACCACCAGCTCATATTTCTCGCCGACCACTGTGACCTTGTTGTTGCCAACTTCCTGCCAAGCCGCCACAGCAACGCTCTCGTTGAGAACGCCGCCGACTGTCACTTGATAGCCGCCGGCAATTGTCAGCGCCTTGGCCGCGCCGACGATTTCCGTCGACGACAGCATCACCGTCTCCGCCTTGTTCTTGCCGACGCCAATCACAAGATTGCCCTCGCCCATGCCCTCCGGCGACAGCGACCCGAGCATGTCGGTGAACTTGCCGAGATTGTCGGTCATCACATTGCGCACCTTGTCGCGCACGACGTTCATCGCCGCCGTCACGCCCTTCTGCAGAATGTTCGGCCCGACCATCAGCGTCATGTTGCCGCCGATCACCTCGTGGTGGTTGTTGCCGATTTCGATGTTCTTGTTGTGCCCGACCGATTCCGACTGGTTGTTGTCCACGCGCTTGGAGCGGCTGTTTTCCACATGGATTCTGTTGTCACGCTGGGCGTGCATGTAGATTTCCTGGCGGCCGCTCTCGTCCTCGAAGCTCAGCTCGTTGAAGCCCTGGCCCTTGTGCGTGTTGGTGCGGAAGATGGATTTGGTCTTGTTGGCGGGCAGGCTGTACGGGACTTTCTGCCTCAGTTCGGCACCACGCCGGTGACCACCGGCCGGTCCGGGTCGCCGTCCAGATACATGACCATGACCTCCATGGCGGGCCGGGAGCGCAGCCCACGCGAAATCAGGTTGAGGCTTCGGCCTTGTCAAACTCCGCGCGCAGCGCGCGTATTGCCGTCCGGTAATTACCTGTGTTCACACTCCAGCGATAGGGGTCCTGGAGTTCATAAGTGACAATCAGCTGCTCCGGCGCGCGGCCAAACTGCAGCAGGACCTTGATCCATTTTTGCAGCGGATACAGGCTGTGAAGCTCGCGCAGGCGCATCAGCAAGGGTTTCTTGTCGACATTGTCCACGGTGAAGCCGCCGGAATAGCCCAGGCGGTCAAAGGTGTAACAGGAATTGCCGACGCCGCGCTCATTTGCGGCCGATAGAATGCTGCAGTCACCGAAGCCCAGTCGCTCAGGCCAGCGGGAATTTCCTTGATAATCAAAGCGGTGAGCTCGGCGATGATGGCTGCCTCCGCCTTTGAAAGACGAGGTTCGCCGCTGACAGAATTTGGGTGAAGAAGAGGCCCCGATCCGTTTGTCATGGCCCTATTCCTGCGGCGTTCCAAGATTGGGCCGAAGCTCTTCGACGATCTTGTCAATATTCGCCGGAGTGACCTGCCAGCGCTTCGGGTTTTCGTACTCGAAGTCCGCGTTAACCCGGCGCGTGTTGCGGTTGAACTGAAAGAGCATCTTGATCATGCCCTTGTCGCCTTCGATTGTGAGCCACTCCCTGTACGCCTTAGCGGAGGGATCGACTGCATCCGCATCGACCGCAAACGCTTCCCAATCGCCATTTGAAAGGTAGGCGTAGCCATAGGTTCCGTTAACGTCTCCGTCATCGTCAAAGCTCATCACCAAGGTAAATTCGGACCAATTTAGCGCGTCTAGCTCGCCAGTTCCTCTTATGGATTTGGCGATGTGGCCCAGCAATTCCATGTTTTCCGACACTTTCACCTACTCCATGTCTCTGAAAGTGATTCTCTGAAACTTTTCACCATCTTTATTTTTGAACTTTGGCCTGTTTTGATATTTAACTTTTCCTGTTTTCGGATCAACCACTTTGTACGTGACATTGAAGCTATCGGGTCTCACCGCGCCGGGCGGCACGACGTCAATCTTATAGTCAACTTGATATCCTTTCTTTATCCAGTCCGCCCATTCATTCTCCATCGTCTTCCAAGCGCCAGTGTTCAGATTTCCTGCTTGAGGCGCTATTCCATAGTCCGGAGTGTCGCCCATAAAGCGGTGGCCGACAAGATGTCCGCCTTGATCCCCTGACTGACCAAGTTTGCCAATCGCCGTGGCATTGTCCCCGCGCGGGCCGCCGCCAAAGTCTTCCCTAAGCGTTCCATTTGCGCCGATGGGCCGACCTGTTTTTGGATCATAGGTAATTTCATTTTCGTTCTTGCCGCGCTTGAGTTTTGACGATTTTGGCGCGGCGGCGGACGCGATGGGGCGGTTATCCTCCTTGCTGAGAACCCCGGCTTTGTTGTCGTTAGGTTTTCCGTACTTGGCTGTCAGCTCGCCTCGGAGAATGCCTTTTCGACGCTGCCTCCTTTTGGATTGACGACACGAATGACAACCTTCCCGTTTGTTGCGCGAGAAACAATGAACTTGAGGCTCTTCACAAGTTTGGCGGCCTTGCGGCTGCGCCCGCGCCGATAGCTAACTCACCCAAAGTGAACGCGCCGTCGACAGACACTCTGGCAAACGCGTATGCGACGCCGCAGTCTTTATAACTCTTCTTTATTTCCCCGTAGTAGCTCCACAATGCATCTTTGAGCGAGCCGAGAAAATTGGAGCGGTGGGTCTCCCAATTCTCGAGGGATTCCTTGGCTTTTGCCCTTGCCTCCTCAGATTTCTGCTTGTCGCCGAACCAACGCTCCTTCAGAAACTCATATGTGTGTCCAAGCGTCTCGCTCCGCTTATTTTGCCATTGCATGAAGTCGGATTGTTGAATGCTTTCGAATAGCTGCTTTCGCATTGCTTCGTCGGTGGCCAGAAGATGCAGCATCTCAATAACTGCGACATATTCATAGAATTTTTCCTTGACGATGCCGGAATATGAGCACGTTTCATCAAGATGAGAATTCTTGGTGTGGTCAATCCCCCGCGCCGCCGTTGGCGCCAGCTGTTGCAAGTCCGTGACCGCCCGCCATGTTTAGGCGTCCCCTTCGGAATCTGTCGTGGACCATTCATAGGATGTCTTTTCTTGAAAAAGGAAAAACGCCCTTTGCGCTTTCGGGGC
>CAWDIY010000007.1:0-65982 GCA_963802455.1 uncultured Alphaproteobacteria bacterium | reverse complement strand
TCTTCCACATTCCCCTTCAGCGCCGACAGCTTGGCGAACACTTTGCCCGCGTCCAGCACCTCATCATCCGGATGCACGACCGGCTCGAGGTTCTGCGTCGTGGCGGCAGGCAGCAGCGTGTCGCCGCTCTCGGCAGGCATGGGCTTGCCCTTGTTGGCGCGTTCGATTTCGAAGTCGAGGTCAATCTGCGAACAGATGCCAAGTGTCACCGGGTCCATCGGCGCAAGGTTGGACGAGTTCCAATGCGTGCGGCCGCGCACCTGCTCAATGGTGGATTTTGTCGTGCCGACAAGGCGGGAGACCTGCGCGTCTTTCAATTCCGGATGGTTGCGCACCAGCCAGAGGATGGCGTTTGGCCGGTCCTGGCGCTTGGACAGCGGCGTGTAACGCGCGCCCTTGCGCTTGGCTTCCGGCACGCGGACTTTCGCCTCGGCCATTTTCAGCTTGTGCTCCGGGTCTTTCTCGGCAGCGGAAATTTCATCGCGCGTCAGCTGGCCGGTGCCGATCGGGTCGAGCCCCTTGATCCCCTGCGCCGCGTCGCCATCGGCGATGGCTTTCACTTCAAGCGGATGCAGGCGGCAGAAACCGGCGATCTGGTCGAAGGAAAGCGCGGTGTTGTCAACCAGCCAGACGGCGGTGGCTTTGGGCATCAGAAGCTGCGTGGACATTTTCAGACAAATCCTTTTCGTCGCCCGCCTCTCCCGTGGCGGGCGGTGGGCAGGCCACCGGTTAATGGGAATTTGACGCGGATATAGACGTCTTTGCGGGAAAGGGCAAGAAAGTCACATCAATATTTAGCCTGTGATAATTCTGCTTGCATATGTGCGATAAACAGCGATACCTAAACCATGAAGACAATAATCCTGTCGGTTGCGGCAGCCAAGGATTTGGATGCCTTACCAAATGCGGCGCGTGAGCAGGTTTCAGCAGCGCTGGAAGCCTACGCACTTTGGGGTAAGGGCGACATCAAGAAGCTTGGCGGGCGCGAAGGTTTTCGCCTGCGCGCTGGGCGCTATCGCGTTTTGTTCGACGAAGATGCGCAGACTATCCTCGCACTGTATGTCGGCAAACGAGAAACGCAGACTTATCGCCGAAACTAGATCAAGGAGCAAGACATGAGCGGGCCGCAGATTATCAAAACTCCAACGGGCGAGGAAATGGTCGTTCTGCCGAAGGCGGAGTATGATGCGCTTCTGAGCCAATTGGACGAGCTCGAGGACGACGCAGATGACCGCGCTATTTATGATGCCCGCAAAGCGGAACTTGGCGCCGTGCCGCCCCTGCCATCCGATGTGTCTTCTGCGATGCTGCGGGGTGATCGCTTGCTAAAAGCCCTTAGGGAGTGGAGAGGCATGACTCAATCACACCTCGCAAAATCATCTGGAATATCACAAGGGTTCTTGTCAGATATTGAAAGCGGAAAGCGCGTGGCGTCCAGAGATAACCTGGCGCGAATTGCAAATGCTCTTGAATTGCCTGAAGGATGGCTTGGCTGAGAGGCCGGCCTGTGTGGCTGCATCGCCAATATCAGCATTGCGCCGTTGATCAGAAACACTGGCCACCGCAGATTTCGCGGCAGCCAGAGTAATGACACTTATTTCTATGCTGCATCCCAGGAGATCACATATCCATCGCCTGGGCGATCTCAATCGTGCCGCCGGCCTGCAGGATCGGGCAGCCCTTGGCTTTCTTGTGCGCGTCCTCGAGGCTCGACGCCTCGATCAGGCTGTAGCCGCTGGCGGGGTTTGCGCCGCCGCCTGTGACAAGCGAGCCGTCGGATTTCACAGTGCTCGATTTGCCCATCGGATTGCCGCCGTCAACGACGGCGGAACCCATCGAGCCGAACCACGCGCCCCAGGCGTCCATGGCCTTCTTGCCTTCCTCCGGCGTCGCCGGAGTGCCGCCGCCGTGGTAGATGAACACGTATTTGGACATTGTCTTTCTCCCTGTGTTGATTGGGTTTCACACCCACAATTGGAAGTTATTTACATAAAGAAGCGTTGAACATGGCTGGCTCTGTGATAATTCTCATTGAGCGATTGTGAATAGTTCACAGTTTCCGGACTAAGCCATGCAGGATACGGCCCTGAGACAGGTTTTGGAGCGCCTCGCCGCAGCTTGGGTCATTCCCCATGCGGCGCCGGCGCTTGAGGGCAGCATGAAAAGCGTGGGCGCGGAGCTGCGCAAGGCGGTGCTGGCGGAAATCCCGGCGTTCACAAGCTCCGGCAATCCGGAAATCATGCCGGGGATGGATCTTCATGCCAAGGATCATCTGGATGAAATCCTGCGCCTGTTTTCAGGCGGCGCGGCGGACGATTTGGATTTTGTCACGGCGCATGCCCACCGGCGGGCCGAGCAGCGGTTTCCGCTGGAGGCGACGCTGCACGCCTACCGCGTCGCGCACCGCGTGCTGTCGCACTGGCTGCGCGAGGCGGCCATCGCCGCCGGGCCGAAAAATCTGGAGCTTGCCGTTTCCGCCGTCGCCGATTTCTCCATCGAATACACCAACCTGATCAGTTCGGTCACCACGGCGGAATATGTGGCGCACACCCGTATCCTCGCCGAAGCGGAAGGCGACCGGCGCACCGAGCTTTTGAACATTCTCCTCAGCGGCTATGACGAGTCTGACGGACGCGTGGCGCAGCTCTTGAAGCGCGCCGGTTATCTTGAGCAGCGCCAATCCTACTGCATTGTCGTGGCGCAATCGACGAACGCGTCCGAGATGGAAAATCCGGCGCGGGCGCAGCGAATCGCCAATGCCATAACAGACGCGATGGCAGGCACGTCGATCCGCGCGCTGACCGGCATCCGCAGCAATCTGGCGGTGGCGGTGCTTTCGGACAGGCGGCGGCAGTCGGGCTGGACAGCGCCGCAGTCCGGCCTGACAGAGCGCATCCGCCCGCTGCTGCTGACGCTTGGACCTTCGGTGCTGGTGGGCGCGAGCGCGGATCATCCGTCCACTTCCTTCCTGCCCAAGGCCCTCAATGAGGCGTCCATCGCGCTCGATTTTGCCAGCGTGACGCAGCGCGTCGTGCATTTCTCCGAGCTGCCGATCCGGGCGCTGCTTGTGCACCGGGGCGCGGATTATGTGCGCTCCGCGCCGCCCGCCTGGGCGCAGGCGCTGATCGAGGCGGATGCGAAAGCGTCTGGCGCGCTTGTTCAAACGCTGCGCGCAGTCGCCGACGCCGACATGAACGTGCAGAAGGCCGCGCGCAATCTCGGCAAGCATCCGAACACGGTGTATGCGAGGATCGAGCGCATCAAGGACGCTGACCGGCCTCGACGGCCAGCGCTATAGAGACCTCACCGAGCTTCTGCTCGCGGCGGACTGCTGGCGGGTGTGATTGAGCGATTGAGCGCCGGGAAGAGATCCCCGGGCAGCTTCCATAATGTCTGTTGCTTTTTGCGGCGCGCGCACCGATCTCTATTGGACTTTGATTCATGGGTTTTCTGCGGGGACGAATGGCGAAACAGAAAAAAATCCTCATCCTCTTCGCCCATCCGCGCCTCTCCACATCCGTGGTGCAGCGGGCCATGCTGCGGGCCGTCGAGGGGCTGGAGAATGTGACTTTCCACGACCTCTACGCCGCCTATCCCGACTTCATCATCGACGTGAAGCGCGAGCAGGAATTGCTTCTGGCGCATGACATCATCGTCTTTCAGCATCCGTTCTACTGGTATTCCGCGCCCGCCATCATCAAGGAATGGCTCGACCTGGTTTTGGAGAACGGCTGGGCCTATGGGACCGGCGGGTCGAAGCTGCACCGCAAATACATGATGAACGCGGTCTCGACCGGCGGCAGCCGCGAGGCTTATCACAAGAGCGGGCGCAACCGGTTTGAGATTGCGCAGCTGCTCGCGCCGTTTGACCAGAGCGCCCATCTGTGCGGCATGGCCTATCTGGCGCCCTTCGTCATCCACACCGGGCGGCATATGAGCGAGGCGGAGCTGTCGGGCGAGGCGGAGAATTACCGCGAGCTTCTGGCGGACCTGCGCGACGGGCGCGCCGATCCGCTGAAGCGGCTCGCCAAGGGCTATGATCTGCCGAAAGCCTTCGGCGCGCTGGAGGCGAGGGCTGAACATGCATCTTGAAGAATTTCTCCTCGGCGCTTTCGTCTATCTCGCCGCCGCCGTCATCGCCGCGCCCATCGCCATGCGGCTGGGCCTCGGCTCGGTGCTGGGTTATCTCGTCGCGGGCATCGTCATCGGACCCTCGGTGTCCGGCCTGATCGGCGGCAGCCAGGGCGAGAGCGTCATGCATTTCGCCGAGTTCGGCGTCATCGTCATGCTGTTTCTCGTGGGCCTTGAATTGCAGCCTTCCAAGCTCTGGGAATTGCGGCGGCCAATATTGGGGCTTGGCGGATTGCAGGTGGCCGGGACGGCGGCGGCGATCGGCGGCGCGGCGCTGCTGCTTGGCTTTGAATGGAAGACGGCGCTGACCATTGGGCTGGTGCTGGCGCTGTCGTCCACCGCGATCGTTCTGCAAAGCATGCAGGAGCGCGGGCTGATGAAGACATCGGTCGGGCAATCGACCTTTTCCGTGCTGCTGTTTCAGGACATTTCCGTCATCCCGATGCTCGCCCTGCTGCCGCTTCTGGCCGTGCAGGGCGCGGGCGGGGCGGAAAACCACAGCCTGATCGCGGGCCTGCCCGCATGGGCGCAGACGCTCGCCGTGCTGGGCGCGGTGGCGGCGATCATCCTTGCCGGTCGCTATCTGATGCGGCCGCTGTTCCGCATTGTGGCGGGGGCGAAAATCCGGGAAATTTTCGTCGCCTTCGCGCTGCTTATCGTTGTCGGCATCACGCTGCTGATGCAGCTGGTCGGACTTTCAGCCGCGCTCGGCACGTTTCTGGCGGGCGTGGTTCTGGCGGAAAGCGAATACCGGCATGAGCTGGAGCAGGATCTGGACCCGTTCAAGGGCCTGCTGCTGGCGGTGTTTTTCATCGCCGTCGGCGCGGGCATCGACTTCGGCCTCTTGATGAGCGAGCCGGTGAAAATCATCTCCTATGTGCTCGGCTTTGTCCTCATCAAGCTGATTGTCCACTTCTTCGTCGCCAAACTCTTTCGCATCCCGACGCCCGACGCGTCGCGCTTCTCCTTCATGCTGGCGCAGGGCGGCGAGTTTGCTTTTGTGCTGATTTCCTTTGTCGCGGGGCTTGGCCTTCTCGGAGTTGCCGACGCCGGGATGCTGGTCGCGGTCGTGGCCATTTCCATGGCGCTCGCGCCGCTGCTGATCATTTTCGAAGAGAAGATGATCCAGCCGCTGTTCGCGCGCGGCGGCGTTCTGCGCGAGCCGGATGTGATCGACGAGAGCGAGGCGAAGGTCATCATCGCCGGCTATGGCCGGTTCGGCATGACGGTCGGGCGGCTGTTGATGGCGAACGGGTTCAAGTCCGTCGTGCTGGATCACGACACGGAGCAGATCGACGCGCTGCGCCGCTTTGGCATTAAACTGTTCTATGGCGACGCCTCCCGCATCGACCTTTTGGAGGCGGCGGGCGCGCGCGAGGCGGAGATTCTGATCCTGGCGGTGGACGACCGCGACAAGGCCAGTGAAATCGCCGCCGCCGTGCAGAAGAATTTCCCCAAGCTGCGCATTTTCGCCCGCGTCTTCGACCGGGTGCATGCCTATGAGATGGTCAATGCCGGGGTGAGGGACTTTTACCGCGAAGTCTTCGACGCCTCGGTGCAGATGGGCGAGGACGCGCTGGTGGCGCTTGGCAGGCATCCCTACGAGGCGCACCGGGCCGCGCTTCTGTTCAAGGCGCATGACAGGGAACTGCTGCTTCAGTCCGCCGCGCATCAGGGCGACAGCGCCGCGCAGTTAGACATCGCGCGCAAGGGCCGGGCGGAGATTTCCAACGTGCTCGACGCGGACCGGACGGGCACGCCGGTCAGTTCGGAAGAGGCGTGGATCGCGAAGGAGCGGCCGGATCAGTGAAGGCGTCCAAACGAAAGTTCGGAGCGAGGCGCCCCCACCCCTAACCCCTCCCCACAAGGGGGAGGGGGACAAGAGAGCCTTCTGGAACCCCTCCCCCCTGTGGGGAGGGGCAGGGGTGGGGGCGCCTCGCGCCTAACTCTCAGGACACCCCTACTCCCCCAGCACCATCAAACTCTCCCGGTCAAACGCCACCGTCACCGTCTCGCCCTGTTTCGGCGGCGGGCTGGTCGGGTCGTTGAATGTGTCGAAGGCGATTGTCGCGCCGCCGGCATTGACCTTCATGCGCAGCACCGAGCCGAGAAATTCGATGCCGGTGATCTGGCCGGTCATTTTCACGTCGCCCTTTTCGCTTTTCAGGCTGACGGTTTCGGGGCGCAGCGCGAAGGTCAGGCTTGCGCCCTTCGCGGCGGAGGCGGGGAGTTTGAGGCCGGTGATTTTCATGCCGTTGAGGTCAATTTCGCCCTTGGCCGGATCGGTGACCGTGCCGGTCAGCATGGACAGCGTGCCGACGAACTGCGCGACGAATCTTGTGGCGGGGCGGTTGTAGATTTCGAACGGCGTGCCGATCTGGTCGGCGACGCCCTGATGCATGACGACGACGCGGTCGGAGATGGACAGCGCCTCCTCCTGGTCGTGCGTGACGAAGATGGCGGTGATGCCGAGGCGCTGCTGGATGGCGCGCATCTCCTCGCGCAGCGACACGCGGATTTTCGCGTCGAGCGCCGAGAGCGGCTCGTCGAGCAGCAGCACGCGGGGCCGCACGGCCAGGGCGCGGGCGAGCGCGACGCGCTGCTGCTGGCCGCCGGAGAGCTGGAACGGGTAGCGGTTGCCCAGCTCCTCAAGGCCGATCAGTTTCAGCATTTCGCCGACGCGCGCATCAATGTCCGCGCGGCTCTCGCCCGCGACCTTCAGGCCGAAGCCGACATTCTGCGCCACGGTCAGATTTGGAAACAGCGCATAGGCCTGGAACATCATGCCGATATTGCGCTGGCTCGGCTTCAGGCCGACCACGTCCTTGCCGTCAATGCTGATCGCTGCCCGTGGTCGGCGTCTCGAACCCGGCGACCATGCGCAGCACCGTGGTCTTGCCGCAGCCGGAGGGGCCGAGCAGCGAGACGAACTCGCCCTTGTCGATGTTCAGGGTGAAATCCTTGACCACGCGGTTCGGGCCGAAGCTCTTTTCCAGATGTTTGATTTCAAGAAATGCCATCAGCGCTGCGCCTGTGTGTGTTTGGAGAAAATCGTGACGAGCTGGATGAGGCCCATGCAGCCCCAGGTGATGGCGAAGGAGATGACGGCGAGCGCCGCCGGCTCATAGGCCTTGTTGCCGCCCATCCAGACCATGAAGGGGCCGAAGGCCGGACGGTTGAGCAGCGCGGCGATGACATATTCGCCGATGACGATGGCGAAGGTCAGGAACGCGCCGGAGAGGACGGCGACGAGAACGTTGGGCAGAATGATGCGGCCAAGGATCGTGCCCCAGCCCGCGCCGAGCGACTGCGCGGCTTCGGTCAGCGTCTGAACATCGAGCGTGCGCAGGCCGGTGTCCACGGCGCGGTACATGTAGGGCAGCGACAGCACGACATAGCCGAGCATCAGCAGCACATTGGTGCCCGCCGCGCTGCCGGTCAGCGGCAGCCAGCTCGATGTGTTGTAGAGGCGGATATAACCGAAGACGATGACGATCGGCGGGATGACCAGCGGCAGCAGCGTGATGAATTCGATCAGCGGCCGCGCGCCGGGCAGTTTCAGCCGCACCCAGAAAGCGGTCGGCGTGACGATCAGGACGCCGACAGCGATCGTGACCAGCGCCATGATGATCGAATAGCTGAACGTGGCCAGAAACTCCGGGTCGGCGAAGACGTTGCGGTAGGCGTCGAAAGAGTAGACGCCGCGCCGCGCCCGCAGCGAGAATTCAAACATGCCGATCAGCGGCAGGAAGAAATACAGCAGGCTGACGATGAAAATGACCCAGGACCAGAAGCGCGGCGTTCTCATTTCATCCACCGTTCGGCGCGGGCGCGCAGCATGATGTAGACGACATTGGCGATGCCGGTGATGACGATCATGCCGAAGGCGATGGCATAGCCGAGATGCGGGTTCTGCAATGTGTCGCCGCGTATCTGCGCGAACAGCTTGATCGGCACGATGGTGAGCGACGAGCCGGTCAGCGCCATGGCGGTCGCCACCGCGCCGAAGGCGTTGGCGAACAGCAGCGCGAAGGTGCCGAGCAGCGACGGCCACAGAACCGGAAAGGCGACCATGCGCCAATATTGCAGGCCGCTCGCGCCGAGGCATTCCGCCGCCTCGCGCCATTCGCGCTTCAACCCGTCCAGCGCCGGGCGTGATGATGAGCACCATCAGCGGGATCTGGAAATAGAGATAGACCATGCACAGGCCGAAAGAAGCTGATGAGGTTGAAGCCGGTGGCGTAAATGTTGAAGCCGAAGACTTCGCGCATGACGACGGTGATGAGGCCGAGGCGGCCGAGCGTGGCGATGAAGGCGAAGGAGAGCGGCACGCCGGCGAAATTCGAGGCGACGCCGGAGAAGGTCATCACGGCGCTGCGCAGCGCTTTCGGCAGGCCGCCATGGATGACCGCCGCGGCCAGCAGAAAGCCGATGAGGCAGCCGAGCAGCGCGGTGATGGCGCTGATTTTCATCGACACATAAAAGGGCCCGGTGATGCTCGGCTCAGCCAAGGCCGACCACATTTTCCAGCGTGAATTCGCCTGCGGGTTCTGGAAATGCGCCGACCACAATGTGCAGTGTCGGCAGCACCAGAAACAGGAGCGCAAACAGCAGAAACGGCGCGAGGCCGAGCCAGCGCGACAGATAGGCGAAGGATGAGGAACGGGCGCTCGGCTGCGTCATGATCTGTCCCGGCAATTGAGGCCCCGCCTTCTGTGTGGAAGGCGGAGCCGTTGGCAGGATCAGATCACTTGACGGTCGCGCCGACCATGGCGTCCCAGCCGGTCGTCACAACTTCCTTGTTCGCGCCCTGCTCTTCAACAGTCGGGAACACGGCAGCGGCATAGGCTTCCGCCGGCGGCAGCTTGGCGAGGAGGTCAGCGGGGATTTTGCCGGCTTTCGACATGGCGTCGAAACGCGCCGGGTGGCAGTAGCCCTTCAGCCATGCCAGCTGGCCTTCGTCCGAGTAGAGATGCTCCATCCAGAGCTTGGCGGCGTTCGGATGCGGCGCGTAGGCGCTGATCGCCTGCACATAGACGCCGGCCAGAACGCCGGACTTCGGCACGATGACCTCCATCGGCGGATTTCCGTTCAGGCTGTCGCGCCATGCGAGCAGATTATAGTCCCAGGCCGCGACAATCGGCGTCTGCCCTTGAGCGATCGTGCCGGACTTGGCGGAGACCGGAACGAAATTGCCGGCCTTGTTCAGCTCGGCCATGAACTCGAGGCCCTTCGTCCCTGAATCCTTGCCCGGCGCCGTCCGCGCGGCTCTCGCCGGCGACCTTCAGGCCAAAGCCGACATTCTGCGCCACGGTCAGATTTGGAAACAGCGCATAGGCTTGGAACATCATACCGATGTTGCGCTGGCTCGGCTTCAGAGCCGACCATGTCTTTGCCGTCAATGCTTATGCCGCCCGCGGTCGGCGTCTCGAACCCGGCGACCATGCGCAGCACCGTCGTCTTGCCGCAGCCGGAGGGGCCGAGCAGCGAGACGAATTCGCCCTTGTCGATGTTCAGGCTGAAATCCTTGACCACGCGGTTCGGGCCGAAGCTCTTTTCCAGATGTTCGATTTCAAGAAAAGCCATCAGCGCTGCGCCTGTGTGTGTTTGGAGAAAATCGTGACGAGCTGAATAAGCCCCATGCAGCCCCAGGTGATCGCGAAGGAGATCACGGCGAGCGCCGCCGGCTCATAGGCCTTGTTGCCGCCCATCCAGACCATGAAGGGGCCGAAGGCCGGACGGTTCAAGCAGCGCGGCGATGACATATTCGCCGATGACGATGGCAAAGGTCAGGAACGCGCCGGACAGGACCGCGACGAGAACATTCGGCAGAATGATGCGGCCCAAGAATAGTGCCCCAGCCCGCGCCGAGTGACTGCGCGGCTTCGGTCAGCGTCTGGACATCGAGCGTGCGCAATCCGGTGTCGACGGCGCGGTACATATAGGGCAGCGACAGGACGACATAGCCGAGCATCAGAAGCACATTGGTGCCCGCCGCGCTGCCGGTCAGCGGCAGCCAGCTCGATGTGTTGTAGAGGCGGATGTAACCGAAGACGATGACGATCGGCGGGATGACCAGCGGCAGCAGCGTGATGAACTCGATCAGCGGCCGCGCGCCTGGGAAGTTTCAGGCGGACCCAGAAGGCGGTCGGCGTGACGATCAGAACGCCGACAGCGATCGTGACCAGCGCCATGATGATCGAATAGCTGAACGTGGCCAGAAACTCCGGGTCGGCGAAGACGTTGCGGTAGGCGTCGAACGAGTAGACGCCGCGCCGGGCCCGCAGCGAGAATTCAAACATGCCGATCAGCGGCAGGAAGAAATACAGGAGGCTGACAATGAAGATGACCCAGGACCAGAAGCGCGGCGTTCTCATTTCATCCACCGTTCCGCTCTGGCGCGCAGCATGATGTAAACGACATTGGCGATGCCGGTGATGACGATCATGCCGAAGGCGATGGCATAGCCGAGATGCGGGTTCTGCAATGTGTCGCCGCGTATCTGCGCAAACAGCTTGATCGGCACGATGGTGAGCGACGAGCCGGTCAGCGCCATGGCGGTCGCCACCGCGCCGAATGCGTTGGCGAACAAAAGCGCGAAGGTGCCGAGCAGCGACGGCCACAGAACCGGAAAGGCGACCATGCGCCAATATTGCAAGCCGCTCGCGCCAAGGCACTCCGCCGCCTCGCGCCATTCGCGCTTCAGCCCGTCCAGCGCCGGGGTGATGATGAGCACCATCAGCGGGATCTGGAAATAGAGATAGACCATGCACAGGCCAAAGAAGCTGATGAGATTGAAGCCGGTCGCGTAAATGTTGAAGCCGAACACTTCGCGCATGACGACGGTGACAAGGCCGAGGCGGCCGAGCGTGGCGATGAAGGCGAAGGAGAGCGGCACGCCGGCGAAATTCGAGGCGACGCCGGAGAAGGTCATCACGGCGCTGCGCAGCGCCTTCGGCAGGCCGCCATGGATCACGGCGGCGGCCAGCAGAAAGCCAATGAGGCAGCCGAGCAGCGCGGTGATGGCGCTGATTTTCATTGACACATAGAAGGGGCCGGTGATGCTCGGCTCGGCCAAGGCCGATCACATTCTCCAGCGTGAAATCGCCGGCCGGGTTCTGGAATGCGCCGACCACAATGTGCAGTGTCGGCAGCACCAGAAACAGCAGCGCAAACAGCAGAAACGGCGCGAGGCCCAGCCAGCGCGTCAATAGACCGAAGAAATGCAGTGCTGGCTTTCGCTTGCGGCATGACCCGTCCCGGCAAGTGTGGCCCCGCCCTCCTGTTGAGAGGCGGGGCCGTTGGCAGGATCAGATCACTTGACGGTCGCGCCGACCATGGCGTCCCAGCCGGTCGTCACGACTTCCTTGTTCGCGCCCTGCTCCTCAACAGTCGGGAACACGGCAGCCGCATAGGCTTCCGCAGGCGGCAGCTTGGCGAGGAGGTCGGCGGGGATTTTGCCGGCTTTCGACATGGCGTCGAAACGCGCCGGGTGGCAGTAGCCCTTCAGCCATGCCAGCTGGCCTTCGTCCGAATAGAGATGCTCCATCCAGAGTTTGGCGGCGTTCGGATGCGGCGCGTAGGCGCTGATCGCCTGCACATAGACGCCGGCCAGCACGCCGGACTTCGGCACAATGACCTCCATCGGCGGATTGCCGTTCAGGCTGTCGCGCCATGCGAGCAGATTATAGTCCCAGGCCGCGACAATCGGCGTCTGGCCTTGAGCGATGGTGCCGGACTTGGCGGAGACCGGCACGAAATTGCCGGCCTTGTTCAGCTCGGCCATGAATTCGAGACCCTTGGTCCCTGAATCCTTGCCCGGCGCCGCGCCGCGCGACATGCCCGCCGACAGGATGGCGAGAATGGCCTGATTGGACGCTTTCGGATCGCCGGTCAGGGCGACGGAATTGGCATATTCCGGCTTGAGCAGGTCGGCCCAGTCGGCGGGCATGGTCTTGACCAGATCCTTGTTCACGCCAAACGCCATGACGCCGTAATAGTCGCCATACCAGTGGCCGTCGGCGTCTTTGATATTGTCCGGAATCTCCGCCCAGGTCGCCACCTTGTAGGGCTGTGTCAGGCCGTCGGCCTTGGAGGTCGGGCCGAATGCGAGGCCGACATCGATCACGTCCGGGGCCTGCGGGCCTTTATTGTCCTTGTTGGCCTTGATAGCCTCGATTTCGTCGGCGGAGCCGGCGTCGGGGTTCAGTTCATTGACCTTGATGTCCGGATATTTCGCCTTGAACCCGTCAATGACGCCGCCGTAGCCGCACCAGTCGTGCGGCAGCGCGATGACCGTCAGCTCGCCTTCGGTCTTGGCGGCGGCGGCGAGGTCTTCCATCGGTCCGGCGTAGGAAACGCTGGTCAACGCCGTTGACAGCATCATGGCGGACAGCGCCGCCGCGCTGGTGATTTTCTTTGTGTAGGTGTGCATCTTAGTCTCCCTGTTGCCGTTCCCTGCTACTTTGCGCATTTGAACGATTTGTGACAGCCCGGATTTCACCTTGAATTTCGGCGCGGGCCGATGGTTTCCCTGATTATCCCGGCGGGCAGAACCCGCCATTTCGTGACGCTAACATGGCATTTGAATGGAGTCAGCACCTCACTTTCATTGCCAGCTAAGCAATTTTCTTGGCGACCGCATTGGCCAGCACGCACAGAATTTCGAACATCATCGTCGCGCCAACCAAAGCGGTGTTGCCGGAAGGATCGAACGGCGGCGACACTTCAACCACATCGCCGCCGATCAGGTTCAGACCGTCCAGCCCGCGCACCATCTGCTGCGCCTGAAACACCGAATAGCCGCCGACTTCGGGCGTGCCGGTGCCGGGCGTGTAAGCCGGGTCGATGCCGTCCACGTCGAAGGTCAGGTAGGCCGGGCCAGCGCCGATGACGCGGCGGATTTCCTCGACCGTTCCGGTGACGCCGAGCTCAAAAAACTCCTCGATATAGATCGTCCGTATTCCCTGCGCCTCGCTGAAATCGTTTCCCGTAGGGCTGTAGCGCGTGCCTCTGATGCCGATCTGCACGGTGCGTTTCGGATCGATCAGCCCTTCCTCAATGCCGCGCCGCACATGGGTGCCGTGGGTGAAGCGGTGCCCGCCGAAATAGGTGTCGTTGGTGTCGGAATGCGCGTCGAACTGAATCAGGCCGACCGGCCCGTCCTTGGCGATGGCGCGCAGAATCGGCAGCGTGATCAAATGATCGCCGCCTGCGGTCAAAGGCGCGGTTCCGGCGGCGTGAAAGCCGGCGTAGAACTGTTCGATGCTCTTCAGCGAGTCATTGATGTCAACCGGATTTGCCGGGGCGTCGCCAAAATCTGCGACGCGGCAATGCGTGTAAGGCGAGGTCCGCGTCACATGATGAAAGGGCCGGATCAGGGTGGACATGGTCCGCACTTCGCGCGGCCCGTGCCGTGTTCCCGGGCGGTTTGTCGTGCCGCCGTCCTATGGCAGGCCGATCAGCGCGATGTCCGCCAGTTCCGGGTCGGAGAGCACCGGTAACCGGAAAAAGCTCACCGGGCCGCCATAGCGGGGATGCTTCGAAGAATCGAGCGGCCAGTAGGTTTCGCGCGCAGTCATGCCGATGCTTCCTGAGCGGCCAGGAACCGGGCGGCGGCAGACTGTTTCTGCCCTCAAGGCGCTTGATCTCCGCAGACCGCCAGCGCGCGCAGTTCGGCCAGAACTTTCCGCACATAGGCGACCTGCTCCGCCGCTTCCCGCCTCTCGCGCGACAGGCGGTCCGCAAGACTTTCACCGTCCGGCAAATCCGTCACGCTCGCCGCCCGCGCCGGAATGAACGGGTCCGCCGCCTCATCCGGGAAACGGTAAGCCGGCGCATACATGCCGTTTTCCTCCTCAAGCGCGATCGCTGTGACCTGCGCCCCGCGTTCGCCCAGCAGCAGCAGATCGCGCAGCAAAGCGTGAAAGTTGATGTCGCCTTCGCCCGACCGGCAGGCGAGATGCGCCCAGCCGCCCCGGTCATCCAGAATTTTCACATCCTTGACATGGACTTCGGTGACCAAGGGCGCCTGAATGGCGAGCGCCTCTTCGGGCCGCTCATAGGCGTTGGTCATATTGCCGAAATCAAACAACAGTGAGAGCTGCGGATTGTCCACGGCGCGGACAATCTCCACCAGCTCGCGGGATTTCAGATCTTCGTGCTGTTCCAACGTGAACCGGAAACGCCGGTCCGGGTCCAGCTCAGGAATAGTTTTCAGATCGGCGATGGTCCGCCGCATGATTTCGGAAACATGCCCCTCATAGCGCGGATAGGAGCGCACCGAGCGCGCATCAATGTCTGCGGCGATCTCAACCGCCGCCGCCAGTTCCGCGCGCGCGGTCGAGCTTGTTTCGACATGCAGCGCAAGGCCGAGACCCGCCGCCGTCCGGCCAAAGGCCTGGCGCGCCGGCCCTGTCCATGCGCAGCAGGCTGTGCTCCTCGCCGTCCTCAACATGGATTTTCAGCCCGCAGAGACCATGGCTTGCCGCAAATTCAAGCAGATCATGCGGCCCCGCGCCGCCGAAACGCAGGTTCAGATGATGGGAATAGGCATGGGCGAACAGCGGCGCGGCGTCGATCCTTGCGATCAAGCGGCGCAGGCGCGCAGCATCAAACCCGGCCAGGAGGCCGTGTCATAGACAGCGCTCGCTGAGGTCGGCCCGTCATATCGCCCGCTTCATCATCCCAACCGCCTTTGCTGCGCGAAGCTAACCGCATCGGCAAGTAAGCGCTGATTTGTGGCAATGGCAATGCGCCGAAAGCGAAATCATGTCGCATTCAGCAAAGTCCGAGCAGAGAAAATCGACCAAACGGTCAAATTATTTTACCCCACATCCAGCACGATCTTGCCGATATGCAGGCTCTCCTCCATCCGCTCATGCGCGCGCCAGGCGTCTTTGAGCGGGTAGATCATGTCGATCACCGGCACGACCGCGCGCGATTGCAGCAGCGGCCAGACCTTGGCCTCGAGCTCGGCGGCAAGATGCGCTTTGAACGTGACCGGGCGCGCGCGCAGCGTCGAGCCGGTATGGGTCAAGCGCTTCATCATCAATTTGGAAAAATCCGCCTCCACCCGCGCGCCCTGCAGAAAGGCGATCTGCACGATGCGGCCGTCCATGGCGGCGGCGTCGTAGTTGCGGGAAATATAGGGGCCGCCGACCATGTCGAGAATGACGTCGGTGCCCTTGCCCTCGGTAAATTCCTTCACAGCTGCGACGAATTCCTGTGTCTTGTAATTTATGGCCCGGTCCGCGCCGAGCTTGAGGAGCGCTGCGCACTTTTCGTCGGAACCGGCGGTAGCGATCACGTAAGAGCCGAATTTTGACGCCAGCTGGATCGCTGTTGTGCCGATGCCCGACGCGCCGCCATGCACCAAGAGCGTCTCACCTTTTTGCAATGCGCCGCGCTCGAAGACATTGTGCCAGACGGTGAAGAACGTCTCGGGAATGGCGGCGGCCTCGACCATGGTCAGCGCCGCCGGGACGGGAAGCGCATTGCTTTCGTCGACAACGCAATATTCCGCATATCCGCCGCCGGGAACCAGCGCGCAGATTTTGCCGCCGATCCTGAACCGCTTGGCGTTAACGCCCGCATCAACGACTTCGCCGGAAATCTCAAGTCCGGGAATGAGGCTAGCGCCATGCGGCGGGGCATATTTTCCTTCGCGCTGAAGAATGTCGGGCCGGTTGACGCCCGCCGCGACAAGCTTTGACCAGGATTTCCGACGGTCCCGGCTTCGGCACGGCCATTTTCATCGCCTGCAGCGCCCTTGGGCCGCCGGGGGCGGTGATTTCGACGGCGGTCATCATGTCGGGAATGCCCATGCCTGACTAAGCTCCACTCTCTCTTCTTGAACAAACGCTGATTCGCGGTAGTGTGCCAGTTAAGTCAGTTCAGGAGGCGGGAAGATGGCGTTGTTTGACGATGACCGGCCAAAGCCGAAACGGGCGCACGAGATCGGCCAGGACCTGTCGCTCCTGTCTGTCGGCGACCTCGACGAGCGCATCGGCATCCTGAAGGCGGAAATAGCGAGGCTTGAGGCGGACAAGGTCACGAAGCAGGCGACGCGGATGGCGGCGGAATCGCTGTTCAAACTTGGGTAAAGGACGGAAAATGAAAAGGCTGCATATGGCTCTGGCGGCATGGCTCATGTCCGCCGCGCCGTTGTTTTCCGGCGAAATCACCGATGCGGCGGCGAAGGCGGAAGCGCTGTTCGGCGAAGGCAAATATCAGGAGAGCCTTGCGGCGCTGGACACGGCGCGCGAGGCAATCTGGCAGAAGGCGCCGCTGACGTTCGGCAAGACCCTGTTCGTCGTCTCCGATCCCGCCGGCTATGGCGTCTATGACCTGCGCGACAATAACGAGTTCAAGCCAGGCGAGCAGCTGGTGATCTACACCGAACCGCAGGGCTACGCCCATGGGCGCGACGGGGCGATTTATCTGATGAATCTCAAGCTCGACTTTGAAATCAGGAACAAGGCTGGCGAGAGCCTCGCCAAACAGGAGAATTTCTCCGCCTGGACCCTGCGCAGCCGTGTGGCGAACCGGGAGTTCATGGGCAAGGTCACCTATAATTTCACCGGGATCGAGCCGGGGGAGTATGAGGTTGTCACTACGGTGAGGGACCAGAATTCGGCCAAGACCGGGACGTTCACAATGCCGTTCAAAATTGCGCCGTGACGCGAAAATAATCTTCCGCGCCGTCCGCGCCCACCCAGCCTTCGCCATGATTGTGATAGACTGACAGCCAATTGTCACTCCATCCCTGAGCGCGCCCATGTACCGATCCTTCGCCGCCGTTTTCGCTCTCCTCTGCGGAACGGCTCTCCTACAGGCGGGCAGCGGGCTGCAAAGTCTTATCATGCCGCTGCGCGGGCAGATCGAGGGGTTCACGACGACGCAGCTCGGCCTGTTCGGCACCGCATGGGCGGCGGGGTTTGTGATTGGCTGCATGAGCGCGCCGCGGCTTGTCGGGCGGGTTGGCCATATCCGCGCCTTCGGCATCCTGTCGGCGTTTGGCGCGGCGGTGGTGCTGGTGTCCGGCATCGTGGTCAATCCGGTGACCTGGACGGCGCTGCGTTTTTTCACCGGTTTCACCATGGCGGGGGCTTTCATGATCATCGAAAGCTGGCTGAACGAAAAGGCGTCAAACGAGAACCGGGGGATGATTTTCGGGCTTTACACCATGGTCTCGCTCGCGGCCGTCACGGTCGGACAGCTCGGCGCTGCGGCGGGGGACGTGAAGACGCCGGACCTGTTTGTCGTGGTCGGCATCCTGTTCTGCTTCGCGCTGATCCCGACCGCCATATCGACGGCGGAGACGCCGCGGCCGATTGAGAATGTCTCGCTGGACCTCGGCGCGATCTGGCGCAATTCGCCGATCGCCGCCGCCGCCTGTTTCCTGATCGGCGTGTCCAACGGCGCGTTCGGCACGCTGGGTCCGGTCTATGGGGCGCAGATCGGCCTGTCTTCCGCCTTTATCGCTTATATGATGAGCCTGCCGATCATCGCCGGCGCCGCCATGCAGCTGCCGTTCGGCCGCCTGTCCGACAAAACCGACCGGCGTTATGTGCTGGCCGGCATTGCGGCCTGCGGCGCGCTCGTTGGGCTGGCGCTGGTTATCCTGCGTCCGGTGTCGCCCGCTCTGGTCCTGACACTATGCGGCCTTTTCGGCGCGGCGGCGTTTTCGCTTTACGGGATTGCGGTCGCCCACGCCAACGACCATGCGGATCCTGGCAATTTTGTGAAAGTCTCAGGCGGGCTGCTGATGCTGTTCGGCCTCGGCACAATTGTCGGGCCGATTCTGGCGGCGGGCGCGATGAACCGGCTGGGGCCGGAGGGCTTGTTCATCGTGACTGCTGGGGCGCATCTGATGATCATTGTCTACGCGATCCAGCGCACCTACCGCCGCGCCTCGGTGCCGATTCTCGGACGGCAGATGTTCAAGAGTCTGTTCGGCGAGCGGGCGCTGACGCCGGAAGGCGTGCGGCTTGATCCGCGCGGCGCGGAGGCTGGCGGTTGACCTTGCGCCATTTTGCCTCTTTACCTCTCACATGAACGCAACTGACCCCTTTGCCGCCATTGCCGAGCCGAACCGGCGCGTAATCCTGGAAGAGCTGCGACGCGGGCCGAAAACTGTCAATCAGCTGGCGGCGCTGCTGCCAGGAATTTCGCGTCCGGCGGTGTCTCAGCATTTGAAGGCGCTTTTGGATGCGAAGCTTGCCGTGGTCCACGCAAAGGGAACGAGCCGGATCTATTCGCTGTCGTCAAACGGGTTCACGCCGGTCAGCCTGTGGGTCGACCAGTTCTGGAATATTTAAATAAACAGAGTTCTAGGGAGCGGGCGCCCCCGTCCGCTCCTACTTATCGGATATTAATCGCCCCGTTCGCGCGGATCAGTGCGTCGTTCGAAGTTTCGCGATTTCGTCTTTCAGAACCAGTTTTCGGCGTTTCAACTCGGCGATCAGCAAATCATCCACCGAAGGATGCTGCGCGGCGTCGGCGAGTTCCGCCTCAAGCGCGTGATGTCTCTTTTGCAGCTGGTCGAGATGCGACTCAATCGTCATGGATAGTTCTCCCTTGTTTGGTGTCAGGACACTAACCCACCCGCCCGAAAGCACTTGTGACGGGATGATGACAGTGTGCCACGAGTCATTCCGCTTGTCGAATAGTCTATGGAACAATTTCCCTTTTGGTGAATATGTGATAAAGGCTTCGCGCAAATCCGGCGCAACCAGACCTATAGGCCGGATTGAGTGGAATGCGGCCGAAATTCAATCACAGGTAAATGATGCCCGAACAGGAACAGGCCGATGTGCGCCTTGCATTTGCGCGGCTCAAACAGGATCACGCGGATTTTGAAGCCGCCGTGGCCGCGATGATGCAGACCGGCTGCGACCCGCTGCAAATCCAGCGGATGAAGAAGAAGAAACTGGCCATCAAGGATCAGCTGCAGCGGCTCGAAGACCAGCTCATCCCAGACATTATAGCCTGACAGTCTGTTGCCGCACGGCATTGAATGCGATAGAGCGCGTGCCTTGTTCGAAACGGGCGCGCCATGAGTGAAAAATCCAAAGACGTCGCGGTCATCATGGGCAGCCAGTCCGACTGGCCGACCATGCGCCATGCCGCCGAGACCCTGGAGGCGCTGGGCGTAACATTTTCATCGCTCATTATCTCCGCGCACCGCACGCCGGAGCGGCTCTATCAGTTTGCGAAGGGCGCCAAAGCCAAGGGATATAAAGTCATTGTCGCCGGCGCTGGCGGCGCGGCGCATCTGCCGGGAATGACGGCCTCGATGACGGTGCTGCCGGTGTTCGGCGTGCCGGTGGAATCGAAAGCTCTGTCGGGACAGGATTCGCTTCTCTCCATTGTGCAGATGCCGGCGGGCATTCCGGTTGGCACGCTGGCGATCGGAAAAAGCGGCGCGGTGAATGCGGCGCTCCTGGCGGCGGCGGTGCTCGCGCTCTCCGATGACGCGCTGTCTGGCCGGCTCGAAGCATGGCGCGCGGCACAGACGGCGCAGGTAGGAACGCATCCTGTTGACGAGAGGCCGAATTGACGGCGCTCAAGCCGGGCTCCGTTATTGGCATTCTGGGCGGCGGTCAGCTTGGCCGGATGCTGGCCATGGCGGCGGCGCGCTTCAGCTATAAGGTCGTGATCTTCGATCCGGATGCTGACGCGCCAGCGGCGCAAATGGCAAACGGCCATATTGCGGCAGCTTATGAGGATGAAGCGGCGCTGGCCGCCTTTGCGCGCCGGTGCGATGTTGTCACCTATGAATTCGAGAATGTGCCGGTGGCGGCGGCGAAGGCGATTTCTGTCGTCACGCCAGTCTATCCCAAGCCGGACGCGCTGGAGGCGGCCCAGGACCGGGTTGCTGAGAAAACATTTCTGAAGAGCGCCGGCGTTGAAACTGCGCCGTTTTGCGCGGTTGAGACAATACGGGACCTCTTGAACGGGCTCGCGGCTTTTGGCGGATCGGGCGTTTTGAAGACAAGGCGCTTCGGCTATGACGGCAAGGGTCAGGCGGTTTTGAGGAACACCGGCGCCGAAGAGGCTGCCAATGCTTTCGCGGAACTGGGCGGCGGCGGACTGATCCTTGAAGGCTTTGTTCCCTTTGAGGCAGAGATTTCCGTTATCGCGGCGCGCGGCATGGACGGGAGCATTGAATGCTATGATCCGGCGCGCAATGTTCACCGGGCTGGAATATTGGCAACATCCGCAATTCCTTCCGGATTCCCCCTTGCGGTTGAACAGGCGTCGAAAGACGCTGCGACGGCAATCCTGAGGGCTTTGGATTATGTGGGTGTCATCGGCGTCGAGTTCTTTTTGCTTGGCGACGGCAGGCTGCTGGTCAATGAAATCGCTCCGCGTGTGCACAATTCCGGCCACTGGACGGAGGCGGCATGCCTCGTTTCGCAGTTCGAGCAGCACATCCGGGCCATTTCTGGGTTGCCGCTCGGCGATCCGGCGCGTCATTTCGACTGCGTCATGGAGAACCTGATCGGACTTGACGTCGAGCGCGCAGGGGCGCTGGCGGCGGAAAAGGGCGTGTGTCTGCATCTTTATGGAAAGGCGGAGCCGAGGGCGGGGCGGAAGATGGGGCATTTCACGCGGGTTTCAAAGCGGGATTGAGCCTGCTTGTTAACGCAGGACCCGGTTCATCACGCGGGGCGGCAAACATCCCATCGATCTCGGAAAAACCAGCCGCCCGCTGCGAAAATCCAAATGTCTCCCCGTCCCGCATCTCCCGAGCCGCATCGATCAGCGAGCCATAGGCCAGCCGCGCCAGCGAGGAGCCGACGCTGATGCGCTTGGCTCCGGCCTCGGCAAGTTCAGCCAGACTGAACGTCATTCCCGGCAGGCCCATAATGACATTGACCGGCTTGCCGACCGAACCGCACACGAGCCGGATCGATTCAATGTCGCGCAGGCCCGGCGCGAACAGGACATCGGCACCCGCTTTTTCAAACGCCTGCAGGCGTTTGATCGTGTCATCAAGATCAGGCCGGTCCCAGAGGAAATTTTCCGCGCGCGCCGTCAGCACGAAGTCCCGCGGCAAGGAGCGGGCTGCCTCAGTGGCGGCATGGATGCGCTCGACTGCAAGGGTGAAATCGAAAATCGGATCATACGGCCTGCCGGTGTGGTCCTCAATCGAGCCGCCCGAGAGGCCGGTTTCAGCGGCGTCTCTTATGCTCTGAGCCACCTCCTCCGGACTGTCGCCAAAGCCTTTTTCCAGATCGCCGGACACCGGCAGCGGCGTCGCAGCGGCGATCATCCGGCAGTGGGCGAGCGCATCTGCTTTGGAGACCTTGCCCTCTTGCATTCCGAGCGAAAACGCCATGCCCGCGCTCGTCGTCGCCAGCGCCTTGAAGCCCATCGAAGCGAGGATGCGGGCGGAGCCGGCGTCCCAGGGATTTGGAATGATAAAAGCGCCGGGGGCTTCGTGGAGTTGGCGGAAATCGGAGGTTTTTTCAGTCATGGCCTGCTCTCCGGCGTTTCATCAGGAAAAGTATAACACGCCGCTGCTGACAGCATACTGGCAGGAGACTGTTTTGGCGAAGCAGGACGTTACCACGCCTCCGCCTTCGCCGAGGTTTCAGCGGACAAGCCTCATCCTCACCACGCCCCGTTTCCGGTCTGGATATTAAGCTTTTCAGGGAAGTCCAGGGCGTGTGGTCCTGCCGTCTGGGCTTGCTAACCTGTCGGATGTGTGGCTCGCCACACGCCCTGTCACGGCTTTTTGCCCGGGCTGGCGCATGGGGCCCTTCTTTTGAAAGGGCGCGAAGGCCAGGAGGGACATGGCTTAGGGTCTCAGCCCAGCGTCCGGCGCCTCCGCCGTCCGCCGCCATAGGCCGCCCGCTCTCCCGAATGCCGGTGATCATCCGGTCCCATGAGAGCAGCGGGGGCAGTATGCGCGCTGTTTGAGGGGCGGGGATGGATTGGGCGGATTATTTTTTGGAAAAATGACAAGGGGTTGATTTGAAAAGAAACTATTTTTTCAAAGCAACAGTCTCGTCCACGCGCGCCGCAAGTTCGGAGCGAGGCGCCCCCACCCCTAACCCTCCCCACAAGGGGGAGGGGGACAGGCAAGCGCCCTTGAACCCCTCCCCCTTGTGGGGAGGGGCAGGGGTGGGGGCGCCTCGCGCTGAGCTCTCCCAATGAAAACCCTCAAGACGTGTCGTCCCACGCCTCCACCGCGAAATAATGACAGTCGCCGAGAATGACATCGATCTCGCCCGGCTCATGCCGGTGATAGCCCGGCGCGAAGCCGGGGCGGAAGGGGGTGAGGCGGGCGGGTTTGGTTCCGGCCTGCCGCGCCAGTTCGCCCCGCATCCGCCAGCGCGCTAGCCGCCGCGCATGGCGCGGCAGGTTGTCCAGCGCCTCTTTGAGCGCCCGCAGCCGCCGCCGCAGCGCGGCGCAGTTGATTGGGTCGTCCTTCAGGGGGATGAACCGGTCTTCGAACACCGGATCAAAGAAGCCGGGAACCAAGATGCGCGGCAGGACCTCGACTTTGCTCCATTCCTTCGCCCACTCAAAATCCTCCGGCGCAAAGCGCTTGAGCGGGTCGATGAGACAGAAAGCGGGAATGCGTTCTGCGTCCTTATCCAGAGCGAGCCTCAGTTTCAGAGCAAGTCCCGCCGGGAAGGCGCGGGAAGCGCCAAGCTTCACCACAATCCCGCGCGCGGCGATGATGATGAGGCGGCGCACGGCGGACTCGGCGGGACGCAGTGTGATGAGCAGAGTGCGGTACATGTGGCGCGGCAGGTCCGCCCGCCTTGGGTCAAACCCAAGAACGGCGAACAGCGGCGCGAGCACGGCCAATATCCGCTCGGCGTTGCGCTCGACGATCAGGGGCCAGTCCATCACTGCCTTTCAGGTTCAATACAAACTGGCGGCATCATCGGACGGGACTGGAGGGGGGAGGAAAAGTATTTTTGAGAAAAGTGATAAGGTGTTGAAAAGAATGGGGATTTTTTTGGCGACTGGGTTTTGTCCCCAAAACAGTCCTGATGCGAAGCCTTGCGCTCCGCCCATGGCTTCACCCGCTTCATCGCCATATCCGGCGCCATCGTCTCCCGCGCCGTCAGACACAAAATGCCCGGACATGCCGGGCATTGCAGAATGATGGCTGGCCGGTGATTAGATCCCGAGAAGCTTCAGCGCTTCCATCAGCGTCGCCTCGGACGCCGCATGGTCGCCGCCCTCGTGTTCGGTCTTGCCTTTGGCGACAAGCTCGGTGACTTTCGCCTTGCCCGCGTCGTCAAGCGTGGCGGTTTTCAGGGCTTCCTCGGCTTTGGCCCAGAGGCTCGGGCATTGATTGGCCATGGCCGCGCCGGAGAGTGAAAAGAGGATCATGGATGCTGCGAGAATTTTCTTCATGGTGCTGACCTCATGATTGGGTTTGTGCCTGCGGCGACAGCCGGGTTATCGGCTGCCCCGTGACAAGGAAATATTGCGGCGCGCTGCGGGCGGAATTGTGGCCGAACTCTATCACGCGGCTTGAGACGTTCTCCGCCGACGCCAATCAAGTGACAGTGAAGGATTGCAGGCGTCAGCCGTTGTCCCGAAAATCCCAACCTGCGGCGGACATTTGTCGGGAGACTTGGAGAAGTCGCAAACGCATCCTTTGAATCAGAGCAGTCCGGTGGCAATGAGGATGCCGGAGGTGGATCCATGCGAAACAGTCTGCGAACTAAAATCATCGAGGTCTGCGACGAAAAGATCGTGCAAAAGGGCGAAGATGTAGGGCTGTCTTTCTATGCATTTTTCAGGAACAGAAATGATGACCCGGACTTGCTGATGGAAGCCGCCGAATGGTGGATAAGGACTCACAAGCTGGATCATTTTGAAAAGGCGGTGAAGATCAGGGAAATGGTGGCAGGTCTAAAGTGAGCAATTGGACTGTGGCAAGCTCCAAAGAAACGCCCGGACATGCCGGGCGCTTAGGGAGTCATGGCGGCGCTGAAATCAGCCCGCAATCAGCTTGCCGAAATGCACCGCCGTGTCGCCCATGCGGTTGGAGAAGCCCCACTCATTGTCGTACCAGGTGAGGATGCGCACCAGGGTGCCTTCGACGACCTTGGTCTGGTCCATGTGGAAGTTGGACGAGTGCGGGTTGTGGTTGAAGTCGATCGAGACGTTCGGATCATTGGTGTAGCCGAGAATGCCCTTGAGCGGGCCTGCATCGGCTGCGGCCTTGATCGCGGCGTTGATCTCTTCCATGCTGGTCGCGCGCTTGGCGACGAACTTGAAATCGACGCAGGACACATTCGGCACCGGCACGCGGATGGATGTGCCGTCGAGCTTGCCCTTGAGTTCGGGAATGACAAGGCCGATGGCCTTGGCCGCGCCCGTCGAGGTCGGGATCATCGACATCGCCGCAGCGCGGGCGCGGTAGAGATCCTTGTGCATCGTGTCCAGCGTCGGCTGGTCGCCGGTATAGGCGTGGATCGTGGTCATGAAGCCGTGGCTGATGCCGACGGAGTCATTCAACACTTTGACCACGGGCGCGAGGCAGTTGGTGGTGCAGGAGGCGTTCGAAATGACCATATCGTCTTTTGTGAGCGTATTGTGGTTCACGCCATAAACGATTGTCGCATCCGCAGCGTCGCAAGGAGCCGAGACGATGACGCGCTTGGCGCCCGCCGTCAGATGCGCCGAGGCCTTTTCCTTGGAGGTGAAAATGCCGGTGCATTCGAGGACGATGTCGACGCCGAGTTCTTTGTGCGGCAGCTGGCCCGGGTCCTTTACGGCGGTGACCTTGAATGTGTCGGAACCGATGGAAATGGAATCGCCCTTGACCGTCACTTCATGCGGGAAGCGGCCATGGACGGAATCGTAACGCAAAAGATGCGCGTTGGTCTCGACCGGGCCGAGATCATTGACGGCCACGACGTCGATGTCCGTGCGGCCGGATTCGTAGATTGCCCGCACGATATTGCGGCCGATGCGGCCAAAACCGTTGATTGCGACGCGTACCTTTGCCATTCTTCTCTCCTGAATTTAAATCGATTAGTTAGTGGTTATGCCGTGTCATGACCAAATCTGCAACAGCCTCGGCGGTGATTCCGAAATGTTTGTAGAGGTCTTTCGCCGGAGCCGACGCGCCAAAGCCGGTCATGCCGACAAACAGGCCGTGATCGCCGATGATGGCGTCCCAGCCGAAGCGCAAACCCGCTTCCACGGCGATGCGCACGGGCGCGGTGCCGATGACGGCCTTCTTCGTCGCCTCGTCCTGCGCCAGCAGCAGCTCCATTGAGGGAACTGAGACGACGCGGGCATGCACGCCCTTTTCCATCAACAGCTTGCGGGCATTGATGGCAATTTCCACTTCCGAGCCGGAGGCAAATATGGAAACCTGCGCCTTGCCGCCCTCGGCGGGCAGCAGCTCATAAGCCCCTTGCGCGCAGAGATTTTCCGCGCTGTTCTTCGTGCGCGATTGGACAAGGTTTTGCCGCGTCAGGCATAGAACGGTCGGCCCGTCGGTGCGCTCCAAAGCCGCCTGCCAGCATTCGGCGGTCTCGACCGCGTCGCAGGGGCGGAAGGTGCGCAGGTTCGGAATGCAGCGCAAGGCCGCCAGATGCTCGACCGGCTGATGCGTCGGCCCGTCTTCGCCAAGGCCGATGGAATCATGCGTCATCACATAAGTGACGCCGATACCCATCAGCGAGGCGAGGCGGATGGCGGGGCGGGCGTAATCGGTGAACACCATGAAGGTGCCGCCGGCCGGCGCAAAGCCGCCATGCAGCGCGATGCCCGACATGGCCGAGCACATGCCATGCTCGCGGATGCCCCAGCGGATATAGCGGCCCTTCGGCGTCTTCACCGTGAAGTCGTCAAAGCCTTTGGCCTTGGTGTTGTTCGAGGGCGTCAGATCCGCCGAGCCGGAGACCAGCTCAGGCATGACGGCCTTGATGACATCCAATGCGAGTTCCGACGCCTTGCGCGTTGCGACATTGACGGGCGCTGAGATCAGCGCCTTCTTGTGCGCGGCGATGGCTTTCCCGATTTTGCCGGTCCGCTCGCCATTCATGCGGCGGGTGAATTCGGCCTGTTTGCCAGCGGACAAGGTCGCGAGACGGCCTTCCCATTCCTTGCGGGCCGAAGCGCCACGGCTGCCCGCCGCGCGCCATGCTTTCAGCGCCGCCGGATCAATGGCGAACGCCTCGCCGGTGATGCCAAGCTTGGCCTTGGTGGCGGCGGCCTCTTCCGCGCCCAAAGGCTCGCCATGCGCCTTCGAGGTTCCGGCGCGCTTGGGCGAGCCGTAGCCGATGATGGTCTTGCAGGCGATCATCGACGGCTTGCCGGACTTCTGCGCGCGCGAGATGGCGGCGGCGATGGCGTCGGGATCATGCCCGTCCACCCGCTCCGATCGCCAGCCTGCCGACTGGAAGCGCTTGACCTGATCGACCGAGTCGGAAATCGACAGCGGCCCGTCAATGGAAATGCCATTGTCGTCCCACATCACGATGAGCTTGTTCAGCTTGTAGTGCCCGGCGATGGCGATGGCTTCCTGGGAAACGCCTTCCATCAAATCGCCGTCAGAGGCGAGAACATAGGTGAAATGGTCGACGACTTTTTTGCCAAACTCAGCCGCCAGCATTTTCTCCGCCAGCGCCATGCCGACCGAGGTCGCCAGCCCCTGCCCAAGCGGCCCGGTAGTCGTCTCAACGCCGGGTGTATGGCCATATTCCGGATGGCCCGCGGTGTTTGAGCCCAATTGGCGGAAGCGCTTCAGCTGGTCGAGCGTCACGCCTTCATAGCCGGTCAGGTGCAGGAGCGAATACAAGCAGCATCGAGCCATGGCCAGCGGAAAGCACGAACCGGTCGCGGTCGGCCCATTTCGGCTGCGCGGCGTCAAATTTGAGAAACTGCGTGAACAGCACCGTCGCCACATCCGCCGCGCCGAGCGGCAGGCCGGGATGGCCGGAATTCGCCTTGTCAACGCCGTCGATGGAGAGCGAGCGGATGGCATTGGCCATTAAAGTGTGCTGGGCGTGGTTTGTCATGGCGGTCCCGTCGGGCTGGAGGCGGAAAGGCCCTGAAACAGGGCGAAAGCGGATGGCTTTGAAAGACGCGCGAGACATAGCAGGTGAAGGGGGCGAGTCAACAAATGTGCCGTGAAAACCGGCGAAAAAGGCGCAATATTCCGCCATATTGACGACAAGAAGCGCAGCTCTTCTGAGCGGAATCAGCCGAGACGCTTGAATCCACAGGCTTTATTGACGCCGCGTTGAAGTGATGCGTAATCTGGCCACCGTAAAGCGTTCAAGTTTCTGCGATTCGTTCGAAATGTGAGGCAGCTGGAAGCATGGCGGAACCACAGACACTCAAACAGGTGCTCGAGCGGATGGGCAAGGCACTCGCCGCGCTGGAGAAAGCGGCTGAATCGCGCGCCGAAAACGATCAGGTTTATGCCGAGGCGGAAGAGGAGGTGCAGCGGCTAAACGCCGACCGCGCCCGCCTCGCCCAGGAGCTCGACAATTCCGAAACGCGCGGCGAACGGCTTTCCGGCGCAAATTCCGAAGTATCGCGGCGGCTGGTGAGCGCGATGGAGACCATCCGCGCGGTTCTCGACAGATAGGTGTTTGAATGGCTCAGGTCAGTGTTTCAATTGACGGCAAAATCTACCGCATGGCCTGCGACGAGGGCCAGGAGCAGCATCTCGAAGATCTGGCCACCCGCTTCGACCGCTATGTCACGCATCTGAAAGGCTCGTTCGGCGAAATCGGCGATCAGCGCCTCGTGGTGATGGCCGGGATCATGGTGATGGACGAGCTGACCGAGCAGCAGAAAAAGCTGAAGGGCATGGAAAGCGAGGTCGAGACGCTGCGCAAGACCCGCGACGAGGCGCTGTCGAAAGCCGACCGCAATGACATCGCGCTGACGACGGTGCTGGGCGAAGTGGCGGAGCGGATCGAGGGCGTGGCGGCAAGGCTGGCCCCGGGCGCGGCAAGACTGAACTGAGCCTGCCCGCTCTCACACCTGCAGCGGCCAGCCGAAGGCGCGCTCGCCGATCCAGATGACCGCCAGCGCGGCCACTCCCGCCATCGCGGTCCGGCGGATAAGGTGAAACGCAGGATACCGGCTGATCAAAAGCACCGGCAGCGCCGCCGCCATCACCAAAAGCTGCGCGCCTTCAACGCCGATATTGAAGCCAAGGATCGCGGCGGCCTTGTCGGCGGCGGGCAGATGAAGCCCGGAAATGCTTTCCGAGAACGCCAGACCGTGGATCAGCCCGAACCCGCCAGCCAGCATCCATTCGCGGCCCGGGACAATCGGCTTGAAGGCATGAGACGCCCCCATCAGGATCGACACCGCAATCAGCACCTCAATGATAGCCGCGTTGAAAGACAAAAGCTCATATGCCCCGGCGGCGAGGGCTGCCGAATGCCCGATTGTGAATGCCATGCTGATGATGAGGAACCGGCGAATCGAATAGGAATACCCCTGAAACAGCGACCAGCTTCCGCCAAGATTTCGCAGCGGCGCGACGAAGAGCAGCGTTACGAGAAACAGAATATGGTCGAGCCCGCCCGCCACATGCACAAGCCCCAGTCGGACCATCGCGGCAAAGCCGGAGAAAAGGCTCCCCGCCTCCGCTTTCACGGCAAAGGGCGGCACGGTTTTTGTGGCAAAGTCATACTTGATGACGCCAAGCTCGACGCCATTTTCATGCCCGACCAGCCCGGCGCGGAAATTCCAGTCAATACGCGCCAGCGCGAAATGGTTCGGGATCTGGTGAATGACGGCGTCATAGCGCAGCTGAAATCGCCGCGCATCCGCGCCCGCCGGAACCGGCGCCTCCAGTTTGAAGCGGAACTGCTCATACTCTCCTGCATCGGCGTCGGCGGCCTTTTCAATCGACATCGACCGCACCTGAAAAGGCAGGTCCGCGCCAGTCTCTGTTTCCAGCGCGATATGGGCGGCGAGATAGGCGCGCAGGTCCTGTGGACGGTTTGCAAGAAATCCGCTGGCGTCGGCATTGGCGTCGCCTGCGAGCACATGCATCAGCTCAGGCGCTGGAATGCCAATGTCGAGCGAAATGAGATGTTCCTCGACGCCGAGGCTGATGACTGAATTCGGAAACGGATGCGCTTCAGCCATTTTGGCCGCAAGCGGCATGCAAAGAAGATAGAAAAGCGCCAGACTGAATGCACGGAAGTGCCTGCCGCCCGAACAGGGCCGAGCGGAGCCTGTCATGGATTCCCGCCATAATCAGCGACACGGTCGCGCCAGACCGAATGCGGGTGGGCACCGGGGATGGAGCGGCCGGGCTGAACGGAGAACTCGATCCATACCGATGGGCCGTCAATGCGCACATAATCGCCTTCCGCCGCCGCCGATGGCGTGCCGGAGAATGCGACATGGGTCTCGCCCAGCTCCTCAAGATATTTCGCCATGATCGCATCCGCGCCAAGCGGCGCTGCGTCCCGGACGTAAGTTTCAACCGCCGCCATGATAAGCGCCTGTTTCTCGGCGCTCAGATCGCCCGCCTTCACGCCTTCGCGCGCGGCGGGGAAATTGTTGTCCTGCTGGGGTCCGGCGATGATGTTGGTGTAGCTCTGGCTGAGTTTCGCCTTGGCCGCCTCTTCCGGCGACAGCGCGGCGAGCATGGCGGCGAAAGCGGCCTGCTCCTGCGCCATCGGCGCATTGTCGCGGCCATTTTGATTAAAGGTCGTGAAACGGCTCGACGCCCCGGAACGACGGCGACGCGCCGACAGGCTGACCGTCCTTGTAAGTGTTGGCAAAGGCGAAGTGGTGCCCGCCGAAATAAAGCTGCCATGTGCCGGACGCCGCAGGCATTCCGAGAAAGGCGATATGATAATTGCCCGAGCTGAACCCCGCCCCGTCATCGGCTTTGGCTTTCAGATAGTCGTCCGCGTTCAAAATCTGCTCGAGCTCGTCCATGCCCTCATTGGCGGCAAGGCCGGACGCCTCTTTCAGGAGCGCCTTGATGAAGCCGAGCTGCTCAGGGGTGAATTCGGACAGGATCGGCCCGACGCGGTTCTTGTAGCCGGCAGGCGGAAAATTGCTCCACTTCTTCGCATCGTCCGTCGAATAGGCCAGTTCCAGCCGCGCGGCGAGCTCCGGGCTGAGCGTCTTCTTCAAACCGTCTGCGAAACACACAAGCCGGTCGTGTCCCGCGCTTGCGGCGCAGGCGGCCTCTGCGGCGGCAATGTCAACGGCACCGAGATTGATGTTGGCGTCCGTGTAGCTGGCGGCGGCCCCGGAAAAATTCGTCGAATAGACATAATAGAGCCCGCCAACGGCGAGTGCGGAAACGGCTAAAATGCCTGCGGTCTTGTTCATCTCAGTCTCCAGCGCTGGCCCCACGGGCATTGATTGCCCGCGCTTAACTGAACGATGCGACAGCCTCAAATTAACTAATGTTAATAAACGCCGCGCCTGTCGGCGTCAGCCGATCCAGCCCTCTGGAACGCCAAGGGCAAGCGCGAGCTTCCCGACCGTCTCGGTCGACCCGGACTTCGACCCCGCCTCCATCTCGCTCAGGAACCCTTGCCCAAGTCCTGTTGCTTTTGACAGTTCAGCTTGAGTGAGCCCCCGCCATTGGCGCAGCGCCTTCAAAAGACTGTCCCCTGCCAGCACGGCCTGTGAAACTTCGACTGGCAATGCCGCCTCGCCCCGCGCCTCGGCGGCCATAAGAAGCGTCATCCGGTCTTCAGCCTCCTCATCGCCCAGCTGCGCCATCAGCGCGTCATATTCGCGGCGGGTCAGAACGACGAGTTCTTCGCCGGAGGCGGTGGTGATGGTTTGAAGAGGCATGGAGATCTCGCTATCGATAAATTCCAACCCTTCCAGCTCGTGGACCAAATCTGAAAGATGCATACCTGACGGACGGGGCGGCTCGGTCCTGCTTCGCTCTTCGAGCTTCGCAGGATTGGGTGGCTCATCATGTAACATTCTTATGGGGTGCAGAATAGGGCTCCCCATCCTGCGTAGCTCCGCAGGAGCGAAGCAGGACGGCGCCGCCCCATCCCTATACGTCTTCAATCTCCCCCCTCAGCATCTCCAGCTCCAGCCATTCATGCTCCATCGCGTCGATGGAATGGCGCAGCTTTTCGAGGGTTTGCGTGGTCTTCTCAAATCCCTTGGGATCGCGGTTGAAGAAGGCCGGATCGTGGAGCTTCTCCTCAAGCGCCGCAGCCTCCGCAGTCACCGTCTCGATTTTTCCGGGCAGTGTCTCAAGCGCGAATTTCTGTTTGTAAGAGAGTTTGGCGGCCCCGGCGCGGGCAGCCTCGCTCTTCACCGGCTTGCCCGCATCTACGGTTTTGACCGGCTTGTCCTCCTTCGCCTTCGCCCGCCGCTGCGCCAGCATGTCCTGATAGCCGCCGGCATATTCCAGCCATTTGCCCTGGCCTTCCGGCGCGATGGTGGAGGTGACGGTGCGGTCGAGGAAAGTCGCGGTCGTGGCTGATGAGGATCACCGTGCCGGGAAAGCCGGAGACCAGCTCCTGCAACAGGTCGAGCGTCTCCATGTCGAGATCGTTCGTCGGCTCGTCGAGGATCAGCAGGTTGGCGGGCTTTGACAGGATGCGCGCCAGCATCAGCCGGGCCTTCTCGCCGCCGGAAAGCGACTTGATCGGCGTGCGCGCCTGTTCGGGCTGGAACAGGAAATCCTTCATCACCGAGACGACATGCCGCTCCTCGCCATTGATGACGAGATTGTCGCCGCGTCCTTCGGTGAGGAAATGGCTGACGCTCTCCTCCGGGTCCAGCGCGTCCTTCTTCTGATCAAGCACGGCGATGTCGAGATTGACGCCGTGCCTGACATGGCCTGAGTCGGGCTTCAGCTGGCCGATGAGCATCTTGATCAAAGTCGTCTTGCCCGCGCCGTTCTCCCCGACAATGCCGATCCGGTCGCCGCGCTGGATGCGGGTGGAGAAGTCCTTGACGAGCGTTGGGCCGCCATAGCGCTTTGAAATCTTCAGCGCCTCGATCACCAGTTTGCCCGATTCGCGGGAATCTGACGCGGCGAGTGTCACGTCGCCCTGCACCCGGCGGTGCGTTTTCAGCTTGACGCGCAGGTCCGCCAGTTCGCCCATGCGCCGCATGTTGCGCTTGCGCCGCGCGGTGACGCCGTAGCGCACCCAGTGCTCCTCGCGCAGGATCTGGCGGCCGAGCTTGTGCTGCTCGGCCTCCTCCTCTTCCAACAGCTTGTCGCGCCATTCCTCAAACCGCGCAAAGCCCTGGCCGAGCCGCCGCGTCGCGCCCCGGTCGAGCCAGACGGTCGTGTTGGTGACATTTTCCAGAAACCGCCGGTCATGCGAGATCAGCACGATGGCCGAGCGCAGACCGGAAAGTTCGCTTTCCAGCCATTCAATCGTCGGCAGGTCGAGATGGTTGGTCGGCTCGTCGAGCAGCAGAATGTCCGGCTCCGGCGCCAGCACCTTGGCCAAAGCCGCCCGCCGCGCCTCGCCGCCGGACAGGGTGGCGGGATCGGCATGGCCGTCAAGCTTGAGATGTTCGAGAAGGTGCGTGACCCGGTGCGCATCGTCCGTGGGGCCAAGCCCGGCCTCGACATAGGCCTGCACATTGGCAAACCCGTCAAAATCCGGTGCCTGCGGCAGATAGCGGATGGTCGCGGAGGGCTGTCGGAACACTTCGCCGCTGGTCGGCTCGATGAACCCGGCGGCTATTTTCAGAAGTGTTGACTTGCCCGACCCGTTGCGCCCGACCAAAGCGATGCGGTCTCCGGCTGAAACGGAAAACTCCGCCCCTTCAAGGAGCGGAGTTCCGCCAAACGTCAGGTGGATTTGGTCTAGCTTGAGAAGCGGGGGAGCCATTGAAAACGCAAATCGAATTGAACTGCGCCGTCAATGACGGTTCAAGCCGCCCCCGTCAAGCTCTGCGGATCAGCAGCGGGCCTCGTAAACCCGGCCGCGCGAATTGCGGTAACGGCAATAGCCCGGACGTCCAACCGCATCGCCGATCAGCGCGCCGGCAAGTCCGCCTGCGGCCGCCCCGATCAGCGTCGAGCTCGTGTTGCCGCCGACGGCCTGGCCGATCAGCGCACCGGTGCCGGCCCCAATGACCGCGCCCTGCTGGGTGCTCGTGCAGCCCGCAACGCCAAGCGCCAAAACAGCCGCAAATGCCGCGAATGTGAGTTTCTTCATGTGATAGTCTCCAGCTGAAAACGCCCCTATGCGTCTTTGTAACATAAAATCCGGGGCCGGGAAGGCGAAAAATCGGATAGGTTAACGCGTTGTAATATTTGCGAAAACGACGGCCCTGCCCTGTGCCAGCTCTATGATTGGGGCGGATTGCGCCACATTCGACAGCGTCACAGAGGAGCCGGTCTCAATATTGGCGTCCTTCAGCTCCCACTTGGCGCGGCTGACGGACAGTCCGCGCAGCTGATCAAGCGCCACGATGCTGAAAACGATGCCCGGCGCAAAATCAAACACGTGTGTGCCCGGCGGAAGCGACCACGCCTCCTCTGCGCCGCTGGTCAGGAAAGTGTGGACGACCGTTTCCGTCAGCGCCAGCATGCGCGTCAGATGGTGCGCGGCATGGTCGCTGCGCGGCCCGCCCAGCGCGCCGGCCAAAACCAGTCGGGTTGCCCCGCGCCGCAGGGCCTCGTCAATGGCCAGATCGCCGTCGGTCTGGGCTTTGTCGGCAGGAAACGACAGGCGCGGCACATCTCTATGCCGCGCCTGCAGCGCCGCATCGCTCGAATCAAAATCGCCAACCCACAGCTCCGGCTCCACACCCAGCGCCTCCGCGTGCCGCATGCCCGAATCCGCCGCGATCACCCGCGCCTCTGCGATCTGGCGCTTGAGGCGGGGGGTGACGGTCAGTTCACCGCCGAGGAGGATGAGGAAGAGGGACATGTCAGGTCGTCTCCGCCGCATAGGGGTCTCTGAGGGGCCGGGGCGCTCTTGTCTCAGCGCGCGCCCGCACCAGCTCCTCGCCGGCCCGGTAGAAACGCCCGCGCTTTTCGCCAAATGCCGACAGAAGCCCAATCTCGGACAGTTTCTTCAAATCGCGCGACGCCGAAACCTCACTGATGCCCGCGTCGGATTTGTGCCGCTGGCTGGTCACGCGAAATCCGAGCGCCGCGTCAAACAGCAGCATATGCGTGCGCTCGTCAAGTTTGAAACGCCCGGCGATGGCGGTGACCTTCGTAAACAAAAGCTCATATTCCTCGTTGCGGCGGATCAGGGTTTCCGCTTGCTGGAAGTGCGCCTTCAGGCAGAATCTTATCCAGGGTTTGGCCGACCGCTCAGGCGACCATCTGCCTTGGGCGGTCTGCGCCAGCGCCGCATAATATTCCTGCGTATGTGCGCCGAGCCATTCTTCAATGCTGGAGAAAACCGGATGCAAGGTTCCGCCTTTTGCCAGAACAAGCGTCTGCAGCGCACGCGCCATGCGCCCGTTGCCATCCTTGAACGGATGGATCAGCGTGAGGTTCAGATGCGCCATCGCCGCCTTGATGACAAGCGGATCGCCGCTGGTCCTCAGATAGGAAACCAGCTCCCCGGCAAGCTGGTTCACTGCCTCGGCGTCCGGTCCGGCATAGACGGTCTCGCCGATGCGCGAATCCACCACAAAGATGGAACCCGGCCGCCATTGACCCGGATTTTTGGTTAGATCAAAGCCCAGCATCATGAAATGCAGGCTTTTCAGAAGCTGACTTGAGAACTCGAAATGTGGATCGCCAAGTGTTTGGAAAATAAAGGTCAGCGCATCCCTGTAGCCCTTGATCGCGCGGGCGGTTTCAGTCCGATCATCGCTGACCGGCTCGTTCTCCACCGCCGCCATCGCGTCGTCGAGCGTGGCGTGATAGCCCTCAATGCTGTTTGATCCCTGAATGGCTCTTGCCATTGTGCTGCGCCGGAGCGATCCAAACCAGCGGCGCGGCGCATTGGCGGTGAAAAGCCTCAGCCGCTCCTTTTGCGCCTCGATCATGGCAAGGACCGAATGATCGTCGCCGTCTAACGTTGGGCATTGGTATATCACGGCGCTGCTTTCACACGGCAATCCCAGCGAAGTCGATTTATAATCGATAAAATGTCGATAAATAATCTACTAATCGACAAGTCCAACGCAGTCAATCCCGCCGCTTGCGCCCGCCCGCTTCCCGTCCTATGTCTGCCTTGCTCTAACGGGGTGCCCCGCCTTCACCGGCGGCGCTGAGAGGCAAAGTGAATTTCACGCGCCAACCCGCTGAACCTGATCCGGCTCATACCGGCGGAGGGATTAGAGGCAGACCGCCATGATGGCCCTGTCCCCTTCACCCATGACCAAAGGAGGACTGAATGCGGACCATCATGCTCGGACTATTGTCATCCATCGCGCATGCTCACGCCTGCAATGGCGGAAGGCGCGCTCACTGTCTACACCTATGAAAGCTTCACCGCCGAATGGGGCCCCGGCCCGAAGATCGAGACGGCTTTTGAAAAAGTCTGTGGCTGCGATTTGAAATTCGTTTCGCTTGCCGATGGCGTCGCGCTTCTGAACCGGTTGAAGCTTGAAGGCGACAACAGCAGCGCCGAGATTGTGCTTGGCCTCGACACCAACCTCACATCCGAAGCCGCCGCCACCGGCCTGTTCGCGCCGCACGGCGTCGCCGCGCCGAAGTTGGACGCGGCGCTTGGCGATTGGAAGGACGCTAATTTCCTGCCCTACGATTTCGGCTATTTCGCCGTCATCTACGACAGCGAAAAAGTGAAGGCGCCGCCCGCGAGCCTGAAAGAGCTTGTGGAAGGCGGCGCTGACCAAAAGATCGTCATTCAGGACCCGCGCACGTCAACGCCGGGCCTCGGCCTAGTCCTGTGGATGAAATCCGTCTATGGCGGTCAGGCGGCGGAGGCGTGGAAAAAACTCAGCCCCCGCATCCTCACCGTCACCCCCGGATGGAGCGAGGCCTATGGCCTGTTCACCAAGGGCGAGGCGGAGATGGTCCTGTCCTACACGACCTCGCCCGCCTACCATGAGATCGCCGAGAGTTCGCAGCGCTACAAGGCCGCCGCCTTTTCGGAAGGCCATTATATGCAGGTCGAAGTCGCAGGGATGACGAAGAAGGGCGCGGCGAACCCGCTGGCCAAACAGTTCCTTGAACTCATGCTGACGCCGGAATTTCAGGACGTGATCCCCGAAAATAACTGGATGCTGCCCGCCGCCGCGACCTCCAAGCCGCTCCATCCGGTGTTTGCCGGTCTGGTGCAGCCTGCGAAGATCTGGCTGAAAAGCCCTGAGGAAGTCGAGGCGAACCGTAAGGCATGGATCGCCGAATGGCTCGCCGCGCTGGGCAGATAATGCCGCGCGCTACCTTCACCGCGCTCGACAAAGGCAGGCTGGCGCGCGGTATAGCGCGCTGGCGCTTGTCCTGGCGTTTTGCGGCGCGGCGCTGGTCACCATTGTGTCGCTCGGCGCGCCGGGACTGGCGGATGCGGATGTCGGCGGCCTGTGGCCGATCCTGCGCTTCACGCTGCTGCAGGCGTTTCTCTCGTCGCTCATGTCTGTGGCGCTCGCCATTCCGGCGGCGTTCGCGCTGGACCAGTTCCGCACCTTTCCCGGCAGAAGCGCCATTGTCGCTCTGTTCGGCCTGCCGCTGTCGCTTCCCGCATTGGCGGGCGCTTTCGGCATTCTGGCGCTGCTGGGGCGCAATGGCTGGGCGGCGCAGGCGCTGGAAAATCTGGGGATTGCGTTCAGGCCGGACATTTACGGCTTGAGCGGCGTCTTGATTGCGCATGTGTTCTTCAATTTCCCGCTGGCGGTCCGGCTGTTCCTGAATGCGCTTGAGACCATTCCCAAACCGTCATGGAAGCTCGCCGCAACGCTGCGCATGAGCGCCATGCAGCGCTTCAAATTCCTCTGCCTTCCGGTCCTGCGCGCCAGCCTGCCGGGAGTTGCCGGAATGATTTTTCTTCTGTGCATGACCTCGTTCACGCTGGTGCTCGTGCTCGGCGGCGGCCCATCGGCGGCGACGCTCGAAGTCGCCATCTACCAGTCGCTCACCTATGACCTGGACCTTCCGCGCGCCGCCGCGCTGACATTGATCCAGATTGCGTTGGCGGGTGCGGCGCTCGCCGCACTGTCTTTGACTGGCGCTGCGCCGGACCTGTCCGGCGGCGGCGGGCGCAGCCGCTGGAGCACCGCGCTCGCCGGCAGTGAAAAGTTCGCCGCCGCCGCAATCATCATGGCCTCCGCCCTGTTCACCGCCGCGCCGTTCGCAGCCATCATCGCAGACGGACTGCGCGCCGATCATCTGGGCATATTCGCGTCGGCGCGGTTTGCCTTGGCTGTGAAGAACAGCGCCCTGATAGCGGTGTCTTCCGCCGCCATTGCTGTGACACTTTCAATGGCGCTTGCTGCAGCGGGCCACACCACCGAGCGGTCCAATGCCGCCGCGCGCGTCCTGTTCCAGCTCGTCCCCGGCCTCGTCCTGGCCTTCCCGCCAATCGTCCTCGGCGCGGGCTGGTTCATCCTGACGCTGCGCGGCGGCAGTCCGGATTCCGCCTCAGCCTTTCTGGTGGTTGCCATCAATGCCGTCATGGCGCTGCCCTTTGCCCTGCGCATTCTGGCCCCCGTCTTTTCAGCTGCGGCGGCGCGCAATGACCGTCTGTGCCAGTCGCTGCGCATTTCAGGTTTCGGCCGCATGCGCCTGATCGACTTCCCGTCCCTGCGCCGCCCGCTCGTCATGGCGCTGCTGTTTGCCATGGCGCTGTCGCTCGGTGACTTCGGCGCCATCGCGCTTTTTGGCTCGGACAGGCTTGTGACGCTGCCCTCTTTGCTTTTTGCAAAGCTTGGCTCCTACCGCACCGATGACGCGGCGGGGATTGCACTCTATCTGACACTGCTTGCGGCAATGCTTGCAGCGGCGGCGAACCGGCTGCAGAGGAATGAGAGAAATGACTGACAGGGGCGCGGCGGTCACGCTCGAAAATGTGCGCTTCGGTTATGACGAGGCAAAGGTTCATTTTGAGCTGGCAGTTCCCGCAGGTTCATTTGTCGCGGTGTCCGGACCGAGCGGCTCGGGCAAGACCACCATGCTCAACCTGATCGCCGGATTCGAAACACCGTCGTCAGGCGCAATCCGCTTTGATGGCGCGGACATGACGGACGTCCCGGTGTCGAAGCGGCCTGTCTCTTTTCTGTTTCAGGAGCACAATCTCTTTTCGCATCTCAATGTGCATGACAATATCGGTCTCGGCATTTCACCGGCGCTGCGTCTCTCCACGTTGGACGAAACCAAAATCGCCGAAAGCCTCGCCCGGCTCGGAATGGCGGACAAAGCGCTCCGCCTGCCGCATGAACTGTCGGGCGGCGAGCGGCAGCGGGCGGCTTTGGCGCGTGTGCTTGTGCAGGACAATCCGGTGCTGCTGATGGATGAGCCGTTCGCCTCACTCGGTCCCGGCCTGCGCCAGGAGATGACTGCGATTGTTTCTGAAATTCATTCCGAGCGCGGCATGACACTTCTGTTGGTGACGCATCACCCCGCCGAGCTTCTGAATGCCGCTCCGCTCCTGTGCTTCATTGAGGCGGGCGAAGTGCGCGCCTTTGGTGCAACACGGGAGCTGCTTTCGCGCAAAGGCCCGGCCTTTGTTCGGGACTATCTTGGACAAGCGCCGCAAATCAGATAGGCAAAGCCCGAACTTGGCCACTTTCCCGTGAAACATGCGTCTCCAAAGACATTGCGCGGCAAAAATTCGAATGGGGCTTCTTGCTTGGCGGCGCGAAAGGCACGTGATTTGACGATCAATTCCGGAATAATCCGAAAAAATCTGCGCCTTGTGGCGGTTTTGCCCTTCGTGATGGGCGCTGCGGGCTGCCAGGTGCTGGATCTGGGCGACGGCAAACAGACTGATCTGACCGTTGTGTCGAACATCCGCCCATCGGACAATCCGGTCATTGTCGACAATGTCGTGCGCACTGACCGGTTCGCCAAGCTCGCGGCAACTCAGCATCCGAAGATTCTGGCGACCTATGGCGGTGAATACAGCGACGCCAAGCTGGAGCGGATGATTGCCAAGGCTATTGGGCGGCTGACGCTTGCGACGGATGATCCAAACCAGACGTTCCAGATCACAATATTGAACTCGCCCAATGTCAACGCCTTCGCGCTGCCCGGCGGCTATGTGTATGTGACGCGTGGCCTCTTGGCGCTTGCCAATGATTCAGCCGAGCTTTCCGCCGTCATCGCGCACGAAATGGCGCATGTGACGGCCAAGCATGGCGTGGCGCGGCAGAAGCGCGAGGCCGATGCAAACCTTGCGAGCCGTGTTGTGGCCGAAGCGCTGCAGGACAATGAGACCGGAAAGCAGGCACTGATACGTGGCAAGCTCAGTCTGGCGCAGTTTTCGCGCAATCAGGAGCTTGAGGCCGACGCTGTCGGCATCAAGGCGCTTGGCCGGTCGGGTTATGACCCGTTCGCCGCCGCGCGTTTTCTTTCCTCACTTGGCGCATACACCGACTTCCGCGCCGCCAACACGGCGGACGACATGAGCCTCGATTTCCTCGCCACGCATCCGGCCGCGCCGCAGCGGGTGGAACTGGCCAAAAACCACGCCCGCCTGTTCGGCGCGCCCGGCATCGGCGAGACGGACAGGCAGGCCTATCTGACCGGCATTGACGGGCTGCTGTTCGGAGACAGCCCGAAAGAAGGCTTTGCGCGCGGCCAGGAGTTTCTGCATCCAAATCTCGGAATACGCTTCAAGGTGCCGAAGGGCTACACGATTGAGAACAACAAGGATGCCGTGCTCGCCGCAGGCCCCGGCGAGTTTGCGATCCGTTTTGACGGCGTTGAAGTCGCGCAGAACATCCCGCTCACCGACTATGTCAAGTCCGGCTGGGTCACTGGGCTGATCGAGTCCAGCGTCATTCCGACAACAATCAACGGCGTCGAAGCCGCCATGGGATCAGCCCAAGCCGAACGCTGGCAGTTTCATATCACTGTGCTGCGGATCAAAGGCCGCGTCTACCGCTTCCTCACCGCCGCGCCCTCGAACGCGAAAGGCGTTGCAGACGTTGCGACATCTGTCACATCGACCTTCACCGCCATGAGCGAGGCGGAGCGCTTGGCACTTAAGCCAACGCGCGTGCGCATTGTCACGGTGAGCGCCGGCGACACAGTTGGGTCCCTGTCGGCGCGCATGGTTGGAACCGACCGGCCGCAGGAGCTGTTCCGGCTTATCAACGGCTTGGCTGCCGGTCAGTCCGTTTCTGTTGGCGAGCGGGTGAAGATCGTCACCGACGTTGCGGGCTGACCTTTAACGGGCCAATCCTTCGCAGTTCACGAAATGCGAAATGCCATTGAGCGCCACAAGCGTTTTTCATGCGGCGGGGCGGATCGTTCTTCCAACTGCGCTCTCACGGGCGCGCCGGCGCAAAGTCGGTGAATAGAAGTTAAAAAATTACTTTTTAAGACATTTAAATAACGTTGTACATAATGCAAATTATCTGTTACATTCAAATTGAGTTTCACTCAGGGGATGTGCGATGACAATCACACTCGAACTTCCGCGACAATCAAACGATTCGGTTCTGCGCCGGAAAATCAGCTGGCTTTGCCATCTCATCCGCTGGCTTGTTGTTGTGTGGCTGGCGTGGCAGTTCTACGTCAACTTTCAGGAGCTCATCTGGAACGGCCCCGGCGTGACCGCAGTTCAATGGGGTAAAAATTGGGGTCTCAAGGACGGCAGCATATCGTCAGCCGGAATATGGCTGAACCACGCGATTGTGCTCGTAAATTGGTCAGTGGCAGCTGCAATGGGCGTTGCGGTCTGGGGACTGATGCGCGTTTATCTTGCCGGCAGCATTCTTTCTGTTGAGGCAGCAAGGCGGCTGCGTTTGGTAGGCCTCACCGGTCTGGCTGCCGCCACCGCCGAGGTTGTCCTGCGTCCGTTCATGCTGGGGGCTTTGTCCATGGACATTGTCAGAATGATTCCGGCGCAGAATTGGGTCGATCCGCGGGACGTGCTCTATTTCGTGATTGCGTTTTTCGCTCTGTCGCTGGGACACATCCAAGGCACGGCGGCTGCAATCAGCGATGAACACAAGCAATTTGTGTGACGCTGATGCCGATCATCGTCAATCTTGATGTCATGCTCGCCAAACGCAAAATGCGCTCGCGCGAACTCGCCGAGCATATTGGCATCGCCGAACCCAATGTCAGCCTGCTCAAATCCGGCAAAGTCAAAGGCATCCGCTTCGATACTCTGGAGAGCATCTGCAAGGCTCTTCAATGCCAGCCGGGAGATCTGCTTGAATGGCGGGAAGAGTGACTGCCAGGGCAAGAAGTCCCAGCGCCTCAAGCGCGCCGCCGCTAGTCAGCCCCCGCCTCGCGCGCCAACTCCAGATTGGCTGCCTGGAGCGCGCTTTTCAGTTTACCCATCGCCCGCGTTTCAAGCTGCCGCACGCGCTCTTTGGAAATGCCGAGCTTTTCTCCGAGGAACTCGAGCGTGGCGCCGTCATCTGACAGCCTGCGTTCCTTGATTATCAGAAGCTCGCGCGTGTCGAGCACCATCAAGGCGCCTCTGACCCAGCTCTGCCGCCGCTCGCTGTCGATGGATTCAGCGGCAACGCTGTCCGGCAGCGGTGCGCCGTCCACCAGAAAATCCATCCGCTGCGCTCCGCCTTCGTCATCATTGCTGATCGGCGCCTGCAACGACGTGTCCGGTCCGGAAAGCCGGTGGTTCATAAGTTCAACGTCTTTTTCCGGCAGGCCGAGCGACTGGGAGATGTTTTTGATAATCATGCTTTCAGAAATCGCCTCTTGTCCCTTTGACAGCCGCGCCCGCAGGCGCCGCAGATTAAAGAACAAGGATTTCTGCGCGGCGCTGGTGCCGCCCCTGACAATCGACCAGTTGCGAAGCACATAATCCTGTATCGATGCGCGTATCCACCACGTCGCATAGGTCGAAAACCGCACTTCGCGGTCCGGGTCAAACCGGGATATGGCTTCAAGCAGACCGATATGCCCCTCCTGAATGACATCATTCATCGGCAGGCCGTAATTTCGGAACCGCGAGGCCATGGAGATCACCAGCCGCATATGCGCCACAACAATCTTGTTCATCGCCTGCTGGTCGCGGTTTTCCTTCCATCGCAGCGCCAGCTCATGCTCCTCATCCCTCTCAAGAAGCGGGACACGCATGGCGGTGCGGATCATCTTGGACTGAAGCAGCTGCGTTCCCATGGCACAAACTCCGGCAATTTCACTTATGACTGAGCTTACGCTCGGCAGCGGAATTTGGATTTGTCAGCCCGGCAGCCATTGCGCTTCACCATGTCGTGAACAGCGGCCATGAAAAAAGCCCGGCGCAAACCGGGCTTTTCAGATTCCAGTGGTTCGAGCTGCCGATCAGGCAGCCACTTCCTGAACCTCGGCGTCATTGTCGCCTTCCGGCTCAACTTCCACCTTGGCGCCGCGCTTCGGCCCCTTGGCAAGATTTGTCTCAATGATCCGCACGGCTTCGGTGTCCGAAACCTTGTTGACGGCCGCGATTTCGCGCGCCAGACGGTCCAGCGCAGCCTCGTACAGCTGGCGCTCGGAATATGACTGTTCCGGCTGCGTGTCCGCGCGGTACAGGTCGCGGACAACCTCGGCAATCGCGATCAGATCGCCGGAATTGATCTTAGCGTCATATTCCTGCGCCCGGCGCGACCACATTGTGCGCTTGATGCGCGCGCGGCCCTGCACGACGCGCAGGCCGCGCTCGATGAAGTCCGGCTCCGAAAGTTTGCGCATGCCGATGGCAGCGGCTTTGGCGACAGGCACCTTGAGGCGCATCTTGTCCTTCAAAAAGTCGATGACAAAGAGCTCCAGCTTGTGGCCGGCGACAACCTGCTCCTCGATGGCGAAAATCTGGCCGACGCCATGCGCCGGATACACAATGAACTCGCCTGTCTTATAGCCGTTGCGCATTGCAGTCTTCTTTGGCTGTGCCTGTGTCACCATTTGAAACGCCGCTCCTGTACCACCCGTTTGGACGGGCTTGTTGTTCACACTGTCATATCCCGCAGCAAACGCGGATCCGGGCTGAAATTCCGAACATTCCTCTTAAGAGACCCCGGTCTTCAAGACGGGGCCTCTTCCAGAACCGTAAAAAGTTCGGAAAAGTCAGACCAATCCTTCAATGATTGACGCTGTCGCGCAAAAATTAATGTTTTGCCATCGGCACATTTCATACCAATAACACAAAAAACCGGCGAAATCAACAATTTGCTGCGCCTGCGAATGCGCAAACCGCCGCAGCCGGGGCTTCATGGTTAACTCAGCTTGCCATAAACCCAATTTAACGCAGACACTGCGGCGTCCGGCAATCCCGGCCTCCTGCGGATTTTCACATGCAATATTTTAGGGTTTTGACCGCCGTGGTTGCGGTTTCCGCAGAGGCAGTGTTAGTCTCGCCCGCATTGCAGAGGGAGCCGCGCGATGGGATTTGCCAGAAGTCTGTTTCTCACCATTTTGCTCTGCGTATTGGCAGCGCCGGTCATGGCACAGGACGCTGCGGCGCCTGCCCCGGCCGTGACGGATCCCGCGGCGCCGGTTGAAGCGCCGGAAGCCGCGCCTTCCGGCCCCAATGAAGTGACCGTCGGCGTCTATGTCAACGACATCCAGCAGCTTGATCTGCAGACCCATTCCTACGCGATGGATTTCTATGTCTGGCTGCGCTGGAAAAACCCGGACATCAATCCGGCGGCAAAGCTGGAATACATGAACCCGTTTCAGCTCTGGGGACATATTCCGACGCCGCTCTTCGAAGAGCCACAGACCCTTCCAGACGGGTCGAAATATATGGCCATCCGCTATCAGGGACAGTTCAACAGCAAGCTTCCGCTGGAGAAATATCCGTTCGACAGCCAGAATTTGATTGTGGAGTTTGAAGATTCGAGTGTCGGTTCCAGCAAGCAGTATTTTGTGCCGGATGATAATCCTGTGACGATGAACCCCGAAATGACTTTGCCCGGCTACATTCTAGGCAAGCCGACGCTGACCGTCGCGTCAAAGCCCTATCCGACCAATTTTGGCGACACGAGCCTAACGGCGCCAGAACCCTACTCCAGGGTCACGGTCTCTGTGCCGGTGCACCGGCCGGCGTTCACTTACGCGATCAAGACCATCCTGCCGATTTTTCTTGTGGTCATATGCGCAGCCTTCGTCTTCTTCATCCATCCAAGCTTTGTGGAAGCGCGGGTCGGGATGGGCATCACTGCGCTGCTGACGCTCGTGGCGCTGCAGCTGACAACCAATTCGCTGCTGCCGGAGGTCGATTATCTGATGATGATCGACATGCTCTATTTCGCCGCATACATTTTTGTGATCGCAAGCCTTGGGCAGGTCGTGCAGACGTCATGGGCGGCGTTCCGGGGCGATGACGCCGCAGCGATCCGGCATGACCGGCGCGCCTTCAGCTACATGGCGCTGCTTTATCTGGCGGGAAACGCTGCGATCATGGGGATCACACTATCGCGGTAGCACTCATTTATTGGCCAAATCAGCCGCGATTGCGAGCTTCAGCGCTTCCGCCAGCTCCCGCGCCGCCCGGTCCTCGGCGTCGCGCTCGGCGCGCAGCTGCGCGAACTGCTGGCGGGGCGAGTCGAAGGAGGCCGAAACTTCGCGCGAGCCGGACGCCACCTGCGATCCTGTGGCGGCATCCGAAAGAACATAGTTCGAGGCGAGGACAATCGAGCCGGCGGTGCCGCGGCTTTCGCCAGTCGCGGGCGTCACCACCGCAACGGTCGTTACGCGTTTCGTCACGCCAAGCTCCAGCTTGTATGCCGCGCCCGCCGGCTCGCCCGCGCCGCCGTTCAGCAGGAAGATGAGATGATTGCGCACTTCCTGCGCATAACGGCTGGTGACTTCGTTGACGGAGACAGACTGGCTGAGCACGGACGCGCCAGCGGCGGCCGGCCCGGTCGCATAAAGCGGGCGCACCTGGCAGCCGGACAGCGCCATGAGGCTTGAAAAAGCCAGGGCGGATGCAATGCGGCCAAGGCGGTTGGGTTCAAACGACAACATTGACGATCCTCTGCGGCACGACAATAATCTTCTTCGGCGCGGCGCCGTTCAATGCCGCCTTGACGAAATCCAAGTCCATGACGGCAGCCTCGACCGCAGATTGACCGGCATCGCGGGCAATTGTCAAATCGCCGCGCCGCTTGCCGTTGATCTGCACCGGCATGGTCACCTCGTTTTCGGTGACAAGCGCCGGATCAAACACGGGCCAAGGCTGCGTGCCGATCATCGTGTCATGGCCGAGCGCCGCCCAGCACTCTTCCGCCAGATGCGGCATGAAGGGCGAGATCAGCTGCGCCAGAATGTCCGCCGCCTCGCGGCAGGCGGCGGCCAGCGCCGCATCCGCCTTGCCCGCCGACACGGCGGAAACGGCTTGGGTGATCTCATTGACCAACTCATAGCAGCGCGCGATGGCCTTGTTGAAACCGAGCCGCTCAATGTCCTCGCCGACCAGCTTCAGCGCCTTGTGCGCGGCTTTTCGGACGGCGGGCGCGTTCTGCGCCTCGCCGCTCTGCGCGGCAGGCGCATCGGCGAGCTCAGACACCAGACGCCAGACGCGCTGCACAAAGCGGAACGAGCCTTCCGCGCCGGATTCCGTCCAGATCACATCTCGCTCCGGCGGCGAATCCGACAGCGTGAACCAGCGCGCCGTGTCCGCGCCGTAGCTTTCGAAAATATCGTCGGGATCGACAGTGTTTTTCTTCGACTTCGACATTTTCTCAATCGAGCCGATTTCAACCGGGGTCTCATCGGCGATGAGAACCGCCTTGCGCGCCTCGCCCTCGCCCGTGATGCGCACTTTGGCCGGCTCCACCCAGCCCGCCTCGTTGCGGTAGGTCTCGTGCACGACCATGCCCTGCGTGAACAGGCCCTTGAAAGGCTCGGCGACGCCCAGATGCCCGGTCGCCATCATGGCGCGGGCGAAGAAGCGGGAATAGAGCAAGATGCAGGATCGCATGTTCGATGCCGCCGATATATTGGTCCACCGGCAGCCATGCGTCCGCCTGTTTGCGGTCAGTCGGCTCGTTTTCCCAAGGCGCGGTGAAACGGGCGAAATACCAGGACGAGTCGACAAACGTGTCCATCGTGTCGGTCTCGCGCCGCGCCGTCTTGCCGCATTGCGGGCAGTTCACATGCCGCCAGGTCGGATGCCGGTCGAGAGGGTTGCCCGGACGGTCGAATTCAACATCGTCCGGCAGCTTCACCGGCAGGTCCTTCTTCGGCACCGGCACCACGCCGCAGACTTCGCAATGGATCACCGGGATCGGACAGCCCCAGTAGCGCTGGCGCGAAATACCCCAGTCGCGCAGGCGGTACTGCACCTTGCGCTCGGACTGCGGCCTGCCGTCCAGAACCATTTGACCGAGCCGGCTCGCCACATCATCAAACGCCGCCTGCGGCGTCATGCCGTCGAGAAAGCGTGAATTGATCATCACGCCCTCGCCGTCAAAGGCCTTGTCAGCGATGGAAAACTCCGCCTTGTCCATGCCGTTCGGCAGCACGACGGGCGTGACTTTCAAACCGTATTTATTGGCGAAATCCAAATCGCGCTGGTCATGCGCAGGGCAGCCGAAGATAGCGCCCGTGCCGTAATCCATCAAAACGAAATTGGCGACATAGACGGGAACCAGCCAATCAGGATCGAATGGATGCCGCACCTTCAGTCCTGTGTCGAAGCCGATCTTCTCCGCCGTCTCCACCGCCGCGACGGAGGTTCCCATCTGGCGGCATTTGTCAGCGAATGCGGCGAGCTTCTCATTCTTCGCGGCGAGTTCTTTGGCCAGCGGATGATCGGCGGCAATGGCGATGAAAGACGCGCCGAACAATGTGTCGGGCCGCGTCGTGTAGACTTCTATTTCGGACGCGGGCGCCTCGCCTGCGATCTCCCAGCGGAGCAGCAGGCCTTCGGATTTTCCGATCCAGTTCTTCTGCATCAGCCGGACCTTCTCCGGCCATCCATCCAGCCCGTCCAGCGCCGTCAAAAGCTCTTCATTGTAATCGGTGATTTTGAAAAACCATTGCGTCAGCTCGCGCTGTTCAACGAGCGCGCCGGAGCGCCAGCCGCGCCCGTCAATGACCTGCTCGTTGGCGAGCACGGTCATGTCCTCGGGGTCCCAGTTCACTTTCGACTGTTTGCGGTGGACGAGGCCTTTCTCCATGAAGTCGAGGAACAGCATCTGCTGGCGGTGGTAATAGTCGACATCGCAGGTGGCGAATTCGCGCGACCAGTCGAGCGACAGGCCCATCGATTTCAACTGGCGCTTCATGGTGGCGATGTTCTGGTAGGTCCATTCCTTCGGATGCACCTTGTTCTGCATCGCCGCATTTTCCGCCGGCATGCCGAACGCGTCCCAGCCCATCGGATGCAGGACGTTGAAACCCTTGGCGCGCTTGTAGCGGGCGACGACATCGCCCATCGTGTAATTGCGCACATGGCCCATATGAATGCGGCCCGACGGATAGGGAAACATCTCGAGCACATAATAGCGCTCGCGCTCGTCCTCGTTCTTCGTCTCGAACAGCTTCGCCGCGTCCCAGGCCTTCTGCCAGCGGGGCTCCGTGTCCTTCGGGTTATAGCGCTCGGCTGCCATATAAGGTATTTCTCTGCCAAATCAGGATGAAAATCAGGGCGGACCTTCACCATGATTGGCCGGAATGGTCAACCATCCGCCGCTGCCGCTTGCCAATAAAGGTTTGAAAATGAACACCGCGCCCGAGCGCCTCGCCACGGTCAAATCCCACATCGCCGCCGCCGAAGCCAAGGCCAGGCGGGCGCATGGCGAGGTGACGCTGGTCGCGGTTTCAAAGACCTTTGACGCGGAGCATATCCGGCCAGTCCTCGCCGCAGGGCACAAGGTCTTCGGAGAAAACCGCGTGCAGGAGGCGCAAGGCAAATGGCCCGCGCTGAAGGCGGAGTTCACCGGCGTCGAGCTGCACCTGATTGGGCCGCTGCAATCCAACAAGGCGAAAGAAGCGGTGGCGCTTTTTGATGTGATAGAGACAGTGGACCGCGAAAAAATTGCCGAAGCGCTGGCGGCGGAAATCCGCAAACAGGGAAAACATCCGAAGCTGTTTGTGCAGGTCAACACCGGTCTGGAAGAACAGAAGGCAGGCATCAACCCGCGCGAATGCGTGGCTTTCGTCGAGCGCTGCCGAGAGGTCCATGGCCTGAAAATCGAAGGCCTCATGTGCATTCCGCCCGCAGAGGAGAACCCCGGTCCGCATTTCGCGCTCTTGGAAAAACTCGCCAAACAATGCGGCGTCGCGGCGCTCTCCATGGGCATGTCGGCTGATTATGAGCTGGCGGTTGCGCTCGGCGCGACGCATGTGCGGGTGGGGTCGGGGGTGTTTGGGGTGCGGGACTATTCTGTTTGAATTGAAGCCACGGATGACTTGTATTGAATCTCTGCGCCGCAGCGGTGCTGTTGGTTACCCAGGTTGATCGAAGTCAAAATGTCTCTTGTCGGAGGTGATAGTGTTCAGCCATGGGAACCACCAATGTAATCGCCATGTTTGTGGCCGTCGCGGCAGGCATTTTTAGCTGCGATGCTTGCTTTGACACGGTCACTTTGGTGAACGCGGCGAAGGCGGACGACTCCGGGGCTCCGCGTGGCCTGATGCTTCCTAAAATGGACCCGCAGCGCGGAAGGGCGCTTTTCGCAGAGAAGGGCTGCGTGGTGTGCCATTCGGTCAACGGCGTCGGCGGAGGCGACGCGGCGCCGCTCGATGCCTCAACCATGGACCCGGCCATGAACCCGTTCGAGTTCTTTGCCCGGATGTGGCTCGGAACCAAGCCGATGATAGAGATGCAAGAAAAGCGAATGGGGCAGCAGGCGGAACTGACTGCGCAGGAGCTCGGCGATATCGTGGCGTTCATCCACGACGAAGCTTCGCAGAGGTCCTTCTCAGAGAAGGATATCCCTGACCGGATCGAAGATTTGATGGAATGACATGGGCGCTGCGGACGCTGCGAATTTGCTTGAAAATGATAGTGCCAGCGATGTGGGTCCGAGCAATCGGACCCTCATTCGTTGTTGAAACATCATTTAATGGTGAAGGTGCCGACCATGCCGGCTTCCTTGTGCCCTTCAATGGCACACTCGATCGGGATGTTGTCTCCGGTTTGCACCGGGACTAGGAACCATTCAGCCACCCCGCCGCCGACAACTTCGATTTCCGTCACAAAGCCCTTAACTTCAGCGAGCGTTTTGCCATCCGGGCCGAGGACCTCGACCTTTCGCGTAAACACCTTTGACACCACGTCCGGTGCCGCGAATTCGTGTTTGATCTTGTCCGTGTTCTTGAACGATATCTTGTAGGCTTTGCCGGTTTCAAGATCGATGTGGTTCGGCTTGAAATACATGTGCTTGGCATCCGCCTGCCCCATTTCGATGACGATTTCCATGGGGTCAGCGCGGCTCAGATCACCAGCCGCATATGCCGCCCCAGAAAGAACAACCAGCGGCGTCGCAAACAGAAGTTGACGTTTTTTCATTTGAAAGCCTCCTTTAGTCGGCTTTGGCAGCGTTCGAAATGAACACCGCCACGGCTTGTGTCTATTTCAGCGTCGGCGATGAAGCGTTGATTCAAGTCAATGTTTGACAGTTTGAGAATAAGGCCTGCCCAAAGCTCCAAAAGCGCGTTGAGGCAAATGGCCAGTGCTGAAAGCCGAGTCCCCCGGCGTCGAGCTGCATCTCATCGGCCCGCTGCAGTCCAACAAGGCCAAAGCGGCGGTGGCGCTGTTTGATGTGATTGAAACGGTGGACCGGGAGAAAATCGCGACCGCGCTGGCAGCGGAGATCAAAAGCCAAGGAAGGCATCCGAAACTGTTCGTTCAGGTCAACACAGGTTTGGAGGAGCAAAAGGCCGGAATCAATCCCCGCGACTGCGTGGCTTTCGTCGAGCGCTGCCGCGCGTTTCACGGGCTGCAAATTGAAGGCCTGATGTGCATCCCCCCCGCCGACCAGAACCCCGGCCCGCATTTCGCGCTGCTGGAAAAATTGGCGGAACAATGCGGAGTGGCCGCGCTGTCGATGGGGATGTCGGCGGATTATGAGCTGGCGGTTGCGCTTGGGGCGACGCATGTAAGGGTGGGGTCGGGGGTGTTTGGAGTGAGGTAAACCTACCGGCCCTGCGTTCATCGCCCCTTCCGGATGATTGACGCGGCAAACTTAAGCGTCGAGTCATATTGGCGTTTGGGTAACAAATGCCCCATCCAATCTTGCTGCAGCCAGTCCGCAAGCTTTTCTGGCGATGTGAGCGCAAGATACAGTGTTGCCGCCCGGTGATAAAAGCCGCTTGCGTTATCATAAGCGTCATAGCCGCCGCTTCCGACGCCGCTGGGAAGCCAGGCATTTCTGACGCACGTGTCGAGAACCGGATTCCCTTCGGGATGATGGATCAGAAAATAAAGCAGCTGGCATCCATGGGCGTATGTGAAATTCTGAAGTCCTTGCAAGTACCAGTCTGTATCCGGGTGATAGTTCGAATACAAATTCAGCGCATAACGTTGCATCGCCTTTGCGATGGCGATGCGGAAACGGGAATGGTCGCGTCCGAATGCGGCAATGCGCAGGTGATCTTGCAAATTCAATGGTGATTTGAAGACGAGCGTCATGATCTCCGGCAGTTGCGGGCATTCGAAATGCCGCGCGGCCTGCTCTCTCAGATGCGGTTCGTCAAAGCAGGCCAGCATAGCGAAGACCATGTCTGCCCTGCCTTCACTGAGCGCGCTGACGGATTTCATCAATGGTTTGGAGTGACCCGCGCGGACAATCCGCCAGACAAGGTTCACCGCATCGCCATGGCCTCTGTCCTGTGAAAACGGCGTGAAGCCCATAGCGGCAGGCGCGTTCTTACCGCCTTTTCGCCACGAGAAACGGATAGGTTTCGGACCTTCACTGGCGATGACAGCGGCTGCGCGCTCAATGTCGAATGCGCGGGGATCACGCGCGATGTCTTTGAAAAAAACGCAGATATCGGGGTCGTCAATATGCGCCCTCCGGCGAAGGTCGAAAAGCGTCTCGAGCGGCGCGCGATACTCCCTGAAATCATGCGCAAGCCAGTCCCAGGGCGCTGAGTCGAATGCGGCGGGATGGCAGATTTCCCTTGGCTCACTCGCCCGGTCATGGAGACGTATCATCCTGATAATCGCCTCGCCGGGCTGGATTGACCGCTTCGTCAAACGGCATTTCTTTGGCTTGCCGCCGCCGAGCACGGATTCCTCCAGCAGGCACGGCAGGTCATAATCTGGCGGTTCGCGCCAAATGACATAGTCTTTGATAAACGCCCTGAACACATTTGTCTCGGCGATCCTGCCAAGCCATTCGTCCTGCCTGCAGACGGACGTCCAGTCTTTATGCGGCCTGTCTGGAAGGAAACGCCACACCAGCCGATACCCGTGTCTGATGATCTCCTTTGCCAGCGCGACCGCTTCATCCGGGCGCTCCAGCGCGGCCAGATAGCAGACACAGTGAAAACCAAGATGCGCGCCGTTCCACCGAACCAGACGGTCTGCCGCCGCAAGATGTTCGTCAAAGACAATTGAAGCATCGGCGAAACGCGCCGTCTCAAGGGCAAGGCCCGTCAGTTCCTCATCAAAATCAACCCATCCTTCATGTTCAAGATCGGGCGGATCAAGCGCGCGCACGGCCAAATATTTTTCCAGAAGCCAATGCGGGCCCGGCGAAATGGGACCGTAATCGGCAAAAGCCGGATGCTTTGCGAGCGCCTCATGGCTGGCTGACACGGCGGCCACCGTCCGGTGACGGTGAAAACTGCTGTATAGCCGCCGCAGTTCATGCGCAGCCTCTCCCTGACTTTCCGCAGTCATCAAAGCTGCGGCAAGGGGAACGTGCAGCGACGGAAAGGCCCCGAGCAGATCGCCGAGATTGCCGCCGTGGACATAATAGCGATGTTCTGGCGCAAAGAGGTCCGCCAAATTTTCGAGGAACTTTTTCACTGCCTCCGGCTGTCCCGCGCGGACCATGGCACCACAGACGATTTGCGCCAGCAGACCGGTCAGCGGATTGGGTTCCATTCTGCCATATTGACCAGTCACCCTTTCGAGCTCCGCAGATCGCAATACAAGACTCTGTTGAGCGGCAAGCAATTCGTCCCTGTCGGGCCGGTCGAGGAGCTGAACGAACAGAGCGGCGAGTTCGGATTCTTTCACCATGTCAATCGAACCGGCGCAGCCATTTCAATGATTCTTCGATGTGGTCGAGCGGCGGCGGCGGGTTCAGGAGGCTGATGCGGCCTTTCAGGCTTTCGAACCGCAGCGGCTTGGTCAGTCTCGCCACTTTGCGATAGGCCTCTGGAACGAGGCCCTGATTGACGTCGCCGGTCTCCGGCTCCGGCCCTGCCTGGATAATGACGCCGCCATACCAAACGTGGATGGGGCATTCATCGCCCAGCTCCGCCTTCATCTTTTCCAACCCGCCCAGCTCCGCGACAAATCCGTCATCAAGGATAGTCAGCCAGCTGACCGTGCGGATCCAGCGCTTTTTCTCGTGGCGGACTTCAGAACTCCACGCTCCAAGGTCGGGGAAATCAATGCCCGGAAACCGCTTGATAAGCGGAAATGCAAGACGGCTTTGCGGCGCTTTCGCCGAGCCTTCGTCCAGAATCACGGACAGACCCGCCGTTCCGTGGCCTGGCTTCAGGAGGTTGCACCAACGGAGCGTTGTTTCGAGAACAACGCCAGCATCATTTTCTCGTGCCCAGCTTGCAGGCGCATAGGCAAGAATTCTGGACCAGATATTAAATTTATCGCTGCAGACGTTCGCTATGTAGTGTGGCCTTACGATCCCCCTGTCCTCGTAAAAACCGGCCGCGTAAGTCTCTATTTCGGAGGTCTTTTCTGCATCTTTATTGTAGTAGTCAACTGGATCTATTTTATCTATTTTTCGCCTGTGTTTCCCGCCCTTTGGGTAAAAGTATTTTACATAATCGCGGAATATTTCCTTGTAGTCGGCCATCACCCGGTTGCCGTCGAGTCTCCGCCGGACGGTGGAACCGCCCTCATAGAAGAGGCACACCGAAAAGCCGAACAGGATAGTCTTTTCGCCCTCGCGCTCAGACAGAAACAACTTGTCGAGATCGGCAATCGAGTGCAGTTCGATCAATTCGTCGATTGCAGATTTCGTCATCGAGTTTGTCTCACTGTTCATTTAATGACGTGTCGACCGCGGAGTTTGAATTTCCATCAGTAAGCGGGCGTTGGAAGAAGCATTTTGCCCAGATCATATATCCATCCGGCAGGGCCGGTGGCGCGCTTTGCGCCGAACTTTGCCAATGAGGCGGCTCTTGCCGCCAAGCTGGCAGCCTGCGACCCCTGGGTCGCCTCGGATGCGCGCTTTTCCTTGGTCCGTCCCTTGCCTTCACAGTCGCAGTCATCGAAGTTGACGTCTTCGCGCGAGGTGACCGGGTTTGTGTCGTCATTGACAATGTCATTGTAGTCATCGTCCTGACCCTCCCGATAGTCGTCCCTGAATCCCGTGTTGGGGTTGTTCAGCTTTCCTTCCACGATTGAATTGTTATCGAGATCGGTAACATCCGGCACCCGCGATCCCTTCGGGCGGCTGGTGCGCAGATTGCCGTCCGGTCTTGTTCCCCGCAATGTCCATTTCCCGTTTGCGTCCTTCACATAGCTTGCCTCGGGATGCACGTCTTTACCGTTCGTTTTGGCCCAGCCCTTGAGCTTCTTGGCAACACAGCGCTGGTTCATTGTTCCCGCAGCCAGGCATTCGCAGGCCGCCTTGCAGAACTCCTCAAGCAGTTCGGCATTTTCCGCCTTGTTCACCGGCCCGGTATAATACCCGCCCGCCGAGATCGTGTTGCCGTTGTTCATCAGCATCCGGTCGGTCAGCCGTGTCACCGGCTTGCCTTCCATGAACACGTCCGGCGACCAGGACAGGCAGGTGCGCGCGGTGCAGGTGCGTGCCGGACTTGACGCCACGGCCGACGCCCGGCTCGTCGCCGATGCTCTTGTAAAACTCCGACCCCTTGATCCCGTTCATCGCCCCGCCATGCGAGAACACGGTTTTCGTGCCTTTGGCGAGGTCTTTGGCGAAGGCCACATTGACGAACGGCACGGGCACGCGTCGGCGCCTTGCACACATCCGGCAGCGTCGAGCGCACCCAGCCGTCGGAGGCAAAGCGTTAGGACCGTTGAGGGCGGCGGTTTCCTGCAGCAGCGCGTGGTGGGCCGTGTGAAAGACTCGGATCATGTTAATTCCCGCAGCCTGCGCGACAAATGACCGGAAATTTCCTGCGGCCCTTTCGCGGCCCAAGGCGGTGCTGTTAAAGCGCCTGAGCCTGCCGACAGCAGGGCGTTCGAAGTCTTCTCCGGCTAGTCAAAGCGCCTTATCCATTTCAAAGTCTCGCTTAGAGAATCGAGCGGCTCCTCCACTGGCAATATGCCAACGGCATAGTCCTCGAATCGCACCTGCTTGAGCGCGTTCGCCACATCGCGGTAACTCTGCAGCACAATTCCTCGGTTTGTGTCGCCGAGCTGAGGGAAGTCTCCTGCTTGAACAACAATCCCGCCATCATATTCATGGAGTTTGCACGGCGGGGGCAACTGCATAACTGCGGCTTCAGCCTCCGTGCTTGCCGAGAGTGTGCCCCGAGAGACTATGGTCAGCCAGTTTGTTGAAAAAAACTTCCTGTTTCCAGAATTCTGTATTTCCACTTGAAAGGTCGAATCACGCGAGCAATGAAGTCCGGGAAATCGCTTTATCAACGGAAATGAGAGTGCGTGTGCAGTGGTGGACGAATATATTCGGTCAAACTGAACGGATGGCCCCGCGAGGCCATGCAGTGGCTTCAGTCTTCGGCACGCGTCCAGGATCATTCGGATCCATTGTTCAAAGCCATCGTCCGCCAGCGAAGAGGCCGAGACGGAAAATTCAAGACATGAAATGTCCACAGGCAGCAGCGGCTCGGGGCCTCTGGCGACAAGTGACCCGCCGAAATGGGCGATTCCGCCTGTGCCCGGGTCGAATGGCGGCCCAAAAAGTCCAACCTCGCATTCCTTTTCAGGCGGCAGCTCACGTATTTTCTCTTCGCCATCTGCAGCGAAACTGACCATGTCAAGTGGCACGACTTTGGCCCTGCCCTTGCTGGCGTGCTGCACGTGACTGAGGTTCTGGTGATACCGATTGGCGTAGTCAGTTAAAATCTGAAGGCCTGCCAAGCGCTTTTCCAGCGTTCCCCCACCTTCAAAAAATAGAACTGCCCGAAAAGAAACTCTTAGACAGGGTTCGGGATTTGTCGGATATGAAACGAAAATGTCATCCAAGTGACGCAACGCATCCGGATTGGCCGCACTGCTGGCCGGGAAGTCAAAAGCCGCCATAATCTCCCCTCACCTAAGGCGCCGTTGCCAACGCCGCGCCTCCGCCGAGAAGCAATGCACTTCCCACGATTGCGCCGCAAGGCTCAAAGATAGCGCAAGCGATAGCGCCTACCGTGGCAACAGCAAGCCCCCCGACAGCGACTTTCTGACCAGTTGTCACACCTTCGGCCTGCTTCTTCGGGGCAGGAACGGGAACAGGGACCGGGAACCGGTTTGCCATTGTCACATTTGCAGTCGGTGTCCACCCAGATTTCCTGGAGGGTTTTGAGGTTTTTGCGTGCAATGGCTTCGTAACGCGCCTGTTGCGTGGCACCCATTGTGTCAGGTCCGAATTTCATCTCAATAAACTCGACAGGTGCGCCTCCCAAGACGGTCACCACGTCGATGCGCGAACCGGCAGTCGCGTATCTGGTCATCGGCGCGCCGTCGGGCTGGCGCATCATTTGGCCGGATGGATCGAAGGTCACTTCAGAATAGATGCCTGTGCCAGCTGTCTTGGGAAGGGCTTTCACCGCAAGGTGAACGCAGCGCTGGCGGGCGGTTCCCGCCGCTATGCACTCGCACGCGATGCTGCACAGCAAATCCAGCGTCGCCTTGCTCGCTCCCGTCACCGGCCCGGTAAAATACCCGCCCGCCGAGATCGTATTCCCATTGTTCATCAGCATCCGGTCGGTCAGCCGCGTCACCGGCTTGCCTTCCATGAACACGTCCGGCGACCAGGAGAGCCATGTCGCGCGGTGGAGCTGTGTCGCCGGACTTGACGCCAAGGCCGGCGCCCGGCTCGTCGCCGATGCTCTTGGAAAACTCCGACCCCTTGATCCCGTTCATCGCCCCGCCATGCGAGAACACGGTTTTCGTGCCCTTGGCGAGGTCCTTGGCGAAGGCCAAATTGACGAATGGCACGGGGATCGTCGGCGCCTTGCACACATCCGGCAGCGTCGAGCGCACCCAGCCGTCGAAATGTTTGTGGCACAGCGTCAGGCCGTTGATGACTTATTTTAGTCGAAGCGGCGTATCCATTTCAAGGTCTCTCCTAGTTCGTCCAGCGGTTCGGGAACTCTGAAATAACCATCGTCGGCATATTCTTCAAATCTTATCCTCTTCAGCGCCCTTGATGCAGGTCCGTAGTGCTTGGGAAAGCGCCCGGCATTTACGTCGCCGAGCTGCGGCAGCGCCCCAGACTGAACCAGAATTCCACCGTCCCAGTCGTGAACAATTATCTCCTTGTCAACAGACAGCGCTTCTCCAATCCGAGCGCGGCCTCCTGCTTCATCCACAAATTCATCGTCGATGATCGTGAGCCAATTTGTTCCACGCAGTTTAGGGCTTTTGCCTGCCAAGAAGCTAAAATGCGAAGTGTCCATGTAGTCAAGACCAGGATAACGCTTCAAAAACGGAAATGCCATGCCGTCATGCATGGAAAACGGCGGCGAGCTGAAATCACGAACCACACTCAGTCCCGCCATTCCGTGCCGGGGCTTAAGCCGCGAACACCATGTCAATATGCTCTCAATCAGAGTGTCGACATGCCCAAAAATCCAATGAGATGAAAAATATGCCTCTATTTTAGAAAGCCTGTCAGCATAAGGCTTCCACAACCCAATGCCAGAGATCGCATAATGTGTGGGCCAGCCCGGCTTGCTGTCTTCGACATATCCAAGGACGCGCCCGTCAAAAAATTGTTTTTCATCTACACTTGGCAAAATGTCGCGAAAGTGCTGTGGAAAATGCCCGTCTTTGAGGGGACGCAGTTTCTTGCCATCGTTTTCGAGAAAATGCGTGATTTTGTCTGGAAACAGATTGAAATAGCCCTGCCAAACGTCAACCATAGCATCCCGTTGAGTTCGAGTGTGCCCCTGCGGGAAAGACAGCTCTAGAAACCCGCCTCCGCGCCAAAGCGGGTCTCCGGTGCGCTGATGATTTATGAACAAGTCGTCCAGCCCAATGGCCAGCTGAATGTCTGGGTCAATTCCCGATGGCTCTTTTAAACTGTCCATGACTTACATCACCCCGCTATGCATTCCCAAACCATGGTTCCAAAAGGCCGGCAACTTGGCGGCACCATGCGCCTGCGGGCCGGGGATCTTGCCAAGGGAAGGGCGGCGGCACTAAATTCGAAGGTGTGGGAAAGTCTTTGTATGGGGATTTATTGGCAGCAGGCGCGGTCACCGGCGCAGGCGCTGTTCCGCCTCCGCCACCAGAACAATCACAGTGTTTTTCAACATCAAGTGTTTGGTTTTTCGTTTTTAAGTCCTTGGCTGCTTCAGGGTAAAGCAGCTTTTGCCGCTCTGTCAGCTGGTCACCCGGAAACTTCATTTCAACCAGCGATGAGTTGGCGCCGTTGCTCTACATAGAACATCCGGCCTTATACCGCCTGTGGTGTTATGGGATTACTGGTCGGTGCCGTCCCTGCCTTGTTCATGATAACGCCCCAAACCCCTTCGGTTGCGTTGTAAATCATTGAAACTTCTGGACATTTTCCATTAGAAAAATCTTTTGGATATTTTCCATCGTAATATTTTTTCTTGATTTCCTCAGCTACGCAGGCTTGCTTATTGACTTTGTTCATACAATTGCACGCCATCTCACAAAGTTCTTCGAGATCTTTTGCGCCGGCGCCTTTCACCGGCCCCGTATAATACCCCCCGCCGAGATCGTGTTCCCCTTGTTGAGCAGCATCCGGTCGGTCAGCCGCGTCACTGGCTTGCCTTCCATGAACACGTCCGGCGACCAGGAGAGGAATGTCGCGCGGTGGAGGTTGACGCCGGAGATGACGCCGCCGCCCGCTCCCGGCTCGTCTCCGATGGACGTGGAAAACTCCGACCCTTTGATCCCGTTCATCGCCCCGCCATGCGAGAACACAGTTTTCGTGCCTTTGGCGAGGTCCTTGGCGAAGGCGATGTTGACGAATGGCACGGGCACCGTTGGCGCTTTGCAGACATCCGGCAGGTCGAGCGCACCCAGCCGTCTGAGTGTTTGTGGCAAAGGGTCAGGCGCTTGATGGCGCAATTTCGTCAATCGAAGCGGCGAATCCATTTTAGCGTTTCTTCGAGGGAGTCGAGGGGCTTGGGAGCCGGAAGATAGGGGAGATTTGGTAGAAACTCTTCGCAGCGAAGCGGCTTGAGCAGCTTTGCAACAGTCCGATAGTGCTCAGGGATAATCCCGCTGTTAACGTCTCCGATTTCGGGCCTTTGTCCAGCCTGAATGATTATGCCGCCATTGTAGGGATGAATTGGACAATGCTCTCCCAAAGCATGTCGAACGTGCTCCATTCCGCCAAGCTCCTCCACAAAACCGTCGTCAATGGCCGTCAACCAGTTGATGGAGCGGATGTGCCGTTTTTCCGCGCGCCGAACCTGCGTGCTCCACCTGCTGGAATTGGGAAGGTCGAAGCCCGGAAACCGCTTGAGAAACGGAAAGGCCAAAAGGGTTCCACGGGATTTATTCACGCCCTCTTCGAGTATAATACTAAGTCCCGCAGTTCCATGCGCGACCTTCAAAAGGCTGCACCATCTCTGCATAAGTGAGATGTATGTGCGGTAGTTATCGCCATTTTCGAACCAGTCGATTGGAAAGTAGGCATGCGTGTCGGAGTATCGCTTGAATTTATGGGACCCCACCACGCTGCAAAAGTAGGGTGTCGCTGTGTCGGCGTCCTCGCCACCTATAAACCCGTATAAGGTGGCATCGAAAGCGTCCTCTTCGTCCGGCTTCATCGTTTCCGCCAAATTCACATAATACTTCACCCAGTCGGCGTTCGCGATTTTCTTGAGCTTTGACGAGTCATGTGGATGGAAATGTGTGATCTTTCCAGCCAGCGTTTTTTCGTAGTCCGCAATCAGTGCAACCAAAGCCTTGCGCTTTTCGACGGTGTGGCCGTCCTCGCAATAAAGCTCAATTGAATGGCCAAACAAAATGTCAGCGGTTTCGCCGTCACCAGTAATGCCCAGCTGGCGGAGCGCCGACAAACCGTCTGCGCTCTGAAGGAGGGTTTCTACGTCGCTATTCATCCAAAACACCTTCTATTGCGCGGCTGCCAGTCCGCCAAGACCAAGCATTCCCGCCACAGCGGCGCCGCCTGATCCGCCAGCCCACCAAGTAGCGGCGGCGGCACCCACCACGAGCACGCCCACCCCAACTCCCGTAAGTACAGGATGCCTTTCAGCGAAACTGCGATTGTCCACCTGCGCGGCTTCTTCTTCTGCGGCCTTTGCGGCCTTTCTTTCTTCTGCAGTGCGGCCTTTTCCTTCGCAATCGCAATCCTTGAAATGCACATTTTCGCGGGTGAGATTGTTGTCGGCGGCTATGTCATCATAGGCTTGATCCTGACCCTTGCGAAATCGATCTTTCGGCAGCTTCACTTCAATCATGCTCTGATTGTCAAAATCCGTGAAGTCGGGGCGCTTGCCGCCGCCTTTCAATATCTGGCCGTTTTTCTCGTTCAGAACCCATCTTCCGGTGTCTTTCATGAACTTGTAGGCTGCGTCCCCAATCAGCTTCTTGCCGAGTTTGCTCGCCCAAGATTCCATTTTGTCATTGACACATTTCTGGCTCATGGTTCCCGCAGCAAGGCATTCGCAGGCCGCCTTGCAGATTTCTTCCAACACGTCTTCGTTCTTGTCGTCATTCACCGGCCCCGTATAATACCCGCCCGCCGAGATCGTGTTCCCCTTGTTGATCAGCATCCGGTCGGTCAGCCGCGTCACCGGCTTGCCTTCCATAAACACGTCCGGCGACCAGGACAGGAATGTCGCGCGGTGCAGGTTGCGTCCGGACTTGACGCCGCGGCCGACTCCCGGCTCGTCGCCGATGGTCTTGGAAAACTCCGACCCTTTGATCCCGTTCATCGCCCCGCCATGCGAGAACACAGTTTTCGTGCCTTTGGCCAGGTCCTTGGCGAAGGCCACATTGACGAAAGGCACGGGGATCGTCGGCGCCTTGCACACATCCGGCAGCGTCGAGCGCACCCAGCCGTCGGAGTGTTTGTGGCAAAGGGTCAGGCCGTTGATGCCGACAGTCTCGATCATGCCGCGTCCTCCTGCAGGGCGGGTTGTGCCACGGGCCGCCCGACAAGCGCAACCGCGCGCAGGCCGTTATACTGGCTGGAGGAGATCACCGCCCATTCCATTCCGTCCTCAGGATCATCAGCGGCGCGCCTCCGCCGGCGCGTCCGCCAGCGCCAGCGCCGCCATGACGCCGCCCGTGGCGCAGCCGCAGAAGCCGGTGAACAGCGGCGGGGTCTCGAAATCGGCGGCAAGATCATCCGGCAGCGCGGGCGCGGCGGCGAGCGCGAAGCCCAGCTCCTCGGAGCGCCAGCGCTCGCCGTTGAGGTCAATCATCAGCCGTTGCGGCGTCCGCTCGCTGAGCGCGGCGGAGAACGGCTTTGCGAGGCCGCGTCCGAGAATGCCTTTGGCGTCAGTGATGGGTTCCGTTTCGCGGCCCGTCCAGACCGCCGCAATCTCTCCGCCCGGTGCCTCCGCCGCCGCAAGCTGCGGCAGGCAGACCCGGAACAATGCCGCCGCCTCGGACGGAATGACGCCATGCGGCTGCGTCCGGCACAGGAGCCGGTTGTTCAGCGCCAGCGCGTCAATCAGCTCGGCATGCATGAAACTGTCAACAGCGCCGACAAGCATGGCTGGCGTTTCGCCCTCATTGACGGTCAGCAGCGCCCGCGCCAGATCGCTGAGCAGCATGGCGTTTTCTGACGAGATCAGATCGACCGCTTTCACCCGTCCGCCATATTCGGCAAGAATCCATTTAGAAAATGCCGCCTCAATCGGATTGCCTTTCAGCCAGCCGGGGATGATGAGCCGGAGCGGCATTGGCTCCCGCGCGGGTCCGGTCTGAGCGGCAAGATCATCCATGGCGCATTGAAAGAGGCGCTGCAGGCGCACTTCGTAATTGTGGATATCATGAAAGCCGAACACAGGCGCGAGGCGCAGCGGCATCCCGTCCGGGCCGACAACCTTGTCGCTCTTCTCGAAATTGACTTCCCCCGCCGCATAGGCCTTCGAAGCGTCGGCAAAATTCTGTCCCAGCGAGCAGCACAGCCCGACGCCGCTGATCACCGCGCCGCCGCTCACCCTGCCACCCCCGCCATCTGTTTCAGCCGGATCACGCTGCCCTCAACCTCTGTGTCACGGCCGTTGCAGGGGACCAGCGTGTTCCAGACCATGGCGACGGTTTTGTTCTCCGTGTCGAGCTCAACGGTGATGAGCCGCATGCGCGTTTCGTGGCTCTCCCGCCCGACCCGCGTGGTCGCTTCGAGAATGATCTGCGGCAGGCGGAAGGAGAAGGGGCCGTCCGGATGGAGGTTCACCGCCGAAACCGGCTCGCCGCCTTTCAGATCAAGCTGCTGGTCCAGCGGGGCGGACTGATGGAACCGGTCGTCGAAATCATCGGGAAGCAGAGGCGCGCGGCCCTTTTGCCAAGCCTCGTCATAGGTGCCGGCGTGACTGCGCCGGGGAAGCCAGTGCGGCTGCACCGCGCCGAAGCCGAATGGGGCCGGAAGCGGCCGACCGGTCTCGACCCGCTCATCGGCGTTTTCGATCAGCGGCAGCAATATTTCCGCGCCTTCCGGCAGTTTGCTCCATTGCTTCGTCCAGCCCCGGCCAATCGGATTTGCCCATTCAGTGTCGGCCTCCTGCGCCGAACCCTTCGCCGCGTCGGGCCCGCCGAGGCTGTTCCGCCAAGTCAGCGCCACGCCGCCGAAGGCGCTGCCCTGTTCCAGCGTCAGGCGGCTGTCGCGGACACGGACCCGCCTTGGACAGCTGACGGCGGCGCGCTTGTTCATTCGGCCGATGGCCAGTTCGGCAATCAGTCCGCGTGTTTCCGCCATGCCGGGAAGGCAGGCGGTGCCGCGCATGATAAAATCCTGCCTTGGCTTGAACGGCGCAATGTCGCTTTCGGATTTCAGCTCCTGCGCCTCGTCATCCGCATATTCGGGCGCAAGCAGAACAGGGGCCTGCTCATCGGCAATACGGACAAGCCCGCTGGGCGCAATGTCAAAACTGGCGCGCAAGGCCGCGACCCAGTGCTCGGCGCCGGCGCGGTCGCGGATGAAATATCCCTGTGCGCTGAAAGCGGTGTTGGATTTGCCCTGCCACATCAAAGGTCAGTTCAAATCGATGAAGGCCGCGTCCAGCGCGATGTTGCGCTGCGCAGATTGGACAATGCACTCGCCCTCGATGCGGATTGTCCCGTCCTTTCGCAGAAGGATGCGCGATTTGCCGTTGCGGATGGTCAGCGTCCCGCTCGCCTTGTCAATCTCGATCATATCCGCCAAGGCCAGCAGCTTGCCCCAGGCGTCGCCGGCGGCAGCGGTTTCCAGCGCCTTGAATGATGAGTGCGATGGTTTGTCATTCATAATCCAAGCTCCGGCAATCTGCATTTGAAGGGCAAACTAAGGGAAAAAGATGAAAAGGCAACACGCAGTTGCATACTCCACCCCGCCCCGCAAAGCGGCGCTCCTGTGCCGGACGGGCGCCCGCAGATCCGCGATTTCCAAGGCCGGCAGCCTTAACCAAGCCGTCCGTCGATATTTGCCCATAACCCGCTGTCCAGCTAATGTGTGCCATCGGACCGGGAAAATTGTCAGCAGGAATGAACAGGGCGTCTTCAACAGAACTGATCGGCGGCGTCGCCCGCTCGCGCATCGAGGCGATGTCCGCGCAGGAGCGGATCGCGTTTGCCGCCGCGCATCCGGCGTCGCGGGCGGCGCTTGGAAACGGGCGCGGGGAATTTCCTCAACCGCGTGCCGCTGCACTGGATGAGCGACTGGTCCATGCCTTTCCCCATGCTGGTCGAAAAGGCGCGCGGCGCAAAGCTCACCGATATTGACGGCGTGAAATTCGACGATTTCTGCCTCGGCGACACCGGCTCCATGTTCGGCCATTCGCCCAAGCCCGTGGCAAAGGCCATCCGCAGGCAGGCCGGCAACGGCCTCACCTACATGCTGCCGACGCAAGACGCGATGGAGGTCGGCAGGCTCCTGACCGAGCGCTTCGGCCCGTTCCAATGGCAGATCGCCACCACCGCCACCGACGCCAACCGCTTCGCGCTGCGCGTTGCGCGCGCCGTGACGGGCCGCAGGAAAATCCTCGTCTTCAACGCCTGCTACCATGGCACGGTGGACGAGACATTCGTGCGGCTGGAAGGCGGCAAGGCGGTTCACCGGCCGGGTCTGGTCGGGCAGGCCGCTGATCTGACGCAGAACACGGTGGTTGTCGAGTTCAACGACATCCCGGCTCTGGAAAAAGCGCTCGCCGCCAAGGACATCGCCTGCGTCATCACCGAGCCGGTGCTGACCAATTCCTGCATGGTCCTTCCGGACCCCGGTTTCCACAAGGCGCTGCGCAGGCTGACCCGCGCAGCGGGCACGCTGCTGCTGATCGACGAGACGCACACGATCTCCACCGGCCTTGGCGGCTACACTAAAACGCACGGGCTTGAGCCGGATATTTTCGTGCTCGGCAAACCTGTCGCTGGCGGCGTGCCTGCGTCGGTCTGGGGACTTTCAGAAGAGACGGCACAGCGCTTCCTTGAAACAGAAAAGACGCGTCCCTCCGGCCATTCCGGCATGGGAACGACGCTGTCCGCCAATCCGCTGCAGTTCGCCGCCATGCGCGCCTGTCTCTCGGAAGTGATGACCAAGGGCAATTACGCCCATATGGAAACGCTTGCCGATGAGCTTGAGGGCGCGCTGCGCAAAATCATCAGGAAGCGCAGGCTGCCATGGCATGTCGCCCGCGTCGGCGCGCGGGTCGAGTTCATCTGCGCGCCGGGTCCATTGAAGAATGGGACGGAGTCCGAGGCGGCGCATCAGCCGGAGCTGGAAAAATGCATCCATCTGGCGCTTTTGAACCGGGGCAGCCTGATTGCACCCTTTCATAACATGATGCTGATATCTCCTGCGACGAAACGCAAGCAGGTGGAGCGGCTGGTGAAAAATTTCGCCGACGTCACACGGCTTTTGACAAACTGAGTTCTTGAGAAAAATGCAGTCACCGTCAGGTTCCACCACAAGCGAAGCCAAGGCCTTTCTCGACGCCAATCCGGACATTGAGGCGGTCGATATTGTCCTCACCGACACAAACGGCATCGGCCGCGGCAAGATCGTGCGCCGCCATGAGCTGATGCCGATCTATGAGAGCGGGCGGCATTTCCCGATCTCGATCCTCGGCCTCGACATTACCGGCGAGGATGTGCACGAGACCGGGCTGATCTGGGATTCCGGCGATGGCGATCTGCGCGCATGGCCGGTGCCGGGAACGCTGGCGCCGCATCCATGGCACGAACCCGGCGCGCGCCGAAGTCTTGATGTCCATGTATTCGCTCGACGGCGTTCCGATGTCCTCCGACCCGCGCCATGCCCTGCAGCGGCAGGTGGACGCTTTTGCCAAGCAGGGCCTGAAGCCGGCGGGCGCGTTTGAGCTGGAATTCTTCCTTCTGTCCAATGAGCGCGATTCCAAAGGCCAGGTTCAGCCCGCCGCCGCCGTGCTGGACGGGCGCGTCAGCGGCAAGACGGAAGTCTATTCGGTCGATCATCTGCACGGCATGGAGCCGCTGTTCTCCGACATTTACGCCGGCGCGAAAACCGCGGGCATCCCGGCGGAGACGCTGATCTCCGAATATGCGCCGGGCCAGTATGAATTGACCCTGCACTACCGCGAAAATGTCATGCAGGCGGCGGATGATCTTATCCGGCTGAAGCGGCTGGTGCGGGCGCAGGCGCAGACGCCACAATGTCACCGCCTGTTTCATGGCCAAGCCCATCGCCGACTATGCGGGATCCGGGATGCATTTTCATGTGTCGCTGATGGATGAGGCGGGCGCGAATATTTTCATTGAGGAGCGCGAGGGAACCTGGTCGCCGCTGCTGCTCAATGCGCTTGGCGGCCTGAAGGCGACAATGGGCGAATCGATGCTGGTCTTCGCCCCGCATGCCAATTCCTGGCGGCGCTTTGTCTCGCAGTCCTACGCGCCCGTCGCGCCGACCTGGGGCGTCAACAACCGCTCCGTGGCGCTGCGGATCCGGCGGGCAGCATCAAGGCGCGGCGCATCGAGCACCGCCCGTCCGGCGTGGACGCCAACCCCTATCTGGTGGCCACAACCGTGCTTGCAGGCATCCGCCACGGCCTTGCCAACCGGCTCGATCCCGGCCCGGAAACCACAGGCAACGGCTACGAGGACGCGCCGGAAAACACCGGCCTGCCGACCGACTGGCGCAGCGCCATCGCGGCGGCGAAGGATTCGGTGTTCCTGAAAAAGGCGCTTGGTGAAGACCTGCACCGCACATTCACCTCGATCAAGGAAGCCGAATATTTCCGCGTGGCGCGCACGATCAGCGATGTGGATTATCATTTGTATTTGCATGAGGTCTGATCAAAGCGGCAGCGCAGAATTTCGGGGACAGTTTACTTAATTCAGTCCGTGGTCACTTCGGACGGGTGCTGTGCTCTGACTGAATTAAGTAAACTGTCCCCGAAATTCTGCGCTG
>CAWDIY010000006.1:0-34818 GCA_963802455.1 uncultured Alphaproteobacteria bacterium | reverse complement strand
TCGACGCGCGCGTCGCGGAAATGCTGAAGCTGATCGGCCTCGAAGAGCTTGGCGCGCGTTATCCGTTCCAGCTGTCCGGCGGCCAGCAGCAGCGCGTCGCTCTGGCCCGCGCCCTCGCAGTTCGCCCCCGCGTTCTGCTGCTCGACGAGCCGCTCTCGGCGCTTGATGCGAAAATCCGCGTGTCGCTGCGCGAAGAGATGCGCGCCATCCAGCAGCGCCTCGGCATCACCGCCATCTTCGTCACGCACGACCAGGAGGAGGCGCTGTCCATCTCCGACCGCGTCGTCGTCATGCATCAGGGAGTGGCCGACCAGATCGGCACGCCTTTCGAAATCTACAACCGCCCCGCCACAAGATTCGTGGCGCAGTTCGTCGGCACGCTGTCGTTGCTGACCGGCACGGTGACCGATCCGGCAAAGGGCGAAATTGACCTTAACGGCGTTGAAGTGTCCGGCCTCAAACTCCCCGACTCCGCCACGAAGGGTTCAAGCCTGACCTTCGCGCTCCGCCCGGAAACCGTCAGCCTGAAAAGCGAAAAGGGCGACGTGAAAATGACCGGCCAAATCACCGGCATCGAATTTCTCGGCTCGGTGCTGCGAATGAAGGTCAATGCAGGCGGCGCGACAATCGCCTTCGACACATTCAACGACCCGACCACCCCGCCGCCGAAACAGGGGGAGACGGTGACGGTGGCGTTTGACCGGGAGAGTCTGATGGTGCTGGGGGAGTAGCGGCTGGTTTGCCAAGCCCGCCCACACTACTTCACACTGCTTCTTGACTTTGTTCGATGTCGCCCGTTCAGCTTCGTCATCCTCGGGCTTGTCCCGAGGACCCAGACTTTGGCGGCCATAATCAACAACATTTTGATTTCGCAAACACATGCCTGAGTAAGGCTGGGTCCTCGGGACAAGCCCGAGGATGACGAATGCGTGGATCTGCAGATGAAGGTTGGGAACGTCTGAAGTCAACTCACTGATCCGGCCGCTCCTTCGCGATCCATGCCTCTTCCGAACTGACCGGCGTCCCCGTCCGGTCCGCGTCCAGCACGTTGGAAATCTCCGCCCGCCCCTTGCGCACGATATCGACCAGCGCTGCTGTGTCGCCTTGGTGCGCCGCCGACTGGTGGAGTAACTCATCATCATGCGCCTTGAAGAGCAGCGCCGCCCGGTGCGCCTCGTACGGGTGCTTGCCCAACGCCACCAGAGCGTCCTCGCCCATCTTCACCGACGCGTCGAAGACTTCGCGGTAAAAATCGCTGACGCCCAGCTTGATCATGTCATAGGCATGCACCCGGTCGAAGACGCGGGCGAAAATACGCAGACTGCGGGAAATTCTTCTGCGCGGCCTCGACGATTTCATTGGCCTTGTCGCGGTCGTCCACAGCCACGATCAGAACCTCGGCTTCCCGCGCTCCGGCGGCCTCCAAGAGGTCGATGCGCGAGGCGTCGCCATAGAACAGCTTGAAGCCAAATTTGCGCAAAGCGTCGATCTGCTCCGTGTCATGTTCCAACACGACGGACTTGAACCCATTCGCCTCAACAGCCGCCCGACCGTCATGCCAAACCTGCCATAGCCGGCGATGATGACCTTCGCCTCGCTCTCGTCAATCATATCCGGCTCGCGCAAAACGCCGCCGCGCGCGAACAGCGGCTGGATGACTTTCTCCTCGAAAATTATCAGAAGCGGCGCGAGCGCCATGGAAATGGCCACGACCGCAACCAGCATCCCGGCATCAGCAACTCCGAGAAGGCCAAGCCCCGCGACGAAGGAAATCAGCACAAAAGCGAACTCGCCGCCCTGCGCCAGCATGAAGGAAAAACGCGACGCGTCCGCCGTCGGGATGCGGAACAGCAAGGCGATGATGAAATGCACGATCAGCTTGATGAGGACAAAACCGAGCACATAGGAGATGATCTTAACTGGCTCGCTCATCAAGAGGCCAAAATCAATTCCCGCGCCGACGGCGATGAAAAACACCGCCAGCAGCAGGCCCTTGAACGGGTCCAGATCCTGCTCCAGCTCATGCCGGTATTCGCTTTCCGCCAGCACCACGCCGGCCAGAAAAGTGCCGAGCGCCGCTGAAAGTCCGACCAGCTGCATCAGCAGCGTGATGCCGACGACGATCAAGCAGCGCGAAGGCCACGAAAATTTCGCGGATTTTCGCCCCCGCCACGATGCGGAACAGCGGCCGCATCAGATAACGCCCGGCCAGGATGATCGCCGCCACCGCGCCCAGCACGGCCAGCGTCTGCGCCCATGCGGGAAGGCCCGCGATCAGGCTGTGGTTCTCCGCCCCGCCTGCGCCCTGCACGGCCAGAAGCGGCAGCAGGGCGAGCATCGGGATGACGGAAATGTCCTGAAACAAGCAGCACGGAAAAAGTTGATTGCCCGACCGACGTCTTCATCAGCCCGCGCTCCTGCATGCTTTGCAGGACAATCGCGGTGGATGACAGCGCCAGCACCAGCCCGATGGTCAGCGCCGTCTTCCATTCAAAGCCAAGCAGCAGCGCCGCGCTGCCGATCATCGCCGCGCTGCCCGCCACCTGCAATCCGCCAAGCCCGAGAATGGGCCGCCGCAAATCCCAGAGTTTCGACGGCTGCAATTCCAGCCCCACCAGAAACAGCATGACGATGACGCCGAACTCGGCGAAATGCATTACGCTCTCGCCCTGGCTGCCGCCGATCAAGCCGCTGACCGATGGCCCGATGACAATGCCCGCGACGAGATAGCCCAGCACCGAGCCGAGGCCCAGCCGCATGGCGATGGGCGCGGCGATGACGGCGGCGGCGAGATAGACGAAAGCGCCGAGAAGAAATTCCTCAAGATGCATGTTCAGCCCTCGCGGCCAGCGCGCCGAAGGCTTTCGGCAGATCATAGCCTTTGGCGAGCCGCTTCAAGCGGATCGGCGCGCCCGTCGCGCAGGTCCGCCAGAAGCTCGCGGTAATTCTCCGCCTCGCCCGACAGCTCCGCCTCGCTCATATGCCGCCCGGTGTGGATGACGAAGGGCGCCAGATAGGCCATGCCGCACAGATGGGCGCTCTGGTCAAACGGCGCGAGCAGCTGCGCAATCTCAAACCGGTTGCGCCCGCTCTTGTGATAAGCGTCGCTGGCTGCCGCCCGTCGAAACCGCGTTCATCATATATTTGCGGTGCAGCTTCGACCCGCCGGTCCCGTAGGCCCAGCCGTTTTCCAGAACGAGGTCGAGCCATTCCTTGATGATGGCGGGACAGGAATACCAGTAGAATGGATGCTGGAAGACAATGATGTCATGCGCCAGAAGCAATTCCTGCTCGCGCTTCACGTCGATGAGGAAGTCGGGATAGGCGGCGTAGAGGTCGTGGAAAGTCACATGCTCAAGCCCCTCGATGGCGTTGAGCATGGCGCGCTGCACAACGGATGCAGAGAGGCGCGGGTGGGCGAAGAGGATGAGGATTCTTTTCGTTTTCGCCATTCGTCCCCGCTGAAAACCTATGAATCAAAGTACTGTAGAGATCGGTGCGCGTTGCGCAAAAAGCAACAGGCTTTTTGAAAGCATCCTCGAATACGACCTCAGGGCACACAGGCGCTCCCTCAAACCCGCCAGCAGTCCGCCGCGAGCAGCAGTTCGGTGAGGTCTCCGTAACGCTGGCCGTCAAGGCCGGTCAGGTCCTTGATCCGCTCCATTCGCGCATAGACCGTGTTGGCATGCTTGCCGAGACTGCGGGCGGCCTTCTGCACATTCATGTCGGCGTCGGCGACAGCGCGCAGGGTTTGAATAAGCGATCCCGAAGCATCCGCCTCGGCCAGCGCCTGTGCCCAGGCGGGCGGCGCGGAGCGCACATAATCTGCGCCCCGGTGCACAAGAAGCGCCCGGATCGGCAGTTCGGAGAAATGCACGACGCGCTGCGTGACGCTGGCAAAATCGAGCGCGATGGACGCTTCATTGAGAGCCTTGGGCAGGAAGGAAGTGGACGGATGATCCGCGCTCGCGCCAACCAATACTGAAGGTCCAAGCGTCAGCAGCAGCGGGCGGATGCGCTCGGCAAGGTCGGACTGCGGCGCGGTCCAGCCCGATTGCCGGCGTCTGTCCGACAGGACGGCCATGGTGAGGTTGCTGCGGACGCCGCTCAGCGCGCGGATCGACGTGCCTGCCATGGCGTCTGTTATGGCATTGGCGATGCGCTGCGCCCTCGCCGGACTCTCCATTTCCGCCGCGTTGGCGGACTGCGCTGCGACAATGCAATAGGACTGCCGCTGCTCCAGATAACCGGCGCGCTTCAGCAGCTGCGCCACGCGCCCGTCGGACTCGTCGTAGCCGCTGAGAAGGATGTTCAAAAGCTCCGTGCGCCGGTCGCCTTCGGCCTCGGCGAGCATGCGGGTGTGCGCCACATATTCCGCCGTGGTGATGGAGCTAATGAGGTTTGTGTATTCGATGGAGAAGTCGGCGACTGCGGAAACGGCCTGCTCAAGATTTGCGGGACCCGCCGCCACAGCCGCGTCGCGCAGCCAGTGCGACAGCACGCGGTGCGCGACGCGGTAGGCGTGCAGCGTCGCCTCAAGCGGAAAGCGCTGCTCGGCCCGCCGGTGGGCATGCGCTGTGACAAATGCGAAATCGTCCGCCGCCTGACCTGAGAACAGACGCTGGATTTCATCCAGATGGTCTCTGGCGTGCTGATCCAGCCCCGGCATGACATCCGGATTCCCGGAGCTGGTGAACGCCGGCACCTCCGCCAGCACGGCCTTGCGCAGCTCCGCGCCGACGCTGCCCATGCTGGGTTGGAGCGCTGGAGCGGCATGGGGAATGACCCCGGCTGCAGCGAGGCGCTCCAAGACCTGCCGCAGCGGGGTGTTTTTCAAGGCCGTATCCAAGAAATTGTGAACTATTCATAATTATTGAATAAAAACTATCACATAATCAGCCATTTTCAACATAACACATTGTACATAATCTCCAATCGTGGAGGCGCGACGCCTAGACAGTTCAGGGAGAATGATTATGTCCAAATACGTGTTAATCTACCATGGCGGCGGCACGCCCGCGACGCCGGAGGAAGGCAAGAAGGCCATGGACGCCTGGGGCGCGTGGTTCGGCTCGATGGGGTCAGCCGTCGTTGACGGCGGCAATCCGATGGGTAAGTCAAGCACGGTGAAATCCGACGGCTCGCTGGTTGCGGGCGGCGGCGCCAATCCGGCGAGCGGCTACAGCCTGATCGAGGCGTCGAGCATGGAGGACGCGCACAAGAAGGCCAAAGGCTGCCCGATCCTGCAGGCCGGCGGCACGATTGAGATCGCCCAGGCGATGGACATGTGACTGGTCAAGATAATGATCAGCGACGGTTAAGACGGTGTGCGGTGGCCTTAGCGCCGCCGTCCGCCGGGTTCAGAGGACTGCTGCCCAGCTGTTTGGGCCATTGTTCTCCAAAAAGGGCGCCCAAGCTTGGTGGAATCTCTCGGCAGGCGCAGTTCTTGGCATGGCTGAGATGCCAAGCAATACGCTGTTCCATCGTCGCATTGCGAGGCATCTTGTTCTGGGCGTGCCAGTTCTTGTTCACAAGCGCCTTCCCACCAAACGTAACACAAAAGCCTTCTGAGAACTTTTCCCACTTCCCGCGATGATCTGCATCAATTCCGAAGACGCATTGTGGCCTCCGGAAAAGACGGATTGTGCCGCTCAAAGCGCAGGCGCGCGGAAGCACTGGCTTCAATATCCGACATGTCCCACGGGCCGCGGCTGTGCCACAGCCGCGATCCGGAGACTCGAATTGGCACAAAAACCGGCTTCAACATTCCTTGCCCTTTCCCGCAAACACGTTTATATCCGCCTTCAAATTCCCATTAACCGGTGGCCTGCCCACCGCCCGCCACGGGAGAGGCGGGCGACGAAAGGATTTGTCTGAAAAATGTCCACACAGCTTCTGATGCCCAAAGCCACCGCCGTCTGGCTGGTTGACAACACCGCGCTTTCCTTTGACCAGATCGCCGGTTTCTGCCGCCTGCATCCGCTCGAGGTGAAGGCCATCGCCGACGGAGACGCGGCGCAGGGCATCAAGGGGCTGGACCCGATCGGCACCGGCCAGCTGACGCGCGATGAAATTTCCGCTGCCGAGAAAGACCCGGAGCACAAGCTGAAAATGGCCGAGGCGAAAGTCCGCGTGCCGGAGGCCAAGCGCAAGGGCGCGCGCTACACGCCTTTGTCCAAGCGCCAGGACAGGCCAAACGCCATCCTATGGCTGGTGCGCAATCATCCGGAATTGAAGGACGCGCAGGTTTCGCGCCTTGTCGGCACGACCAAATCGACAATTGAACAGGTCCGTAACCGCACCCATTGGAACTCGTCTAATCTTGCCCCGATGGACCCGGTGACGCTCGGCATCTGCTCGCAGATCGATCTCGATTTCGAAATCGAGCGCGCCAACAAGGGCAAGCCGCAGCCGGTCGAATCCGGTGACACGCTGCTCCCCGCCGCCACAACGCAGAACCTCGAACCGGCGGTGCACCCGGATGATGAAGTGCTGGACGCGGGCAAAGTGTTTGCCAAACTGTCGGCGCTGAAGGGGAAGGCTGAAGAGGACGATCAGGAGTAAATTCTACTCCTCCCTCGGCCTGAAATCCCGGTAGAAATCCGCCAGCGTCTTGCCACGCTCGGGCTTGAACTGCGTCCCGTTCGGCCCCGCCGTTTGTATCCGGTCGATGCGGAACACGCGGAAATCATTGCGCAGCTCGCACCAGCCGACGAGCGTCCAAACCTTGCCCCAATACCAGAGGCCGAGCGGGCGCACATTGCGGCGGCTCGGCTTTTCCTCGACATCGCGGTAGTCGAGCTCCAGCACGCGCCGGGCTTCCACAGCCGACTGCACAAGGTCAATCATCGCCTTGTCGCGGTCGGGCATCTGCCGGTCAGGCACATGGATTTCGACGGATTTCAGCTGCGTCTGCAATGATGGCGGCAGGACGGACTCGATCTTGATCAGAGCCTCAATCGCAGCTTTCGCCATCGACGCGCCGCCCATCGAGCGCACCATGCGCGCGCCGGCCACCAGCGCGACAATCTCCTCGCGCGTGAACATCAGCGGCGGCAGGTCAAATCCCTCGCGCAGGATGTAACCGACCCCGGCCTCGCCATCGACAGGCACACCTGTTGCCTGAAGATCGGCGATGTCGCGGTAGATGGTGCGCTCGGAGACTTCCAGCCGTTCGCCCAGCATTTTCGCGGTGACCAGGCGGCCGCCGCGCAGATGCTGGACGATTTGGAACAGGCGGTCAGCGCGGCGCATCAGATGTTTTCCCGCGCCCGCATGTCGATGATAAGCGCTGCCGCGCCGCGCACCCTTCTGGCTGTGGCGTCATCCGCGCCAATCAGCCGCCAGATTGGCAAAACCTCAGCGCCATCCGAATGCGCTTGGACAGCGGACTCGCACAATGATTGCAGGTGCAGCCGCGCGGTGACCGGGCAGGTAAGATCGGCGCCCGCGTGCCGCGCAAACTCCTTCTTCATGGCGGCAATGTCCGACGCCGTGCCGGAAGGCAGGCGGCGGACAAACGCGTCAAGCATTTGCGCCGCCGGGATCAGCACCTTGCGCGTCTTCCCGTTTGCGCCGGTGCGCAGCTTGACAAAAGCCTCTGCCATGGATGTGGCTCCTCTAGCGCGTGAACAGCCCAATTGAATTGCCGTCCGGGTCAAGGCAGTAGGCGAAGCGGCCGACGGGTATCTCGACAACCGGCGACACCACTTGCCCGCCATGCGCCGCAAACCGCGAAACCGACTCTTCCAAAGGCTCGGGTACCGCAAGATGGATGGTGATTCCCGTGCCCGCTGCGGACGCCTTGCCGGGATAGAGATGTCCGGCGACGCCGTTCGCCGCAGTGAACACGGCGGTCTTGTTCGGCCCCATGTCCTGATCTTCCAGTTCGTTCTGCAGAACAGCGCCATAAAAGGCCTTGGCCTTCGCAAGGTCCGCCACCGGAATCTCAAACCAGACGGCGGCGTTTGCGGGATTGAATGCTGACACAATGTTTTCTCCTTCGGTTTTGAATGAAGACACACTGTCATACCCCTCCTGACAGCATCCTGTCAGGAGCTTTTCCCTCCGATGATCCGCCAGATGAGCCAGGAGATCAGCGCCACAGACGGCAGGAAGAAGGCGAGATGACCTCCATAATAGCCGAAAGCCGACGGCATGAACGGAAAGGGGATTTCAAACGGCCAGTAGACGGCAAACAGTCCGGCCAGCGCGGTCGGAAGCGTCCAGACAACCATGGCCAGGTCAGCCGCATCAACAGGCGGCGTCAGCAGGAAGCGTGACAGAACGCCAATGGCGCCAAGCAGATAGAGCAGCGCAAGCGCCTTTGCGGTCTTGCGCCGGGTCATCAATCTTTCACCGGCACGACATAGTTCAGCGGCAGCCGTCCGCCATCGGCATAGATCGTCTGCCCGGTGATGTAGCTTGCATCATCGGAAGCCAGAAACGCCGCAATCGAGGCGATCTCCGACGGGTCGCCGATCCGCCCCAGCGGCGTGCGCGACAGGATGCGGCTGCGCGCCGCCGGGTCATTATTCACCGAGGCCAGCATATCGGTCATGATCGAGCCGGGACCGATGGCGTTGACGCGGACGCCGTGCGGCGCGAGCGACAGGGCCATGACCTTGGTGAGCTGACTAATGCCGCCCTTCGAGACGGAATAGGGAACCTGGTTGGCGATGGCGAAGACGGCGTTGACGGAGGACATGTTGATGATCGATCCCGCCGGCCCGCCGGCCTTGACACGCTCGACCATCAGCCGCGCCACGGCTTGTCCCAGAAGAAACGCGCCGCGCAGGTTGACCGCAAGCACCCGGTCAAAATCCTCCGCCTTTAAATCCAGAAAATCCGCCGCATGCACGATGCCGGCATTGTTGACCAGAATGTCGATGGGGCCAAGCGCGGAAGCCGCGTCGGCCAGCGCGGCGATATCCGAAGCGCTCGACATGTCTGTCTCGACGAAAGTGCATGACGCGCCCAGCGCCTTGGCCAGCGCGCTGCCTTTCTCCGCATTCACATCCGCAATGACCAGTCGCGCGCCATCCGCCGCGAAGCGCTCACATATTGCCTTGCCAATGCCGGATGCGCCGCCGGTGACGATCGCCAGTCTGCCATTAAGTTTCATTCAATCAACCAGTCAATTTTGTCAGGAGTTTTTGAACGGCGTTCCCCTGAAGGTCAACAGAATATGCAGCGCGCTTTCAAAGCAAGATAACTTTTTTCAGCTTTTCCCGTTTCGGAACGATTCGCCAAAATGGGGAGTTTATTTTTGAAGTCAGCCCAAAGCCGACTATGCGCGTTGTGTGATATTTTGAACTGTTTTTCCAATCGGTCAAAAATTTGTCCGTGAAAGGCCTTTTGGCTGGATGAAAATTCCACAAAGACGCTTATATGCGAGGAGATTTTCCAAATTCTCCGCTAGGCAAAATTTTACCTATCGTCATCGAATCCCTCTCCACAATCTCTATTTGTTACAGTATGTTAGACATTGCATGGGGTCCGAGCCGTGCTTCGATATCAAACATGCGGGAACACCGCATGCGGAGCATTTGATGCGTGAAGTAGATCTGAAGCATAAATCCGAGATCATTGACCGTCTCTATGACGTCGCGCTCGACCCGGCGCGCTATGAGGCGCTGCTCGACGTCTGGGAGGCGCGGATTGCGCCGCTCCGCGCCGAAAGTGACCTGCAGACGGATTCGGAGTTTCACGGAATTGAAGACGCGGACCTTGAAGCCCATGCCGCCCGCGCTGGAATTTTCCTTGACAGGCTGAAGGAAGACAATGGCGCAGATGAACAGTCCGTGCTGGATTTTGAGGTTGCAGCGGCCTTTCTCGTCACCCAGGATTTCAACATTGCGGCAGTCAACCGCGCGGCATCGGAAATTCTCTCCATTGAACAGGGTGATCCAATCACAAAGCTGGATATTCAGAAAGAGGACAAGGCCGAGCTTAGAAACGCCATTGCCATCGCCACAGGCCGCAGCGGAGCCAAGCCGTCGCTGCTGCGCTTCATCTCGCCACGCTCCGACCGGCCCATGGTGTTTCATGTCACCCAGCTGTCCGGCCCGCCCTTCAAGCGCACTTTCGCGTTAATCCGCACCACCGAGCTTGGCTGGCCGGACAATCTTTCCGTCACCATCCGCGATGCGTTTCAGCTGACCAGCGCTGAGATCGACATTGTCCGAAGCCTCGCCGAAGGGCGCAGCGTCAAGGCCATTGCCACCGAGCGCGGCCGCTCGTTTGAAACCGTGCGCTCCCAGATACGCTCGATCCTCGCCAAGACCGAAACGCGCTCGCAGTCCGAACTGATCCGCATCACACTTGGCTTGATGGAAGTCGTCTCTTCGACAAACAGCGGCGACAGCCAGAAGCCCTATGCGTCGGATGCGCTCAAACCCATTCCATATCAGAGCATGACAATGCCGGATGGACGGCGCTATGACTGGATTGAGTTTGGCGACCGTCAAGGCAGAGCGTTGCTGTTCCTACCGCTTGACTATGGAATGATCCGCTGGCCGCGCAGCGCGGAAAAAGCGGCGGAAAAGCTGCATATTAGAGTCATTTCGCCAGTGCGGGCCGGCTTTGGCCATTCGTCTGAACTGCCGCCCAAGGTCGATTATGCAGGTGAGACCGGCGCGGACCTGAACCGTCTGCTCGCTCACTTGGGCATCAGACAGTGCGCGGTCTTGGCACTGGGCGCTGACCTGCGCTACGCTATGCGCCTTTCCATTGCGCATCCTGAGAAGGTCAAAGGCATATTCGGATGCAGCGCCGCGCTGCCCGCGATGTCAGCTGCGCAGTACGAGCGCATGGGCAAGTTCCACCGTTTCATATTGGCCAATGCGCGCTATGCGCCGAAGATATTGCCGTTTCTGGTCAAGGCCGGGTTTTCGCTCGCCAAGCGGGTTGGGCGTGAGAGTTTCTTCGGCTCAGTCAATGAAGGGTCGCCAGCGGACCTGCGCGCGTTCGCTGTGCCGGAAATCCGCGAAGCCATACTGATGGGTTCCGAAATTTGCCTGAGCGACTGGCACACAGCGCACGCAGCTTTCTCCCGTGAATGCATCGACAGCGAAACCAACTGGGCTGAAACCGTGCGCGCCTGCAAGGTTCCGGTGCGGCTGTTGCAGGGCGGCGAGGACCCGCAGTCGCCGAAAGAAACCATTCTTGAGCTGATGGCCGAGTTTCCGCATCTTGACGTGGAAGTTATCGAAGAGGCGGGCCAGCTCCTGTTCTTCCAGGAATGGCCGCGCGTTTTGAAAGAGCTGGAGCGCTTTCTGCCGGAGGCTTGAAGGTTACTTCGCCCGCAGCACTTCAACGCCCGGCAGCGGTTTGCCTTCCATCCATTCAAGGAATGCGCCGCCCGCCGTCGAGACATAGCTGAACTCATCCGCGACGCCCGCCTGGTTCAGCGCCGCCACAGTGTCGCCGCCGCCGGCGACAGAGGTGAGCTTGCCGGCCTTGGTGCATTCAGCCGCATGGCGCGCGGCGGCTACCGTCGCCCGGTCGAACGGTTCGATCTCAAACGCGCCGAGCGGGCCGTTCCAGACCAGGGTGGCGGCTTTTGATATCCACTCGTTGATGACATCCACCGACTTCGGCCCGACATCCAGCACCATGCCGTCCGCCGGGATCGCATTGATATCGACAATCTCAAAATCCGCGCCCGCCTTGAACTCGCGCGCCACGACCCCGTCCACCGGCAGCACAATGGCGCAGCCTGCGGCGGCGGCTTCGATCATGATCTGCTTGGCTGTCGGGGCAAGATCATGCTCGCACAGCGACTTGCCCACATTGACGCCTTTGGCGGCGAGGAATGTGTTGGCCATGCCGCCGCCGATGACGAGGGCATCGACTTTCTTCACAAGGTTCATCAAGAGGTCGAGCTTGGAAGAGACTTTCGCGCCGCCGACGACAGCCACAACCGGCTTGACCGGCTTGCCCAGACCCTTTTCCAAAGCCTCCAGCTCCGCCTGCATCGTGCGTCCTGCATAGGCCGGGAGGAGATGCGCCAATCCCTCGGTCGAAGAATGCGCCCGGTGCGCCGCTGAAAAGGCGTCGTTGACAAAGATGTCGCCGTTTTCTGCCAGCGCCTTGGTGAATTCCGGATCGTTCTTTTCCTCCGCCTTGTGGAAGCGGGTATTCTCCAAGCAGACAATGCCCCCATCCTTCATCGCCGCAACAGCGGCGGCGGCGTCCGGGCCGATGCAATCCGTGGCAAAGCCGACCGGGCGCTTGATGATCTTGGCGGTTTCATCCGCCACCAGTTTCAGCGACATGGTCGGATCGGGGCCGTCCTTGGGCCGTCCGAAATGCGCCAGGAGAATGACTTTCGCGCCCTTGTCCGACAGTTCGAGCATGGTTGGCGCAGACGCGCTCGATGCGGGTGGCGTCGCTGACTTTGCCGTCCTGCACCGGCACATTCAGATCGACGCGCACAAGAATGCGCTTGCCTTTTACGTCGCCGATCTGGTCCAATGTGCGAAACCCGCTCATGACAATCCCTTTCTGCAAAATCCAATTTCAATCGATTTACTTTGGCGTTCGCAGCTTGGCAATCCAGCCCGCCAGATAATCCTTCAGCTCGCCCGGCGACATGAAAACCGGGATGCGCGGCGGCGTTGCCTGTGGCTCAAATGACAGGCCGACCTCGGTGATCGCGCCCTCGTCATCGACATCGCGCACGATCAGCTCCACCTCGCCAATGGTCACTCGGTCGGCATATTCGGCGCGCCCGCCGAGCCGCTCGATCATGAGTTCGGCAATCGATTTGCGCTGTTCCATTTCGTTCAGCTCGACGCCATAGGCCTGCGCCAAATCGGTGGCGGGCCGCAGCGGATCGACGGAGAAGGCGCCGAAGAAATCGGCGTCGTCCGGGTCCACTGTGGCGCGGCTGGCGAACAGCCGGTCCAAGCAGGCGCGGATATTTGTCCGGTACGAAAATATAGACATGGTCTTCGGCCTTCAGTCCGCCCGCATATTGAAACGCCATCGACCGCCCGTCGCGCACGACCAGCGACGGGCCGCGCCCATCTGGGGAATGCGGCCCGAGCGCGCCACTGGGCTGCCCTCGACGATGCGGTAAGCGAGCAGCTCGTGATGCGCCGCGCCCGGCAGCTCCAGCTCCACCTTGTCCAGCGGCCCGGTGCGCGGCGGCACGATGAGGCCGAGCCGCTTTGCCAGCGGCAGCACCGTCCAGCCCTGCACCAAACAGCGAGACCAGCACGACGATAAAGGCGATGTTGAAAATCTCGCGGCTGTTCGGCAGCCCGCCCAGGATCGGCGTCAGCGCCAGAAGTATTGAAACCGCGCCGCGCAGGCCGACCCACGAAAGGAAGGCGGTTTCGGCGCGTGGAAACTTGAACGGCAGAAGCGTCAGCGTCACGGCGGCAGGGCGGGCGATGAAAATCAGAAACAGCGCTAAGATGATCGCCGGAACAAGGATCACGCCAAACTGGCTTGGCGTCGCAAACAGCCCAAGCACCAGAAACATGATGATCTGCGCCAGCCACGACATGCCGTCCTGAAACCGTTTCAGCATGGCATGCGAGCGGATGTTCTGATTGCCCGCATAAATGCCCGCGACATAGACGGCAAGGAACCCCGATCCGTGGCTTGCGCCGGCAAGGCCAAACACCAGCAGCGACAGCGCGATGACGAAAATCGGCAGAAGCCCTCTATCCAATTCCAGCCGCTCGACAAGCCGCACAATCAGCCAGCCTCCGCCAACGCCCACAATAGCGCCGATGCCCATCTCGCGGACAAAGCCGATTGCGATGTCGAGCGCCATGCCCCCCATGTCCCCGGCGCTGCGAAGCGCCACAATCTGCACCAGCGACAGGGTGAGGAAAATCGCGATCGGATCATTCGAGCCGGACTCGATCTCCAAGGTTGAGCGCACCCGGTCCCGGATGGAGATGTCGCCGACGCGCAACAGAAAGAACACCGCCGCCGCATCCGTCGAGCCGACAATGGCACCCAGCAGAAACGATTCCGTCCAGCCAAGACCAGTGAGAAAATGTGCCGCCGCTCCGAATATGCCGACGGTCAGCAACACTCCGACAGTCGCCAGCGCCAGCGCCGGGGCCGCCGCCTGTTTCAGCGCATTGAGCGGCGTGCCGAAGCCGGATTCAAACAGGATGATGGCAAGGCAGACCGAGCCGACCAGATAGGCGAGCGGCGCGTCGTCAAACTCGATGCCCAGCCCGTCCACGCCCGCCGCCAGGCCAATTGCGAGGAAGAGCAGCAAGAGCGGCGCGCCAAAGCGGAAGGCGATCAGGCTCGAGAACCCGGCAGTGAGCACCATCGCGGTTCCGACAAGCGTGAAAAGATAAATGCCCTGTTCCAAATGCCCGTCCCAAATCAGCCGCAGCGTCACTTCAAGCCAGAGTGCGGCGAAGGCATGGCGGGATGCAAGGCGAAGTTTGGTTTTGGCGTTAATTTGCAGGCGGCAGGACAAAGAGATTGCCGCCGCCTGCGCCTGCATCTGAGCATTTGGCGGCGCGAGGAAGCCCGGCGGTCCAATATCGCGCAACGGAGCATGGCCGCGTTCAAATTCGGTTCTGTCTGGCAAGTGCACCCACAATTCCGCCAGTCTCCGCCCGGCTTGCCGCTTGGAAAATCCGTTCCATCTGATTGAGTCCGCAACATGCCATTTGACTTGATGTTTTGTTACTGGCGCTGCGCTGCGCGGAGGCCTATATTGTCGGTGGACGTTCTGTGCTTCCCGGCAGAAACAATATATCCCCGGGGCCTTATCGATCTCTCAGGGAGCTGTCCCTGTTTCGGCCCGTGGGCTGAAGCATATGGCACCCACCTACACTGTAGGCACCCGGGATCGACCGCTTTCACCGGTTGTGTGGATCGTCCGCCTTGAATTTGGTCAGCGCCTTGTCCGACATAAAATCCCTGAAAAAACAGCTGAGATTAGACGCGCTGGCGCGGCGCGACGCGCTGCCCGCCGGATACCGCATCGAGGCGAGCCTTGGAATGGCGGATGCGGCGGGACGGCTTTCTGTCGAGCCGGGGCAGACGGTCTCGGGCTTTTGGCCGATGCGCTCAGAAGCGGACATAAGGCCGCTGATGTTTGCGCTGCGCGAACAGGGCGCGCGGCTGGCGCTGCCGGCCATTCTTGACAAGACGATGATTGTGTTCCGCGAGCTGGTCCGGGGCGCGGCGTTGATCGACATGGGCTTCGGCACCGCCGGGCCGGGGCCGGACGCCGAAGTGCTCGACCCTGCCCTCATGCTCGTGCCGCTCGCCGCCTTTGACGTGCGCGGTCACCGGATCGGCTATGGCGCGGGTTATTACGACCGGGCGATTGCGCGGCTGAATGCGCGCGGGATGACGCCGAAGCTGGTGGGCATAGCCTTTGACTGCCAGCGTGTCGACGCTGTTCCGGACGAGGCGCACGATGTGGCGCTGGATGCGGTGCTGACGGAGAGCGGGCTGCGGGCGTTTCCGTTTTGAACGCGGGAATGGCGGCTGCCTTGGTAGGTTTTGTGCGTCAGAATTCCAATCTGCGGAGCTCCCAGTAACAATCTGCGGGTAAGTCACTTCCAATCTGCGGCAGAATCATTCCCAATCTGCGGAGATTTTGCTTCCAATCTGCGGAAGCATCTGGTATGAATCTTCGGATGAGCGAAGCCTTGTCCGACGAACCATCAGTGATCCGCAGGCGTGTGGCTCAACGCGTTGAGACCGCGCTCAAGGACACGCGTGTTGTATTGATCGCGGGACCCCGGCAAGCTGGAAAATCGACACTGGCGCAGACGTTTCAATCGGAAACGCGCCCTTATCTGACGCTGGATGACGCCCCTACACTGCAAGCCGCCCGGTCCGATCCTGTCAGCTTCCTGCGCGGCTTTGATCAGGCTGTCATCGACGAAGTTCAGAGAGCGCCAGACCTGTTGCTTGCCATCAAGGAGCGCGTGGACCGCGACCGGAGGCCGGGGCGGTTTCTGCTCACCGGCTCCGCCAACCTGACGGCCATTCCCAAGATTGCCGACTCGCTTGCGGGAAGAATGGAAGTCATAAGCCTGCTGCCGTTTGCGCAGGCCGAGCTGCGAAACAGCCCTGGCGAATTTCTGGACCGCGCCTTCTCGTCAGAAGTCCCAAAGCTCACAGGTGACGCGGTATTTGGCGCGGCGCTTGCCGAAGCGGTGCTTCGCGGCGGCTATCCGGAAGCCATTGGCCGGGAAAATTCAGCCCGAAGGCGGCGCTGGTTTGAAAACTACATCGTCTCCATTCTGGACCGCGATGTGCAGGACATCGCCAATATCGACCAGCTTGACCGGCTCCCAAGACTGCTGCGCGTGCTGTCTGAACATGCCGGGCAGCTCGTCAACCATTCGAGCTTCGGCGCATCGTTGTCTTTGTCTCACAAGACCGCTCAAAAGTATGTGTCAATTTTGGAGCGCCTGTTTCTCGTGCAAACCCTTGAGCCATGGTCCAGCAACGCTGTCAGCCGGATTATCAAGACGGCAAAGCTGACCTTTCTCGATTCAGGCCTTCTTGCCGCGCTGCGCGGAGCAGACGCGGCTGCGATCGGCGCGGACCGCACTAAATTTGGACCGCTGCTCGAAAATTTCGTGGTGTCCGAAATTTTCAAACTCGCGTCATGGAACGAAGACCGCTTCAGGTTTTCACACTTTCGAACCCGCGAGCAGGAAGAAGTGGACTTGGTGATTGAAGACCGGCTTGGCCGCATCGTAGGCATTGAAGTCAAAGCCTCCGCCTCCATCAAGGCCACCGACTTCAACGGCCTTAAACGCCTTCAAGCGGCGGCTGGCGACAAGTTCGTGCGCGGCATCCTGCTGCATGACCATGACCGCGTGACGCCTTTCGGCGAGAGACTGCACGCCATGCCGGTCTCACGGCTCTGGACGATGTGAGTCAATGCCAGGAGTTCTTTGAATTTGACCGCAGCGCGCTCAAACGATTAAGACGCTCCTCATGCGTTTTCTTTTCCTTGGCGACATGGTGGGCCGGTCTGGCCGAACGGCGGTCTGGCAGCAATTGCCGGGGCTGATCTCGGATTTCAAACTGGATTTTGTGGTCGTCAACGGCGAGAACGCCGCAGGCGGGTTTGGCATCACCGAGGACATATTTCTTGAGACGATCAATTCCGGCGCCGATGCGGTGACGACGGGCAACCATGTCTGGGATCAGAAAGAGGCGCTGGAATTCGCGCCGCGCCAGGAGCGGTTTGTGCGCCCGGCCAACTATCCGGCGCGCACGCCCGGGCGCGGCTCGACGCTGCTTACCGCAAAGAACGGCGCGCGGGTTCTGATCGCCAACATTATGGGACGCGTCTTCATGCATCCGGAGCTGGACGACCCGTTCGCCTGCGCCGAGAATATCCTCGAAGCCTGTCCGCTCGGCGAGCAGGCGGATGTGATCATGTTTGACTTTCACGCCGAGGCGACGTCGGAGAAAATGTGCTTCGGCCATTTCGTCGACGGCCGCGCCTCGCTCGTCATCGGCACCCACACGCACCAGCCGACGGCGGACCATCAGATACTCACCGGCGGCACCGGCTATGTGACGGATTCAGGCATGTGCGGAGACTATGATTCCTCGCTTGGCATGGTGAAAGATGAGCCGCTGAACCGGTTCCTGTCAAAAGTGCCGAAAGGCCGCATGGAGGCCGCGCAGGGGCCTTCGACCATCTGCGGCATCGGCGCGGATATTTCCGACCGGACCGGGCTGGTGGAAAAGATCGCGCCACTTCGGCTCGGGCCAAGGCTGGAGGAGACCGTGCCGGGGTTTTGGAAATGATCGGGCGGAAGATCGGCCACTGGATCGGCCAAGACCGCGTTGAAATCATTGAAAAAGCGAATGAATACAAGATATTGTGCATGTGGGAATATCGGCCAAAAAGCTGATGCAGCGTTGACGGAGGCGCCATGCTCATTGCGCTCTTGAACAACACCCGCGTTACCGCTTCCGCTGCCCAGCGCGGCGTTGAATATCACTGTCCGTCCTGCCACAAAGCATTGGTGCTCAAGAAGGGCCGGGTCGTCATCCATCACTTCGCCCACAAGCCGCCGATCCTGTGCGACTGGGCGCGGGGCGAGACGCTGGCGCATCTGGAAGCGAAGCAGATCGTGCATGCGGCGCTGACGGGGCGCGGAGTCAAGGCGGAACTTGAATATTCGGTGGAGACGCTGCCCGGCGACCGGCGGGCGGATGTCATGGCATGGTCGCCCAAGGGTCAGATGATTGCCATCGAAATGCAGCACACTTCAATCAGCGCCGAAGAGATCGCCGAGCGGGCCTTTGCCTATGCGCGGGCCGGAGCGGCGCAGGTTTGGATTTCGTTTCTTCCGGCTTCGGTTTGGAAACAGGCTTTGGACAAGGGCGATGGAACATGGCTCATCCGCCGCTATGCGCCGAGGCAATTTGAGCTATGGATTGACGGGCTGACGGCGAAGGCGGGGAGGTGGGTGTATGATCCGCAGGGCAGGCAATTCTGGCTGGCGAAAATGAAAGCGCATGAAATTGTTGAGGACGAGACAATCTGGTACGCCCCGGGCGGGATTGAACACTACCGGCCTGCGCGCATACGGATGTCGAAGAAGTACCGCGACCTTGTGCTGAAGGGGCCATTTCAGCTGGATGCGCTGCGCATCGCTGTTCGGAACCGCAAGGCGTTTGCGCTCAAGAACCATCGCTGGCCCGCAGGCGCGGTTGCAGATTTCATGCTGGGGTCAGAATAGACCTTTCCCGCTCAAAGCCCGTCCAGCACCAATATTGTCGGAGTCCCCGGCAGCGTGCGCAGCGACACTTTGATCGTGTCCGAACCCGCAAAACGCACATCGAACAGGCCCTTCACATTGGTCAGGAACGCATCGACCGAGGTGAACCGGCGGTGCATGGGCAGGACGATGGAGGATTGCAGGCGGTTGACAATGTCGGCCATGCCCTTGTGGCTCAACGTCAGCCCGCCGTCGATGGGGACCATCAGGATGTCGAGCCGGCCGATGGCGGCATAGTCGGAATTGTCCAGCATGTGATGCAAATGGCCGAGATGGCCGATGCACAGGTCCGCGACCTCAAAAATGAAAATCGAATTGCCGTCCGCCTCCATTTCGCCCATGGCGCGGATGTCGGTGGTGACATTGCGGATATAGACGTCATCCACCACCAGCCCGTGTTTGGCAGGTGCGCCGCTTGGGTCCCAGCCGCGCAGCACATGCTCGATCTTCAGGTCGGGCGCGGAGGTGAAATGGCTGGAATGCGCCTTGTTCATCGTGATGACGCGGGGCAGGGGATCAGCGCCGTAGAAGCCGGAGAAATCCGTCGCGATGCGCACGCCGCCGGGCGTTTCGATCACATAGGTGGAATGGCCGGCGTAAGTGATGGTGACTTCTTCGGCAGGCGAAGCTGTTCCAAATAAAAAGGCGGCGGGTATGACGACTGGATTAAACTTGTCCGGCAGCGATTTGGCGATGGCCATGCATTGGCTCGGCTGGAAATTATCCTCGGCGGCGTGCGCCGCCGCGCCGAGCGCGCAGGAAAGGATCCATAGACAGGCAATATGGCGGAACATGGAGGAGGCCTCGCTGTTTCCTGAGTGACTGCAAAGATATAGCAACGCGAGGCAAGGGCAATGCGTTTCACGGGCTTTTGATCGGCGCGGGGAATATGTTATGCCTGCGTCAACCGGGCTTGCAGGATTGCATGAATCTCAAACTTGTTGTGGCTGCGGCTCTGTGTGGCCTTTGCGCCTCGCCATCGCTGGCAGGTCAGCAGAATTTTCCGGCCGATAGCGGATTGATCGCTTTCTCCCTGCCATCCGGCAATATCGGCTGCACCTATATTCCTGCTGGCGGCACCTATGTCTATGTGCCTAAAGACGGCGGGCCGGAGCTGCAATGCGACCGGGTCGCTCCCAAATATCTGCGCTTCTTCCTGCGTAAGAGCGGCAAGGCCGAGATGTTCAACAATGTCGGCGACGCCGGCTGCTGCTCGGCGGAGAACGTGCTTTCCTATGGAAACACATGGAAAAAGGACAAGTTCACGTGCGTGTCCGAACGCACCGGCCTGACCTGCACACGCGGCGACGGGCACGGGTTTTTCATATCGAAGGTGAAGACACGGGTATACTAAACTTAAGCGAGGCTGTTTATCGCCCGCCACCGCGCCTTCAACGCTTCAAAGTCTTCCGGCTGCCCCGCATAGCTCAATTCATCATGCGCAATGACCACCCATTTCTGCTTCGACCCGGTCCAGATATGCCCTGCCGGGACCAGCCAGGACGTGTCGTCAAGACTGCCGGCTTTGAGACTGACATCCGCGCCATAGGCCTCACGCCGATGGAAGAGCCGCACGCCGCAGCATGGGCAGAAGTCGCAGAGCAGGGCGCTGCCGCTGGCGGTCTTCTTGCGGGCAAAGCGCACTGTTTCGCCGGTCACCTCGACGTCCTGTAGCCGCACGCGCATCGACATGCCGAAGGCGGAGGCGGATTGTCTCTGGCACTCGGTGCAATGGCAGCAATAGAGCGTGGCGGGCGGCGCTTTGAGCGTGTAGCGGACCTTGCCGCACTGGCATCCGCCGTGGACTGGAAATGCCGGCAATGTGACCTTCTGCATGCTTCTCCCCCGGCTGGACGGCGCGGATTGATTTGCCTATAGAAGCGCCATTCCAAAAAGCTTTTCTATCGGGAGCAGCCATGGCTGGCCATTCACAATTCAAGAACATCATGCACCGCAAGGGCCGCCAGGACGCGGTGCGCTCGAAAATGTTTTCCAAGCTTGGCCGCGAACTGACGGTCGCCGCCAAAATGGGCGTGCCGGACCCGGACATGAACCCGCGCCTGCGCCTTGCCATCCAGGCGGCGAAAGCCGTGTCGATGCCGAAGGACAATATCGCCCGCGCCATCAACAAGGCGGCGGGCACGGACACCGAGAACTATGACGAAGTGCGCTATGAGGGCTACGGTCCGGGCGGCGTCGCCGTCATCGTCGAAGCCCTGACCGACAACCGCAACCGCACCGCCTCAAATGTCCGCGCGGCTTTCACCAAGGCGGGCGGGGCGCTGGGCGAAACCGGCTCCGTTGCCTTCATGTGGGACCGGGTCGGCGAGATCACCTATGCACTGAAGGCCGGCACAGCGGACGCCGTCATGGAAGCCGCCATTATGGCGGGGGCGGACGATGTGTCTTCCGATGAGGAAGGCCATTACATCGTCTGCGCGTTTGAAAGCGTCAATGAGGTCTCCAAGGCTTTGGAAGAGGCGCTGGGCGAGGCGGAGCTGGTGAAAATCATCTGGCAGCCGCAGAACAATATTCCGGTGGATGAAGACCGGGCGCAGTCGCTGATGAAGCTCGTTGCCGTGCTCGAAGACGATGACGATGTGCAGAATGTCTATGCCAATTTCGAGGTCGACGACGAGACAATGGCGCGGCTGTCGGCGGCCTGATCTTGAGCGCGACTGAGAACGAAATCCGCAATCATTCATCCGACGTGCTTTCGGATGGCTGGTCGGTCTTGACGAAACACACATTCGAGCTGAAGCGCCGCGACGGGGCTTGGGACGGTCAGGTCCGCGAAGTCTACAACCGCGGCAATGCCGCCGTGATTCTTCCCTATGATCCTGCGCGTGGCACGGTGCTGCTGGTGCGCCAGTTCCGGCTTCCGGTGTTTCTGCAAGGGCATAAAGAGCCGCTGATCGAGGCCTGCGCCGGGCTCTTGGACAACAATAACCCCGAAACCTGCATCCGCCTCGAAACCGAGCAGGAGCTTGGCTACCGGCTCGGCGCAGTGAAGAAAATCTACGACATCTATATGAGCCCCGGCAGCGTCACCGAGCGGCTGTCGTTCTTCACCGCACAATATTCGCCCAGCGACCGCGTGTCCGACGGCGGCGGCGATGCGTCGGAGGGTGAGGATATTGAAGTGCTGGAGATGACGCTCGCCGAAGCGATGGCGCTGGTGGAAAGCGGCGGGATCATTGACGCGAAGACAGTGATGCTGATTCAATATGCGGTGTTGAAGGGGCTGGCGGGTTAACCATCGGGTGGCCGGGCGCGTTGAACGCCCGCGAAGCCAATTGCAGAAGGCATCCTGCGCAGTGCCGATACCTGCCGGACCACCCATGACGGGAAGTAAATAACAAAGCTCGTCTGCGGGCGGCGCAGCGGTAAAGCAGCGGTTGGAAATCTCACACAGCCTTCTGTGGCAAAGGCGCGAAGCCCAACATTTTTGTCAGCCGGATATCTTCACTCCTCCTCCTCAAACAGCAGCGCCTGCTGCGCCGCGTCCCTTGGCGGCTCCAATCCGAGATGCCGCCAGGCGTTGGCCGCCAACAGCCGGCCCCTTGGCGTCCTCTGCAAAAATCCCTGCTGGATAAGATACGGCTCAATAATATCCTCGATCGCATCGCGCGGTTCGGACAGTCCCGCCGCGATGGTTTCGACGCCGACTGGACCGCCGCCGAAATTGGCAGCGATCATGGTGAGGTACCGCCGGTCGAGGGCGTCGAGGCCCATTGCGTCCACCTCAAGCCGCGTCAGCGCCGCGTCGGCGATGGCGCGGCTCACCGTCTCGTCGCCGCCGGCATGGGCGAAGTCGCGCACGCGGCGCAGCAGCCTTCCAGCGATGCGCGGCGTGCCGCGCGAGCGGCGGGCAATTTCCGTGGCGCCCTCATCATTCAGCGGCAGCCCCATGATGCGCGCCCCGCGCCGCACGATCAGCTCCAATTCCTCCACCGTGTAAAAATTTAACCGCACCGGAATGCCGAACCGGTCGCGCAGCGGGTTGGTGAGCAGGCCAAGCCGCGTCGTGGCGGCCACCAGCGTGAACTTGGCGAGGTCAATCTTCACCGACCGCGCTGAAGGTCCTTCGCCGATAATGAGGTCGAGCTGGTAATCCTCCATCGCCGGATAAAGAATTTCCTCGACCGCCGGATTCAGCCGGTGGATTTCGTCGATGAACAGGACGTCGTTTTCTTCTAGATTGGTCAATAGCGCGGCGAGGTCGCCGGCTTTGGCAATGACAGGGCCGGAGGTCGAGCGGAAATTGACACCGAGCTCCTTGGCCATGATCTGCGCCAGCGTCGTCTTGCCAAGCCCGGGTGGGCCGACAAACAGCACATGGTCCAGCGCCTCGCCGCGCGATTTGGCGGCGTCGATGAAGACTTTCAGATTTTCCCGCGCCGCCTTCTGGCCGATGAATTCGGACAGCGACTGCGGGCGCAGGTTGGTGTCTGTGTCCTCGCCGAGTTTTTCCGGGGAAATGAGGGGACGGGTGTCGCTCATGCGAGCAGCTCCATGCCGGGGATGCGGGCGGCGGCGCGCTGGTCGAAAGTGACGGTTGCGGCGCAGCCCGCCCGGGCCGCACAATAGGCGATCAGCACGTCCGCAATCTCCGCGCCGGCGCCGGCATTTGAAAGGCAGGCGGAAACGTCAGCTTCGTCTTCAATATGCACTTCCGCTGTTTCAAACAAAGTCGCAACGACGGTTGAGACCTGCTGTGCGGAAAAGCCGTAGCGCCGCCGCAGCGACCATGTCAGCTCGCACAAGACGATCAGGCCGACAAAGGCCGGATCCTCCATCGTCCTTGCCTGAAAAAACAAAGCGGAAGCGTCAAATTGCCTTTCGTCGTCTCTCAATATGTAGCGCAGGAGCACATTCGTATCGATCGCTATCATCCGCGCTTCCCGATCCCCTCGTTCCACTCCCGTTTGATGCGCTCATCTTCCTCCCCAAGAAATTGGCCAATCGCTTCGTCAATTTCCTCCAGTGAAGCTCCAGCTCCGGCGGGGGGGCGGCCAAGAAAGCCGGCAAGATCAGCAAGCCGCTTGTTTTTGGGCAGGGCAACCACCTGACCATTGCGCTGCGTCACGTAAAACCGAGTGCCGACGCCAAGCTTCAATGCGTCCCGCACGTCCTTGGGAATTGTAAGCTGACCTTTCGAGGTCATGGTCGTAAAAGCGCCCATCTGTATTACTCCAGAGACAAGGTATTACAGAACTAGAATAGTGGGAATAAACGCCATTTGCAATGCCTCACCGCGCCAGCTCCTTCAGCCCGAGCCTTATCAGCTTGGCCGAATCCGCCCCCTCGCCCGCCGCCTTCATCGCCGCCGCCACCGCATTGGCGGCGACGTCGCGCGAATAGCCGAGATTGGTCAGCGCCGACACCGCGTCCATCACCGGCGCCGGCGCGACGCCTTCGCCGAGCTCCTGCTTCAGGCCGATTGTGCCCGAGGCTGAGCCTGCAAAGGCTGGCGCTTTGTTCTTCAGCTCCGTGACAATCCGCTCGGCCACCTTCTTGCCGACCCCCGGCGCGCGCGAAACCATGGCGATGTCGCGCAGCGCGATGGCGTTGGCCAGATCCGGCGCGGTCAGGGTTGAGAGCACCGACAGCGCCACTTTTGCGCCGACGCCCTGCACGCTCTGCAACAGGCGGAACCACTCGCGCTCCAGCGTGTTTTGAAACCCGTACAGCCGGATCATGTCCTCGCGCACATAGGTTTCTATGAAAAGCGCGATCGCCTCTCCCGCGCCAGGCAGATTGCCCAGCGTGCGCATAGAGCAGAACGCCACATAGCCGACGCCGTGGACATCGACGACGACGTGGTCCTCGCCGATTTCGTCGATGACGCCTTTGAGTTTGCCGATCATGCGATGGTTCCCGTCAGCGGGTGGGTTTCGGGCGTGATTAGTTCGACGTGCGGAAAATAGGTTCTGTAACCGGACGGATCACGTGTGATCAATCTGTGTCCGCAAACGGCGGCGTGAGCGCCAATGTAAAAATCCGGCAGCGGTCTCGATTTTGCCCCGCCTGCCCTCCGGTAGGCAATGAAAGCCTTGGAGGCGCCAAACGCGGCCATCCATGGCAATTCCTCGCGGCGAAAATCTTCGGGCGGAAGGAGCTTATCCACCTCGTCATAGCTCTCGTAGCGCATGGACATTTCTGAAAAAATGATCTGGTTGATGACAAGGCCACCCTCGGCGGAGGCCCGCGCCAGCGTCTTGCGCGACCAATCGAGCCAGACCGGATCGCGAAAAGCGATATCGATCAATACATTCGAATCGACCAGCGCCGCCATGGCTAACGGTCCCGCGTCAGAGCCATGACATCCTCAGCGCTCATTCCCGGATTGCCTGTCCCCTCAAGAGCTTTGAGGGTCTGAAGAAAACGGTCGAGCCGCTTGCGATTGTCATTCTCGGCCTTGGAATCGCGCGGCTGAATGGTGATCTTGCCGTTCTCGATGCCGAAAAGAACGTCGCTGTTCGGCTCGATGCCCGCCAGCTGCCGCAGGTCGCGTGGTATCGTCACTTGGCCTTTGCTCGTCACACGCATGTTCGAATAACTCCAACTTTGTAAGAAATACTCTTACTCAGTGAACAAGTCAAGAACATTTACCCCGCCAAAGCCCTCCGCATCGCCGCGCCCTGCCGGTGATGCGCGTGGCAGATGGCGATGGCGAGCGCATCCGCCGCGTCCGCCGAATCCACCACGCTCTTCGGCAACAGCACTTTCACCATCATCTGAATCTGCGTCTTGTCGCCATGACCGACGCCGATCACAGCCTTCTTCACCGCGTTCGGCGCATATTCCGCCACCAGAAGCCCCGCCTGCGCCGGAACCAGCATCGCAATGCCGCGCGCCTGGCCGAGCTTCAGCGTCGCCGCCGCGTCCACATTGACGAACGTGTTCTCCACCGCCGCCTCATGCGGCATCTGGGCATGGATGACGCCGGACAGGCCATCGTACAGTTGACACAGCCGAGAAGCGAGTTCGAGCTTATCGTCTGATTTCACCGTGCCTGCAGCGACAAATTTCAGCGAATTGCCCAGCGTCTCGATCACGCCCCAGCCGGTGCGGCGAAGGCCCGGGTCAATGCCGATAATGCGAATCGCTGTGTTCATGTCAAAGGCCCTTCAAGCGGGCCTTACATCATCATGGCTTTGTGAACAAACAGAAAACAAATATCGGATCAGCGCGCGCCAAAGGCGGTCTTAAGCAGCGCAAGCTGATCCACGACATGGTTGCGCGGATCGGCAGGGGCGGCAGCTTCACCCTTCTCGCCGTAAATGTCCCTGTCGAGCTTGGACACCAGCGCCTGCATTTTCAGCGACTGTTCGACGATGTCTTTGAACTTTAGCGGCAGCTCGTCCCAGGACGGCACGCTGATTGAGGCCGAGGGTGTGTCGAGCCGCACTTTGGTCTTCTCGTCCGCCACCTGCGCCCGCGTCATCTCGCCATTGTTGGCGGCGCGCTGCAGGAGAAGCCATGAGGCGACCTGCATCAGCCTTGTCGTCAATCGCATCGATTCGGCGGCGTAGAGCGTTGCGGCGAGCCGCGACATGCGTTTGGCCTCCGCGCGCCCTTCGCCGTCGAGATAACCGGCCGCAGTTTCGACAAGTTTCATCCCGTCATTATACAGCGGCTTGAAGCTGTCAGAGAAAACCCGGTGCTCGGCAAGCCTGACGGGCGAGGCTGCGGCGTTGTTCGTATCACTCATGCTCACTCCGCCGCACTCACCCTGCCGCCTCACACCAATGGTTGAGGCATCGCGCCGATAGAGTTGAAACCCGGAAAATCCGCAACAGGACGCAGATTGCAAACTGCACTTTGCGCACAAAAGCGCAAGCGCATGTTTAACAAAAGGTTAACGGAAAGTCCGCAATTTCGCCCATCCGCCGGGCGCAAAAGCCAAAAAAAAGAGCCGCAAAAGCAGCTCTCAAGAGTTTAACAGGGAGGCGTCAAACAGAGCGGCAGGCGCCGCTGAGATTGAATCCGGAAAATCCGAATGCGGAAAGTAATGACATGTAAAGGTTAAGGCGAGGTTAAGTGGGGCGGAATTTCAGCCCCAGATCCCCATCGCCCCGTCCCAGACCAGCTTCACCGACACCAGCGCCAGCATCAGGTTCATGAAAGGGTAGAAAACATCAGCGCTCATGCGTTTTACGATCCATACCCCGGCGAACGTCGCAAGCGGGGCGAGCGGCATGAGGACGGCGGAGGCGGCGAGATTGGCTGTGTCGAACTGGCCGAGCGCGAAGTAGGGGACGAGCTTGACGGCGTTGACCATGGCGAAAAAGACCGTCGCGGTTCCGGCGAAGATTTTGGGGTCGGGCTTCAGCGGCAGAGTATAGACCTGATAGGGCGCGCCGCCGGCATGGGCGACGAATGAGGTGAATCCCGCAATCATGCCCCAAAAACCGCCCGCCGCCGCGTTCGGCTGCTTGGCCGCGCCCTGTTTCAGCCGCTCATTCATATAGTGCCGGACAACGAACCACACGCCGATCAGGCCGACCAAGAGCTTCACTGCGTCGCCGCTGACCATTTTGGCGGTGAGATAGCCGATGAAAATGCCGAGCATCGCTCCCGGCAGCATGATTTTCAGCGTCGCCACATCCCGCACGCCGCGCCAGGACCAGAGCGCCACGATGTCCATGGCGATGAGAATCGGCAGCATGATCGCCGCTCCCTGCACCGGCGGCACCGTCAGCGCCAGAAACGGCACGCCGAGCTGGCCAAGCCCGCCCAGCCCGCCCTTTGACAGGCCAACAAACAAAACCGCCGGAATAGCGGCGGCGTAAAACCAAGGATCGTATATCAGCGGCGTCATAGGAGCGTCTCAAGGCATCTTGCTTGCCATAGCGGCAGCCGCCGGGAAATGCACCTGCCTAGTTCAGCTTGTTCCACGATTTCGCTTGCGCCCGCGCCCTGCCCTATTCCAATCATGATTGGCGCTAAGAACAGAGCCGAACTGTCGGAGATTACATTGCAGAACCACGACGTGCCCAACCGCTGCCGCCTTGTGCTGACGCTCTCGCCCGGCGCTGCGCCGGAAAAGACGGCGGCCGTGCTGGCTGAGGCGCTCGTCGGCGGCGATGTGGCCTCGGTCATCCTGTTTTCGGCGGGCGCGGCAGAGCGGGAGTTTCAGTCCTTCTGCGAAAAGTGCGTTCCAGCCATACAGGCGGCGGGCGCGGCGGCGCTGATTGCGGACAATTCGCAGATTGCAGGACGGACCAAGGCCGATGGCGTACATGCAGGCGGGTCGATTGCGGAAGTGAAAGACGCGGTGAATGCGCTGTCGCCCCGGTTCATCGTCGGCGCCGGGACCAAGCCGACGCGCGATGATGCGCTGGACAAGGGTGAACTGCGTCCGGACTATGTTTTCTTCGGCAAGCTTGACGGCGACACACATCCGCAGGCGCACCCGAAGAATGTTGAAATGGGTGAATGGTGGGCCTCGATGATTGAACTGCCCTGCATTGTCATGGGCGGCTACTTGGCTGAAAGCGTCACCGAAATCGCCAAGAGCGGCGCAGAATTTGCCGCCATGTCAGCTGCCGTGTTTGGCGAAGGCCGCTCACCCAAGGATGAAGTGGCGAGGATAAACGCGCTGCTGGACGACGCGGGCGAATTCCAAGAGGCCGCACATGCGGACTAGCGCGCTCTTGATCGCATTTCCGCTGCTGTTCGGCGCGCCTGCACTGGCAGCGGAAAAGGGCGACGCGCCGGTGAAGTCCGGCGCGGGCCTTTCCGCCGATCCGAACCGGTTTGGCGACAAAGCGCCCGACGACGCCTTTGGCGCATTCCAGCGCGGCCTGTATAAAACCGCGCTGAATCTCGCTTTGGCGAAGGCGTCGGAAGGCGATCCTAACGCTCAGGCGCTGGCGGCGGAAATCTACGCGCGCGGCCTTGGCGTGGCGCAGGATCACAAAGAGGCGGCGCGGCTCTATGCGCTGGCGGCGCAAAAGGGCGTGCTTGAGGCGCAGCTGCAGGCCGCGCTTTACCACTTGGAGGGCCGCTATCTGCCGAAAGACAAGGCCAAGGCGGAAGCGCTGATGCAAAAGGCCGCCGAGCGCGGCAATCCTCTGGCCGAGTTCAACTATGCGCAGATGCTGATGCAGGCGACCCCCGGCGAACCCGGCATACAGAAGGCTGTGCCCTTCTTCCTGAAATCCGCCAACAAGGGTCAAGCGGAATCTCAATACGCCATGAGCCAGATAATGATGACCGGCGCAGGCGGGCAGAAGCCTGACGAGGCGGCGGCGCGCGCATGGCTGGAGAAATCAGCGGCGCAGGGTTTCGACACGGCGCAGATCGACTTGGCGCAATGGCAGATCGACGGGATCGGCGGCAAGAAGGACTATGAATCCGCGTTTCGCTGGCTGCGCCGCGCCGCCGCATCAGGCAACATCGCCGCCGCCGCGCGCCTCGCCAAGCTTTACCGGGACGGCATTGGCACAGAGCCATCCTCCGAGAACGCCGCCGCCTGGTATATCAAAGCCAAGCGCGCCGGATTGAAAGATGCAAGCCTCGACGATTTCATGGACGGGCTGACCGACGCGGAAATGCAGAAGGCGATCGCGCTGGCCAACACATTCAAGTGAGCTGAGTCAGCGCTCTATGTTCGTGCCTCAATCAATTGCCTGCAGCGCCCGATTTGCAGGGCGTCTGTGACATCCCTGTGCTATTGTGCCTGCAAGGGCGCGCGGCATTGGGAGGATTTGTCCAATGGTGGAAGCGACCCGTCACGATTCATGGCAGGCAGGCGAAAGCTATGACGCCTATATGGGCCGGTGGAGCCGAAAGATTGCGCCGCTTTTTCTCGATTGGCTCGGCGCGCCGAAGGGCTTGGACTGGCTGGATGTGGGCTGCGGCACAGGCGCGCTGACGTCCGCCATCCTTGCGCAGTGCAAACCTCAGAGCATTTTGGCAATTGACCCTTCCGAAGGATTCCTCGAACGCGCCCGCGAAAGCGCGGCTTGGGGACGAGCTGAATTCCAGCTCGGGGACGCGCAGGCTTTGCCCGTCCAGACGGCCAGCAGAGACGTTGTCGTTTCCGCTCTGATGCTCAATTTCGTGCCCGACAAAGTGGCCGCGCTCTCCGGGATGAAGCGCGCGGCGCGGTCCGGTGGAACAATTGCGCTGTATGTCTGGGATTATCCTGGCGGCGGCGTGGAGTTCATGCGCGCGTTCTGGAATGCCGCGGCGGCGCTTGATCCAAGCGCAGGCGACCTCGCTGAAAACAAGCGGTTTCCCTATTGCACGCCGGACGGCTTGGCTGAACTTGCCAAGAACGCCGGGCTTGGCGCGGTCGAGTGCACCGCGATTGAGGCGCCGACGCTGTTCAAGGATTTTGACGATTACTGGCATCCGTTCACCCTCGGCCAAGGTCCCGCGCCGGGCTATTGCGCGAAGCTTGACCCAGCCTCGCGCCAGCGCCTGAAGGAAAGGCTCATGGACGGTCTGCCCATACAGGCTGACGGGTCGATTGCGCTGAAAACCAGAGCATGGGCACTCAAGTCAAAGGCGTGACGAACGAGCGCCGCACAGCCACACCGCCTGTTGCGAGCCGAAGCAAATCATTGAAATCGGCGTCATACTTGCCTCTTGCCGGGTTTTGTGGTCTTGAGGCGCGAAATTCGCTTCCCGCAGGCAAGCGCGCGTCCAAACACTCCGAAAGAACACAATGAAAATCAACGGCAATGAAATCCGTCCGGGCAATGTTATCGAACATCAGGGCGGCCTGTGGGCGGCGGTCAGGTGCAACCACGTCAAGCCCGGCAAGGGCGGCGCGTATAATCAGGTCGAGCTGAAAAACCTGATCGACGGCACCAAGCTGAACGAGCGTTTCCGCTCGGCGGAGACGGTCGAAAAAATCCGGCTCGAACAGAAGGACTTCTCCTTCCTCTACGAGCAGGGCGAGGCATTGGTGTTCATGGACACCGAGACCTATGAGCAGCTTGAGCTGCAGAAAGATTTCGTCGGCGACCGCGCCGCCTTTCTGCAGGACGGCATGATGGTCACGGTCGAGCTGCATAATGAGCGGCCGATCGGCATCTCGCTTCCCGACTATGTGACGCTGATGATCGCCGAGGCTGATCCTGTGGTGAAGGGCCAGACGGCGGCCTCGTCCTACAAGCCTGCGGTTCTGGAAAACGGCGTGCGCATTCTCGTGCCGCCGTTTGTCGCGGCGGGCGAGCGTGTTGTCGTGGACACGACCGAGCTCACCTACATGCGCCGCGCCGACTGATCCGTCTTTCAAGGAATATGAGGCATGGCCCGTTCGGCGCTGATGAATGTGATGGTGGGCGCGGCGCTGAAGGCCGGCAAATCGCTGTCGCGCGACTTCGGCGAGGTGCAGAACCTCCAGGTCTCGGTCAAGGGGCCGGGAGACTATGTAAGCCTTGCGGACAAGCGCTCGGAGGAAATCCTCGTCAATGAGCTGCGCCGCGCAAGGCCGGATTATTCCTTTCTTACAGAAGAGACAGGCGTGATCGAAGGCACGGACACGCAGCACCGCTGGATCATCGACCCGCTCGACGGCACGACCAATTTCCTGCACGGCATCCCGATCTTCGCTACTTCCATCGCGCTGGAGCGGCAGGGGCAGATGGTGGCGGGAGTGATCTATAATCCCGCTATGGACGAGCTCTACACTGCCGAGCGCGGCGGCGGCGCGTTTCTCAATGACCGGCGCCTGCGGGTGGCCGGACGCAAGACGCTGACAGACTGCGTCATCGGCACCGGCGTGCCGCATCTGGGGCGACCGCAGCATGGTGATTTTCTGGTTGAACTGCGCAATGTGATGGGCGAAGTCTCAGGTATCCGCAGATTGGGATCGCCGGCGCTGGACTTGGCTTATGTTGCCGCTGGCCGCTTCGACGGATTTTGGGAAACAGCAATCCGCGTCTGGGACATCGCCGCCGGCCTTGTGCTCATTCGCGAGGCGGGCGGCTTTGCCACAGACCGGGACGGGCGGCAGGATAATCTCGACGGCGCTTCCATTGTGGCTGGCAATGAGCTGATCCATAAGGCGCTGATGAAGCAGCTTAAGCAGCCGGTTTAGGCGCGCAAACGGCTCATTTTACCGTCGGCGGCGGCGTGACGGCCATGTTGACATTGCTTTTGAAAGCTTCGCTCTGCTCCAGCAGGTCGGCAAGCCCCGACAGATCATCCGCAGTGACCTTGTCGCCTTTTGCAGCCATGAACATGTGGGCGGCATCCATTTTCATTTTAAACTCCAGCGTGTCGTAACTCTCGCCGCGCACAATGAATGCGCCAGCCTCATCCTTCATCACGCGCACCGCAGGGTCCTGCATCATGCGTTCCGACGAAATGCACATCATGCCGACGGGACAGGCGATGCCCTCGATCAGCTCAATCCATCGCGGCCCGCCGGCGAGCACCGCGAAATACATGATTTGCGCTCTGTGCGCCGGCACGCCGGAATCGATCAGCGCGTCGTGGAACATCAGATGTGTCTGCTGCCAGGTGCGCACATGGTTGACGACATAATGATCGTGGATCGCCGCCGCCTTGACAAAGCTCTTGTCGAAGCTGGCCCCGACAAGCGGCTGCGCCCATGCCGGGATCGTCGCGCCGTCGGTGGCGTCGCCCGCGTTAGCCTGCCAGCCGATGCCCTTGGGATCGACATAGCCGAAGTCAGAGGCCAGCTTGCACCGCCGCGCTGTCTCGCAGCCTGTGGGAGTAAATTCCAAAGTGCCCACAAAGTCCGCCCGTGCGGCATCGACTTGCATAAGACCCAGTATAAGCGCCACTGACCACGCGTTGCGCATCGCCGCCTCCATGAAAACCAAGCTGCCTGCAAATGCTATCCGCTGGCGCTATCACCATCCAATCATCGTTCGGTGAGGCCAATGTGGGCGCGGCTCTCCAAACAAAGAGCGGCGCTTTTTTGTGCATTAGCGGTTTGTTCCCGTTCACTCGAAATTCCCCGCTTCCATTTCCGCCGCAATTTTGGTTAGCTCTTGCGGTTGTCTTTAGAACAGAGGGCGTTTCATGGCTTGGTTTGCGTCGAGGAGTGCGGAAAATAGCGCGAGCTACGATCCGGACCGGCTTTCCAGCCCGCAGGTCTTCCTGTTCTCCATGCTGATTTTTCTTGCCATCTCGGCTTTTGTCATCGCCATTCTTTATCGTCAGGTCGCCTCCGCCTTTGTCACCAATCCCGGCCTTAACGGCCTGATCGTTGCGGTTTTGGTCGTCGGCATTCTGCTCAGCATTCTGCAGGTGTTCCGCCTGTTCCGCGAAGTCTCCTGGGTCAACGCCTACCGGCGCGGCGACGGCGACCGGCCGGGCACGGCTGAACCTGTGCTGCTTTCGCCGATGAAAGCGCTGATTGGCCGGCGGCAGTCAATGGCGCTCTCCACCTCGGCGCTGCGCTCGCTGCTGGATTCCATCGCGACGCGGCTCGACGAGGCGCGTGATATCTCCCGCTATCTCACCGGCCTTTTGGTCTTCCTCGGCCTGCTCGGCACATTCTGGGGCCTGCTTGAAACCATCAAATCCATCGGCGACACGATCCAGGCGCTGGACCCGGCGGGCGGCGACGCCAACTCGATGCTGGACGCCTTGAAGACCGGCCTGTCCGCGCCGCTGGCCGGCATGGGCACGGCGTTTTCGTCCTCGCTGTTCGGCCTGTCCGGCTCGCTGATCCTCGGCTTTCTTGATCTTCAGGCCGGCCGCGCGCAGACGCGGTTTTACACCGAGCTGGAAAACTGGCTGTCCTCCGTCACCGATCTTGCGCCAGCGCCGTCACAGGGCGTGCCAAGCGAGACAACGGAAGAGCTGCGGATGATCGGCGAGCGTCTGAAGCTGGCGGGCGACAGCGGCGGCTCCAACCAGCGCTCCATCGCAGCGATGGCGAACCTTGCCGAGGGCATTCAGGGCCTTGTGAAAAACATGCGCGCCGAGCAGCAGCTGATGCGCGACGTGGTGGAGGCGCAGGCCGAGGAGCAGAAAATGATGCGCGCCACGCTGGAGCGTCTCAACAAATCGCTCGAACGGAAAGTATTGACGCATGGCGCTCGCCCGCAACCGCCGCGACCGCGACCGTTAATTACTGGCCGGGCTTTGTCGACGCCCTGTCGACGCTGCTGCTCACCTTCATGTTTCTCCTTTCGGTGTTCGTGCTGGCGCAGTTTTTCCTGTCGCGCGAAATCTCCGGCAAGGACGAGGTGCTGAACCAGCTGAATTCGCAGATCAGCGAGCTGACGCAGCTTCTGGCGCTGGAGAAGACCGGCGCGCAGGATTTGCAGGACCAGCTTTTCAACATGCAAGCCTCGCTCGACGCTGCGCAGGGCGAAAAGTCGCGCCTTCAGCAATTGCTCGAAGCGGGCAGCGGCAAGGGCGCGGAGGCGGAGATCAAGCTTGGCGAGGCGGTGAAAACCGTCGATGCCGAACGTCAGATCAGTCAGCGCGCGCTGGCGCAGGTCGAGCTGCTCAACCAGCAGATTTCGGCGCTGCGCAAACAGATCGGCGCGCTGGAGGAGGCGCTCGGCGCATCCGAGACGCGCGACAAGGAGAGCGGCGCGAAAATCGCCGACCTCGGCAAGCGGCTCAACGTGGCGCTGGCGCAGCGCGTGCAGGAGCTGAACCGCTACCGCTCCGACTTCTTCGGCCGCCTGCGCGAAATCCTCTCCGACCGCGAAAACATCCGCATCGTCGGCGACCGTTTCGTCTTCCAGTCCGAAGTGCTGTTCCCCTCCGGCGCCGCCGAAATCAACGACGCCGGCAAAGGCGAAATGCTCAAACTCGCCAACGCCATCATCGAGCTCGCCAAGGAAATCCCGCCGGAAATCAACTGGGTGCTGCGCGTCGACGGCCACACCGACACGGTCAAACTCTCCGGCAGCGGCAAATATGCCGACAATTGGGAGCTGTCGTCAGGCCGCGCCACCGCCGTCGTCAAATACCTCATAGCCAACGGCGTCCCCGCCGACAGGCTTGTGGCGGCGGGCTTCGGCGAATTCCAGCCGCTCGATGCGGCGGACACGCCAGAGGCCAAGGGCAGGAACCGGCGGATTGAGCTGAAGCTGACGGAGAA
>CAWDIY010000005.1:0-107187 GCA_963802455.1 uncultured Alphaproteobacteria bacterium | reverse complement strand
GTTTGGCTTGGATTTCTGGATACTGCCGCCAATGGTGGCCGCGCCGCTGATTTTGGGCGGCATATTTTCGTTCTCCGCGCGGGGAAGACAGCTGCTTGGCGCCATCGAGCTGCACCATCTGATCGCCATTCAGATCTACCGGATCGCTGGATTTATTTTTCTCTACCTCTATTTCGGCCCCGGCGTTCTGACGCGCGGATTTGCGCTGAATGCAGGAACAGGCGACGTCCTGACCGGGCTGCTTGCCGCACCCGTGGCTTGGCTGGCCTGGAAAAAGGCCCGCGGCTACCAGATAGCCGTCGTTGCCTGGTGCCTGTTCGGGATCGGCGATTTGATCAATGCGGGACTATCCTCGCGCATTTATGGGCCGGCATCGCTGGTGGACTTTCCAATCAACACAATCCCGCTGTTCCTTGGGCCGCCATTGGGAATTTTGCTGCATATCTATGCGCTGCGCATCCTTTGGCTGAGGCGGCAGCCAGCGCCCGCGGCGGCGCACGGGGCCACATGACCGGCGAGATGAAGTGTTTATTGATTTCTGTATCCCAATAAGATACATATTTTCATGATCCGAAGCGCCAAAGACAAGCGGATTGCAGACTTGCGCGCTGGTGTGAGATTCAAGGGCTTTCCGCCCGACTTGGTTTCACGGGCGCAGCGGCGGCTGGCGCAGCTCGATGCGGCAACCGGCCTGGACGATCTGCGGGTCCCGCCCTCAAACCGGCTCGAAATGCTGAAAGGCGACAGAGCGGGGAATTGGTCAATCCGGATCAACGATCAATGGCGCCTTTGCTTTGATTGGGAAGACGGCGATGCGTTTGATGTTGAAATAGTGGATTATCATTGAGGCCAGACCGATGAACACACCCCTGCCCCGCCCCGTGCACCCCGGCGAAATTCTGCGCGAGGACTTCCTGCCGGACTATGATCTGTCCGCGGGGGCGCTCGCCAAGGCCATCGGCGTGCCGCGCGACCGGCTGGAGAAGATTATCCGCGAAAGCCGCGCGGTGACGGCTGATACGGCGGCGCGGCTGGCGCGGTATTTCGGCACGGCGCCGCAGTTCTGGCTGAACCTTCAGGCAAATTTCGATCTGGCGCAGGTTGATCCAGCGAAGCTGGCCGGAATCCTGCCGACGCAGACGGTTCATGCCGCCGGATTTCAGGAAGAAGCCACGCCGTTCACGCGGAAATGAGCGCCGCCGCCCTTGTCTCGCCAAGACTGGCGGCACTAGCTGCACGTTCATGAAGCTGCTCCTGCGCATTTTCGCCCTCCTCCTCGCCTTCGCGCTGCTCGGCGCGCCGATGGGCATGGCGCGGATGATGGGGGGGCATGAGATTTCGGCGCATCAGCATCACCAGCCGCACTCGCCGCAGAATCCCGCGCCGCATGTGCGGTTCATGGTCTGCGCCGCCTGTGTCGGGGTGGCGGCGCTTTCAAATGCTCTGCCTGCGCGGCCGCCGCAGATTGAATCCATTGTGCCAGCGGAATTTGCCGCGCCGGACGGGATCACCCGTCTGCCGCTTCTGCCCCCTCCCCGAGGCTGATTTCCCAAAGATGTCTGTTTCACGCCGGGCGCGCTTTGCGCAGCCCGACCACACATTCATGCAAAGGAAAATGTCATGAAACGCACTTTATTGATAAGCGCGGCGCTGGCCGCAGGAATAATCTCAACTTTCGTCTTCGCGCAGGAAAAAGCCGCTGACTGCCCGATGGACATGTCCGCCATGGACCATTCCAACATGGGCGGCGGAATGACGATGTCGGGCGAGCCGAAGGGCGACCAGGGCGCGGCCTCCAAGGCCTTCGCCAAGGCCAATGCCGCCATGCATACGGCGATGGACATCGAGTTCACCGGCAATGTGGACGCGGACTTCGCCAAGGGCATGATCCCGCACCATCAGGGCGCGGTGGCGATGGCGAAGATCGAGCTTGAGTTCGGCAAAGACCCGGAGCTGCGGGCGCTGGCCGAAGGCGTCATCAAGGCGCAGGAAAGCGAGATCGCTTTCATGAACGCATGGCTGGCGAAGAACGCCAAGTGACAAAAACGCCGGCGCGGGAAACCGCGCCGGTCACCCGATTGCCTATTCTGCCCGCCGCGCGCCTGTGTTACTGATAAGGCTCAGACCAGAGTCGCCGGCTTGCAAATTTTCCTCCTCACCGCGCTGACCATGACTGCCTTCGCCGCCAATTCGGTGCTGGCGCGGCTGGCGCTTGCGACAACGGCGATTGACCCGGCAAGCTATACGCTGATCCGGCTGGTATCCGGCGCGGCGGCGCTTGCGGTCATTGCCTCTATGGGTTCGAACCGCGCCGCGCCGCGCGGCGGAAACTGGTCGTCCGCCGCCGCCCTGTTCGGCTATGCGGCGGCGTTTTCCTTCGCCTATCTCAGGCTGCCATCCGGCACGGGCGCGCTTGTCCTGTTCGCCTCCGTGCAGATCACCATGATCGGCTGGGGTCTATGGCGGAGCGACCGGCCGAGCGCTGCCGAATGGTGCGGGCTGGCGGCTGCCTTTTCGCCGCCTTTGTCTGGCTGGTATCGCCCGGAATTGAAGCGCCGGACCTCTGCAGTTCGGCCTTGATGGCGCTGGCCGGCATCTGCTGGGGCGTCTATTCCATTTTCGGCAGGAGCGCGGCGGACCCGCTGCAGGAGACGGCGGGAAATTTCCTGCGCGCCGCGCCGATGGCGCTGATTCTGTCAGCGCTGGCTTTCTCTCAGTTTTCCGTGCCGCTGGACGGCGCTGTTCTGGCGGTCATTTCCGGCGCGGTGACTTCGGGCATTGGCTATGCGCTTTGGTACCGGGCGCTGAAGGGCCTGACCCCGGTGCGGGCGGCTTTGGTGCAGCTGTCGGTTCCGGCGATTGCGGCGGCGGGCGGCATTGTGTTTCATGGCCGAGCCGCTGACACTGCGCTTTGCGCCTGCTCGGTGCTCATTCTCGGAGGAATTGCCTTGCGACACTCTCGAAGGCCAAACGGCGCCTGGCGGATTGAGTTCACAGTTTCTGAAAATAAGTCATGCCAGCGCCATGCAATGGCGCAGTCGGCTTCCGGAAGCGGGGCAAAGGGAGCGATTATAATCGTCCGGTTTCCTTCGAAATCGAACGTCCGGATAAAGTTCGCGGAACCTGGCGACGAGGCCGGTCTGGCAGAAGAAATTCACCGACACTTTGCCGTCCTTGCGCTGCGCGAGGCGGACGGAACTGCCGATGCCGCGCTTGAGCGGCGCATAACTCGGCTCACCCCATTTCAGGCTTTCCTGCAAAACGCCGACGCCATGTGTCGCGGCGGCCGTCTCGTGAACGAGCCTGCGCAGCGGACGCAGATTTTCCAGCGCCGCGCCTAGGTAGACCGAGAGATTTCCGTCAGCGTTTTGGCCGGACATATTGCGCCCTCATCCTCTCCAGCGGGGCGCGGCAATGGCAGCCATCGAGATGATCGTTCACCAGCCCCATGGCCTGCATGAAGGCGTAGCAGGTCGTGGGACCGACGAAGGACCAGCCGCGCTTTTTCAAGTCTTTCGACAGGCGCGTCGAGGCGGCGGTGCTGGACTGGGCCATAAGCGTGGCGTGGTCGAAACTGAGAGGGCGTTCGGATTTGGGCGGCTCGTGGCTCCAGAAAAAAGCGGCCAGCGAGCCGAACTCCTGTTTCATTTCGATGGCGCGGGCGGCGTTGTTGATCGTGGAAACGATCTTGCCGCGATGGCGCACAATGCCTGCGTCTGCGAGGAGACGGGCGATGTCGTCATCGTTGAACATCGCCACTTTGTGGAAATCGAACCCGGCGAAAGCGGCGCGGAAATTGTCGCGCTTTCTTAAAATCGTCAGCCAGGACAGGCCGGACTGGAAGCCTTCAAGGCAGATTTTCTCAAACAGGCGGAAGTCTGCGCTGACCGGCTGGCCCCACTCATTGTCGTGATACGCCTGATAAAAAGGATCGCCGCCCGGCCACCAGCAGCGGATTTTGCCGTCTTCGCCCGCAATCAGGCCCTTTTCCAGCGGCATGTCTCCTCCTTCATATTTCATTGACCAAGCGGGGAAACCATTCGGTAACCACAGCAATGGCTTTAGCCGATCATTCAAGTTTTATGAAATGCGGTTTACCATTTCATCGCGAAAAGCAGGCAGAATGCTGTCATCGGCTGTCATGAGTGACGGCGTGTGTTTGCGAGTGCATGAATGAAGCGCGTATTTTTGTTTGGAATTTTAACTGCCTCACTCCTTGCAGGCACGGCTTTGGCCGAGGACCGCTATGCGACCCGGCCGGGTGTGGTCATATCTCCGGACCTGACCGCCCCATGGGTGATGCAGCTCAGCCAGCCGCGCCTGAAAATCCGCCGGTCCCTGCCCTCGCCTGTCACCATTGAGCGCGAGACCATCATCGGCGCGACAGTCACCACACGCAAGGTCAAGCGCCGCCCGCTGATCGAGGCGCAGCAACTCGAGCCTGAGAACAGCAATATCATCACAATCGGTCCGGACGGGCTGGTGCAGCCCGCTTCGCTGCCAAGGCAGAAGAAATCAAAGAAGAGCTCAATCGACGCAATGTTCCTGCCGCAGGAAGTCGCCTATGGCGGCGGCGAGGCTGCGGGCACGATCGTCATCAACACACAGGAGCGCTTCCTGTATCTGGTCGGCGCCGACGGCATGGCGCGGCGCTACGGCGTCGGCGTCGGCAAGGCCGGGTTTGAATGGTCCGGCACCGAACGCATCGCGCGCAAGTCGGAATGGCCGGCCTGGACGCCGCCGGAGGAAATGAAGGCGCGCGTCAAAGCGAAAGAGGGCCGCACCCTGCCAGACCGGATGGAAGGCGGGCCGGACAATCCGCTCGGCGCGCGCGCCATGTACCTCGGCAATTCGCTTTACCGCATCCATGGGACGAACCAGCCCTGGACGATTGGCTCAGCTGTCTCGTCGGGCTGCATTAGGATGCGCAACGAGGATGTTGTGGATCTTTATGAACGCGTGAAAGTTGGGACACGCGTCATCGTTATGTAAGTTTTCAAGTTACGAGGGGTGCGGGATGAACAGCAAAAAATAAAATTGTCCCGCGAAAGAAAAGCGGCGCCCTGAGGACGGGCGCCGCTTTTTCTTTGTCAGAGCGCGGCGGGCTTTTCACCTCCATAGGCCCAGTCCAGCAGTTCCACCGTGTGCACAATGGGCAGGTCCGTCCCCGCCCCGATCTGCGTCATGCAGCCGATGTTGCCCGTGGCGATCAGCGCCGCCCCGGTGCGCTCAATGTTTTTCACCTTCCGGTCACGCAGTTTTCCGGCAATCTCGGGCTGGAGAATGTTGTAGGTCCCCGCCGAGCCGCAGCAGAGATGGCCTTCGGCGGGGTCTTTGACGATGAAACCGGCGCGCTTCAGCAACTCAGTCGGGGCCTTGGTGATCTTCTGTCCGTGCTGCATGGAACAGGCGGAGTGGTAGGCGACTTCGAGTCCGGTCGTGTTTATCGGCACGGGCATGTCGAGCGTGACGAGATATTCGGTGATGTCTTTTGTCAGCGCCGACACCTTGGCGGCCTTGGCGGCGTAGTCCGGGTCCAGCCGCAGCATGTGGCCGTAATCCTTGATTGTCGTGCCGCAGCCGGAGGCGGTTATGATGATGGCGTCGAGGCCCTGCCCTTCGATCTCACTGTTCCAGGCGTCAACATTGTTCCGGGCAAAGGCGAGCGCGGCCTCCTCTTTGCCCATGTGATGCACCAAAGCGCCGCAGCATCTTTCGCCCTTTGGCGTGATGACTTCGACGCCGAGGCGGTTGAGCAGGCGCACGGTGGCGGCGTTGATGCCGGGGTCGAGGACGGACTGCGCGCAGCCAGCCAGGATGGCGACGCGGGCTTTAGGAAGAGGTATGGAGGAAGAAGCGGAGGCTTGCGGCGCGGGCAGGGATTTCGGCGCGAGTTTGAGCATTGCAGCAAGCGGTTTCAGCGCATCCACTTTATCGAGTAATTTATTGAACGGCCGGCCAATTGCCGCCAACCTCAGCGCCAGGCGGAAGCGCGACGGGTATGGAAGAACGGCGCTGAGGACATTGCGGATCATCCGGTCGATGAGCGGGCGCCGGTATGTCTTTTCGATATGGCTGCGCGCGTGATCGACGAGGTGCATGTAGTTGACGCCCGACGGGCAGGTCGTCATGCAGGACAGGCAGGAGAGGCAGCGGTCGATATGGGTGACGGTCACCTTGTCGGCGGGGCGGTCATTCTCGAGCATGTCCTTGATGAGGTAAATGCGGCCGCGCGGCGAGTCGAGCTCATTGCCCAGCGTCACATAGGTCGGGCAGGTCGCGGTGCAGAAGCCGCAGTGGACACAGGCGCGGAGAATGGACTTCGGACTCCGCCACATGCGGGTCGGCGAGCTGAGCGAGGGTGAAGGAGGTTTGCATTTCAGATGGCCCTGCGGGAACATTGGCGCGAGGCGCCCCCACCCCTGCCCCTCCCCACAGGGGGGAGGGGTTCCTGAGCGCAGCGCAAATTCCCCTCCCCCTTGTGGGGAGGGGCTAGGGGTGGGGGCGCCTCGCTCCAAACTTGGTCAGCGCAGCGTTTCACGGTCTCGCAGCGTCGCCTCATGCAAACGTCCTCCCCGGATTCAATATCCCCATCGGATCAAACTGCTCCTTCAGCCGCCTCGACAAAGCCGCCAGCGCGGGCGGCTGCGGCTCGAAGACCGGGATTGTCCGGCGCTGGTCTTCGCTGGCGCGGATGAGCGTGGCGTGGCCGCCGCCGTGTTTTTTGATCAGCGCGCGCAGCGTCTCTGCTTCCGGATCGCCCTCGCAGCGGATCCAGATCAGGCCGCCCTGCCAGTCGTAGAAGGCGTCGGCGGCTGATGCGAGGCGGAAGTCGGCGAGAATTGCATGCCCCGCCATCGGCGCGGATGAGACGCGCCAGACCGGGCGGTCTGTGCCGTCGGCAAAGGGCTGGCAGTCGCGGATTTCGCGCCAGAGTGCGCGGGAGTCCGGCTCTGGAAGAATGTCCGTTTTGCCCTTCAGCAGCGCGGCCAGCTTTTCGGCGCGGTAGGCGACGGAGGCGGGGAAGCCTTCGAGGCGCAGAAGCGTGGATGCCTGACCGGACAGCGCGCCTGAGATGACTTTGCCGGTGACGGTTTCCGGCAGGTGCGCGGCGGAGGAGCATTTCGGCGTTGGAGCCCATGGCCAGCGCCATGGCGGCGGCGGCCTGCGCGTCGTCGAGGCCGCGCAGCGCCAGCGTCTGCTCGGTTTCGGCGGCGGGGAGGACTTTGAACGTGACCTTGGTGAGGACGGCCAGCGTTCCCCATGAGCCGGCGAGGCCCTTGGACAGGTCATAGCCGGTGACATTCTTCATCACCCGCCCGCCGGATTTGAACAATTCTCCCCTGCCCGACACTGCCTCGACGCCGAGAATATGATCACGCGCCGCCCCCGCTTTCAGGCGGCGCGGGCCGGAGGAGTTTGTGGCGAGGACGCCGCCGATTGTGCCCCTGCCCGGAATACCGCCAAGCAGCGGGCCGTAATCCATCGGCTCGAAGGCGAGCTGCTGGCCTTTGCTTTGGAGAAGGGATTCGATCTCGGCGATGGGGGTTCCGGCGAGCGCTGACAGGACGAGTTCTTCGGGTTCGTAGAAGAGGATGCCGGTCAGGGCGGAGAGGTCGAGGATGTTGTTTGTGGCGATGGGCGGGCCGATGCGGCGTTTGGAGCCGTGGCCGAGAATTTCGAGCGGGGTCTGGTTTGCCAGGGCTATTTGAATGGATTGCTGGACGGTTTCGGGGGTCATGGGCGGAGTTCCCGCTCGGCGAAAGACTTCCCCCCTTCGCCGCGCAAGGGCGCGGCCCCTCCCCCACAAGGGGGGAGGTTAAGCGCCGCGCCCAATCTCCCCCCTTGTGGGGGAGACGTTCGCGAAGCGAACAGAGGGGGGAAGTCTGCCGAAGCGCCGGATGCGAGACGCCCGCGCGGTGGCCAGAGGGGGGAAGCGTTGCCGTTCATCCTCAAAACCTCGGAATATCCGCAAACGGCATCTTCCCGCCGCTGCACATGCATCCGCCCCAGCTCCGCGCACCGTCTGCAGCTGCGGAAACACTTTGCCGGGATTAAGCAAATGCTCCGGGTCAAAGGCGCATTTCACCCGCATCTGCGTGTCCAGATCGGTCTCGTTGAACATGACCGGCATCAAATCCCGCTTCTCCACGCCCACTCCATGCTCGCCGGTCAAGCACGCCGCCGACTTCGACGCAGAGGCGCAGAATGTCGGCGCCGAAATCCTCGGCCTTTTCCAGTTCGCCCGGCTTGTTGGCGTCGTAGAGGATGAGCGGGTGCAGGTTGCCGTCGCCGGCGTGGAAGACATTGGCGACGCGCAAGGCCGTATTTTTCCGACATGTTGCCGCATGCCTTTCAGCACCTTCGGCAGCTCCTTGCGCGGGATGGTGCCGTCCATGCAGTAATAGTCCGGCGAGATGCGCCCCGCCGCCGGGAAAGCCGCCTTGCGGCCGGCCCAGAACATCAGGCGCTCATCCTCGCTGGTGGAGACTTTCAGCGTGGTGGAATTATTTTTCGAAGCGATTTCGGAAACGCGGGCGAGGAGATCATCCACCTCGGCTTCCGGCCCGTCCAGTTCAACGATCAGCAGCGCCTCGACATCGCGCGGATAGCCGGCGTGGACGAAGTCCTCCGCCGCGTGGATGGCGGGGCGGTCCATCATTTCCATGCCGCCGGGGATGATGCCGGCGCCGATAATGTCGGCGACGCACTGGCCGGCCTCTTCGCTGGAAGCAAAACCGATCAGGGCGGCGCGTGCGGTTTCGGGTTTCTGCAGGACGCGCACCGTGACTTCGGTGACAACGCCGAGCAGACCTTCCGATCCGGTCATCAGGCCGAGCAGGTCGTAACCTTCCGAGTCCAGATGCTTGCCGCCGAGGCGGATGATCTCGCCGCTGATCAGGACCATTTCGACGCCCAGAACATTCGACGCGGTCAGCCCGTATTTCAGCGAATGCACGCCGCCGGAATTTTCCGCGACATTGCCGCCAATGGAGCAGGCGATCTGCGAGGACGGGTCGGGAGCATAGTAGAAGCCGTGCTCCTCGACGGCGCGGGTGATGCCGAGATTGGTGACGCCGGGCTGTGCCACGACGACGCGGTTAGCGAGGTCAATGTCGAGAATGCGGGAAAAGCGCGACATGACGAGCAGCACCGCGTCCGCCAAGGGCAGCGCGCCGCCGGACAGCGAGGTGCCCGAGCCGCGCGGCACGACTTTGATGTTTTCGCGCTGGCAGTATTTGAGGATGCGCGAGACCTGCGCCGTGGTTTCGGGCAGAACGACGACCATTGGCATCTGGCGGTAAGCCGTCAGTCCGTCGCTCTCGAAAACGCGCATCCCGGTCTGGGTGTCGACAACGCCCTCGCCCGGCACGATATCGCGCAGCTGCGCGATGATTTCGGCGCGCTTGGCGAGCGTGGCTGCGTTGGGTTTCGGCATCATCAAAGCGGTCATGGTCCGGCCCTTTCTTCAGGGCCGCAGTCTAGGCCGCTTTGAGAAGAGATATCCAGCCGTCTTCGTGCATGTGCGCACGCAATGTTTCATAGGTGTCTGTGGTCGGGTGATGCGTGCCGCTCGCATGGCTGTGCGTTGCGGTGATGACCATCAAAGCTGCCCCGGCGCGCTCGCCGGCGGTGATGCCCGCGTGCGCGTCCTCGAAGACGATGCAGTCCTCGATGTTGACGCCGAGCCTTTCGGCCCCGAGCTGGAAACAGCGCGGGTCGGGCTTTCCGGCGGTCACGTCCTCGCTGGTCACAAACACTTTCGGCAGCGGCACGCCTGCGGCAGCGAGGCGCTTGCGGGCGAGATCGCGAGGGGCGGAGGTGACAATGGCCCAAGAGTCCTTGGGCAGAGAATTGAGGAACTCAACGACGCCCGGCAGGGCGAAGATGCCGTCCATGTCAGCGGTTTCTGCGGCCAATATGCCCGCTGCCTCCTCCACCGGATCAAGTCCGGGAATGGCGAGGCTTGTAATCATATCGACGCCCCTGATGCCGTGGATCGTCGGCAGGAAGGTCACCGGGTCCAGCCCGTTGCGGACCGCCCATGCGCCCCAGGCGCGCTCGGCGGAGGCGAGCGAGTTGATGAGCGTGCCGTCCATGTCAAACAGGAAGGCGGCGAACTTTCTGGAGAAAGCGGGTGCGGTCAAGGCGGGAATCTCGGTGGAAGGATGCGCGCGTCCATGCCGCGCCGCGCGCGCCGCGTCAACCTTCTGTTCTCCAGACTCCTGCTGTGTCTTATGCCGCGAGGGCGCTTGGCTGCGGCTCGCGCGTGAATTCGCGCATGAACCTGCCCAGATCATCCGCCTCGCGGCGCAGATGACGGCAGATTTCGCCCCTTGATGTGTCGAGCAGATAAGCAAGCTGGAAATTGCCTTGCCGGAACGCCGTCATCGCCAGTTCCGCCATGAGCAGCCAGGCCGGGTCATTTCCCAGATATTCGCATTCGTCCATTATCTGAACTCCCGCGTTTGTTGCGTTCCTGTGATGATTGCAATTTATAGCTAACGTAGAGTTAATTTTTGCGGTGAACTGGCTCAGCCGCTTCCCTGCGGAACAGTTCACGATTTACGAGCAGCCGTGCCTTGGCGGGGCGTGAAGGGCGGGAGCGCTTTGGCCGGCGCAAATTTCACCGGGGACAATTGACAAGCGGGCGCAAGCGGCATTTCATAGCCGCCGGGGCGCCTGACCTTCACAGGTGCGGCATGACATTTTGCTCCCATAATTCTAAAGCTGCGGCCCTTGCCTTGGCTTTGTCGGCTGCGGCCTTTTCCAGCCCTTCCGCAGCGCAGTCCCCCGAGTCCGGCTTCGACCTTCTCAACCAGATTTTCGAAGCCTCCAACTCGGTCGAATCCGACGAGCCGGAAACCGCGCGCGCGGCCTATAAAACCTGCACGGAGCTGGGCAAGGAGCTTGCGGCCCGCGCGGGCATGGAAGCCGGGGTGAGATTCTATCTTGAGGCCGAAATCGAGGGCTGCCTGTCCTATGCCATGTATCATGGCGGCTTTTCCGACGCGACGGGCGACAAATGCAGCCACCACTTTGCCCATGCCGAAAAGCTGAAAGACGCCATCCTGGCGGCGCAGAACCAGAAGGGCGTGCAGCAGGAGCAGCTGACCAATCTGCGCGACAGCCTGCAGCGGGCGGGCGAAGTCGGGCCGCAGCAGTATGAATGCGCCGGCGACTATGCCAAACTGACCGCATCCCTGCCCGCCGCCGACGTGATCGCGTCTGATGTTCAGCCGGGCATTCCCGACAAACAGATCATGGACCAGATCTCCAGCGCCACGCATGCGGTCACGGACACAGACTCCGGGGCTTGGCTGCGCGCGTGCAGGAAGTTTTCGGAAGGGCTGGCGCAGCGTCCTGAGCTCAATCCGGTCGAGCGCGTCTACTTTGAGGCCCTGATTGAGAATTGCATTTCGACAACGATGGCCAGAGGCAATATGTCGGACGAAACGGGCGATGTCTGCGCGCATCACCACCTCTTCGCGTCAAAACTTGCCCAGACGCTGGCGCTCGACACGAAAGCGGCGTTTCTTGACCCCGGCTTTAAGGAATATGTGTCGGAAGAGCTGAAAGTCGCCAAGCGGCAAGGCCCCGGCATGGCGTGCAAGCAGGATTATGAATCGCTGAAAACGGATGAGGTTCGGCAATGAGGACAGACAACGCGCTCCAAGCCGTTTCGCGGCAGGCTGCGTTTAACCGCGTGACGGGTCTCTCCCTCCTTGCCGCCGCATGGCTCTTCGCCGCCAATGCCGGGGCGCAGGAGGCGGTGACCTATGAGACCGGATTTGATGAAACAGGGGCGGGTGAGGAACGACAGGCCAGCGTCGGCTTCAACGGCGCGGAGTGCGGGGAAGAATGCCACACGGCGAGCCTTCACTGCGCCGGTTCGCAAAACATCAGCTTCATTTTCGCCGACATCGCCGCCGGAACCGCCGCTGCGGCGATCACCAGCGAAGCGAAGGAATTCAAGACCGAGATCGGCGGCGCGGCCTTTTTCCTTCTCCATCAAAAACGTCAAATATGGCGGCGAAATGTATGACACTTGGGATGTTGAAGGCGAACTGAACGGCGATCCCGCCGACTTCACCGCCGCGCTTGGCAAGGCGAAGGAGTTCAAAACAACGCTCGGCCCGCAGTCGGTCACGCTTCCGGTGACGGCGGATGTGGAGAAGTGGGTGAAGTCTTGCGTAAAGTAGGCGAGGCCTGGCAAGTGACCCGAAGGGTCGGATGAGGGGCAGCTTGTCCTGCTTCGCTCCTCCGGAGCTTCGCAGGATGGGGAGCCTCAATTTGCACAATATATTAGACCTTGCAGGATAAAACACCCCATCCTGCGAAGCTCGAAGAGCGAAGCAGGACCGCGCCACCCCGACCGTCATCTGCGCATCCTTCGGACCCTATCCCTCGTCATGCCCCCGCCTGATCCGCCTGACAACGAGCCAGATCGCCGCCAGTGCCACCGGCACAAACAACGCCGTCAGCGTCGTCGCGCTGATGCCTGGCAGCTTGTCCTCAAACCCCTTGGCCAGATACGCAAACAGCCCGACCACATAATAAGACACCGCCGCCACCGACAGCCCTTCCACGGTCTGCTGCAACCGCAGCTGCTGGCGGGCGCGGCGGTTCATCGACGCGAGGAGGTCGCCGTTCTGGTTCTGCAGGGCGACATCCACCCAAGTGCGCAAGAGGTTTGCGGCGCGGGAGAGTTTCTGCGACAGGTTCTGCTGCCGGTCCTCGACCGAGCGGCAGGTGCGCATGGCGGGGGCCATGCGCTTCTGCAGGAAGGCAGCGAGCGTTTCGGAGCCCTCAACCGGCTTTTCCTCCAGCGCCTCAAGACGCTCCTCGACAATGCCCTCATAGGCCTTGCTGGCGCCGAACCTGTAGGCGGAGGACGCCGCATCGGCCTCAAGCTCTGCGGCAAGCTCCGTCAGCTGCTCCAAGAGCGCGGCATTGTCCCTGCCCTCGCCGTCGCGCATCTTCAAAGTGAGGTCGCCGAGATGGTCTTCCATTCGGCGGATGCGGCCGGACAGCGAAATAGCCAGCGGCAGGCCGAGCATGGCGAGCGTGCGGTAAGTTTCGATTTCGATCAGCCGCTGCGCCAGATGCGCCGGTGCGCGCCGGAGAGAGGCCGCCGTCGAGGATGGCGATGCGGGTCAGGCCGTCGGAATCCTGGCGGAAGTCTGTGATGACAGTCGCCGCGCCGCCTTCGACGATGGAGGCGCAGACGCTCGCTGCGTCAAAAGTCGCCATGAATTTGCGCAGATCGCGCGGGCGTTTGTGGATCTCAAGCCTTATGCCGGAAATCACCGTGCCGGGGGCGATGAAGCCGGTGCCGAACGGATGCTCGTGAAAGCCATTGCCATCCTTGGCGGCCAGTGGGCCTTCGTAGAGATAGGTGGAAAACTCGGTGTGCCGCTCCCAGCGCAGCGTGCCCGCGCCGCTGGGCAGGACCAGATGGCGGGCGCTTTTGTCCGGCGGGGCAACGCCGGAGGCGCGGGAGAGGTCGGTGAGGACCGCATGATCGACGGCAAAGCCCGCCTCGGTCATGAACGCGACCTGCACCAGCAGGCGCGGGGCTGAAATCAGCGGATATGGCCGCGCATGCACCTCGCCCAGCGCCTGCGGGCGCTGGTGGTTGGCGGCAAAGCCGAGCACCGAGCCGGTGGAGAGCGGCGCGTCTGCGGCATTCCTGTTGTCAGCGTCCACTGTCAGCCTCCATGCCGCGCGGCGCGCAGCGCCTAAAGCATCATGACAGAAAATCGGCGGAGGCAATATTGCCTTCCGCAGCCAATCACGCATATCTGTCATGCGCAATAATGATGGCGGCTTTCGGCTGCGGCGCGGGAAGGGTTTCCGAGGGTGTCAGGCGGTCAAGCGGCGAAAAAAGAGCAGAAGAGGCCGCGTGTCGGCCTGTTTGTCACCTGTCTTGTCGATCTTTTCCGCCCCTGCGTCGGCTTTTCCGCCGTCAAGCTGCTCGAAGACGCCGGCTGCGAGGTGTTTGTGCCGCGCGCGCAGACCTGCTGCGGCCAGCCCGCTTACAATTCCGGCGACCGCAGGGACGCACGGGAGATCGCCGAACAGGTGATCACGGCGTTTGAGGAGTTTGACCACATCGTCGCGCCCTCCGGTTCCTGCGCGGGGATGCTGAAGCATCATTATGCCGAACTGTTTGCGGGCGACGCGAAATGGCAGGCGCGGGCGGAGGCGTTTTCGGCGAAGGTGTTTGAGCTGGTCTCGTTCCTCACCGATGTGATGTTCGTCGCCAAGCTCGACGCCGCCTATGCCGGCACAGTCACCTATCATGATTCCTGCTCCGGCCTGCGCGAGCTCGGTGTTGAGGCGCAGCCGCGCAAGCTGCTGAAGAGCCTTGAAGGGCTGTCGCTCAAGGAGATGAAGAACGCCGACACGTGCTGCGGGTTCGGCGGCACGTTTTGTGTGAAATATCCGGATATTTCCAACAAGATTGTTTCGGAGAAGACCGAGACCATAAAGGCGTCTGGCGCGGATTTGCTGCTGGCTGGCGACCTTGGCTGCCTGATGAACATGGCGGGGAAGCTGAAGCGCGAGGGGTCGGGCATTCAGGCACGGCATGTGGCGGAGGTGCTGGCGGGAATGACGGATGAGCCGGCGATTGGCGAGGGGCGCTGAGATGGAGCAACGGATTTTGACGGTCAGCCCTATGCAAGCTTTTTTCCGAGGCGGGCTTCGGAGCGAGGCGCCCCCACCCCTGCCCCTCCCCACAAGGGGGAGGGGTTCAAGAGTGCGGTGCGAGTCCCCCTCCCCCTTGCGGGGAGGGGTTAGGGGTGGGGGCGCCTCGCGCCAGAGCTTGCCAGATTATCCCGCCGCGCAGCGGCAAAAGTCGGGGCGCTGACATGCAGATCACCTCCCCCGCCTTCAAATCCAACGCCACCGAAGCCCTCGCCGATCCGTTCCTGCAAAAGGCGATGGGCTTTGTGCGCACCGGGTTCATCGACAAGCGCAAGGCGGCGATTGACGCGCTGCCGGAGTTTGAGGCGCTGCGCGACTCGGCCAAGGCGATCAAGGACCACACGCTGGCGCATCTTGATCTTTACCTTGAGGCCTATTGCGACAAGGTCGAAGCTTCCGGCGGGCATGTGCATTTTGCTGAAACCGCGCAGGACGCGCGCGACATTATCCTGAAACTTTGCCGCGATGTGAACGCCAAGACCGTGACCAAGGGCAAGAGCATGGTCACCGAGGAGATCGCGCTCAACCAGCATTTCGAGGAGAACGGCATCGTGCCGGTAGAGACTGACCTCGGCGAATATATCATCCAGCTGCGCGGCGAGCATCCGAGCCATATCATCGCCCCCGCCGTGCATTTGACGCAGGAACAGGTCGAGGGCGATTTCCGCCGGGTGCACACGCATCTGCCCAAGGACCGCGACCTGACCGAGCCGGTGACGCTGCTCAACGAGGCGCGCGGGATTCTGCGGCAGAAATATTTTGACGCGGATGTCGGCATCACCGGGGCGAATTTTCTCATCGCCGAGACTGGCACGTCCGTCATCGTGACGAACGAAGGCAATGGCGACCTGACGCAGATATTGCCGAAGACGCATATCGTCGTCGCCACCATCGAAAAGATCGTGCCGACGCTTTCCGATGTCGCGCAAATCCTGCGGGTGCTGGCGCGCTCGGCGACGGGTCAGGACATGTCGGTCTACACGACGCTCTCCACCGGCCCGCGCCGCGCCAACGATCCGGACGGGCCGGAGAATTATCACGTCGTCATTCTCGACAATGGCCGCACCAAAATGATCGGCACGCAGTATCAGGACATGCTGCGCTGCATCCGCTGCGGCGCCTGCATGAACCATTGCCCGGTCTATCATTCCATCGGCGGCCACGCCTATGGCTGGGTCTATCCCGGCCCGATGGGCGCGGTGCTGACGCCCTCGCTGATCGGCGTTGACAAGGCCGGGCACCTGCCCAATGCCTCCACGTTCTGCGGCCGCTGCGAGAGCGTGTGCCCAATGAAAATCCCCCTGCCGAAAATGATGCGGCACTGGCGGGAGAACGAGTTCGAGCGGCATCTGACGCCGAAGACGTTCCGCTATGGGCTGGGTGTCTGGGCATGGTTCGCCAAGCGGCCGAGGCTGTATCATCTGGCGGCGGGGTTTGGCATTCCGTTCCTGTCGATGCTGGGGCGCGGCAAGGGCCGGTTCAGGAGCCTGCCGCTGGCCGGAGGCTGGACCAAATGGCGTGACCTGCCTGCGCCGCAGGAGCGGACGTTTCAGCAGCAATGGGCGCAGCGGGAAGCGCGGAAGCAATGACGCGACTTCACAGCTTTCTCTTGGCAATGTGCGTTCTAGCTGGCGTCTCGACACTTGCACTAGCCCGAATGAACGCTCCCCAGCCCATCGAATTGACCGAAAGCAAGGAAGAGCTATTTCGGTTTATCGAGTGTCATCCAGACTTGATGGACAAGGGATATCTAAAGGTTTTCAGACATGAGATTTACTCAGTCATCAGGATTGAGGGTCCCGACATCTGTGAAGATGGAGAATGCCCGACCATGGTTTTCAAACCCAATGACAAGAATAATCGCTGTGGGCTAAATCTCTATGCAGGAGGCAAGATTTCATTTCCTGACACTTTCGGTCCGGTTCACGGCAGAAACAGCATGATGATTTATCTGAATGGCAATAGGCACACCCTGGAAATCAACGTGCTGTTTGATCCGCCAGTTCTTGTGAAGGTCAGCGAGGCTCTGCCACAGAAATGAATGACCGCAGTTCAATACTGTCCCGACTTCGCACCGCCCTGCAAGTCACCGGCGACGACGCCGCCCGCAAAGCCGCCGTAACCGCCCGCCTCAAATCCGCGCCGAACGGCGTCATTCCCGCGCGCGGCCAGCTTCCCGCCAAGGCGCAGGTTGATCTGTTCATCGCCATGGCCGAAAAATATGCGGCGACCGTCACACGCCTCAAATCCGCCAAGGACGCGCCCGCCGCTGTCTCGGATTATCTGCGCTCGCGCAATCTCGCGCCCGCCATCCGCATGGGGGGCGACAGGCGGCTCGCCGCCATGCCATGGGCGAAACAGAAGACCCTCTCCATCAAAACCGGCGCGTCGGACGGGACGGACGAAACGGGCGTCAGCCACGCTTTCGGGGCCATCGCCGAGACCGGCACGCTGATGCTGACGTCGGGCACCGACAATCCGACAACGCTGAACTTCCTGCCGGAAAACCATATTGTGATTGTCGATGCGTCCACAATCAAAGGCGATCTGGAAGCGCTGATGTCAGAACTGCGCAAGACCTATGGCAAAGGCGAAATGCCGCGCACGGTGAACCTTGTCACCGGGCCGTCGCGGTCAGGCGACATCGAGCAGAAAATCATTCTCGGCGCGCACGGGCCGCGGGCGCTGCATGTGATTGTGGCGGGGTAGAGCGAACCAGATCATGGCGCCTGTTTTTGTTGACCCCGGCAAGGTTCGTGAATTTGCAGATGCGGACAGTTTTTACAAATGGCTTGCGCTTCATCACGACACCGAAACCGAGGTCTGGATCAAGATGCACAAGGTTGGCTCCGGCTTAAAAACCATCTCCGCAAAAGAGGCCATCGACGCCGCGCTGTGCTGGGGCTGGATCGACGCCATCCGAAAGGCATTCGACAGTTCCAGTTTTCTTCAACGCTACACGCCAAGGGGCCGGAAAAGCGTTTGGAGCCAGATCAACGTTGACAATGTCGCGCGGCTGACCGCCGAAGGCAGAATGACCGAGCATGGCCTCAGCCACGTCGCCGCGGCAAAAGCGGACGGACGCTGGGACCGCGCTTACGCAAGCGGCAAGGAATTGAAAATCCCCGACGACCTTCAGGCGGCAATTGAAGCGGTGCCGCAGGCAAAAGAAGTGCTTGGCAAGCTCACTGAGCAGAACCGCTTTGCGCTGGCGTTCCGGACACACAATATGAAGACGGAAGCAGGGCGCAAGGCGAAGATTGCCGCTTTTGTCGGCATGCTGGCGCGCGGCGAGACGATCTATCCGCAGAAGAAGAAATAGGCGCGATCAGGCCGCCCGAACCTGCTCTCTCTCATGCCGTCCTGTCACACAACCATAAAGTCGGCATAGGTCAGCGCCAGTCCATCCGTGACGTCGGCGAATATGGTCTGCCCGCCCGCAGTCAGGCCATTGCTGTCATAGATGAGACTGCCGGTTGCGCGGTCGTAGAGGATTGCGTCATTGGCGTCTTGAGCGCCAAGGCTCAGATCCTTGAAAAGCCTCGCCGCCAAAGTCCCGGTTGAGGCCAGCAAAGTGAAGATTGCGTTTTCGAGCTGCACCGTATCGTCCACTACGCTGTAGTCCGCGATCGTGTCCTTGTTTGTCGCCGCGTTCAGCGCAGAGTCGAACAGGAAGAAGTCACTGCCCGTTCCGCCGAGCAAAGTGTCATTGCCAGCGCCGCCCCGCAATGTGTCGGAGCCGCCCGTGGCGCTTAGCCAGTCATTGCCCGAAGCGCCATCAAGGATATTGTTGCCGTCATTGCCGATCAAAGCGTCATTATAGGCCGATCCGGTCAAGTTCTCGATGCCCGACAAGGTGTCGCCAGCCGATTCGCCGAGAGAACCGGCGTTCAGCCAGAGATTGACATCGACTGCCGACGTTGCCCAAGTGTAAATCGCGGTGTCGATGCCGGCGCCGCCGATCAGCGCGTCGGCGCCCGCCCCGCCCATGAGCACGTCATTGCCGGCGCCGGCATTGATGATGTTGACGCCCGCGTCGCCAAATATCCAGTCGGCAAACTGCGAACCGGTGACATTTTCAAATCCGAAGAATGTGTCGCCCTGCGCGTCGCCATTTGCGGCGTAGCCGGATTGCAGATTGATCGATACACCCGTGGTCGCGCTGCTTGCATAGCTCAGCGTGTCAATGCCGCCAAGGCCGTTCAGCCAGTCCGCGCCCGCGCCGCCTTCAATGACATTGGCATTGCCGTCGCCGATCAATGTGTCACCGTACGCTGAGCCTGTCAGGTTCTCGAATCCGGTGAGCACGTCGCCGGCCGCATCGCCAAACGCAGCGTAGCTGATCGACAAATTGACATCGACCGCCGCACTCGATCCCGCATAAGACGCTGTGTCACTGCCAAGGCCGCCAGTCAGCTGATCCGCACCCGCGCCGCCAATAAGAATGTCATTGCCTTCGCGGCCATTCAGAATGTCATTGCCGGCGAGGCCAGACAATATGTTGGCCCCGGCGTCGCCCAGCAATGTGTCATCGCCTTGGCTTCCGACTACGTTTTCGATGGAGACGAGCGTGGCTAAAACTGTCCCGCCCGTTCCATTTCGAATATCAATAGGAGCTGTTGCGGTTCCAGCCGCCAGATCGACAACAAGACCCACATATGACCTGTTTCCAAAGGTCACGGTGTCCACGCCAGTCCCGCCATCCGCGAGTTCACGAACCGACGTTGAATTTGTGCCAGGCGCTAAGGAATCGTTCCCCGCGCCTCCATACAGTTGATCGACACCAGTGTTACCGCGAGCGCCATCGTTTCCGATGATGATGTCATTGCCATTGCCACCATAAATGGAGTCGTTTCCGCCTCCGCCAGAGATCGTATCGTTGCCGTCCTGACCGAAAATTGACTGGTCGTAGAAGCTGCCGGAAATCTGATCGTTGCCGGCTGTCATGATCGGCATGATATTGGCGCTGTTCGCGCGAAATGCGCTCAGAGTAATTGAAAGCCCGGTGATCGTGAAAATTGGAATTTGCGGCCCCGTACCCGATGGACCGATTTGCGTGTAAGTGACGGCCGTAACGTTGTTGTTGGCATCAAGGGTGACTGCTAGCGTGTATTGAGGACTTGCCCCAGCAAAGGGAGGCGGAGCTGCAAAAGTCAAACCTGTTATCGTCGCTTGCTCGGTCCAAGCAGAGAAACTTAAAGTTTCCGGCAAACGCCCCACAACGCCATTGCTTTGCGGATTAGAAGTTCCAAGTTGAATGGTGGCCATGCTGCTCGCTCCTCTTTGAGTTGAGAGGCATGGCTGGAGATTGATTGCAGATCAAATGACTCTTTCAAATCTGGTAAATCGGTAAGGATAACAAGCGCGTGTGCCGGATTGGCCGAAATCCGCCATTATCGCCAGTTTTATCCGAGCCGCAAGCAGGCCCAAATGAAGTGCATGTTACCTTGTTGGATTAGCCGCCCTGATTTGCCATAGAGCCGCTGAGCGTTTCTTGCCCTTTAAGCGGCCTTGATCTGCCGCACCCAGGCGCGCGCGATCCTCTGCCCCACATCATCAGCCACCGGCCCATGGCGCTCGGCCAGCTCCGGGATAACGCTGCGGCCAATCAGGCTGTTTCTGCGCAATCACATCCGCAAACCGCTCGTTCCATTTGGTCACCAGCGGGCGGTCGGCCTCAAAGTGAAACTGGATGCCATAGGCGGCGCGGCCGACGCGGAAGGCCTGGTTTTCGGTTGCGTCGTTAGCGGCGAGGCGGACCGCGCCTTCCGGCAAGGTGAATGTGTCATCATGCCATTGGAAGATCGGGAATGAGGAAGGCAGTTCGGAGAGGACTGGATCGGAGGCCGCTTCGTGCGTCAGCGCCACTTCCTGCCAGCCGAATTCGGGCGCTGCCCCGATCAGGTTTTGTCCGCCAAACGCGCGGGCCAGAATTTGGCTGCCAAGACAGATGCCAAGCACGGCCTTTTCGGCTTCCGCAAAGCAGCGCATTAGCGTTGCGAGGTGCGGCAGGTAGGGATGGACGTCATCGTCCACCGCGCTCTGCCCGCCGCCGAGAACGACGATGGCGTCATGGCTCTCGCAGTCTTCGGGCAGCGCCTCGCCGAGATAGGGCCTGCAATAGTCCCGCTTCGCGCCCGCCTCATCCAAGGCGGCGCAGACCTGGCCGAGGCCGGTTGACTCATAGTTTTGAACGATCAGAACTCGCATGCGGGAATACTCTATTGGTTTGCCCAATTGTTGCCAATCGTGGTTAACAGAGGCTGAACGAAATGGGAGCATTTTTATCGATGCCGCTGCAAAACCGGGTTGATCCGTTTGGAAATATCCACGCCGTTGCCGCGCGCGGCACGATGATGGGCAACAGGGGTGGGCGGATTCACGATCCCGCCGCGCAAACGCTGAACCGGCGCTATGCGTCGAAGCGGTGGATTTGCTGTGTCTGCGAGTTCAAGGACCGCAAGCTTGAGGTCATGGGACGCGGCTACACACAACTTTTTTTCCTTGACGAGGTCACAGCGTTTGCCGCCGGCCACCGGCCCTGCGCGGAGTGCCGGCGGGCGGATTTTGTGCGGTTCACGGAGGCTTGGCGGGAGGCGTTTGGGGTGACGTTGCGGCGGATTGCGGATGAGATGGATGTGGTGCTGCATGGCGAGCGGTGTGTTTCAGGGGAAGGACGCTCGCCCATCTTGATAGATTGGAGCGAGGCGCCCCCACCCCTAACCCCTTCCCACAGGGGGGAGGGGGACAAGAACGCGCGGAAGATCCCCTCCCCCCTGTGGGGAGGGGCAGGGGTGGGGGCGCCTCGCACTGAGCTTTCCCATGCATTCGCCCTTCCCAACGGAACGATGATTGCGCAAGGCGGCCAAGCCTTCGCCGTCCGCAATGGCTGTTTCCTGCCCTGGAGCTTTGACGGCTACGGCCCGCCCTCGCCTGTCTCAGGCGAAATGACCCTCCTGACGCCGCCGTCCATCGTCAAAATCTTCAAAACCGGCTATGCGCCTGCGTTCCATCCTTCGGCGGACTTGTGAGCATGCGCGCAAATTACAAATTGCAAAGACTGTTCGTCAATGCGCCGCTGGCGCAGGGCGCGCTTGTCGAGGCTGATGCAAACCAGTTCAACTATCTCGCCAACGTGCTGCGTCTCGGCGAAGGTGCCCGCATTCTCCTTTTCAACGGGCGCGACGGCGAGTGGGTGGCCATTCTGAAGTTTGCCGGGAAAAAGAAGCTTTCGCTGGTCTGCGAAACACTGGAGCGTGACCAGACTCCCCTGCCCGATCTCGTCTTCCTGTTCGCGCCGCTGAAAGTTGGACGGCTGGATTATCTGGTGCAGAAGGCGGTGGAGATGGGCGCGGGCGTGATCCAGCCGGTCATCACGCAGTTCACGCAGAACCACCGTGTCAGCATTGAAAAGCTGCGGGCCAACGCGCTGGAGGCGGCGGAGCAGTGCGGGATTTTGGCGGTGCCGCAGGTGCGGGAGGCGGTGCAGCTGGAGGCTTTGCTGGAAAATTGGGATTCGTCCCGGCGGCTCCTTTACTGCGATGAGGTTCACGAGACGCAAAATCCCCTGGGTGCCCTTGGAGCGGTTGCGGAAAAGCGCCTTGCTGTGCTTGTCGGCCCCGAAGGCGGATTTTCGGACACCGAGCGCAGCCTGCTGCACGCCCTGCCTTTCGTCACCGCCATACCGCTCGGACAGCGCATCCTGCGCGCCGACACGGCGGCGGTGGCGGCGCTGGCCGTGGTGCAGACGGTGCTGGGCGATTGGCGCTGAGGTGATTGTTCACAGAATTTCACTTGAACTTGGCAAGCCGTTTCGCCATGTGAGAACGAACGAGCGGCGGCCTTAACCCGCCAGGGGAGAGAGCATGGCCCGGGACACGACGGATCTGACGCCGGTTGCAGGCATTGACGAGCTGGTTTCTTGGATCGCGGCGGGCGAGAAGCCGAAGGGCAGGTGGCGGCTCGGGACAGAACATGAGAAGTTCCCGTTTTATGCGGATGGCAACCGGCCGGTGCCCTATGGGGGGCCGCGCGGGATAAAGGCGCTTCTCGAAGGCATGCAGGGTATGCTGGGCTGGGAGCCGATTGTTGACGAGGGCAACATTATCGGCCTGGTCGAGCCGACAGGGATGGGGGCGATTTCGCTGGAGCCGGGTGGGCAGTTTGAGCTTTCCGGCGCACCCTTGGAGACGCTGCACCAGACCTGCCGCGAGGCGAATGCGCATCTGGCGCAGGTGCGCGAGATCGCCGAGCCGCTCGGCATCAAGTTTCTCGGGATGGGCGGCTCGCCGAAATGGACTTTGGCCGAGACGCCGCGCATGCCTAAATCACGCTATCAGATCATGTCAAACTATATGCCGAAGGTCGGCACCAAGGGCCTCGACATGATGTACCGCACCTGCACGATCCAGGTGAATCTCGACTTTTCTTCTGAAGAAGACATGCGCCGCAAAATGCTGACGTCCATCAAATTGCAGCCGCTCGCCACCGCTTTGTTCGCCGCCTCGCCCTTCACCGATGGCAAGCCCAATGGATTTCAGTCATGGCGCGGCGACATCTGGCGCGACACGGACAACAAGCGCTCCGGTGTGCCGACTTTCCTGTTCAACAATTCGTTCGGCTACAAGGATTATGCCGAATGGGCGCTGGATGTTCCGATGTATTTTGTGCTGCGCGGCGGGCATTATCATGACGCGACGCATGTGACGTTCCGCCAGTTCATGAACGGCGCACTGAAGGACTGCGTGCCGGATGGCGTTCCCAATATCGGCGACTGGACAAATCATCTGGGCACGCTTTTCCCCGATGTGCGGCTTAAGCGCTTCCTCGAAATGCGCGGAGCCGACGGCGGTCCGTGGCGGCGAATCACGGCGCTGCCGGCCTTTTGGGTCGGCCTGCTCTATGACGAAGACGCCCTCGCCGCCGCCGAGGCGCTGACGGCGGACTGGCGCTATGATGATGTCATGCACATGCGCGGCACGGTGCCGGTGATGGGCATGAAAACGCCATGGCGCGACGGCACGCTTTTGGATGTGGCGCGCGAGGCGGTGAAAATTTCGCGGACGGGGCTGAAGAACCGGGCGCGGCTGAACGCCGACGGCTATGACGAGACGGTGTTCCTCGCGCCGCTGGAAGAGGCCGTGGCGCGCGGGTCGACCTTGGCAGAGGTGATGCTGGCGGAGTACCACTCGGCTTGGGCGGAGAGCGTCGAGCCGGTGTTTATGGGGTATGCATATTAGTTCTCTTGGGGGCAATCGACGCAGAGGCCCGCAGCCGCAAACAAACACGCTCGGCATTTCTCGCGTCCGCCGCGGCGGGAGTTGACAGATTAGGGTCTTGCGCCGCTTATTGCAGTGAAACAGGCGGCGGGATGACCCAGATGAGCAATAAATTCAGATCGATATTCAAAACTTCCAAGCCAGTCATCGCCATGGCGCATTTCGGGGCGCTGCCGGGGTCGCCTCTATATGATGAGGCGGGCGGGCTGGATGCGCTGGTGGAGGGCGTGCGCAAGGATTTGAAGGCCCTGCAGGACGCGGGCGTTGACGCCGTCATGTTCGGCAATGAGAACGACCGGCCCTATGAGTTCAAGGTGGACACGGCCTCGACCGCGACCATGGCCTTTGTCATCGGGACGCTGCGCAGCGAAATCAAGGTGCCGTTCGGCGTCAATGTCCTGTGGGACCCGATGAGCTGCATGGCGCTGGCGGCGGCGACGGGCGCGTCTTTCGTGCGCGAAATCTTCACCGGGACCTATGCCTCCGACATGGGACCGTGGAATCCGGACGCGGGCGCGGCCCTGCGCTACCGCGACCGGCTGAGGCGCAGCGACCTCGCCGTGCTCTACAATATCAGCGCCGAGTTCGCCTATTCGCTCGACCGGCGCAGCGTGGCGGACCGGGCGCGCAGCGCGGTGTTCTCCTCCATACCTGACGCGGTGCTCGTGTCCGGGACCATCACCGGCGAGGCGGCGGCGATGTCGGACCTTGAGGATGTGAAGAAGGCCCTGCCCGATGTGCCAGTGCTCGCCAACACTGGGGTGAAACATGCGACGGTGGCGGATGTGCTGGCCGTTGCGGACGGATGCATTGTCGGCTCGTCACTGAAGGTGGACGGCGACACGTGGAAAGCCGTCGATCCGGAGCGGGCCGCCGAGTTCATGCGGCTCGTGCGTCTGGCGCGAAAGGGCTGAGATGATGAGCGATCTTGCCGCGCGCCTTCGCAAACTCACCGGCGAACTCATGATGATCCCCGGCCTGTCCGGCCATGAGGACCGCGTGCGGCGCGCGCTGACGAAGGAGCTGCGCGCGCTTGGCCTCGAACCTGAGACCGACACGCTCGGCAATCTCTTCGCCACGATCAAGGGCGAGCCCGGCCTGCCGAGCGTCATGCTGTTCGCGCATATGGATCAGCTGGGGCTGATTATCCGCAAAATCGAGGCGGACGGGCTGATGCGGGTGGAGCGGCTGGGCGGCGTGCCGGAGCGGGCGCTGGCCTCGCAGCGCGTGCTGATCTGCGTCGGCGAAGGCCGCGATGTGCCCGGCCTGATCGCCAACAAGAGCCATCATGCGACAGGGCCGGACGAAAAATATAAGGTGCTGCCCTATCAGGAAATCTACATCGACGCCGGTTTCACGAGCGCTGATGAGGCGCGCGCGGCGGGCATCGAGATTGGCGCGCCCGTCGTCTACGCGCCAAGCGTCCTTGATCTTGCCAATGGCAGGCTGGCGGGAACATCCGTTGATGACCGGGCCGGATGCGCCGTGGTGTTCGAAGCGGCGCGCGCGCTTCTCAAACACGAAAAGCGTCCGACGGTGCACATCGTTTTTTCCGTGCTGGAGGAATTCAACCTTCAGGGCGCGGTGACTGTGGCGCGGCGGCTTGCGCCCGACATTGCGATCCAGATCGACCTGATCCTTGCCACCGACACGCCTGACATGGGGGCGCGCGGCGAGGTGACGCTCGGCGGCGGACCGGCCATGGGGGTCTACAGTTTCCACGGCCGCGGCACGCTGAACGGCACCATCCCGCATCCGGCTTTGGTCAGCCTGTTTTCGGCGGCGGCCAAGAGTGAGGGCATCAATCTGCAGCGCTCGGCGCATGTCGGCGCGCTCACCGACTCTTCCTATGTGCAGACGCTGCATTCCGGCGTCGCCTGCATCGATATGGGCTTCCCCTGCCGATACACACATTCCTCGCTCGAAGTTTGCGACCTGTCTGACCTTGCGGCCCTGACGGAACTGCTGGTGAGCGCCATTTCGAAAATCGACAGGGGCTTCTCCCTGAACCGGGACGGCCACACATAATGCGGCACTATCTCGGCGTTGACATCGGCACTTTTGAATCAAAGGGCGTGCTGGTTGACGAAGCCGGGCGGATCGTGGCCAGCGCGGCGCGCCCTCACAGGATGCTGGTGCCGCAGCCGGGCTGGGCCGAGCATCGGGCGGAAGAAGACTGGTGGGGGGATTTCACTTTTCTTTCTCAGAAACTTCTGGCCGACAGCAAGATCGATCCGAAGAGCATCCGCGCGGTTGGCGCGAGCGCCATCGGTCCATGCATGCTGCCGGTCGATGAGAACGGCGCGCCGCTGATGAATGCGGCGCTCTATGGCGTTGACACACGCGCTACGGCGGAGATTGCCGAGCTCGATGCGCTGATCGGGGCGGAGCGGGTGCTGGCCGAATGCGGCAATGCGCTGACGTCGCAGTCCGCCGGACCTAAAATGTTGTGGCTGAAGAAGAACCATCCGGACATCTACGCCCGAACCAAAAAGATCCTGACGGCAACGTCGTTTCTGGCGCACCGGCTGACCGGTCGGTATGTGATCGACCATTATTCAGCGCCGAACAATGCGCCGTTTTACAATGCAGCCAGCATGGCCTGGAGCGACGAAATGGCGCCAGGCGTGATCGACATTTCGATGCTGCCTGAAATTTGCTGGACCACCGATATTGCGGGCGGCGTGACGGCGCTCGCCGCTTCGCAGACTGGCCTTGCGGCAGGCACCCCCGTCATCTGCGGCACAATTGATGCGGCCTCTGAGGCCGTCAGCGTCGGCGCGGTATCTCCCGGCGACATGATGCTGATGTATGGCTCGACCGTCTTCATCATCGCGCTCACTTCGTCTGCGGTGCGCGATGCGCGGCTCTGGTATGCGCCATGGCTGTTTCCCGGCCAGCACGCCTCGATGGCCGGGCTTTCCACCAGCGGCACGCTGACGCACTGGCTGCGCGAGACGATGGCGCGCGAGCTTGCGCCGGAGGAGGCGATGCGGCTGATGGCGGCGGAAGCGCAAGCCTCGCCGCCCGGCGCGAACGGGCTTGTCGTGCTGCCGTATTTTTCCGGCGAGCGCACGCCGATCCACGACCCGCACGCCAAGGGCGTCATCTTCGGCCTCAACCTCACGCACAAAAGAGGCGACATCGCGCGGGCGGCGCTTGAGGGCATCTCGTTTGCCACGCGGCATGTGCTTGACACATTCACTGAAGCGGGTTTGCCGGTTGAGAACATCTATGCCGTCGGCGGCGGGGTGAAGAATGCGGTCTGGGCACAGTCAACCTCCGACATTTCCGGCATTGGGCAGATCGTCCGCGAAAAGACCATCGGCGCGTCCTACGGCGACGCCTTTCTCGCCGCAGTCGGGGTGGGAGACGCGAAGATCGGCGACATCAAGGCGTGGAACCCCGCCGCGCGGGAGCTGAAGCCGGATGCGCAAGCAAGCCAGACTTATGCGCGCCAATACGGGGTTTTCCGCGCGCTGTATGAGCGCACGCATGATTTGATGGCGCTGCTGGACAGGCGGTAAGCGCCGTCATCTCATAATTATTCTTGCAAAATCGGACTCTATGTCCGAATTTGCAAGAATAGTGGCCGTTTGCGACTCTTAACCTCCCGCCAGAATCATCCCCGCCGCCCGCTCCGCGATCATGATCGTTGGCGCGTTGGTGTTGCCGCCTATGAGCCTTGGCATGACGGAGGCGTCGATGACGCGCAGGCCTGTGACGCCCTTCACTTTCAGGTCCGGCGTGACGACGGACATTTCATCCCTTTCCGCACCCATCTTGCAGGTGCCGACCGGGTGATAGACGGTCTCGGCTTTTGCCCGGATGAAGCTGATGAGGTCATCCCGCGAGGTGACATCCGCGCCGGGCTCCAGTTCCATTTTTTGGTAAGGCTTAAAAGCGGCGGCGTTGAGGATGCGGCGGGACCAGTTCAGGGCATCAAGCATCACATCAAGATCGCGTTCGCTTGCCAGATAGTCCGGGTCAATCAGCGGCGCATCGAATGGGTGCGGGCTGGCGAGGCGGATGGTTCCCCGGCTGGTCGGATAGAGATTGCAGGCGTGCAGAGAATAGCCGTAGCCGAAGGCGGTCGTGCGGCCGTGGTTTTCGATGCGGGCGGGGATGAAATGCCATTGGATATCCGGGAGAGCGCCCGCTTTTGAGGAGTGCGTGAATCCGCCCGCCTCGGCCAGCGTCGAAGCCGGAACGCCCCTGCCGGAACGCAGGTAGCGCGGGATGTGCAGCGCAGTCTTCGTCAGCGCGCGCGCGGCGACGCCATACGCATGCCTCGTGCTGCCCTTGGTCTGCACGATGATGTCAAGATGGTCCTGCAGATTTGAGCCGACGCCGGGAAGGTCCCGGACAAGGCCAATCTTGTGCTTCGCCAAATGACTGGCGGGGCCAATTCCCGAAAGCATCAAAAGCTGCGGCGAATTGATCGCGCCACCGCTGACGAGCACTTCGCGCTTGGCGATGACTGTTTCTTTTCCCAAGCCGATCTGAATCTCAACGCCGCTGGCGCGTTTGCCGTCGAACAGGATGCGCCGCGCCATGACGCCGGTGATGCGCGTCAGGTTTGGGCGGCTCTCCACCGGGCGTAGATAGGCGGCGGCGGTGGAGGCGCGGCGGCCATTCAGCGTCGTGGTCTGATAGAGGCCGACGCCTGCCTGCGCCGCGCCGTTAAAATCCGGATTGTGCGGCAATTGCAGCTGAGTCCCCGCTTCGACGAAGACGCGGGACAGGAGATTGGGATCTGGATTATCCGAGACCGGGAGTGGTCCTGACGCGCCGTGCAATGCCGACGCGCCGCGCGCGTTGTTTTCCGAGGCGATGAATTCAGGCAGCGCTGAATTCCAGTTCCAGCCTTCAGCGCCAAGCTTTTCCCACTCGTCATAATTTTCCGCCGCGCCCCTGATATAGCACATGGCGTTGATCGACGACGAGCCGCCCAGCACCTTGCCGCGCGGCCAGTAGAGGCGGCGGCTGTTCAGCTCCTTTTGCGGGACGGTGTTGTAACCCCAGTCGAGCGACTTGAAGCGGACAATGGCGGCGAGCCCGAACGGGATGTGGATGAGCGGATTGCGGTCGGGTTTGCCCGCCTCGATGACGCAGACGGAGATTTTCGGGTCGACTGAAAGGCGGTTGGCCAGCACGCACCCTGCGGAGCCTGCGCCGACGATGACATAGTCAAACTGGCGGGGATCGGACATTATTTTCCAGCGCTTCTTTTTCGGGCGGCACGACGCAACTATATGCGCCCTTGCGCGCATGAACAGCATGTTGTTTCAATGGCGTCTGAAACACATTGGAGGAAGACCATGTTGCCATTGATTGAAATGATGATGAAAGCCGGCGGCGGCGAGGCCATGGGGAACATGGCCAAGCAGTTCGGCCTGTCGCAGGACCAGGTCCAGTCGGCCATCGAGGCGCTGATGCCGGCGTTTTCGGTCGGGCTGAAGCGCAACGCCGCCGACCCTATGGGCATGGGCGCGTTCCTGCAGGCGCTCGGCACCGGCGGTCACGCCAATTATTTCGACAATGTGCAGAAGGCGTTCAATCCGGCGGGCGTTGCGGACGGCAACAATATTCTCGGCCATCTGTTCGGCTCCAAGGAAGTCTCCCGCGCCGTCGCGGCGCAGGCGTCCGCCGCCACCGGCATCGGGACGGAAATCCTCAAGCAGATGCTGCCCTCGCTCGCCTCGATGATGATGGGCGGCCTTGCCAAGCAGACGGCGGGCCAGATGCAGGCGGCGGCGGGCATGGGCGGTGGCAATGTGTTCGGCCAGGTCATTGAAGAAATGATGAAGCAGTATGGCGGCCAGCGTCAGGCGCAGCCGCAGCCGGAGGCGCAGGACAATCCGTTCGGCAAGATGCTTGAGGGCATGTTCGGCGGCGGCGCGCAGCAGCAGCGGCAGCAGAACCCGCTCGGCGACAATCCGCTTGGCAAGATGTTTGAGGAATTCACCAAGAACATGCAGGGAAATCAGGGCGGCGCGCGTCCGCAGGGCAACCCGATGGGTGACAATCCGCTCGGCCAGATCCTCGAAGGCATGTTCGGCGGCGGCCAGCCCCGCCAGCGCGCCGAGCCGCAATATGAGGAAGAAGAAGCGCCGCAGCCACGCCGGGGCCAGGCGAAGAACCCGCTGGAAGATGTTTTGAACGACATGTTCCAGACCGGCAAGAAGACGCAGGAAACCTATCAGCAGGGCGTGGAATCGATCTTCGACCAGTTTAAGCGCGGCATGGACCGGAACCGCTGAGGCTCAGGAAAAAGCCCGGCTGCTTTGGCAGCCGGGCAGTTGGCAGGCCATCCTTGGGGGGAGCTAAGCCTGCGGGAACATCAAAAGCCGCGCTCAGCCGTGGCGGCCCATGGCGCGTTGCCGGGTGCGGTCTGCCGCTATTGCGCTCAGACGTCCCGTCGGGTCAATTGTCAGCGGCGCTTCGGCGACTTCAAACAGATCGCCCCGGCGCAGGCCGATGTCGGCAAGCTCGACGTCGCTCATCTGGCCCAGATGATACATTTCGCGGCGGTTGCGCACCGCGCGGAACAAGGCTGCCACTTTCGCTGTGAGAAAAGAAACCAGATTGAGCGCCAGCGGGCGGCTGATGTGGGTTTCTGTGCATTCGTTCGCGGTCATGGCAATTCTCCTTGTTGCTACAGGCAAAGCGCCGCCAAACCCGGCGCGGACAATCCGCGGCAGGCGGCCAAATCAAACTGTCGGGCCTTTGTCTCTGATGCTCACAATATGGAGAATCGCTATTGATAAGACAAACGAATGTTTCTAATATCAAGCATCACTCAGACTGATGGAACAAAGTCATGCCCACACCGCTCGACATGGACCAACTGCAAACCTTCGTCGCCATTTCCGACACAGGCTCCTTCACCCGCGCGGCGGAGGGCGTGTTCAAGACGCAGTCCGCGGTCTCCATGCAGATGCGCCGCTTGGAAGAGCGGATCGGGCGGCCGCTGTTTGAGAAGGAAGGCCGGATGAACCGGCTGACCGATGACGGCGAGCGGCTTTTGACCTATGCGCGGCGGATGATGCGGCTGAACGGCGAGGCGGTGGCCGCGTTTGACGACAGCAAGCTGGCGGGACATCTGCGCATTGGCATGCCGGACGATTATGCCGACCGCTTCCTGCCGGAAATCTTGGCGCGCTTTGTGCGCTCCAATCCGCGTGTCGAGCTGACGGTCGTGTGTGAGCCGACGGTGAACCTGATCGAACAGGTGAACCGCGCCGCCATTGACCTCGCCCTCATCACCCATGTCGAGGAGAACGGCTATTCGGAGATTGTGCGGCGTGAGCCGCTGCTCTGGGTGACGTCGGCGCACCACGCCGCGCATGAGGAGCCGGTGCTGCCGCTGGCCTTTGGCCGGCCGACCTGCGTGTGGCGGCACAAGGCGATTGAGGCGCTGGGCAATGTGAAGCGTGACTACCGGGTGCTGTTCACCTCATGGTCGGCGACGGTCATTTCGGCGTCCGTTCTGTCCGGGCTTGCCGTCTCGGTTTTAGCCGAATGCTCACTGCGCCCTGGCATGCGGGTTTTGACCGAGGCTGACGGCTTCCCGCCGCTCGCCGATGTCGAGATCGGGCTTATCCGGGCGCGCGGCAAACATTCGCCGATTGTCGAAGCCATGGCGCAGCATGTGATCGAGAGTCTGGATAATCTCGGGCCGCCGCGTTTCGGCATGGCCGATGGCAATGCCGCGATAAGGCTGCGGCGTCCTGCGCTTACTGCGCAGCCGCGCTGGTAGCGGCGTCTTCCCACAGTTCGATGCCTGAAAAGTCCGGGACAATCGGCGGCGTTTCGGACAGGACGGCGCGGTTGCGGCCCGCTGATTTGGCGCGGTAGAGGCGCTCGTCGGCAAGCCTGAGCAGCTCCTCCAGCGACATGCCGGGAACATGAACTGCGGCCCCGACGCTTGCGGTGAGGAATATCTGATGGCCGGCGATCGTGTGGCAAAGATTGGTGACGGCGGCTGAGATGCGGATGGCGGCGGTGTCCGCGTCTGTCAACCGGCCTTTGGGAATGAACATGCCGAATTCCTCGCCGCCGAGCCGTCCGATAAGGCTGGAGGGCTTGCCCGCCGCGCGTAGCGCCTGCGCCAGACGCTTCAGCGCCTCATCGCCCGTCGCATGGCCATATGTGTCGTTAATCCGCTTGAAATGGTCGGCGTCGATCATCAGAAACGCGCCGCCGTCCTCCAGATGCATGCGGGTCATTTCAAGAAAATGGTGGCGGCTGTAGAGGCCCGTCATCGGATCGAAGCGCACCTGCTGCCCGACATGGTGCACGGTGTTGGTCAGGAACCGCGTTATGTGCAGCATGATGAAGGCGAGCGGCGGGGTGATGATGACGGGGATGAACGCCGCCAGCCCGAGAACCGCGATCAGCGCTTCCTGCGGCAGTTTGGGCATCGAGCGCATGGCGAACGAAACGACGCAGACTGACGCGGCGACCGTGAACGCCGTGAACAGCGCGGTGAGGAAAATCACCCGGCTTGGAGAATCCACCCGCAGAAGGTCGATGATTTTGTCAGTCCTGCCCATTCGGAACCGTTAGCGCAGGCCCGTTAAAAAAGCGGGCCAGAGTTCGTGTCAATTCCGACTTTGCTGATAAGAAATGCTTATCTTTTCTTCCCCTCTTGCGTGTGCATTTCCAATTGACGCTACCTTGCAGACGAATTCCGCCGTGCGCGACCGCAGCTATAGTCCCAGCTTGCGGCGAAAATCCTCCGCCAGCTTTTCGGCGGCGGCTTTCGTTGCCAGCGGGCGGGAGCCAATCGGGTCATGGCCGACGGCGCGAATCTACGGCATGCCAGTCATTTGGTCCGTCTGAACTGACACTTTCGCAGACTTCGACACATGAAATTTCACTTTTGCGGATGAGGTTCCGGCGGGTGCGCCAAAGGTATTGCCGCTCCAGCTCCAGACCGCCTTCGAGGAAAGTGAGTTTGACCGAAGGAGCGGCAAGGCCCGCCCAGACAAAGGCTGCCCCTACCGACATGCCGCCCAGCATAATGATCCCGAAGAAGGGTGACATCAGGTTCAGCGGCCAGACGCCGCGCAGCAGTTCGTAGGGGGCGATGATCAGCGCGAACAGGCCCGCGAGCGTCCATATTGCCCTTGCGGCAACCGGATGCGGCATAAGATACGTTCGGCCATCGTCTTCCATGGCCCCGTGGTTCGCACATTCATGTTGCAAAATGGTTGAGCCAATCCTTAAACTGTCCAAGCTCAGGACTTGACCGCTTCCAGCTGATGCTTTCCCATGCCGCGCCATGACCGACGAATCGTCCACCAACGCCTACGAATTCAGCGTCTTCGAAATCTCCGCCGCCTTGAAACGCGTCGTCGAGGATTCATTCGGCAATGTGCGGGTGCGCGGCGAGATTTCCGGTTACCGGGGCGTTCACACATCGGGCCACGCCTACTTCTCCCTGAAGGACGACCGGGCGCGCATTGAAGCCGTGGTCTGGCGCGGCTCGTTCTCCAAGCTGAAATTCCGGCCCGAAGAGGGCATGGAGGTCATTGCGACGGGCAAGCTCACCACCTTTCCCGGCTCGTCGAAATACCAGATCGTCATCGAGCAGATGGAGCCCGCCGGCGCCGGGGCGCTGATGGCGCTGCTTGGAGGAGCGCAAGCGGCGGCTGGCGGCGGAAGGCCTGTTTGACGAGGGCCGCAAGCAGCTGCTGCCCTTCCTGCCGCGCGTCATCGGCGTTGTCACCTCGCCGACCGGCGCGGTGATCCGCGACATTCTGCACCGGATCGCCGACCGGTTTCCGCTGCATGTGCTGGTCTGGCCGGTGAAGGTGCAGGGCGAAGGCTCGGGTGATGAAGTGGCGGCGGCGGTGCGCGGGTTCAACGCTTTTGAAGGGAGGATGCGGCCGGATGTGCTGATCGTGGCGCGCGGAGGCGGCAGTTTGGAAGACCTTTGGGGGTTCAATGACGAGGCGGTGGTGCGTGCCGTCGCGGCGTCAGACATCCCGGTTATTTCAGCGGTCGGCCATGAGACCGACTGGACGCTGATCGATCTTGCCGCCGACATGCGCGCGCCGACGCCGACCGGCGCGGCGGAGATGGCTGTGCCGGTGAAGGCTGATCTCTTGGCTGCGCTGGCAACTCTGTCGGCGCGGCTTGGCGGCGGACTGTCGCGCGATCTTGAGCGCAAGCGCCAGGCGGTGCGGGCGGCCTCGCGCGCGCTGCCCGGCCTTGACGCGCTGCTGGCCTTGCCGCGTCGCCATTTCGACGAACTGACCACGCGGCTCGGACGCGGTCTGGAAACCGGCATTGAGCGCAAGCGCATCCGCTTCATTGACGGCGTCGCCGCGCGGCTGCGGCCGGAAAGCCTGACGCGGGCGCTTGAGATGCGCCAACGGCAGTTCGCCCAAATCGGCGAGCGCAATTTCCGCGCCTTCCAGCTCGGCGTGACGACGCGGCGCGGACGCCTCGACGCGGCCTGGCGGCTGGCGGGGAGCTTTTCGCACCAGAATGTGCTTGAGCGGGGGTTCGCGCTGGTGCGGGATGCGGAGGGCAAGCCGGTGAAGCGGCGGGCGAAGGTCGAGGCCGGGGTGGCGCTGGAGATTGAGTTTGCCGACGGGCGGGTTGGCGTGCGGGAGGCTGGCGCGCCCGCGCCGCCATTGTCAAAAGCCAAGCCGAAGCCGACGGCGGGGCAAGGGGATTTGTTTTAGACGCCGCCATTTTTTTACTCTCCCTCACCTGTTTCGCGAAGCGAAACAGGTGAGGGAGAGTCAAATGGGAAAATGGTACGATTGGGCGGGCTCGAACCGCCGACCTCCGGATCCACAATCCGGCGCTCTAACCAACTGAGCTACAATCGCACACAGGCCGCATTTTGCCGCCAAAGCGGGGCGGATGCAAGCGTCGGGTGATTAGGGGGAATGGGGCGGGAATGCAAGGGCGCTCATTCAGCTTTCCCAGGTCAGCGTCACTTTGAACGCCGCGTTTCCCTCGCCCTTGACGATCCACAGATCGCAGTTGCCCTTGATTGAAGCCCCGAACTCCATCTCGATTTTCTTTGGCTTCTTGACAACTTTGTCCAGCGACCTCTCCATGGCCCCGATCAGGTCGGCCAGGGTGCCAAGCGCGCCTTCGAATTTCTCCTTTGAGGCCGCCAGCGCTTTTGACCCGGTGCTGACCTCTTCCAGACCGCCTCCGCCAAAGTCATCGCCAAAATAGAGCTTCCTTCCATTTTCAAACTCGACTACCACTTCAGAAGCCATAATCATTTCCTTTGCTTGCATTGACAGAAACCGCGCTTGTTTATATTCGAAAGGCCGATGAATCGAAATCATTCATTGGCTGCGGCGCTGTCATTGAAGGCCCCTACGTCGCCACCTGCCGCCATGTTTGGCGCGATGCGGACGGCGAGGCGAATGGCGGGGTTATTGTCGAGTTTCCCCTCTTTCAACGCGAGGATGGCGAACTGACTCAGGAGAGCGCACAGGTTGCCTATGCGTGCGATACCGAAAGTCCGCTGCCCGATCTGGTCCTGCTTGGCGTTGAAAGGCTGCCGCCGGGTGTAATGGCGCTCAGCGTTTCGCCTGAGGAGCGGTTCGAAACTGGCGCTGGCCGCATCCACGCTTATATCCCGAGCCGCGCCATGGACGTTTTCGTCAAGGGCGTGATAGAGGAAGGAACAGTCGCGCTTGGACTGCGGCAAATCTCCGGCGAAGCTGCGCCGGGCTACTGGACCGAGAAGGGCTCAAGCGGCGCGCCGGCGTTTGTTGATGGCGGAATGCAGTTGGCTGGCATCCTGCGCCTGTCGGAAACCGGCAGCCCACCTATTCGGCAGGCATTCATCCTGCCCGGTTCCGCCATCCGCCGCCAGCTTGAACGGATGAAAACGGATGCCGTCGCGGCGAACATGGGGGTCAGCGCCGCAACGATTGAACAAGCCATTCCCGGCCTTGACCTCAGTGACACGCCGGTCGGCGAGATCGCCGCGAAAATCGCCGCCGCAGTCGCGGCTATCACTGCCAAGGCGGAAAAAGCGCCCACAGCCTCAAACACCGGTTCCGACATTGACCAAGCCCGCGCCAAAGCGGCGGCAAAGCTTGGCGACATGGACACCGACGGCGCGCTGGCCGTGTGGGACGAACTGCTGGCGAAAGACGCGGACGCGCTGGAAACGCTGACGCGCCGCCGCATCGCCATGCTGGCAGAGAAAAGCTCGATCCAGAAGCTGCGGTTCGATTACATTGGCGCACTCGCGACTTTGCGCGAGATCGTGCGGTTAGATCCTGATTCCATTGAGCATTGGGGGGAAATTGGCGACATTGAGTCCGCGACTGGTACGCTTGTAAATGCGGAAGCAGCATATCAATCGACTTTGGAGGCATCTCGGCGCAGTGGAAGTGAACGCGATGTTTCGGTGAGCTTGGAACGCATTGGCGACGTGTTACGCGCCAGAGACGAACTTGCGGGATCGCAGCTCGCTTATGAGGACGGACTGAAGATCGCCAAACGATTGAGCGAAACTAACCCAAGCAATTTGGAATATGACCGCGCCGTGTCGGTGAGCCTCAACAAAATCGGCGACGTACGCAACATCCGCAACGATCTTGGCGGAGCATTGTTAGCCTTTGAGGAAGGATTGGAGATCAGAAGACGCTTGTTGCAGGCGGAACCCAGCCAGGTGGAGCGCGCCCGCGATGTTTCGGTGAGTTTGAAGCGCATCGGCGACATCAAAATGGCCAGTGATGATCTTGATGGCGCTGAGACGGCCTTTGACGAGGGCCTCAACATAAGAAGCCGCTTACTAGCGGCGGACATGGGCAATGCAGAGCGTTTACGCGATGTTTCGGTGATCCTCAGCCGGCTCGGCGATTTGCGCCAAGTTCGCAAAGATTTTGCCGGTGCGCTAGTGGCCTTTGAAAAGGCTCTAGAGATCGCCAGAGGCCTAATGGTAGCCAACCCCAGCCATGCGGAACGGGCTCGTGATGTTTCGGTTTGTTTGGATCGTGTTGGCGACGTCAGACGCGAATGCAACGATCTTGACCGGAGCATTGACAGAGACTTGAGGAAGGGCTTGATATCTCCCGGCGATTGATGGCGCGAAGACCCAAGTAGAGCGGAACGCGCCCGCGATGTGTATGTCAGTTTGGCGAATTCGGAGAGGTCCAGATTAAGCGGGGTGAAAAGGCAGACGCTTGTAAGCGGCTCGCCGAGGGACTGGCGATCATAGAGCCACTGGCTCGACGCGCGCCCGATAATCATCAGCTTCAAAAAGATTTGGCTGAAATTCAACAGACAATCACCGACTTAGGTTGCCCTGACTGAGATAAGATAACAAGGGACGCCTTGGCCTTCGCCATCTTTGGCACAAGCCCAATAATGTTGAGTGTGGGCCCCCACACAAGAAAAAAGCCCGGGGGAGGACCGGGCTTTCTTTACTTGGCCCTGGCTACTTTACGCTGCCGGGCCGGGCGCAGACCGTCGACTGGGAGGAAGATCGGGTCTGCGGCTAGACTGATGCGGGATCATCAGAGCCCGCATGCTATTCTTTTCATCCCGCCTGTCTTCACCCAAACAGGTGATAATTGGCGGAAAATTTAATTAGGCTGCCTTGAATTCCTTAGCGGCCTTCTCAAACGCCGCCTTGACGGGAGCGGCTGCCTTTTCGGCGGCGGCTGTGGTCACGGCCTGCAGTTCCTTGGCCTGGTCAACGACCAGCTCGGCCTGCTTGCGGAAGAAAGAGGTCTGCAGCTCAACGAAGTCTGCGAAAGACTTGACGCCAACGAGGGCTTCAAGGTGATTGATGCCGGCTTCGGTGTTAGTGCGGATCGCTGCGATGGCCTTGAGGGCGACGTCGGACGAAGCGGCTTGCGCGACCTTGACATTGTCTTCAAATGTCTTCTGCGCGCCTTCAGCGGATTCTTTCATCTTCGCATAAGCGTCTTTGCTCTGGGCAACGGTCTTCTCGGCGAAGTCGCGCACCTGATCGGTGACCTTTGAAGCGTCGAAAGCGGCGAATACAGTCTCTTCAGTCTTTACAGTCTTGGACATTGCATCTCTCCTGTGCGCCAGCGAACCGGCTGATTTCTGTGTGATCCGTATATAGGATAGTTTATTGTGCATTGCAACATAAATTTTGCAACGCACAAAAATTAACGATAGAACAAGAAACGTGAGCGGGGTTCGTCCCGTTTTCTGGATTTTCGGCCCGTTTGCTTTATTAACTGTTTGTTAAGGACGAATGACAGGCCGCGGGGCGGGAACGAGTTGACGGGAACTTATCCATTTATCGACATCGCCGTCATGGACGGCGTGCGGCAGCGGCTGGCGGCGGGGGATGCGCTGTGCCTTCTGACGCCTGAGCTGGATGAAGTGATCTGGGCCAATGCCGCCGGCGCGCGGCTGTTCGGCTTTGACGCGCCGGGCGATCTGATCGGGCTGGACCCGGAACTCGGCGCTTTGGCGAAGCGGCAGATAGCGGCGGGACAGGAAGGCCCCGTGGCGGTGCGGCTTTCCTCCGGCGTTGCGACCCAGCTTGCGATGCTGACGGCGAAGAGATTGACTCTGCCCGGCGGCGAAGCGGCGCTGCGTCTGTCGGAGGCGGGCGGCTCGGCTGCGCCGGCTGACCTGATTGCAGGACTTGACGGCGAAACCAGCCATGCGGCCCTTATCGACGCTTCCGGCGCGCTTTTGGCGCAGTCGCCGGGAATGCCGCGCCTTGGCATTGAAGAAAATGAGTTTGTCCGGCTGGCCGGCGAGCTGAAGTTCGAGGCCGACCGGCTGGTCAAGCGGCGCATCCGCACGACGCTCGGCGACATGCCCGCAGGGGCCGGACGGATATCGGACGAGCCGGAGCTGTCACTGCTTTTGATTATCGAGACTGCGGAGGCGGCCCCTGCCCCCCCGCAGCCCGCGCCGGAAGATTCAGCGCCCGCCGCCGCGCCGGAAGCGGTCGCAATGCGCCGGTTCGCGCGGTACTTCGCTGATGAAGATGAGACAAGCGGCCGGGAAGAAAGTGCGGAAGGGCCGCTGGCGGCTGCGCCGCCGCCCGCTTCAGAGCGAGGCGCGCCGTTTGTCATTCCAGAGCCTCTCGATCTCGACGCCGCGCACGCGCTTGAAGAAATTGAAGACGAAAGCGCCGCGCTTGCGCGGGAGTTTGAGGCGGCTGAGGAAGCCGCGCCCAATATCGAGGCCGAACCGGAGGCAGGCGAACCGCAGAATATGGCGGAAGAACCTGAACCGCTCAGCCAGTCCGCCCGCTTCGCCTGGCGCATTGGCGCGGACGGCAAGTTCACGGAGGTGTCGCCGGAGTTCGCCCAGGCCGTTGGCGCGGGGCCGGCTGATATCGTCGGGCGCACATTCCGCGAATTGGCGCAGACTTTTGCTTTTGACACCGACGGCGAAATCTCCACGCTGCTTGACAGGCGCGACACATGGTCCGGGCGCTCGGTTTTGTGGCCGATCGCGGGCACGGACCTGCGCGCGCCCGTCGATCTGGCGGCGCTTCCTGTTCATGGCCGCGACCGGGCGTTTGACGGGTTCAAAGGGTTCGGCATTGTGCGCCTTGCGGACGCCGTGATTGACGCTGATGCGGCGGGACTGACGCTCGCAGCGCCGGACGAAAAGCCGAACCCTGCCGCAGAAGACCCGTTCCGGGGCGAGAAGCCGGCGCTGACAATTGTGCGCTCCTCCACACCCGCCATTGGCAAAGTTATCGACCTTGGAGAAAGGCGGGCAAGCCGGGCAGAGCCAGTGGAAGAAGCCGCGTCCAGAGGCAACACGCTCAACGAGATCGAGCGCAGCGCCTTCCGCGAAATCGCCGAGCGGCTGCGCGAAGACGAGCGCGGGCGGCCAAATTTTGGAACAAGGCCCAAGCCGCCCATTATTGAGCATGAGCCCTTGCCCGCGGCTGAGAGCGAAGCGCCGGCAGCGGCGACTGAAGAGATTGCCGTCGCGATTGAAGATGCGGAGCCGCTGGAGCTTGATCCGCCAGCGCGGCCCGAACATCCCGGCGATCCCGAGATGGATGAGGCCGCGGCGCTGGCGGCGTCAAAGTATGAGGAAATGCTGCGCGACCTCATCGAAACCGCCGAGAAGCCGATTGAACCTGCGGACTTGCCCGCGCTGGAGCTTCCCGAACCGCCGGGCGCTAAATTTGACGAAATGCTGCGCGACATACTGGACACCGCCGACGAGCCGCAGCTTGACGAGCGGATGATCAAGGCAAGGTCAGCCGAAGAAATCCTGCGACAAGCCGAAGAACGGCACAGGATGGAGAACGAGCAGCTGACAAGCGGCAGACCGGAAGCCGCGGCTGAGCCGATGGCGGGATCCGCGCTGGACGAGTTTGACCTGGCTGACCGCGCTGAGATTGAGAATTTCGAGGCGGAAGCGGAGGCATTGCCGCCTGCGGTCAGCGATTGGGCAGCGCCTGAGGGCGAAGCATCCAAATTCGAGGCCCCTGTGTCCGTTCACCGCGATCCTGACACATCGATCCTCGCCCGCCTGCCCACACCCGTGATGATCTACAGCGGCAGGCGCGTGCATTTCGCCAATGCGGCGTTTCTGGATGTCACCGGCTACCGCAGCGCTGAGGCGTTGGAGATTTTGGGCGGCATCGACCAGCTGATCGCGGGCGCGCATGCCGAGGAAGGCAGCGGGCGCGTCTCAATCCGCATAAGCGGCAACGGGATCAAGCCGTTCAACACAATTATCCGCTCCGTCCCATGGGATGGAGTCAACGCCATGATGCTGACTATCCGCGAAGAGGAAGCGGCGACATCCGGCGTGATCCGCGCATTCCCGACCGCCGATGGCGGCGAGCGGACGATGCAGGCACTGCGGCGCGAGGCGTCGGAGCTGTCGTCGATTCTCGACACGGCGACTGACGGCGTCGTCATTTTGGACGCCGATGGCAATATCCGCTCAATGAGCCAGTCCGCAGAGGCGCTGTTCGGGTTTGATCCGGCGGAAATTACCGGAAGACCCTTCAGCCTTCTGCTCGCGACAGAAAGCCAGCGTTCGGCGAGCGACTATATTTCCGGCATGTCCGGCGGCGGCGTTGCCAGCGTCATGAATGACGGGCGCGAGGTGATTGGCCGCGAGGCGCATGGGCGGTTCATTCCGCTGTTCATGACGATTGGCCGCCTGCAGGATTCCGACGGTTTCTGCGCCGTGCTGCGCGACATGACGCAGTGGAAGCGCGCCGAGGAAGAGCTGATCGAGGCGCGGCGGCTGGCGGAGGAGGCGTCTGCGACCAAAAGCGAATTCCTGACGCGCGTCAGCCATGAAGTGCGCACTCCGCTGAACGCGATCATCGGCTTTTCGGAACTGATGTCCGAGGAGCGTTTCGGCCCCATCGGCAACCAGCGCTATCTCGACTATGCCAAGGACATCCACCGATCAGGGCGCCACGTGCTGGATCTCGTCAATGATCTTCTCGATATTTCAAAGATCGAGGCAGGCGAGCAGGAAATGAATTTTGAGGCGGTGGCGCTGAATGAGGCGCTGGCCGAATCCGTCGCCCTGATGCAGCCGCAGGCCAACCGGGAGCGGGTGATTATCCGCTCAAGCTTTGCCTCGACACTGCCGGATGTCGTGGCGGACCTGCGCTCCATCAAGCAGATCGCTCTCAATCTGCTGTCCAACGCCGTGCGCTACACAGGCGCTGGCGGGCAGGTCATCGTCTCGACCGCCTATGAGCTGAACGGCGAAGTGGTGATCCGCGTGCGCGACACCGGCGCAGGGATGCGCCAGCAGGAGATCGAACAGGCGATGAAGCCGTTCAAGCAGCTCTCGACCGTGCGGCGCGGGCGGGGCGACGGGACCGGGCTTGGCCTGCCGTTGACCAAGGCGATGGTCGAGGGCAACCGGGCGAAATTTGAGATTTCATCGACGCCCGGACAGGGCACGCTGGTGGAGATCAAGTTCCCGCCCATGCGGGTGCTTGCGCGGTAGCACAGGTTAGAATTGTTCCAAACTATTGATTTTGATAGAAAATTTATTGACTTGGGTTTGTGGCGCGCCTAAACGCCAGAGTGGCCATGTAGCCAAATGTCGTTCCACGGGGCCTTGAACCCCGCAGGTTAGGATGAACAAATGTCAAAACTACCTCAGCTTACAGCTGCGGCCATGCTTGCCGCTGCTTCTTTCGCATCCCCCCACGCCGCCGCCGAAGAAGCGGTCAATATATACTCTTACCGCCAACCGGCTCTGATTGAGCCGGTGCTCAGCGCATTCACCGCCAAAACCGGCATCAAGGCGAATGTCCTGTTTCTCGACAAGGGCCTTGAAGAGCGCATCTCCGCCGAGGGCGCCAACTCGCCTGCCGATGTAATCCTGACGGTTGACATCGCCCGGCTCACCAATGTCAAAACCAAGGGCCTGACCCAGCCCGTCACCGACAATGACATCAACGCCGCGCTGCCCGGCGAATACCGCGACCCGGAAGGGCACTGGTTCGGACTGACCAAGCGCGCCCGCGTCGTCTACGCATCGAAAGAGCGCGTGGCGCAGAACGAGATCACCTATGAGGAGCTGGCTGACCCGAAGTGGAAAGGAAAAGTCTGCCTTCGCTCCGGCCAGCACGACTATAATCTGGCGCTGATCTCCTCCATGATCGCTCACAAGGGTGCGGCGGACGCAGAGAAATGGCTAACCGGATTGAAGGCCAACCTGACGGGCAAGCCGGAAGGCGGCGACCGCGACCAGGCCAAGGCCATTTTCTCCGGCGCCTGCGACATCGGCATCGGCAACACTTACTATGTCGGCCAGATGCTGACCAATGAGAAAGAGCCGGAGCAGAAGGAATGGGCCGGCGCGGTCAAGGTGCTGTTTCCGAACGCGGCAGACCGCGGCTCGCACGTGAATGTTTCGGGAATGGCCATGGCGCTGAACGCGCCGAACAAGGCCAATGCCTTGAAGCTTATGCAGTTTCTCGCCAGCGGCGAGGCTCAACAGATCTACGCCGAAAAAGTCTTCGAATATCCAGTTGATCCAAATATCAAAGCTTCGGCGCTTGTCGCTTCATGGGGAGAGTTGAAGGCCGACGCGCTGCCGCTCGCCAAGATCGCCGAGAACCGCAAGCTGGCGTCGGTGATGGTGGACAAGGTCGGCTTTGACGAAGGTCCGGGAAGCTGAGCGCCGTAATTCCAATGGTATTGACGCGTCCGCATCCAGCGGGCGCGTCTTTTTTTATTTGGCGGCGGTGAAATGACGGGAACGGCGGCGGCTCTTGGCAGTCCTTTTCAGTCCAGACAAAGCAGGAAGGGGCTTTTTGCATTTCTTGGCTTTGCGGCGGCAGTGGCGCTCTTGCCGGTCGTGATGCTGGCCGGGCTGGCGCTGGGCGGCGATGGCAGCGAAATTGCCCGGCTGGTGGAGACGGTGCTGCCGCGCGCGGCGCTTGTCACCTTCGAACTGCTGGCGCTGGTGGCGCTCATCTCTGGAAGCATCGGCGTCGTCTCGGCTTGGCTGATCGCTGATTTCGACTTTCCGGGCAAGCGGCTGCTTTCGTGGATGCTGGTGCTGCCGATTGCGATTCCAACTTACATCGCCGCCTACGCATTCGTCGAGTTTTTCCACTTTGCTGGACCAGTGCAGTCGGCGCTGCGCGCCTTGACCGGTTTTCAGTCCGCCCGGGACTACTGGTTCCCAAACATCCGCTCGCTTGGCGGCGCGGCGCTTATCCTTTCACTGGTCCTCTTCCCCTATGTCTATCTGGCGGCGCGCATGGTGTTCATGATGCAGTCCCGGCACCAGGCGGATGTGGCGCGCTCGCTTGGCGCTTCTCCCCTGCGTGTTTTCTGGAAAGTGTCGCTGCCCATGGCAAGGCCTGCGGTTGCCGCCGGGGTCTCACTCGCCCTGATGGAGACACTGAATGATCTGGGAGCTGTGGAATATCTCGGCGTGCGGACACTGACATTTTCGGTCTACAACACCTGGCTGGCGCAAGGGAGTCTCGCTGGTGCGGCGCAGCTTGCTTGTGCCATGCTGGTCATTGTTTTTGCGCTTTTGGCGGGTGAGCAGTTTGCGCGGAGGCGGCAGCGCTTCCACGGCGGACGACATGGTGGCGCGCCGGATGTCCGGCGCGGAACCAAGCTGTATGGCTGGAAAGCATTCGCTGCGAGCTCCGCCTGCGCTCTGCCGGTCTTGCTGGGTTTTGGAATTCCCGCACTGGTGGTCGGCGGATTTGCCGCGCGGCGGCTCCCGCAGCTTTCCGACCCGGCGCTTGGAGCAGCGCTCGTAAACAGCGTGGCCATCGCGCTCGCCACCGCGACGCTGACCGTCATTGTTTCGATGGTTCTGGTCCATGCCGCGCGCAATATGAAACGTCCCTCGGCGGCACTTCTTATCCGCGCAGCGTCCATTGGCTATTGCATCCCCGGCACTGTGTTGGCGCTCGGCCTTTTGTTTGCTCTGGCAGCGGCTGACAATTGGATTGACGCTTTGCTGCGCACCCAGCTTGGCGTTTCCTCAGGCCTGTTGATGACCGGTTCGGCGTTCGGCGTGATACTAGCCTGCTCGATCCGGTTTCTGACCCTGTCCGAGCGAAGCCTCCAGTCAGGACTGGAGAAGATCAACCACAATCTCGACGATGCGGCTCGCAATCTCGGGCAGACCGAACTCGGCGCGGCGCGGCGCGTGGTTCTGCCGCTCATTAGCCCCGCAATCATGACGGCGTTTCTGATGGTCTTCATTGACACGCTCAAAGAGCTGCCGGCCACGCTTCTATTGCGCCCTTTCGGCCTCAACACGCTCGCAACGTCCGTCTATGAAAGCGCTTCACGGGCGGCGGTGGAGGAAGGAGCGGTCGCGGCGCTGTTCATTGTCGCTGCGGGGCTTGTGCCCGTCATGCTTCTGTCGCGTGTCGGCATCGCACAAAAAAATAGCGCCGGAAAAACCGGCGCCAGTTAGCAGCTGTATGATGGCGTTTTGCGAAAGGGTCGGGCGGAAACCTCTTGGCACTGTAAAAACTTGTCCCAAAAATAGGGGGATGCCGCTTAACAAATCCTTACCAAATCAGGTCGAACTGTCTTGGACCTGTACTGCTTTCAGATATTTGGTAAATTTCAGCGAAACCATCTATTAACCAAGCGCGCGCCAATGCGGGCAAAATGAAAGAATGCCAAACTGAGCCTGTCCTCAAAAGCCATCAAGTCTGCGCTTGTCTCCTTGGCGTTGGGTCTTGCGGTGTTCGCCGCTGTCGCGGGCGCCATGCCGTACTTCCTTGCGCGAAAAGGTATTGAGGAGCGCATCCGCAGCGAATTGACGGCGTTGAGCGGGTTGCCCGTCGCGTTGAAGGGCGAGGTGTCCATTTCGTTGTTCCCGCGCTTTGCCGCCATCGCCCATGACGTGGAGATCGGTTCGTACGGGGTGCTGGCCCTGCCCGCCATGAAAGCCAAAACGCTGGAAGTGGATCTGTCACGGCTGGCTGCGCTGAAAAGCGACCTTCGGATCACGGCGCTCCTGCTTGACGCGGCGGAAGTCCGGCTTGTCAGCGACAGTTCGGGAAACTGGCTGCCGGCCGGCATTGCCAGCCTGCTGGCGCCCGCCATTCTGGCGGAGCAGCGGTCTGCGGACGAAAGTGCGCCGGCGTCCAATTCCGGACAAACCGCCAATCTCAACATTGGCAGTCTGCGCCTGACAAATTCGCGGCTGCTTTTCGTCAGCGGCAGCGGGGCGGAGGTGGTAAGCGACGCAGATATGATGCTCGACTGGCCGAACGCGGCCACGCCTCTGACTGCCAGCGGAGGCGGAACCTGGAGGGGAAAGGCAGCGCGCTTTTCAGCGCGGCTGCAAAATCCGATCCCAATGGCGGCCGGCAATAACAGCGCGGTGACGTTGCAGGTCGAATCCGGCCCCGCCTCGCTCAGCTTTGACGGCTTTGCCAATCTGCAGAATTTCTTTTTCACCAATGGCGATTTGAAGTTTGAGACGCCCTCGATGGGGCAGCTTCTTGGCTGGATCGGCGCAAAGGTTGACCCAGGGGCTTCGATGGGCAGCATGGGCCTGAGCGCCAAACTGACGGCGAAGGATGACCATCTAAATTTCGATGACGCTGTCATCAACTTCAACGGCAATCCCGCAAGCGGGGTGTTCGAACTGAAGCCGGACGGCAGGATTCCGGCTCTTTCGGGCACACTGGCGTTTGAGAAACTCGACCTCGCCTCCTTTCTCGGCGCGTTTTCGGTGGGGATCGCGCCAGGCTCAACCAAACCCGGCGTCAATTTTCTGCAGCAGATCAACCTTGATCTCCGGCTTTCCGCCAGCAAGGCGAACGCGGGAACACTGCCTTTGACAGAGGTGGCGGCGGCGATCCGAATCAAGGACGGTCACGCCGATTTTGACTTGGGCGATGCCGCCATCGCCGGCGGACGTCTGAGGGGCGATTTGAAGGTGCAGGAAGCGGATGGGCTGCCGGACGCAAGTGTGATGCTGCGCTTCAGCGATCTCGATCCCGCACAGTTTTTTGGCAAGTCCGGCGGCCCCGTCATCAGCGCCCCGGTTGGCGGCACTTTCGCGGCGGAAGGAAAATATGGCGCATTCCTGCCATTCATACTTACGGCGCAGGGTGATCTCGAACTTGAATCCAGCGGTGGCGGCGTGCGCAACTTTGGGCTGGCAGACTTTCGCCGACGGCTGGATGCGGGCGTGCTCTTCAATCTGCCTATGAACGATGGCGGGGTTGTTGCCCTGAATTCAATGCGGCTTAAAGCGCGCGTCAAAGACGGTGTCGCCATTGTGTCGGACGGACGCCTGTCGCTTGCGGGCGGTGAAATTGCGTTCACCGGCGCGCTGCCAATCGTATCAGACAGCGTTGCGCTGAGCGGCCAGCTGACCGACGATGAGGGCGGCGCGGTGCGGCGCTTTTTCATCGGCGGCTCCTCCGGTCTGCCGTTCGTGACGCCCGTCAACTGAGTTCACGCAAAATAAACCATGATGGCGCTACCATTGACCTCTGGGTTTGGTCCGCTGCGGGCGTGGTTTCTTGATTTCGATGTTTTTCAAACTGGGTCTTGCATCGCTGATCACGGGCGCCGTGCTGCAGGCGCTTAATCTTGACGCACTGACATTGATGGGCAAGGCCGGGGTGACGCCGGAGGCGGCGCAGGAATTGATCCGGCGCGGCGCCATGTGGGCGCTGCCCAACATGGCGCTCGGCGCGCTGATCATCGTGCCGATCTGGATCGTTGTTTACCTGCTTCGTCCGCCGGGCGCGCGGGAATAGCTATCCACGCAGCGCCGCCTGTTCGTCCCGCACCCTCTGCACTTCACGCCGCTTGTTTAAAAGCGCTGTGAGGATGACGCCGACGGAGACGAAGGCGATCATCAGGGTGCAGACGGCGTTGATCTCCGGAGTCACTCCCAAACGCACCTGCGAGTAAATCTTCATCGGAAGCGTCGTCGCTCCCGGTCCGGATGTGAAGCTCGCAATCACCAGGTCATCCAAAGAAAGCGTGAACGCCAGCATCCAGCCGGATACGACGGCGGGAAGGATGACCGGCAGCGTGATCTGCATGAAGGTCTTGAACGGCGTTGCGCCCAGATCCATCGCCGCCTCTTCGAGCGAGCGGTCAAACGTGACGAGGCGCGACTGCACGACGACGGCGACGAAGCACATGGTCAGCGTCGTGTGGGCGAGCGTCACCGTCCAGAAACCGCGGTCGAAGCCGACGGCGACGAACAGCAGCAGCAGCGAAAGGCCGGTGATGACCTCGGGCATGACCAGCGGCGCGTAGATCATGCCGGAGAACAGGATGCGGCCGCGGAACCTTGTGTAGCGCGTCAGCGCCAGCGCGCCGAGCGTGCCAAGCACCGTGGCGATGCTGGCGGAGAGCAGCGCGACGCGGATGGTGACCCAGGCGGCGTCCATCAGGCCCTGATTTTGAAACAGCGCCGAATACCATTTGGTCGAAAAGCCGCCCCAGACGGTGACGAGCTTGGATTCGTTGAACGAGTAAATGACCAGAATGATGATCGGCAGATAGAGGAAGGCGAAGCCGAAGACGACCGAGGTGATGTTGAACCTTGTCCAGGATGTGTTCATTTGCCCGCCTCCTGCGCCTTGGCCTGCGCGTTCTGGAACAGAACAATCGGGATGACCAGAAGTAGCAGCAGAATGACCGCCACCGCCGAGGAAACCGGCCAGTCGCGGTTGGAAAAGAACTCGTTCCACAGCGTCTTGCCTATCATCAAAGTCGATGAGCCGCCGAGAAGATCGGGGATGACGAACTCGCCAGTCGCCGGAATGAAGACGAGGAAGCAACCGGCGATGACGCCGGGCAGCGACAGCGGAAAGGTGACCTTCCAAAAAGCTTTCGCAGGCGGACAGCCGAGATCCTGCGCGGCTTCAATGAGCGAATAATCCATCTTTTCCAGCGCCGAATAGATCGGCAGCACCATGAACGGCAGGTAGGAATAGACGATGCCGATATAGATCGCGGCATAAGTTCCGGTGATATTCAGCGGCGTGTCGATGATGTTCAGCGTTATCAAGAGCTGATTGAGCAGCCCTTCCGGCTTCAATATGCCGATCCATGCGTACACGCGGATCAGGAACGAGGTCCAGAACGGCAGAATGACCAGCATCAGCAGGGTCGGACGCAAGTTCGAAGGCGCGCGGGCCATGCCGTAGGCCAGCGGGAAGCCGATCAGGAGGGCGATGAAAGGTGGCGATACCTGCGGTGAAGATCGATGACAGATAGGCGCGGTAATAGAGCGGGTCTTCCGTCAGGAACAAGTAATTGTCGGCGGTCAGCGACCTCAGTTTCTCCGCCGTGTCGGTGCCGTCAAACACCGGATTGTAGGGCGGCATCTGGATGGCGGTCTCGGAAAGCGAGATCTTGAAGACGATGGCGAAGGGCACGAGGAAAAAGATGATGAGCCAGAGGTAAGGCACGCCGATGGTCAGGCGGTTGAAAATGGCGGTGAAAGCGCGGTTCATGGCCTCATCCCTCTCAGCACAATGCCGGCGTCCGGCGCGAAAGAAACCCAGACCTTGTCATCCCAGGCAAGCGGCTCCTCCGCCGATCTTGATGCGTTCATCTGCGAGATCTTGACGACCTTGCCGCCCGCCGCCAGCTTGACGTGGAAGACCGTCATGTCGCCGAGATAAGCGATGTCCTAGATGTCACCTGCCATTGCGTTGATGCCAGCGTCCGCCGGCTTCTTCTTGCCGATCTTCAGTTTTTCCGGACGGATGGCGAACCAGACTGTCGGAGCCCATTCTCGAACGTTGTCGGCGCTGTCGGCGCGGATGGAGAAACCGTCTTCGGCGGCGATGTCGATCCTCGCCATTGCCGGACTTCTCGACCTTGCCTTCGAATGTTGAGACGTTGCCGATGAAATCGGCGACGAAGCGCGAGTTCGGGGCTTCATACACATCGGCGGGCGTCGCCACCTGCTTGATCTTGCCCTTGTCCATGATGGCGATGCGGTCGGCCATGGTCATGGCCTCTTCCTGATCGTGCGTGACCACAACGAATGTCAGCCCCAGCTCCTGCTGCAGGTCCATCAGCTCGAACTGCGTCTCCTCACGCAGCTTCTTGTCGAGCGCGCCGAGCGGCTCGTCGAGAAGCAGCACTTTCGGGCGCTTGGCGATGGAGCGGGCGAGCGCGACACGCTGGCGCTGGCCGCCGGACAGCTGATGAGGCTTGCGCTTGCCGAACTGCGTGAGCTTGACCAGTTTCAGCATCGACTGCACCCGGTCGTCGATCTCGGACTTGGCCATGCCGTCCTGCTTGAGGCCGAACGCGATGTTGCTCTCGACACTCATATGGGGGAACAGCGCGTAGGACTGGAACATCATGTTGACTGGGCGCTTGTAGGGCGGAATGCCGGCCATGTCCTGCCCGTCCAGCATGATGCGGCCCTTGGTCGGGTTCTCAAACCCGGCAAGCATCCTCAGCAGCGTTGACTTGCCGCAGCCTGAGGCGCCGAGCAGGGCGAAGAACTCGCGCTGGTAAATGTTGAGCGACAGATCATCGACTGCGGTGAAATCGCCGAAAATCTTGGTGACGTTTTCGATGGCGATATAGGGCTTGGCGGCAGGGTCGGTCCATGGCGCGAAGGAACGGCGGATGTTGCCGAGTGATTTCATGTTTTTGTTCCCCTTCTTGCAATCCACCCGTTCGCCGTTCCCTGCGGCGAAAAATAATCCCGGCGGGCCGGCCGCCGGGCACATTGATTTTATTGGCCGGTGACAATCCGGGTCCATGTGCGCGTGATCAGGCGCTGTTCCTTCGGCGCCGCGGCTGTAATTGTGTAGAGCTTCGCCATCGTCGCCTCATCTGGATAGATCGCCGGATTGCCGGTGATGTCCTTGCTGATAAGCGGAATACTGGCCTTGTTGCCATTGGCGTAGGAGATGAAGTCCGAGGCCTTGGCGGCGACTTCAGGGCGCAGGATATAGTTGATGAATTCATGCGCTTCCGCCACGTTCTTGGCGTCCGCCGGGATTGCCATCACGTCGAACGACATCTGCGCGCCCTCTTTGGGCACCGAATAGTCGATCTCGACGCCCTGCTTGGCTTCGTTGGCGCGGGTCTGCGCGATAAACACGTCGCCGGAAAAACCGACGACAACGCAGATATCGCCATTGGCGAGGCCATTGATATATTCCGATGAGTGGAACTTGCGGATGCTGGGGCGGACAGACAGCATCAGCTCCTCCGCCTTGGCCAGATCCTCCGCCTTCTTGGAATCCGGGGGAAGGCCGAGATAGTTCAGCGCCGCCGGGATGATGTCGGTCGCCGAATCCAGCATGTAGACGCCGCAATCGGCGAGCTTGGCCATTTTCTCCGGATTGAAAACCACTTCCCACGAATCGATCTTGTCCGTGCCGAGGCGCTCCATGACTTTCTTTTTGTTGTAGCCTATGCCGGTCGTCAGCCACATATAGTCGACCGCATATTCATTGCCGGGGTCGTAAAGTGCGACGCGCTCGTTGACCATGTCCCATGTGTTGCCGATGTTTGTGAGCTTTGACTTGTCAAGCTTCTGGAACACGCCGGCCTGAATCTGCCGCGACAGGAACGAGGCGGTCGGCACGACAATGTCATAACCGGAAGCGCCGGCGAGCAACTTGGTTTCAAGGATTTCGTTGGAGTCGAACACGTCATAGACGACCTTGATGCCGGTTTCCTTGGTGAAATCCTCCAGGATTGACGGCTCGATATAGTCGGACCAGTTGAAGACATTGACGACGCGTTCCTGCGCATGGGCGGCGGTGAGGCCGCCGAGCAGCATTGTTGACGCGAGAAGAATATTTCGGACCATGTTATGCCTCTTTCATTTGTTTGACGCGCAGCTGCGGCCAGCGCCCGGCAGCGGCTTGGCGTCATGATTTTTTGTTGATGCGAATTCATTGCGCGCGGACCGCCGGACGCATGTCCACCGGGTGCAGATATTGAGCCGCCCCATACGGCTGCGGGCAGAGTGGAATTCAAGGTGCGCCTTCTCAATTTCCTGTGACGGCAACTGACAAGCTTGGAGCGGCAAAGTCAACCATTTCAAGCGTGTCTTAAAGGAAATTAACGTTTGCCAACCTCACCCAGCGGCACGCTGCCGCTCCAGCGCAAGATGCGCAAACAGCGCGATAAGCACAATCGCGCCGCCGGTCAGGACGCGCGGCGAGGCCGCCTCATTGTGGATGAGCCAGACCCAGACGGGACCGAGCACGGTTTCCAGCGTGCCGAACAAAGCCGCGTTCGCCGCCGGAATAAGCCGCGCGCCGGTGACAAACAGCGCCATGCCGAGGCCCAAATTCAGCGCGCCGAAGGCGAACAGCCAGCCCATCTGCCCCGCCGAAACAGTGAGCGAGCCGGCCTGTGTGAAAGCCACGAGCGCGGCCATCGCCGTCGCCACCGCCACCGCCGGTGTCATCCGCACGCCGGAATAGCGCCGCGTCGTCACTGTGGCCACGGCGAACACCAGCGCGATCACGCCAGCCAGAAGATTTCCTGTCATCGAGCCGCTGTCACCCAGCGAATCCGACACCATGAGGACGACGCCCGCAATCACCGCCGCAATCGCCGCCCATGTGGCGGGCGCGATCCTTTCGCCCAACACAAGCCATGAGATCAGCGCCGCCACCAGGGGCACCGAAGCGCCGATCAGGACCACGTTGGCCACAGTCGTATACTGCAGGGCCGTGACAAACGAGACTGACGCCACCGCGAAACACACGGCGACGATCAGCCCCGGCCAGCCCATTTCCCGGAACGCTGAAAACCCGCGCCGCCCGTCGCGCAGAGACAGGAACGCGAGCAGGAACAGACAGGCCCACACTGAGCGCCAGAAGATCACCGTCCAGGATTCCAGCCCCGGCAAATACCGCGATATCGCACCGCCGAACGACCAGACCACAGCCGAGCCGATTACCAGCCAGGCGCCTGGCCCGTCTTTCGTGCGGGTGGGGGATTGCGGGAACGGAATCGGGTCTGTGGACATAGGGTAATGGTCGCAGAATCAGGCAGGCGCTGAGTGTGTGATAGCGGCGGGGCTTGTCGCTGGCGAGTGGGGAACGCCGAGAGGGGATGGTCTCGACGCTAGCGCCACCGCTCCACAATCTCGCGCAGCCCCACCCGAGCCTTGAGCTTGGCCGCCATCAGATACATGCCGCCAATCTTGCGGTGCAGGAACAGGGTTGCCGCGGGCGGCACGTGGGTGAGGTCGCGGTCATTGCCGATGGCTAGACCCATATCGCGCAGACGTTCGAGAAGGTCGGAGTGGGCAAAGTCGAACGGAGTGTCCTGGCGCAGCGGCTCCATGGCGGTGTTGAACATGCGCAGGATCAGCTGTTGGTGGCGGGCGGCGACCTGTGAATTGAAATAGCCGATCTTCCGCATGGCGGCGCAAATGGGTTCGGCTTGCCCGTCAATCCCTGCATTCAAGAGAGCGCGGAAGTCATTGCTCAGCTCCGGCGCGACGGCGCGCGCCGCGCCGAAGTCGAGGAGCGCGATTTTACCGGTTGCCGGCTGCCAGCGGTAGTTGGCGAGGTTCGGGTCGGTCTGCATGAAACCGAATTCAAACAGCTCGCGCAAAGTCAGATTGATCAAATCCGCCGCCGCCCGGCCGCGCACGTCCTGCGGCGCGCGGGCCAGCGTTTCCAGGGGCTCGCTGTCTATAAAAGTCATGGCCAGAACCGCGCCGGTGCTGAAGCTGGTGTTCAGCTCAGGCAGGATGAAGCGGTCCGACCCGGCAAGCAGCTGGCGGAATTTCAGAAGATGCCGCGCCTCGGCTGCATAATCCGCCTCTTCGCGCAGCTGGCGCTTGGCCTCCTGCATCAGCGGAGCAATGTCCATGCCGCGCGGCAACAGGCCCGGCAGCCGCATCAGCGCCGCCACATTGTCAATGTCGCTGTCAATGCTGGCGCGAACGCCCGGATACTGCACTTTGACAGCCAGCTCCCCCCCGTCCCGCAGCGCGGCGCGGTGAACTTGGCCAATGGAGGCGGCGGCGAAGGGGCGCATGTCAAAGCGGGCGAAGCGCGCCTGCCAGCCAAGTCCCCATTCTGTGATCAGAACGCGCCGCAGCTGCGCGGGAGGCATGGGTTTGGCGTCTTCGCGCAGCTGGCTCAGGATCGCCGTCAGTTCCGGCGGCAGCACGGCACCCGCATCCATCGACAGCATCTGTCCGAGCTTCATCGCCGCGCCGCGCATATGGGACAGGCGTTCGGTGAAGCGCAGCGCGTTTGCGGGCGTCAGGAGAAGGCTGGAAAGACCGGGCCGCCTGCCTTCGGCGACCTCCCGCAGGCCGTCCGCCGCCATCCGCCCCGCAATCCCGGCTGCCATGCCGCCCAGCTGAAACAGCCGCGCCAGTCGCCCCGATGGCACGGGGGCCTCACGGTCATAGGGATATTTGGATGCCACGCCCGTTTGTTTCCGCCGCTCTCACACGCAGAAAGATGGCGCACTCAGCAGGATCGTCAAGCAGGCGGACTATTCCGCCGCTTCCGCAAACTTCGGCATTTTCTGACCCGTGACGATGACCGGGATCAAAAGATCGCCCCAGTTGCCGTCGCCGCCATGGTGGCGCAGCGAGCGGACGAGTTCGACGGAGACGCCCGCCTCGACCGCCTTCATGACAGACTGGTTTAGCCGGTGCAGATCGTTGGCAAGCATGCGGATGGCGGACTGCTGGTCGGCGGTCATGGCGGAGGACTGTTCCTCGGCGCGCTGTTTGACGGGGGGCTTGGCGGTCATGATTTTGTTCCTTCCTCTGAAGATTTGATAAAGGCCCCGGGACGTTTCGCGCCCCGGGGAGCTGGCGGCTCGACAGTGGGGCGCTATTCGGCCGCCGGACGGAATTGCTCATGCTCTGTGCTCTCATGCATGGCGGTGGTTGACGACTTGCCGCCAGAGATGGCCATCGACACGGCGTCGAAATAGCCGGTGCCGACCTCGCGCTGATGTTTGGTGGCGGTGTAGCCATTGGCTTCTGAGGCGAACTCTGCCTCCTGCAGCTCCGAATAGGCCGCCATCTGACGGTCCTTGTAGCCGCGCGCCAGCTCGAACATGCCATGGTTGAGCTGATGGAATCCGGCCAGCGTGATGAACTGGAACTTGTAGCCCATCGCGCCCAGCTCGCGCTGGAATTTGGCGATGGTGGCGTCGTCAAGATGCTTTTTCCAGTTGAAAGAGGGCGAGCAATTATAGGCGAGCATCTTGCCGGGGCGCGCCTTGTGGACGGCTTCGGCAAAGCGTTTGGCCTGGCCCAGATCCGGCTTGCCGGTCTCCATCCAGATCAGGTCGGCGTGGGGGGCGTAGGCGATGGCGCGGGCGATGCACGGCTCGATGCCGTTCTTCACCTGATAAAAGCCCTCGACCGTGCGGCCTGCGGCATGGTCAACGAATTCGCGGTCGCGCTCGTCAATGTCGGAGGTGAGGAGCTTGGCGGCTTCGGCGTCGGTGCGCGCAACGATCAGCGTCGGCGTGCCCATGACGTCGGCAGCGAGGCGCGCGGCGTTGAGGTTGCGGATATGGGCGGCTGTCGGGATCAGAACCTTGCCACCCAGATGGCCGCACTTCTTCTCCGACGCCAGCTGGTCCTCATAATGCACGCCCGCGGCGCCCGCCTCGATGAAGGCCTTCATGATTTCAAACGCATTGAGCGGTCCGCCGAAACCGGCCTCCGCGTCCGCGATGATCGGCGCAAACCATGTGTCGACCGACAGGCCCTGCCCTTCCGAGGTTTCGATCTGGTCGGCGCGCTGCAAGGTCTTGTTGATGCGCTTGCACAGTTCCGGCGCGGCATTCGCAGGATAGAGCGACTGGTCGGGATACATGCTCGACGCCGTGTTGGCATCCGCCGCGACCTGCCAGCCGGAGAGGTAAATGGCTTTTAAGCCCGCGCGGACCATCTGCATGGCCTGATTGCCGGAGAGCGCGCCGAGCGCGTTGACGAAATTCTCCTCGTGCAAGAGCTTCCAAAGCCGGTTCGCCCCCATCTCCGCCAGCGTCTGCCGGACCTGCACCGAGCCGCGCAGCTTTTTGACATCGGCGGGCGTGTAGGGACGCTCAATGCCGTCGAAGCGGCCTTCGGGGGCGGAGGGGACGAGATTGTAAAAATCAGTCATGGAATGGCTCCGTATGTGATAAGCGAATGAGGCGCAGCGCCTCGTTTAATGACTTTTATTACAGTGCGGCGCAGCAATTTGGCGAGAAAAATCGCATTTCCCGGCTATTTTGCCAAGTCATTTTGTGCTGGAGATTGACAGAATGGGACTGTAAAATTGTCAAAATTGTAAATATTTTATCTTGCCCTCTTTTGTAAATTTGTGTAATGATTGCACTTGTGACTCTCCCTCACCTGTCTTGCTGCGCAAGACTGTCCTCTCCCCGCAGGGGAGAGGGGAAAGAGCGGCGCTTCCTCTTCGCCTCTCCCCCACGGGGAGAGGACAGCTTCGCGCAGCGAAGCAGGTGAGGGAGAGTCAGAACAGGAGCCCAACCCATGGCCGACCAGAAAATCTTCGCCGGCCCCCGAATTCGCCGCATCCGCAAGGAGCGGGAGCTGACGCAGACGGCGATGGCGGAGGCCATCGGCATTTCTCCGAGCTATCTGAACCTCATTGAGCGCAATCAGCGGCCTTTGACGGTGCAGCTGCTTTTGAAACTCTCCGCTGCCTTCAAGATTGACCCTGTTGAGCTCCAAGGCGAAACCGGCGGCGTGGTCAACGCCCTGCGCGAAGTCTTCGCCGACCCCCTGCTTGCCGCCGAGCTGCCCGGACCCGAAGAGCTGATCGAAGTCGCCGAGGCCGCGCCGAACGCGGCGGGCGCATTCGTGAAACTTTACCGCGCCTACCGCGAGAGCCAGACGCGTCTGTCGGATCTGTCAGCGCTGATGTCGAAGGACGGCCGCCCGGCGCTGACCGGCGCGCGGCTGCCGCTGGAGGAAGTGCAGGAAGTTTTGGCTGCGCGGCCGAATTTCTTTGAGAACATCGAGGGCGAGGCCGAAGCGTTCCTTGATCTCATCAAACCGGGCGAGGACCTTTCCGGCGCGCTGAAGGGCTGGCTGAGCTCGCAGCATGGCATTTCCGTGCGCGTGCTGCCCGCCGCCGTGATGCCGAACTGGCGGCGGCGCTATGACCGGCATTCGCAGCGCCTATTCATTTCCGAGCGCCTGTCCGCGCCCGGACCAGACGCGCGAGATCGCCATTGAAGCGTGCCTGATGCGGATGCAGGTGGCCGTCGCGGGTGAGATACAGGGGCTGAAGCTCTCCACCGACGAGGCGCGGCGCATCGCGCGGTTCGAATTCGGGCGCTATGCGGCGCATGCGTTGATGATGCCCTATGGCCATTTCCTCAGCGCGGCGCAGCGGGCGAGGTATGACATTGACGTTCTGCGCTCGCGCTTTGGCGTATCGTTCGAGCACGCCGCGAACCGGCTGACGACACTCTCCCGAAACGGCGCGGCGGGCGTGCCGTTTTTCATGCTGGAGATTGACCATGCCGGTAACCGCTTCCGGCGGGCCGGGGCGCAAGGGTTTCCACAACAGCGCTTCGGCGGAGCCTGCCCCAAGCTCGTCATCCATGACGCGTTCGCCCAGCCGCAGCGCATTCTGAGCGAGGCGGTGGAAATGCCGGACGGGGCGGAGTTTCTGGTCATCGCCCGCACGCTCGAAGGCCCGCACGGCGCGTTCAAAGAGCGCCCGCGCCGCACGGCGGTGCTGCTGGGCTGCGACATTGGCTTCAAGGATGAAATCGTTTACGGCTCCTCGATCCCCGCCGCCACTCAAGTTGGCCCCGCCTGCCGCCTCTGCGAGCGGTCAGGCTGTCTCTCCCGCGCCGAGCCGCCGATCACGCGGCCGCTGGGACTGGATGAGATGGTGTCGGGATTGAGCGCGTTTGATTTTCAGTGAAGGGCCATTCAATACCGGCAATCATTCCTGATCCACCGGACGCTCGCCCAGCCTTCAACCGAGCCGTCCGTCGCGGCCACCTTGTACCAGCTGCCTTTGCGGCGGAAAATCTCGACCGTGTCGCCGTTGAACAATTCGCCAAGCTGCGCCGCCGAACGGGTCGGGCCGGCGCGGACGGCGAGGAAGCCGGAGCCGGTGGAGGGATTGTAGTTGTTGGACAGTCCGCGCACCCTGCCTTCGCAATATTGGGCGGAGGCCGGCGCGGCGAACGCAAGGATCGCAGCGAGGGCGGAGAGTGAGAGAAGCATTTTGCGCATGTTAAATTCCCCAAGGAATGTGGCTGCCCCGCGGGCACTTTAATTGAACCATTCATCTGTCGCAACGGCGCAGAAAATGGTTCAATGCAAAGGCGATGGCGCACTCCGCCTGACCGTGAAGGAGAGAAATATGGAATTCCGCAAGCTCGGCCCCTCCGGAACAATCGTCACGCACCTAGCGCTCGGCACAATGACATTCGGCGCCGAAGCCGATGAGGCCGCCTCGTTTCAGCTGATGCACGATTACGTCGCCGCCGGGGGCAATTTCATTGACACTGCCGATGTCTACAGCGCCGGGGTTTCCGAGGAAATCATCGGCCGCTGGCTGAAGGAGCACAGAGCCGAGGCGCGCAATCTGGTGATTGCAACCAAAGGCCGGTTCCCAATGGGAAGCGGGCCGAACGATCTCGGCCTGTCGCGCCGCCATCTTGGCCGGGCGCTGGATGACAGTCTGCGCCGCCTTGGCATCGAACAGATCGACCTCTACCAGATGCACGGATTTGACGCGCTGACGCCGCTTGAGGAGACGATGCGGTTTCCTGATGACAGCGTGCGCAATGGCAAGATCGCTTATTACGGCTTTTCGAATTTTCTCGGCTGGCAGCTGACCAAGGCGGCATGGATTGCCAAAATGAATGGCTTTGCCGCGCCGGTGACTTTGCAGCCGCAGTATAATCTTCTGGTCCGCGACATCGAGCATGAGATCGTCCCCGCCTGCCTTGACGCAGGGATGGGGCTGCTGCCCTGGTCGCCGCTGGCGGGCGGCTGGCTTTCAGGCAAATATCAGCGCGATGTGACGCCGCAGGGCGAGAGCCGGCTCGGCGAGAATCCAAACCGCGGCATGGAGGCGTTCGGCCCGCGCAATGCGCAGGAGCGGACCTGGGAGGTGATTCAGGCGGCCAGCGTCATTGCCAGGGCGCGCGGCGTCAGCATGGCGCAAGTGGCTCTGGCATGGCTCGCGGCGCAGCCTGCCGTCACGTCCGTTTTGCTCGGCGCGCGCAGGCGCGACCAGCTCGCCGACAATCTTGCCGCAGCCGACCTCAAGCTGACGGGCGAGGAGCTGGCGCGGCTCAGCGAGGTCTCGAAGCCTGACATGGCCGACTACCCCTACGGCGCGGGCGGCATTGCGCAGCGGCACAGGAAGATTGAGGGAGGGCGGTGAGCTGCTGGGCGCCGCTTAGCCCGCTATCTCATTGAATTCGCCAAGTGGTTTGACCTTGAGCTTGAAGCCTTCAAGCTTGGCCTTGACCGCATCGCCGTCAATGCGCGGCAAAGTATTGAGTTCAACACCTTCCCATCCGACCAGCATCAGAAAACTGCGCTCGAAATCATCGCCCGCATGAAGGTTTCGCCGCTGCGAAACCGAGACGCTTGAGACTTGCCCCATGCGGGTCGGTTCCTTACGCACAGCGGGCATGAATTCATCACGCATGAAGGCCGCGAAGGTCTCCGGATTTTTGGACTTCGGCAGTTTCAATTCAAGCACGACCATGTCGCACTCCTTTCACGGATTATAGTCATCGTGCAGGAAGGCGGCGGCGCCCCACAATTGCGCCACCTGTGCGGTCGTCAGCGTATCACATGCCGCGTTGCCGGAAAAGGCACGGGTGGCACTGCTTAGCGGACAATGAAAATGAGGGTGGGAGGTGAAACTCCAAAAAGAAGGGCGGACCTTTGAGCCCGCCCAATCTTACCATTTTGCCGCGCCCCGCGTTCAGAAGATGAAATCGCCCGCAGTAAGATATGCGGTGCTGTCAACCTGGATCGAGAAGTCGCTGATGCCGTCCCCATTCAGGTCGGCTTTGACGATTTGACTGACGCCTGGCAGCCCGAAATCGACAAACCCCCGGATAATCTGAACCTCGCCCGCGACGCCGGTAAAGGCTCCCTGGCCAATGAATGTTGCGGTCACGCCTGCAAGAACGCCGTGAATATCGAGCTTGTCACCGTCGGCAGCGGAAAAATCCAAAATCCTGTCTCTAGAATAGGGACCGACCGAATATCCGGCGTTGGCAAACAGGAATGTGTCGGCTCCGGCGCCTCCCTCCAGCTGGTCGCCGAGATCGAACGGATCGCCGGTCATGCCGCCGTCCAGAATGTCGTTGCCTGCGCCGCCGATAAGCAGGTCGTTGCCGGTGTGACCGTTGAGCACGTCGTCGCCGCCATTGCCCTCAAGCCAATCGTTGCCCGCGCCGCCGTCCAGTGTGTTGGCAAGGTCGCTTCCGTAGAACACGTCGTTGCGTACCGAACCGATGAGGTTTTCAACATTGCTGACTGTGTCGATTCCAGCCCCTCCGGTGTTCTGCGCCGCAGTCAGCCGCAGATCGAGTCTCACACCTGTTGCGCCACTGATCCAAGAGTAGTCGAGCGTATCAATTCCCGCGCCGCCATCAACGACATCATTGCCGGCAAGACCGCTTTCATCAGTGGTGATAAAGTCATTTCCCAATCCGCCGTAAATCGCATCGTCCCCGTTACCGCCATTGAGCGCGTCATTGCCCGCGCGACCATCCAGTATGTCGTTGCCATCCTGACCGGAGAGGGAATTGTTCAAGGCATTGCCGCGCAGCGTGTCATTGGATGCGCCGCTGATGAGGTTTTCGATGTTGACCAGCGTGTCGAAGCCGTAAGCGCCCGTGTTCTGGGCGGAAGTGATCGCCAGATCAACAACGGCCGGGCCCGTCAGTTCCGCGTAAACTGCGGTGTCATTGCCGGTGCCGCCGTCAAGATAGTCATTGCCAAGGCCACCCCAGATCATGTCATCGCCGCCGGCGGCGTAAATTTTGTCATTGCCCTCGCCGCCGTACAGGAAATCCGCGCCGTTCAGCGCCCTGATCGTGTCATTGCCGCCAAGGCCGTAAATCGTGTCGCCTGTATTGTGAATTCCCCTGAGCACATCGCTCCTGTTTGTGCCGATAATCGCCTTGAATGCACTCGCCATGATGACCACTCTCCAGTAATTCTACAATCAGTGACATTTGTTGCCTAAGCGATGCCTCCTGACAAGAGGCTGACGATCGCTGTCAGCGTCCTGTCAGCAAGATCACTGAATTCAATGAGAGCAACGGTTTTGAGCTTGGAATCGCGCCATTGTTCACAAATTCGCGCTTGTATGCTCAGATTAGCAACGCACTGTTCAACATTTGCAAACATCCTATTCGGTTCAAGGGCTGGGTTATGGGAATGGCGCACGCAGCCGCAGGCTGTCGCCGGATCAGAGCGGACACATGAAAAAACTGGAGCGGCTTGGCGCCGCTCCGGTCAGGTCCAATGCAGGCGGGTTTGGCCGCCCGGTAATGTTGGTCAGACCAGAATGAAGTCTGAGGCGATGAGCGGTGTTGAGCCAATCACTTGCACTGTCTAGTCCGTGACACGGTCGCCATTGTAGTCTATCTGGACAGATTGGAAACCAGCGCCCGCGACAACTTGAATCTCGGGGCCCGCAGCTGCCGCAGAGTATCCGACATAGCCAACAAAGACCGGATTGGTCACCAGACTAAGGAAGTTCATCTTACCGCCTTGAGCGCGGCTGAAATCGGTAGTGGTTTCGCCAATTCCAAATATGTCCGCGCCAAGGCCGCCAGTCATTGTCTTGGCAATGACGGTGTCATTGCCAGCGCCGCCGTTGGCTATTCCGAATGACTGAATGTAATCATTTCCACCAAGGCCGTTGATGATGTCTGCGCCGCCACCGCCAATGAGGCTGTTCGCAGCTTCGGAGCCCGTGATGGTGTCGGCATATTGCGAGCCGCGTGAGGCGTCTGACAGAACCGGATATAGCGGCCGTTCGCGAAAACGCCGCCGCCCCTTCCCTTCCCCCCGACTTCACGGCTAAGGTGGCTCACCTTCAACAAAGCCCCCGGTGCATCATGGCGCTCGAAACGCCCGACAAGAAATCAGCGACCAAACGCAGAGTCACCCCCCGCCACGTCAAAAGTCTCCAAGGCGTCAAAAACTGGAAAGAGGCCAAGGAGTGGCTCTCCTGGCGCAATATTGAAGACATAGAGTGCATCACGCCGGACATTGCGGGCGTGCCGAAGGGCAAGATGATGCCCTCGTCGAAATTCACCTCCGAAACATCGCTGGCGCTGCCGAATGCGGTGTTCCGCCAGACTATTTCCGGCGACTATCCGGAGGAGAGCGGCGATTTCCGGCACGACCCGCTCGATTCCGATCTCAAGCTGGTGCCGGACCTTTCAACGCTGACCGCCGTGCCATGGGAGGACGACCCGACAGCGCAGGTGATCTGCGACATTGTCGACGCCAAGGGTGATCCAATTCCCTACACGCCGCGCAACCTTTTGCGTCATGTGGTCAAGCTCTATTCCGACAAGGGCTGGACGCCGGTCATCGCGCCGGAAATCGAGTTCTATCTGGTGGCGCAGAACATCGATCCGGACCTGCCTTTGCAGGCGCCGCGCGGGCGCTCGGGCCGGTCAATCTCGGGCGGTCAGGGATACTCCATCGCGGGCATCAACGAGTTCGACGAGCTGGTGGACGACATCTACCATTTCTCCGAAAAGCAGGGCCTTGAGATCGACACGCTGATCCATGAAGAGGGGCCGTCGCAGCTTGAGATCAATTTGCGACACGGCGACCCGATGGCGCTGGCCGATCAGGTGTTTTTCTTCAAGCGCACGATCAGGGAAGCGGCGCTGAAGCACGGCATGTATGCGACTTTTATGGCCAAGCCGATGCAGGGTCTGCCGGGCTCGGCGATGCATATCCACCAGTCGATTGTGAACAGGCGGACGGGGAAGAACATTTTCACCGCCGAGGACGGATCGGAGACGCCGGAATTTTTCCACTTCATCGGCGGCATGCAGCGCTATGTGCCCGCGCTACTGGTGATGATGGCGCCCTATGTGAACTCGTACCGGCGGCTGACGCCTGGCATGTCGGCGCCGGTCAACACGGCCTGGGGCTATGACAACCGCACGACGGCGTTCCGCGTGCCGCCTTCATCGCCCGGCGCAAGGCGGGTGGAGAACCGCCTGCCCTCTTCCGACGCAAATCCGTATCTCGCCATCGCCGCCTCGCTGGCGGCGGGATATCTGGGCATGGTCAACCGTATCAAGCCGACCGACGCATCCGGCGGCAACACTTACGGCGGCGGCGTGCAGCTGCCGCGCGGGCTTGCTGGAGGGGCTGGCGCTGTTTGAGGCGGAGAAGGAGTTCAGACAGGTGTTCGGCGACGAGTTCGTCGCCATCTATGGCGGCGTCAAGCGCGGCGAGTTTGAGACTTTCATGCAGGTGATCTCGCCTTGGGAGCGCGAATATCTGTTGATGAATGTGTGATGCCACACAGTCTTCACTTCCCCCCTCCGCTTGCTTCGCAAGCCCCTCCCCCACAAGGGGGGAGGTTGGCTGCGGCGCCCAATCTCCCCCCTTGTGGGGGAGACGGCAGCGAAGCTGCCAGAGGGGGGGAGTCAATCAAGGCAACATGACAATCTACCAATCCCCCATCTCTCCCGGCATCTCCTGGTACGAATCCAGCGTCGGCGAGCGACCGCAATATCCGGCGCTCGACGGTTCGCTGACCGCCGATGTCCTCATCATCGGCGGCGGCTTCACGGGCCTGTCCGCCGCCGCGCATCTGGCGAAGGCGGGCGTCTCCGTCATTCTTCTTGAACAGCACCGGTTCGGCGACGGCGCGTCGGGCCGCAATGGCGGGCAGCTTGGCACGGGGCAGCGGGCATGGGTCGAGGAGACGGAGGCGGAGCTCGGTTTTGAGCGGACGAAAGCGCTGTTCGACATTGCCGAGGACGCCAAGGCGCATCTCCTGGGTTTTGCCAAAGCGAATGGCATCGACATTGACTACCAGCCGGGACAGCTGTCAGTCGTTCACAAGCCGTCATACCTCAAAGACTATCAGGCGCATCCCGAAGCGATGGCGCGGTATGGCTATGGGCATGTCACTTACATGGACGCAAAAGAGACGGCGGAGCGGGTCGGCTCGCCGCGCTATCTCGGCGGCACGCGCGATACGGGCACTGGGCATATCCATCCGCTGAAGCTGCTTGTTGGGACAGCGAACGCGGCGGCCAAGGCCGGGGCGAAGCTGTTTGAGAACTCCAAGGTCACGTCGCTGAAAAGCGAAGGCGGCAAGGTTGTTGCGACAACCGCGACCGGCAGCGTGACCGCGAAGAAGGCGCTCTTGGCGCTGAACGCTTATGGCGGAACTTTGGAGCCGGTGTCCGCCGCGCACATCATGCCGATTGGCTCCTTCATCGGCGCAACCGAGCCGCTGCCTGCGGACGCCAACGTCATTCCCGGCGGCGAGTCGGTGGACGATTCCCGCTTCGTCGTTCGCTACTTCCGCAAGACAAGAGACAACCGCCTGCTGTTCGGCGGGCGCGAAGTCTATTCGGCCAATTCCCCCGCCGAGATCGAAAACGGCGTGCGCCGCCAGATTGCGGAAGTCTATCCGCAGCTCGCCGATGTGAGGCTCACCCACGCCTGGGGCGGCTATGTCGGCATCACGCTGCCGCGCAAGCCGTTTGTGCGCGAGGTCATGCCAAACGTCACATCGATCGGCGGCTTCTCCGGCCATGGCGTGATGCTGTCCAACTATACCGGACGGCTTTATGCGGAAAGCGTCACCGGAAATTTCGACGGATTGCGCCCGTTCAAGGACTTGAAAATCCCGGCTTTTCCCGGCGGTCGCCGTTTCCGTTCTCCGCTACTTTTCCTGGCGCTGAACTGGTACGCGCTCAGGGACCGGTTCTGACGCTTGGAGTCTTGAAGGTGCTGTGTTAGTATCTACATGAGCATGTAGACGTCTACATACACTTTTTGGGAGCATCCGATGGCCATCCATCTGCGAGAACCACAGGCCGACCTCGCGGTGCGAAAGCTCGCGGCGCGGCTGGGCGTTTCCTTGACCGAGGCCATCCGGATATCGGCGACCAATGAGCTGGCAAGAACAGACGGCAAGCGAAAGCCGCTGGCCGCGCGGCTGCTCGCCATTCAAAACCGCGTTGCCGCGCACAAGGCGACCGGCCTCAAGGCGGACAAGGCGTACTTTGACGAACTGTCCGGTGACTTGTGATGGTTGTCGACGCGTCGGCGCTCGTGGCCCTGCTGCTGGGCGAGCCGGAGGCGGCGGCGTTCACTGAGGCGCTGGAAGCGCGCGGCGCGGCCCTCACCTCCCCCACCTCCGTCTTTGAAACTGTTGCGGCTCTGGTGCGCGTGCGCGCCTGTTCGGTGAGCGACGCGCGGGTGATATTGGATGATCTGTTAATCGAGGCGGGCATCGCCATTGCGCCGATCACGGCGGAAATCGGCGAAGCTGCGGTCACGGCGTTTGACCGCTTCGGCAAGGGCCGGCACCCGGCCGGGCTGAACATGGGCGACTGTTATTCCTACGCTCTCGCCAAAACGCTGCGCCTGCCACTTCTGTTCAAGGGGGATGATTTTAGCCGCACCGATTTGGAGCCGGCGCCTTAACGCGCCTTCGCCGCCGCCAGCCACAGCCGGTCGATCTCGCGCAGCGCGCCCGCGTCGAACCTGTCCTGCACTTCCCAATAGCGGCCGGACTCGACCATGTAGCCGAGACGTTCCTCCTGCCCCTGCGCGGTTTGCAAGGCGCGCAGGTCCAGCGAGGAAACCTGTTCGTTGAGGAACGGCGTGAAGCACTCTCTGCCCCAGCCGCTGAGAAGCTGCGGCGAGGAGCGCGGGAAGATGAGCCGCGAGGTCCGCCCTTCCGACAGGTTGACGCAGACGCAGTTCTGCATTGCGGCAAAGGCCATCAGGCGGGCGGATTTCGCCTCAAGACTTTGAAGCGTCACGTCGTTCCGAAGCGGGTCCGGCTCGCCCTTTCCGTAAAAATGCGTGTTGCCGCCCGAATAATTCATGTCGCAGCCAAGGAACGCCATGACGTCCGGCTTCAGCTCCCCAAGCGCCCAGTAGCCGGCCGTGAAAGCCATGGTGCCGCCGGCATAGACGAAGCCGCCGAACGCGTTCTGCACCGGGACGTAGACATCGGCGGTGATGATTGTCTGCCTTTCGGGATCATAGGCGGGCGGGCCTCGCTCGGCGGGGAAATCTTCCGGATGGATGAGATAGTCCCAATCGTCAGTGGCGCGCCAGGCGTTGTTGATCGCCACAATATGGCTGAAGGTTCCGCGCGGAAAATCACGCGCGCGCACCGCGTCCGGCGCGCTGCCGAGAATGAGCACGCTGCGTATGCCGTCCGTGCGCTGTGCCATAATGCGTCCCTCCATGGCTATGCGGCAGAGATGGCGCGCAAGACGGCAGTTTCAAGGCGCATTCAGAATATGTCGCAGCCCTCGTCCTTGATGCGCTTGAGCAGCCAGGACTTGTCGTCCGATTCATACAGGTCCACCGCCCCCGGCGCGATATCCTCTGAGTCATAATTGGACGGATTGACGATCATGCCCTTGTTATAGACTTTGAGCCCGCCCTTGGCCTTCTCGATCAGAAACGACCCGGCGTCCCATTCGGACGGGCAGGCGACAAAATCCTTGCGCGCCTCGCAATAGCCGAACGCCACATAGTCAAACGGACCACTTTGCCCGGTGCGCTTGCGCAGATTGATGCCAAGCTCCGCCCGGATGGTGGCGTCCTCCTGCACCTCCGTGGACATCCGGATTTTCACCGTCCGCTGCCCCGGGTGCGCCTTCAGATGCGCCGCGTCATAGCTGCGCTCCCAGCAGGAATTGGACAGGGCGGCGAGCTCTTTTTCCAGCGGATTGGCGAACGCAGGGGCGAAGCCAAGCATGACGAATGCGGCAATTGCCGCGCTGCGCAGGGACATTCTCCCCTCCCACATTCTCAACGCGCCCGGTCAAAAGCATAGTCCGGCGCAGGCGCGGCGGCAAGCGCGTCCAATTTGCCGCAATCTCCGGCCAATGCGTTAACCCGGCCTGTGGTTAAGCGCGCCAAAAGGAAAAATCATGCCCAAATTCTGCGCCTTCACCCGCCACCGCAACAGCGCCGCCCTGCATCGTCAACCGCGATCTCGTGCGCGCCGTCAGCCATGACCCGAGCGTGGGCGGCACAGTCATCCTGTTCGACGCGGCGCATACGCTTGTTGTGGCGGAGAGTCTGGAGACGGTGGTGGAGCGGATGAACGCGAAGTAGCAGGCTGGGAGAGGCCAGCTTCAACACACAACCGGCTTGCAGAGTTTGATGTCAAAACGCGGCTGGTCATCCTGGCGGAAGACGTCAAAGCTGCGGCCGTCCTCGCATTGCGCTTTTGCCTCAACGACATCGTGATTGCCAAGCTGATACTCCCTGACATTGACCAGATACAAAAGCATGCAGGATTTGTCGTCCTCAAGCTGCTGTTCCAGTTCGGGCATCCAAGCTGGTGAATCACCGGGCGGCAGCGGTAAGTCGTCCGCATGGACCGGCAAGACCGACGACACAAGAACTGCCGCGCATAAGTTGATCAACGTCCTGTGCCGCATCGGCTTTGCCTCCTCCGACAATGGAACTTCCATTCTTCCGCGCCTACCCCGCCAACGGAAGGAAGGCATTGATCCTGGTCAATGCAGGCACCCTTGCCGCGATCTAAGCGACGGTGCGCGCAAGGCATCCCCGATATTCGCCTTGCCCGCGCAGAATGATCCTGCGGCGTTCAGCTGGCGTTTGCGCCCCACTGGTCAACGGGCCGCCGCAGGATCGACTGCCTCTTAAAAGGGAGGATGCAATGAGCACGCTGACGAAATTCGCACTCGGCATGATGGGCCAGCTGCGCCCGAAGCCCGCGCAGGGCAACGCCACGCCGAGGATCGCGCTGCCCGCGCCGCAGAAGCAGGGCGGCATGCCGTTGATGGAGGCGCTGGCCAAGCGCCGCTCAGCGCGCGATTTCGCGCCGACCGAACTGCCGCCGCAGATGCTCTCCGACCTGCTCTGGGCCGCCTATGGCGTCAACCGGCCGGACAAGAAGCGGGAGGGCGGGGGCCGCACCGCGCCGTCGGCGATCAACGCCCAGGAGATCAATCTCTATGTGGCCCTGCCCTCCGGCGCCTATCATTACGACGCCGCCGCCCATGCGCTCGACCTGGTTGCCGCTGGCGACCTGCGGCGCGTCACCGGCTATCAGGACTTTGTCGACGACGCGCCGCTCGACCTCGTCTTCGTCGCCGACTTCGGCCCGATGAAACTCGTGCCCGCCGCCCAGCGCGAAAGCTACGCCTCCGTCGCCGCAGGCGCCATTTCGCAGAACATCTACCTGTTCGCCGCCAGCGCGGGCCTTGCCACCGTCATCCGCGCCTGGATCGACCGCAGCGCCATCGCCGACGCGCTGGGGCTGGATCATGACCAGCAGGTGCTGCTGTCGCAGACGGTGGGATATCCGAAAGGGTGAGGAAACAGACTGGAGGCAGTCAATGGAAAACCTGATGGAACGGCACACCGCTCAAAGGCCGGATATCGCCGCGTTCAAGCGGGCCGGCGCCGGCGTTTCAATCATTGTCTTTCCCATCATGCTGTTCGCGGGCTTTGTGACGCATCCGAATATTCTCAGCTTCGCGATGGTCACGGACATTAACGCGTGGATCGCGGAATGGCGCGGCAACTTCATGTTTCACTTCGGACATCTGCTTGTCCTCTTCGCGGTGCCTTTCATCATCGCCGCAACGGTCCGCTTCATGTCGGTGGCGAAGGGAAGCGGCGCATGGTTCGGGTTCATCGGCGGCGTTCTTGGCGTGTTCGGCGCCTTCATGCTGGCCGTAGACAAGGGCGCGCTGACCTTGGTTCTCACCGCATTTCAGACCCTGCCTGACGATCAGTTCACCGCCAGCAAACCGGCGCTCCAGGCGCTCTTCGACCGCGCGGGCTGGCTATGGATCACCTGGGCCTTCATCACCCTGCCGCTCGGGGTCGTGCTTCAGGTGATCGGCATGTTGAAAAAAGGCATTATCCCGAAATGGCAGGGCTATTGCGCCATCACGGGCCTCCTGCTTCTCCTCAATCCGGATATTGAGATCATCAGCTCGGCTGGGGCCTTGCTGATGTGTGTGGGCTTCATCCCGCTCGGACTTCGCGAGCTGTCGGGGCGGCTTCCGTGACATTGTCTGATACTGCTTCCGCGCATCCAACGCTTACCTATTGGGAGGACAACCATATTCCCAATTGCATCGTTCATCAGATCAAATGGACTTAGACAAGCGAAGCCCGCCTTACTCCCTCACCTTTTCCGCACCACCACGCTCCCCGCCGAATACCCCGCCCCAAACGAACAGATCACCCCAATATCCCCGCTCCGCAGATCATCCGAATACTGCGAAAACGCGATGATGCTCCCCGCCGAGCTGGTGTTCGCATAGTCCTGCAAAATGTTCGGCTGCTCGCCCGGCTCCGGCGTTCTGCCCAGCACGCGGGCGCCGATGAGGTCGTTCATGCCTTTGTTGGCCTGATGCAGCCAGAGGCGGGAGAGGTCGGCGGCGGTCAGGCCTTCGGCGGCGAGGTGCGATGAGATCAGCTCGGCGACCATGGGGACGACCTGTTTGAAGACCTTGCGGCCCTCCTGCTTGAACAGCATGTCGCGGCGGTCTTCCATGCCGCCTTCTCTTGTGCGGCGCAGGAAGCCGTTATTGTTGCGGATGTTGTTGGAAAATTCGGTGATGAGTTTTGTCGAGAGCACTTCGTATTGATGCGCGCTGGAGGCCTTGCCGTCGCCGCTCCAGCACCATCGCCGTGCAGACGTCGCCGAAGATGAAATGGCAGTCGCGGTCGCGCCATTCCAGATGCGCCGAGCAGATTTCCGGGTTGACCACCAGGATGGCGCGGGCCGAGCCGGCGCGGATCATGTCGGCGGCGAGCTGGATGGCGAAGGTGGCGGACGAGCACGCGACATTCATGTCAAAGCCGAAGCCTTTGACGCCCAGCGCGTTCTGCACCTCGATGGCAATCGCGGGATAGGCCCGCTCATGGTTGGAGGCGGCGCAGATGACGGCGTCAATATCCGCCGCGCTGCGCCCGGCTTTTTCCAAAGCCTTGGTTGCCGCGTCCACCGCCATTTCGGCCATGACGGACAATTCCTCGTCGTCCCGCGCGGGCAGGACGGGATGCATCACATCCGGGTCGAGCACGCCGGACTTGTTGAGCACATGGCGGCGCTCGATGCCGGAGGCTTTGAGGATGAACTCCTCGGACGACATGGCGAGCGGCTCCTGCGTGCCCGAAGCGATGGCGGCGGCGTTTTTCTCGTTGTCGCGCCGCGCATATTCATTGAAGGCGGCGACCAGCTCGGCGTTGGAAATGGACAGGGGCGGCGTGAAAACGCCCGTGCCGCTGATGACCGCATTGTGCATTTCGGCATGTTCCCGTGTTATTTTGCGCCGCTGGCAGGAATAGGCTTTTTTGTCACCAGAAACACAAATAAAGAGACTAATCCACAATAGCCTGCGGCGCCTGAAATGATTGCCGCATGGCCGGGACTAGCCAATTTAAATCGATTAGATTATAAATCACGCCGAATGAATAAAGGACCATGCCATGACGGCCCAAATTATTCCGGTCGAACCGTTTGACTGCGTCGTATTCGGCGGCACCGGCGATCTTGCCGAGCGCAAGCTGATCCCGGCTTTGTATCACCGCCAGCTCGCCGGGCAGACCAGCGATCCGACCCGCATCATCGGCGCCTCGCGCGCGGCCATGAGCCACAAACAATACCGCGAATTCGCCCGCGCCGCGATCAACGAGTTCGTCAAAGAGAGCGAGCGCGATGAGGCACAGATCGAAAAGTTTCTTTCGCGGCTGTATTATGTCGCGGTTGACGCCAAGAGCGAAAGCGGCTGGGACAAGCTCGCCGCCATGTTCGAGGACGAGGCGGCCAAGACCCGCGTGCGCGCCTTTTATCTCGCCGTCGCCCCGGCTCTGTTCGGCGACATCGCCGACAGGCTGAAGAAGCACGGGCTGATCTCCAAACAGTCGCGCATCATTGTCGAAAAGCCGATCGGCCGCGATCTGGAATCGGCCAAGGCGCTCAATGACATTATCGGCAATGACTTCGCCGAACAGCAGATTTTCCGCATTGATCATTACCTCGGCAAGGAGACGGTGCAGAACCTGATGGCGCTGCGCTTCGCCAATGCGCTGTACGAGCCGCTGTGGAACTCGACTTATGTTGACCATGTGCAGATCACGGTGGCCGAATCCGTCGGGCTGGAAGGCCGCGCCGGCTATTACAACACGGCGGGCGCGCTGCGCGACATGGTGCAGAACCATTTGCTCCAACTTCTGTGTCTGGTGGCCATGGAGGCGCCGCCGTCGATGGACGCGGATTCGGTGCGTGACGAGAAGCTGAAAGTGCTGCGCTCGCTGAAGCCTATCACGGCAAAGAACTGCGAGGACATGACGGTGCGCGGCCAGTACAAGGCGGGCGCTTCGACAACGGGCGCGGTCAAAGGCTATGTTGAGGAACTGGGCGGGCCGTCCAACATCGAGACGTTCGTCGCCGTCAAGGCCGAGATTTCCAACTGGCGCTGGGCGGGCGTGCCCTTTTATCTGCGCACCGGCAAGCGGCTTGCCGAGCGCATGTCGGAAATCGTCATCTCGTTCAAATCCGTGCCGCATTCGATTTTTCCCGACAGCGCCGGGCGCATCAACCGCAATGAGCTGGTCATCCGCCTGCAGCCGGACGAGGGCGTCAAGCAGTGGATGATGATCAAGGACCCCGGCCCGGGCGGCATGCGGCTCAAGCATGTGCCGCTCGACATGACCTTTGCCGACTCGTTTGAGGCGCGCAACGCCGACGCCTATGAACGGCTGCTGATGGATGTGGTGCGCGGCAATCAGACCCTTTTTATGCGCCGCGACGAGGTCGAGGCGGCGTGGCAATGGGTCAACCCGATCCTCGACGCCTGGGAGGAGACGGCGCAGACGGCGCAGGTCTACACGTCCGGCACCTGGGGCCCGTCCGGCTCCATCGCGCTGATCGAGCGCGACGGCCGCACCTGGCACGAGAGCGAATAGGCATGAAGCCGGAGTTTGTGGAATTCCCAACAAGGGGAGCGCTGGCGGACCGGCTTGCGGCGCGGGTGAAAGCGGCTTTGGAAGAAGCCATTGCCGCGCGGGGCCGCGCCATTCTGGCGGTGTCGGGCGGCTCGACGCCGGTGATGTTTTTTCAGGCGCTGTCGAAGCTGGAGCTGGCCTGGGAACAGGTGACCGTCATCCTCGTTGATGAGCGCATGGTGCCTGCCAGCCATGAACGGTCCAATGCGAAGCTGGTGCGCGACAATCTCTTACAGAACCATGCCGCCAACGCCTTCTTCGTGCCGATGTTTCAAGGCGCGTTCGACGAGGGCGACGCGGCGCACCAGATCGAAACGGTGATGAAGCGGGCGCAGCTGGCTCCGGCCGGATTTTGCTCATACTCGGCATGGGCAATGACGGCCACACCGCCTCGTTCTTCCCCGGCGGCGATCATCTGGCGGATGCCATCGATCCGGCTCAGGAAGCGCTGGTTCTGCCGATGCATGCCGACGGCGCGGGCGAGACGCGGCTGACGCTGACGCTGCCGGTTCTGCTTGCGGCGCGGGAGATGGCGCTGCATATTGTGGGGGCCGGATAAGCGCGCGGTTCTGGACCAGGCGCTGGCGGATGGGACAAGCGCGATGGACATGCCTGCGCGGGCGGTGTTTGAGAATGCCTCGCGGGCGGTTGAGGTGTATTGGGCGGGGTGACGGAGGGTGTTTTCAACTTTTCCTCCGACATTTACGGGCAAGTCCACCCCACCCGGAATCTCGGCGCGAGGCGCCCCCACCCCTGCCCCTCCCCACAAGGGGGAGGGGTTCCAGAGCGCCCCTTAGTCCCCCTCCCCCTTGTGGGGAGGGGTTAGGGGTGGGGGCGCCTCGCGCCGTAGCTGGGCTTTTTGTTACCCCTTGCGTAAACTCGCCGCGCGCAGCGCGAAACTAACCAATGGAGCACACTCCCATGACCATCGACAAACGCATCGCCGCCGTCACCAAGCGCATCGTCGAGCGCTCGCGCCCCGGGCCGCGAACTCTATCTCTCCCGCCTGCGCGACATGGCCGCCAACAAGCCGAAGCGCTCGCAGCTCGGCTGCGCAAATCTGGCGCATGGCTTCGCCGTCTGCTCGCCGTCCGAGAAGGCGGCGTTGTCGGGCGACATGGTGCCGAACATCGGCATCATCACCGCCTATAATGACATGCTCTCGGCGCACCAGCCGTTCGAGACCTATCCGCAGCTGATCAAGGAGGCCGCCAAGGCCGCAGGCGGCATGGCGCAGGTGGCGGGCGGGGTGCCGGCCATGTGCGACGGCGTCACGCAGGGGCGCGCGGGCATGGAGCTGTCGCTGTTTTCGCGCGACGTGATCGCCATGGCCACCGCCGTCGGCCTGTCGCACGACATGTTCGACGCGGCCATGTATCTCGGCGTCTGCGACAAGATCGTGCCGGGCCTTGTCATCGGCGCGCTGACATTCGGCCATCTGCCCGCCGTGTTCGTCCCCGCTGGCCCGATGACCTCCGGCATGTCGAATGACGAGAAATCAAAAATCCGCCAGCTGTTCACCGAGGGCAAGGTCGGACGCGCAGAGCTGCTCGAAGCCGAGTCGAAAGCCTATCACGGCCCCGGCACCTGCACCTTTTACGGCACGGCCAATTCCAACCAGATGCTGATGGAAATCATGGGACTTCATATGCCGGGCGCAAGCTTCGTCAATCCCGGCACGCCGCTGCGCGAGGCGCTGACCAAGGAAGCGACGCGCCGCGCGCTGGCCATCACCGCGCTCGGCAATGAATATACCCCGGTCGGCGAGATGATCGACGAAAAGTCGGTCGTCAACGGCATTATCGGGCTGCATGCGACGGGCGGCTCGACCAACCTTGCCATCCATCTCCTCGCCATGGCGGCGGCGGCGGGCATCAAAGTCACATGGCGCGACCTGTCCGATATTTCCGACGCGGTGCCGCTTCTGGCGCGGGTCTATCCGAACGGACTCGCCGATGTGAACCATTTCAATGCGGCGGGTGGCATCGGCTTCATTATCCGCGAGCTTCTGGACGCCGGCATCCTGCACGAGGATGTGCGCACCGTCTTCGGCGAAGGCTTGCGCCCCTATGCGGTTGAGGCCAAGCTCGACGCCAAGGGCGGCGTCACGCGGGTTTCCTCGCCCGCGCAGAGCGGCGATGAAAAAGTCCTCGCCCCGGTGACCAAAGCCTTCCAGCCGACCGGCGGCGTGCGGGTGCTCACCGGCAATCTCGGCACCGCGATCATCAAGACCTCGGCGATCAAGCCCGACCGCCACGTCATCGAAGCCCCCGCCATCGTCTTCCACAGCCAGGAGGCGCTGCACGCCGCGTTCAAGGCGGGCGAGCTCGACAGGGATTTCGTCGCCGTCGTCACCTTCCAGGGCCCGAAGGCCAACGGCATGCCCGAACTGCACAAACTGACCCCGCCGCTCGGCATATTGCAGGACCGAGGCCGCATGGTCGCCCTCGTCACCGACGGCCGCATGTCCGGCGCCTGCGGCAAAGTCCCCGCCGCCATCCATGTCACGCCCGAAGCGCTCGACGGCGGCATGATCGGCAAAATCCGCACAGGCGACATTATCCGGCTCGACGCGACGACGGGGCTGCTGGAAGCCGTGGTCGATGACCGCGTGCTGCATTCAAGGGCGAATGCGGAGGTGGATTTGACCGGGAACACGTATGGGACCGGGCGGGAGCTGTTCGGCGGGTTCCGGGCGCTGGTGAACCGGGCGGATCAGGGGGCTGGAGTGTTTGGGTGAGGTGGCTTTTGCCCACTCACGACAGACTTGGCAGTGAAAATATTATTGGCAAATGGTCGCTTATTGGAAGCCATATATCCATATCGCCAACCTCACACTTCACCTGCATTTCGTTAACAAAATCAGACGACACAAACGCGTAATCGATATGGTACGATTTGGCGCGGTCTCGATGAAGAAAAAACGTCGCGCGTGTTTCTCCACCCTGAATTTCAGCGTTCGCAAGGTGATAAACGCTGCGAATGCCAATCTCCTCAAGTTCCCGCACGACATCGCTGTGATTCCACCATCGGTCCCATTCGTCCCAGCGGACATTGCTGTTGAAGTCGCCGCAAATAATGGTTCTGCCGTTTGAAAGCCGGACCTTGTGTTTTTGGAGGTATTTCCAAAGCTGACCAATGTAGGCGAAGTTTGGCGAGTTGGCCTGCTTTGTCCAAACCGCCAGCATGATGAAACGCCTGTCTATTCGGCACGGCAGGAATAATTCCAAGCCATCGTCCGGCCATTCAATTTTTTCGAGATGGATTCCGGCTTTGGCAAATATTCCTATTCCTTTGTTTTTGGTCTTTCCATGCCAAAGGTGATTTTGTGCCCAGTTCTGATAATCCGTATCGCTTCTGGACGGGTCTTCGCATTCTTGAATGACGAGAATGTCTGCCTGCAAACTGTCGAGGATATGATATTTCTTCCGAAATGCGCCGTTGCAGTTCCAGCTGACTATTTTCATAAACGCAATTATCCGACCGTGTCTCTATTACGCTGAGGGCGCATTCAGCCAAGTGTCAAGACCGCCGATTCGAGCAGCCGCACCGCCGCAAGGTTTACCTGCACCGGAGGTCCCCCTCGCCAGCGACTTCTAAGGCTTGGCAAGAGCCAAACCTAAGAAATCGCGTCCTCTCCCACCAAAAGGGAGAGGCAATGCCGGCCGCTTTCGTCATTCCGGGGCGGCGGAGCCGAACCCGGAATCCAGAGATGGGATGATGGTATTTGGGCTGGAATAGTTGGTTTGGTGGAGTTTTCCGCAGCAAACAGAGGAGCGAAACTTCGTTCTTTGCAGCTCTGGATTCCGGGTTCCGCTTCGCGGCCCCGGAATGACGAGGACAGGGAACGCGGCCCAGGAATTAGGGACCGTCGCGACAAAAGCGAACCGCTTCTGCTGCCTGACGCCTCCTCCCATTGTCGTCATTCCAGGACCGCAAAGCGGAATCCGGAATCCATGTCTCAATGGCCGAAATTTTAAGCCGGCCCCGTCAGGCCGCCGCGTTGATCTCCACAACATGCTGGTCCGGATCCATCAGATAGATTTGGGGAAACCCCACCGGGCTTTTGCGCTTGATCAGCACACGCTTAGGGTCATTTTCCCCGGCGTCTTCCCGGTAGCCCCTTTCGGCCAGCTCCTGCACCGCAGCCTCAAAATCATCCACCCGCAGGGCATAATGAACATCCTGGTTGTCAATCACACTCTTTCGGCGGAACGTGCCGTTAGGATAATCAATCAAGTGGATTTGCGACGATCCGGTCTCCAGCCACGCGCCTGCGTTGCTCAAAGCCGGCCGGTCGATTTGTTTCAGGCCGAGAACGTCTCGGTAGAATGCCAATGCGCGCGGCAGGTCCGACGTGGCAAGGGAAACATGGTGAACAAATGCTTGCATAACCGCCTCCTCAAAGGAATGGTCAAAGCGGAATTTCAATACCATAAATTATGGCCCCGGACAATCCGCGCGCTCGACCGATGGTAGAATTCCGGTGACAGTGCACTTAATTCCGCGCTGGCTCTGCCCTCAGCCTGAGAGGCATGGATTCGGGCTTCGGCTTCGCCGCCCCGGAATCCATGCCTCGATGATCGGCTGAAAAGCAACGCCCGTTGCAGGACAGGTCCTTTTGTGATCCTCTCACGCGGCCAGAACTATTTGGAGGTGTGACATGCCGACCAATATGGACCCGATCGCCCAGCACTACCTTCGTACGCTCCTCGTTCATCCGAAATTCAATTCGGCCAATCTCAATCCTGACCAAGCCTTGCTGCTTCCCGCCTTCCGCGCCAAAATCAAAACCTGCATCACAAAATACAAGGCCAAGCACCCCGGACAGGATGTCACCTTCACGGAAACCTACCGCAGCAACGCGCTGCAGCTGAAGCATTTCAACAATGGCGCGAGCAAGATCAAGGCCTATGGCATGCATCATTACGGCATAGCCTGTGACAGCATTTTCGTCATTGGCGGGAAGAGAACCTACAAGGGCGATGTCGTGGGATTGCGGAAAATATACAAGGATAACGGGCTTCAGATTCTGGGAATGTGGGATGCACTGCACGTGCAGTTTATCCCGACGGGCGAGCAGGTGTCCCTGCGCGCCGCAGTCAAAAAAGCGGTCAAGGCATTTCAGGCGGCGAACGGATTGACACAGACCGGCGAGGCCAATGCGGCAACGGTTGCCATGGCGAAGAAGAAGTTTGTTTGAGGAGGTTTCAGTGACAGACCTTTCTTCTCCCGGCGCCAGCCAGCCCGAAAGTTCAACCCCGCCCGATGCCGCCTCCCGCCTCATCGACAAGCGCATCAAGAGCCTTGGCGATTGGCGCGGCGAGACTTTGGCGCGGATGCGGGGGCTGATCCTTTCAGTGGCCCCCGAAATCATCGAAGAATGGAAATGGATGGGCACGCCGGTCTGGTCGCGAGGCGGGATCATCTGCACTGGAGAGTCCTACAAGGATAAGGTGAAGCTCACTTTTCACAAAGGCGCGAGCCTGCCGGACCCGTCTGGCCTGTTCAATGCCAGCCTTGACGGCAATGCGCGGCGGGCGATTGACATCGGCGAAGGCGAAACGGTGGACGCGGAGTCGTTCAAGGCGCTGGTGCGGGCGGCGGCGGAACTGAACGGGCGGAAGGCGAAGAAGAAGCCAACATGAAACAGCCAAAGCCCGCGCTGCTTTCCGGCGGCAATCCGCAGATTGACAAGGCGGACGGCGATGGGCCGGTGCAGGCCTATATTGCGGCGATGCCGGGCTGGAAGCGCGGCCTTGGCGCGCGGCTCGACGCGCTGGTTTCAGAAAATGTTCCGCACGTGCGCAAGGCGGTGAAGTGGAACTCACCCTTCTACGGCACGGATGAAAGAGGCTGGTTCCTGTCGTTTCATGTGTTCACGCGCTATGTGAAGGTGACATTCTTCAACGGCGCAGCTTTCCGCCCGCCGCCGCCCGGCGGCACGGAAAAGAGCAAGGAGGCGCGTTGGATTGATATTTATGAGGGCGCTGCGCTGGACGAAGCGCTGATGGCGGAATGGATCAGGCAGTCGGCGGCGCTGCCGGGCTGGGAGATGGGGAAGTAAATTCGGGGACGGCTGGCTTGGCGGCCGTCCCCGAAATTTCTCACTTGATCGACACGCCCGAAGCCTTCAGCGGGCCTTCCAGCACTTTCATGTCGCGGGCGATGACGGCGGCCATGCCGGCGGGCGTGCGCTCTTCGGCGCTGGGGATGACGGTGCCCAGATCCGTCAGCTTCTTGGCCGTCTCAGGATCGGACAGCGCCTTGCCCAACGCATCGACCAAAGCCGCCTGAATGTCGGCGGGCAGGTCTTTCGGCGCAAGGATGCCGTTCCAACCGGAGATCAGAAAGTCGCCGAAACCGGCCTCTTTCGATGTCTGAACATCGGGCAGCACCGGCGAGCGCTCGGGCGTGGCGATGGCGATGGCCTTGATCGTGCCGGCGGTGACCTGCGGCGCGAGGTTGGTGATCTGGTCGCACATGAAATCGACCTGGCCGGCGACAAGATCGTTCAGCGCCGGACCGGTGCCCTTGTAAGCGACTTCATTGATCTTCGGCGCGCCAAGCTGGGCGCGCAAAAGCGTGCAGCTTGTGAACGAAGTTGAACCGACGCCGGCCTGCGCCTGATTGACGGTGGCGGCATTGGCTTTCAGATATTCCGCCAGCTCGGTGATGTTATTTGGCGCGAAGTCCTTTTTCGCGACGATCAGGATCGGCGTGATGCCGGCGATGCCAATCGGGGTGAAATCCGTGACGGGATTATATTTCAGCGATGCATAGAGCGAGGGCGCGGCGGCGTGTGTGCCCATCTGGCCCATGATGAGCGTGTAGCCGTCGGCGGCCATGCCCGCGACCTTGGCGGTGGCGGTGGTGCCGCCCGCGCCTGCGATATTTTCAACGACGATCTGCTGCCCGAGCGTCTTTGACATATGCTCGGACACAATGCGCGCGATCACATCGGTCGGCCCGCCAGCGGCGAAGGCGACGACGATGGTGATTGGTTTTTCCGGAAAAGCGGCGAAGGCCGAAGCGCTCATCGCAAGCGCGGCGGTCAGGCCCATGAATGTTCTTCTCAGCATAAAATCCTCCCAAATGTTGCTAAGTTTTTGTCTATTCCGCGAAGACTTCCTCCCGCTTGCCAGCGACGCTGGGCAGAACAGCTATCACCAGCACTATCAGCGCCAGAACCAGCAATCCAGCCGAAATCGGCCTTTCGACAAATGTCATCAGCGAACCGTGCGACAAGTCCATGGCGCGGCGGAATGTGTCTTCGATGAGGCCGCCCAGCACAAAGCCGAGCAGAAGCGGGGCAAGCTCGAAACCGAGTTTCAACAGCCCGTAGCCGACAAGGCCGAAGAACGCCGTGATGATGACGTCGGCGGCCTGGTTGTTGATCGAATAGATGCCGATGCAGCAGAAAATCAGGATCGCCGGGAACATCAGCCGGTACGGCACTTTCAAGAGCTTCACCCAGAGGCCGACCAACGGCAGATTGATGACAAGCAATGCCAGATTGCCGATCCACATGGAGGCGATCATGCCCCAGAACAGCTCGGGATTGCGCGTCATCACCTGTGGCCCCGGAACGATGCCATGAATGGTCATCGCTCCGACCATAAGCGCCATGACGGCGTTGGGCGGAATGCCGAGCGTCAGCAGCGGAATGAACGCCGCCTGCGCGCCGGCGTTATTCGCCGCTTCCGGCCCGGCGACGCCCTCAATCGCGCCCTTGCCGAAGCGGGACGGGGTTTTCGACACTTTCTTCTCCAGCGCATAGCTGGCAAACGGCGCCAGCACCGCGCCATTACCGGGCAGCGCGCCGAGTATTGTGCCAAGACCGGTACCGCGCAGGATCGGCATCAGCGACTGTTTGAACTCGGCCATGGTCGGCAGCACTTTGCCGATGGCACCCTTGACCACATCGCGCGCTTCGGGGTTTTCAAGGCTGCGCAAAAGCTCGGCAAAGCCGAATATGCCCATGGCGAGAACGGCGAAATCTATCCGGTCCACCAGCGCCGGAATGCCGAACGTCAGCCGCTCCTGTCCTGTGTTCACATCGGTGCCGACGGTGGAGAGCAGAAGCCCGAGCACGATCATGGCGATGGCGTTGAGCACCGAGCCGCGCGCGAGGACGACCGCAAAGACGAGGCCCGTGACCATCAGCGCAAAATACTCCGCCGCGCCAAACAGCATGCCCAACTTTGTCAGCGGCGCGCCGATGGCGGCGACGACCAATGTTGCAATCGTGCCGGCGATGAATGAGCCCATGGCGGCGATGCCGAGCGCCGCGCCCGCCCGCCCGTTGCGCGCCATCTGGTGGCCGTCGAGCGTGGTGATGACGGCGGTGGCCTCGCCCGGAATGTTGACCAGAATAGCCGATGTTGAGCCGCCATATTGCGCGCCGTAATAAATGCCCGCCAGCATGATCAGCGCGCCCGCCGGGTCAACGCCATAGGTGATGGGTAAGAGCATGGCGATGGTCGCGATGGGACCGACACCCGGCAGCACGCCGATCAGCGTGCCGACCAGACAGCCGGTGAAACACAGAAAGAGATTCTGCCAAGAGAGCGCGACGCTAAAGCCGAGGTTGAGATTGTCGATCAGGTCCATGGCGTCAATATCCGAAGAGCCAGGGCGCAAGCGGGATGGGCAGGCCCAGCACAAAGCGGAACAGGACCGAGCAGAAAATCGTGAGCGCCAGCACGAACAAAGCCAGCTCCCGCCATTTGGTCTCCGTCGTGGCGAAACCCGAAATCATCAGCGCCAGCGGCGCGGCAAAGAGGATGCCAATCGTCCGCACTGTCAGCCCGAACAGGATAATGCCGCCAAGGATGGCGAAGATCGGCCGCAGCTTCCACGCTTGCAAAGGCTCGCCGCCCGCCTTGATTCCAGTGAGCATGATCGCCGCGCCGAGAATGAGCAGCAGAATGGCGAGCGCGCGCGGAATGAGCGCGGGGCCGATTTCGGCCAGCGACCCGGTCTCCAGCCCGCTTGTGCTGACAAGCGCGATGACGCTGACAGCGGCAAGCACCGCGCCGCCGACTGTCTGGCCGTTCAATTTCGCCGATTGTGACATCGCCCCTCGCGATTTTGGTGACAGTTACCGAATTCCCACATCTTTCGGCCTCCGCCCGCGCCGCTGCGGCTTCACCGCTCTTCCCAATCTTGCCTCCAATGTATCCAGAAAGCCAGCCCCGCCGACCGGCCGTCCAGTGATTTCCGCGCCATGCCGAGAAACGCCGCGAAATCTCCCACCCGCTCCAACGCGGGCGCAAGCGTGGTCATGCCGTCGGGCCTGCCGGACAAGTGCGCCCGCGCGCTGGACCAAGGCCAGTCCTGCGCCCGCTCGACAAGGCGCTCGCGCACCGGGTTGAGGCTGACATAGGCGGGAGCGCTCCACAGATGCGCCTCGTCCCTGAGCCGTAGCGCCCCTGCCAGAGACGGACGGTCCATTTGTCGCGCGCTTTCAGCCGGTGCGCGTTCGCCACCGTGAGCCGCAGGCCGTCAACATCGCCCTGTGCGCCGCTAAGCGCAGCCCATCCTGATAGAACTGATAATCATCATCCGAAAAGAACACCCGCTCGCGCCTGTTGCCGCGCTGGGTCACGTGATGCGGAAGGCCAGGAATGACAATGCGCGCGAGGCGGGTCATGCGGGAAGAATGGCGTTAAATTCGGTTACTGTCACCGTAGTGCCGGCGACTCTAAAAGCTGCTGGATGAAACTTCAGTGGCAGGTCATTGGATTAAATAGACGAAATAGCCGCAGTTTTATTTGGCGCGGCAGTCTGGAGACTTTTACAGGAACAAGGTCGATCCATCATCCATGATCTGGTAGTGCTGGATAAGGACATTTGTGGCGTTGTAAGTGTAAACGTCCTTGGCCCAGGTGAACTCGCCGTTGGCGTTGTTGGTTGTGTTCTGGTCGAAGTCTGTTTCAATGCGGTTGCCGGTGTCGTACCTGACGGTTTCAACGGAGGGGCGGTTCAGGTTGTCGAACAGGTCGGTGATGCTGGTCCAGGCATTGGTGCCGCCGGGCTGCCAGTCGTTGTAAAAGACCTGGCGGGTGCCATTGTCATAGTTGGTGGTCTCGGTCTGCAGGACACTGCCGCTTGAGAACACATCGACGATGTTGATCCAGTTCTGGTTGATCTGATAGTCTAGGTAGTTCACTTGGCGGATGCCATTGTCATAGTTAGTGGTCTCGTTCATCAGCCGGTTCAGGTTGTCGAAGTTCTGCAGAATACTGGTCCAAGCCTGGTTGATGAGATGGTCGAAGAATTGGACGCTGCGGCTGCCTCCGTCGAAGTTGGCGGTTTCGGTTTGAAGTGCGTTGGAGTTGTTGAAGGTGTCGACAATGCCGCTCCAGCCATTGTCGCCCTGCCAGTCGAAATAGCTGGCGGTGCGGGTGCCGTTGTCATAGGCGGTGACTTCATTCTGCAGGACATTGCCGCTTGAGAAGGCATCGGTGACACTCGTCCAGGTCTGGTCCGAGAGATGGTCGAAATACTGCTTGCTGCGGCTGGCATCATCATTGATTGTGTCGCGCGAGGCAATGCGGTTGAGGCTGTCATAGCTTTCCTCCACATTGTTCCAGGACAGGGCGTCAAGATTGTCAAAATCCTGGAACAGGCGCGAGCCGTTGTCGTTGAAGGTATTGATCCAGTCCGTTGCCGCCGCCGCGTCAAAGCTCCTGATCTGCCGGGTCCAGCTATTGGCCGTTTCATTGGTGGCATCAGTTACAAATATAAATCCATTGGCGAGATTGCCACTCTGGGCATTGGCCAAAGTGGAATAGCCATGCACATATAGCGGATTGGCGCCGACCGCTTGCAGCGCCACCGTGTTGGTGATGGCGCCATTGTCATAGCTGAGCGAGGCGCTGCCGCCCGAGGCAGTGACAGACACATTCCCCGACGCGATGCCGACCAGCCGCAACGTGTCGCCAGCGCCCGTCGCCCCGCCAACAAAATCTGTCACCGTATCCGCCTGGCCCACCGCCAGCTCACTCACATTGAAGATGAAGCTGTCATTGTCGGCCCCACCCGTCATCACGTCATTGCCAAGGCCACCGATGAGTGTGTCATTACCGATCGCGCCATACAGCGAGTCGATACCGCCTCGTCCTTCGATAATGTTGGCGACATTGTTTCCGGTGATCGTTTCTCCGGCTGCGCCACCGATGGCATTTTCAATCTCAGTGCCACGGGCGATGACAACATTGTCGACCAGCCCTCTGACGTTGGAGTATTGCAACTCCGTCAGCAGGATTTCCGAATTGTTGTTGAAGGCCGACAAATCGAGCGTGTCAGTCCCGCCAGTATCATAAATCGTAAAAGCGATAGGTTGGTTCTGAAAGTAGAGTGGGTCCGCGGGAATCAGTCCGGCGGCCATGTCCAACATGGTCTGCAAGGTGTTGTTGAGACTTCCGCCAGGTCCCCAGACTGTGTTGCCAGTCTGGTATCCAGGTGGTCCTGCGCCGTATAGATCCTGGATGGCAATGATGTCGGCAGGCATGATAGTCGCGAGGAAGGCGAAACTGTCGTTCGGCACCAAGGTGTTGTCGGTTTGGGTGAAGTAGGACATGATCGAAGCCAGCCAACTGTCGTTTTCATACAGCGCATCTGCGGGATAGCTTGCGGAGCCATTGTAATTGCCGGCATGCCCCAGCCCGAGGGCGTGGCCGATCTCGTGGATGTAGGTCTGCAGCATGTAGCCGTTCATCGACATCGTGCTCCAGTTGTCTGGAATGTTGATGTAGGATCTCGTGATGTTGTTGCCTGTGATATCCGAATAGGCATAGGCGCCCGACCCATCCATATCGTTGAATGTTATGTCTGCCGCAGTCTGGATTGATAGTTCGTAGGCACCTCGCGTGGCGCTGAACCCGTCAGCGACAACATAGTAGGTCCCCGTTGTGGCGGCGGTAAAGGTGATGTACTCGCCCGCATTGGGGTTACTTGGATCGTCCGAAAACACCAGAACCGAACCGGCGCTATTGAGCAACTCAAGCCGTGCGTTGACACTCGAGCCAGTGGCGAGATTTGACATGCCAATCAAATAGGTTTGTCCGGCCACAAGGGTGACCTTGTAGTAGTCAGAATCACCGCTGGGATTGATGCTTCCGTTCACTATGATATTTGTCGAAATGTTGAGCGCTCTTGCCGTGCTGTTTCCAATGTCAGTCGTCTCGGTTATGACTGTTGGTTTTGGACTCGTTTCAACAAAGTTGATGCCGGTGGCAATGCCCCATTGGTTGAGTGCGTCAAGCGCTATGGTACGGGCATTGGCCGAAAGGCGGGACAGGTCCACACTGATGTCGCGGTCGACAGTGACATCGAAAGCATGACGCGCACCACCTTGATTGTTCCAAAACCCGTCTGTGAGCTGGTTTGCAATCTGGTCCCACGTGAAAATGGCCATCTTCTGTTGCTCCCGATCAATCCAGGTTTGGCATTGGATTTTCTCCCAATGCACGGCTGTAGAGGGAATGGCGGCGGCCTGCGTCAAGGACTTTGTCCATGATGACGACTGACAAGGGCAGTCCCTCGGTGACCTCGCCTGACGCCAAGCGCCATTTGAGTTGCAGTGCCAAGCCCGAACGCGTGGCATTGCGAATGTAAACGGTAACCGATGGTTCCCCGTCTGCCGTACCAAAATCGAATGCGAATTCTGGATAAGTCTGCTTCAAAACACCGATGATTTCGGTGCAGACCTGGTCGTCAAGGCCATCTTCCACCTTGCCAGCAACTTCGCATGACACGCCAATTCTAATGCTCTCAGCTCCTGCGGCGATTGTTGGAAGTGCAAGAGATATCAGGGCAAATGCGAATTTGAAAATCACAATTCAGTCCATTGGTCTGGGTCAACAAACGCTCTGCCGCTAAGCAATTACGGTGACGGTCACCGAATTAATCAACCGAAGTGCTTTCATTTTGGTAACTGTCACAGAAATTAATACGCTGTCCTTCTCTCCTCGCTCGGCGACCTTTGAAACTGCGACCTGTAGCTCTGGGCGAAATACGAGTGCGAGCCGAAGCCGGTCTGCAGCGCGACATCGAGAATCGGCGCGTTGGTCTGGCGCAGCAGCTCGCGGGCCCTCTCTAGCCTGAGCGTCATGTAATAGGAGCCGGGCGTCATACCGAGATGCCGGATGAACAGGCGCTCGACCTGGCGCACCGAGAGCTTGACGCTTGCCGCAAGCTGCACGGCGGTGAGCGGGTCTTCGAGATGATCGGCCATCCGCTCGACCACCACGCGCAGCTTTTCCGACTTGCCGTTGAGGTCGCGCTCGCGGCCAATCCTTTGGCGGTCCGTCGCGGGGCGGATGCGCTCGTGCTGAAACTGGTTGGCGACTTCGGCGGCGAGCGCCGGGCCGAAATCGCCCTTGATGATTTCCAGCATCAGGTCGATGGCCGTGGTGCCACCGGCGCAGGTGTAGCGTTTGCGGTCGATCTCAAAAATATTGCCGGTGCATTCGATGTCCGGGAATTTCTCGCGGAAGGCGGCGCGGTTCTCCCAATGGATGGTGCAGCGGTAGCCGTCCATCAGGCCGGCGTCGGCGAGCATTTCAGAGCCCATGACCAGCCCGCCCAGCGCCCCTCCCCGGCGTCCCACCGCGCGCAGCGCCGTGAGGATTTTGGCTTTGTCGGGCACATCGGTGGAGAAGGAGCAGGTGACGAAGAAGATGTCAGCCGCGGCATGTCATTGAGCGAATGGTCAGCGCTGATGCGCATATTGTTCGAGGCTGTAACCACGCCGCCGCCGGCCGAAACCGTCTTCCAGGAATAGAAGTCCTTGCCGCTCAGCCGGTTGGCCGAGCGCATGCAGTCAATGAAGGCCGACAGCGAGAACATGCCGAAGCGGTCGGTCAGAAGGAAAGTGAAAAGGCGGCCCTTGGCATCGGAAGCGGACATGTGTCCTTCCTAATCCAAAGCCAAGCCAAAGCAATCCCGCGCCCGACGCGCTGAGCCGCTTTTTCGACAGCAAGTGTCAGAATACCGGCGCGGGCAATCCCGCATGGCGGAAGGCCGAAACCAGCGTGTTGGCCATCAGCATGGCAATCGTCATCGGCCCGACTCCACCCGGCACCGGCGTGATGGCGGCGGCGTTCTGTGCAGCGGAGGCGAACTCCACATCGCCGACAAGGCGGCTCTTGCCCTCGCCCTTTTCCGGCGCGGCAATGCGGTTGATGCCGACATCGATGACGGTCGCGCCGGGCTTGACCCAGTCGCCCTTGACCATTTCCGGCCGGCCGACGGCAGCGACGAGGATGTCGGCGCGGCGGCACACCTCCGGCAGGTCTTTCGTGCGGCTGTGTGCGATTGTGACGGTGGCGTTGGCGGCGAGCAGAAGGTTGGCCATTGGCTTGCCGACAATGTTGGAGCGGCCAACGACGACGGCATTGAGTCCGGACAGGTCCTTGCCGAGAATCCTGCCCAGCAGCACCATGGAGCCCGCGGGGGTGCAGGGCACGAAGGCGGTGGCCAGCTCGCCCGCGCCGAGCTTGCCGACATTTTCAAAATGAAACCCGTCCACATCCTTGTGCGGCGCGATGGTCTGGATGATCTTTCCGGTGTCGATGTGGGCGGGCAGCGGCAGCTGCACAAGGATGCCATGGATTTCCGGATCGGCGTTGAGCTTGCGAACCAGCGCCAGCACTTCGTCTTCCGACGTCATTTCGGGCAGCGAATGCTGCACCGAATGGAAGCCGCATTCCTTGGCGCGCTTGCCCTTGGCCCCGACATAGACCTGGCTCGCCGGATCTTCGCCGACGATCACCACTGCGAGGCCAGGAGAAATTCCAGCCTCAGAATGAAGGCGCGCCGATGCGGCCTTGACCTTGGCGACCACTTCTTCAGCAACGGCTTTCCCATCGATGATAGTCGTCATGAAATTCTCCGGAAATGCCGCTTTGGTCTAAGGGCGGGGCAGGTGAACGGTTGGCGCGCGTGCGCCGCGCCCTGCCCTATTTCCGATGCGGGCAAAGGTCAACGCGGCGAAGTCAGACAAACCTGCCGGCTCAATGGAATCTTGCAGACTTTCAGGAAGCGCGCCGCTGTTTGGCAAAACTCGTCAGGGCCGATCGGAATTCGTCGATGCTCTCCTGAATCTGCGACAGCCGGTCCGCCGCTGGCGCGCGCGGCTCGGCGACCGCCGGACGCGGCTGCTCAGCCTCCTGAGCAAACGGATGCGCAGCTGCCGGGGAGGCGGGCGCGGGAAGCGGCGCTGCCGGGACAGCGGCAACAGGCGCGGGAGGCGGCGCATAAAACAGCGGCTGCGGCGGCAACGGCATTTGCAGATGAACCGGCTGCTGAAAGGCGAAATAAGGCGCTGGCTGCGGCCATGAAGGCATGGCGGGCGGCTGCGGCGCGAAAGCTGGCTGCGGCGGATATTGAGGCGGCGCGAACGCCTGCTGCGGATACATCATCGGGCCGGGTGGAACGAAGCCGGGGTGCGGCATCGGCGGCTGCGGCTGCCAATAGTGCGCAGGCGGCGGCGAGGGCTGGGCGGGCTGCGGCTGAGGCTGCTGCTGCGCTGTCACTTGAAACTGTTCCGACTGCTTCGGCGGCGCAGGCTCCGGGCGGTGTTCCTGATCCGGCGCGACCGCTTTGGCCGGCATGAAAGCCTCAGCCGTGCGCGGCGCCGGCTCTGCGGTGCGGGGCCTCGTCTGCGAAACATTGCGCGGCTTGAACATGCCGCCGCCGCCATCCGGTTCTGGCGCGGGGGTGGATTGAAACTCGTCTGCAGCTTCGCCCATTTGGCTGCGGATGCTGGCGAGGATGCCCTTGAGGGTTGCCAGCGCCAGACCAAGGCCCAGGCCGCCCAACAGTCCGCCCAACACCATCAGTTTTCGCGACGCGCCTTCGGGCTGTTTCGGCGGGCGGGCGGAGACGATGAGCTTGATGTCGGCGGTGTTCAGATTGATCTGCTCGCCGGTCTGCTTGGCCCGAAGCAGAAAAGCCTCATAGACGGAGCGGTTCGCGTCGGCGTCGCGCTGCAGGTCGCGCAGCTTGACGATGTCGGCACCGGCATTGCCCTGCCGCGTTTTGAGCGCGGCGAGATGGGCTGCGAGGTCCTGCTCGGTCTGGATGGCGCGGCGCAGGTCCGCCTGCATCGAGGCGGAGACGCGGCGGATTTCGGCGGCGATACTGGCGCGCAAACTGTCCAATTCGCTTTCCGCGGCAATGCGCTCGGGATGGCGCGGGCCGAGCTTTGTCGCCATGCCGTCGCGTTTCTGCTTGGCGGTTGAATATTGGCTGCGCAGACCGGTGAGCACCGGCGAATTGACCTCTTCGGAAACGCCGCCGTCAACGACGCTTTCGGGCGTCAGATCCTTGAGTGATTTTGCGCGGGCGTTGAGATTTATCGTCTGGCCCTTGGCGGCGGACAATTGGTCGTTGACGCGCAGGATCGCCTCATCGTCGATCAGACGGCCTTCGACGCCAATCAGATCATTTTCCGCTTTGTAAGCCTCGACCGCCTGTTCGGACTTTTCGACCGACTCCTTCAGCGCCGCGAGCCGCTCGGTAAGCTCGTTGGTCGTCTGCTGCACGGTGGTGGATTGCTGCGCCCTTTGCTTGGCCACATAGACCGCAACAACCTTGTTGGCGATCTCCGCCGCTCTCACCGGGTTGACGGAAGCTGACGTCACATTGACGACATAGGTCTTCGCGCCGCGCTCGACATAGACATGGTTTGAAAGATACTCCGCAGCCGCCTGACTGTTGTCGCTGTCCGCGTCCTGCCGGAAAATGATGCCCCAGATCGCATCCAGCCAGCTGGACCTGAGCTCGCCGTTAAACTCGGTGTCGTCCTGCAGATTGAGGTCTTTGACGACCGTCTCCAAGACTTCAGGCGAGGTCATGACCCGCACCTGGCTGTCGACAATGGCAAAAGTGTCCGACACAAACCCGTCCGGATTGACGCCGTTGTCGATGACTTTCAGGCCGCGCGGGTCGATCGCCAGCTCTGCGGTCGCATAGTAGAATTTGGGAGTGGACAAGGCTGTCATCACCCCCAGCAGCGCGCCGAGCATGCCCAACCCGATGATCGGCGCCCGCCAGCTCCTGACGGCATCAATAATGTGGCGCGGGTCGATCAAGGGCCGCCAGACGTCCGGACTTTTGTTCTGCGGCGCGTTCATTTGCGCCTCAGGTTCCACGTCCGCCGGTTCAGACTCGGAGTGCGCCTCATGCCCGCGGCTGCGCCTGTGACTGCGGCCTGCCAGCGCCGCGTCAATCCTGGCAAACTCGTCAAGCACGCTTGGAATCTGTGGCCGGGCGGGCGGCTCGGGCCGGCGGACGGCGCGCGGCGGCTCCGGCGCTCTGGGTTCTGGCGGGGCAGGCTCCGGCTCCGCATGGTCTGGCGCTTCGGGCAGGCTGGCAAGTTCGGCGAGATAGGCGTTTTCAACGCGCTCGCGCCTTGCCCTCGCCCTGCGGTGTATATCGGCGGCGCTCGGCGCTTCGTCCGGCGTGCCGAGCGAAACGTAAGTTCCGCCCGCGCGGGCGCGCGGGTCCTCCTGCCCGGCAAAGCGAAGCAGCGAGTTCCCGCGCCGAGAAGCATTGTCACCTTTGCCAAGAAACATTCACAACCCACGACCAAGCTTCATCCGGATCGCGCCGACCCAAATATGAACACAGGCTAAAGTTTTATGGGAAACAAATCGTTAACGCGGCGCCTTCGAACCGGCTGTTAAGATTGCCGCGCTATGAATTCGATGAAGAAGTCCAACGGAGCGGCGCGTGCTTGCTGAACTGATGCAGAAACATGGCGCGCTGCTGCGCTCCTACGCCTCGACGCTCGGCGGATCAGCGGGGCGGCTGGTCATTTCGCTCCTGTATTTTGTCTCACTTGCCAACTCTTTGTCGATCTCCGATTTCGGCCTGTTCGCTTCGGCGTCCGCCGCCGGCATTGTCCTGTCGCGGATCATTTCATTCGGCTTCGTGTCGCCGCTTTACCGGACCGCGACGGTCAAACCGCAGCTCCTGGGGACCTATTACGCAGGCTTTCTCGCGGCAGCTTTATTGTCTTTGCCTGTTGCAGCGCTTGCGGGCTGGATGATCTTTCGCGCGTTTTTTTCTGGACTTGTCGCAGGCCCGGTGTTCGCCGCCATCATCATTTCAGAAATGCTGCTGTGGCGCAGCCTTGAAACAATTGTCATCGTCAATAACGGTCTCAACCGGTTTGGCCGCGCGGCCATGCTGGTTGTGATTGGCACGGCGCTGAGGGCGGTCCTTGCTTTGGCATTCGCTTTTTCCGCCGACCACAGTATTGGTTCGTGGGTGTTCCACTATATGGCAGCGAATGCGCTCTCGCTGGCTGCGGCGCTTATCTTTTATCTGCCGCGCCGCCAGCTGCGCTTTCGCCGCAAGCTCTATCTGCGCAGGGCAATGGACGCGCTTTGGACGTCCGGCGCGGAGATTCTTTTCTACATTCAGATGGAGCTCGACAAGCTCGCCGTGCTCGCCATCGGAGGAGCTGAGCTGGCGGGAATCTATGCCATCGTGATGCGCCTCGCTGATCTTACGGCGATGCCGGTGCGGGCTTTTAACATGCTCCTTGTGCAGAAGATGATGCGCGCCGCACAGACGCTTGGGTCATTCAAGACGCGGGCCGGAATTGAACTTCTGATCTTTTCGGTTTCAGCGGCGGGCCTGGCGGCGCTGGCGGCGTTGCTGTGGCTCCATCCAAATGCGCTCGGCCACAATGTGTCGCTTGTCGCGGGAGTGCTGGGGCTGGCGATCTGCGTGCCGGGGTTCCGCAATCTGGTCGAATATCATGCCGAACTGCTATACGCCCGAAGCCAGACGGGTCCGCGGATGCTCAATCTCGGCCTCTTGGCCGCAATGAAGATGCTGCTGCTGTCGTTTGTGCTGATGAATGCGCCGGAGACACGCGCATGGCTGCTGCAGATGAATCTCGTTTTCGCGCTGCTCTGGGCCTGTTCGGCGCTCTTGACCTATTCGGCGATGCGGACCCCGGCCCGGCGCGTCTGACTATTCGCCGATCAGGCGGCGGACATAACCAATGTCAGCGCCGATGAAAGACTGTATGGCAATGGCCGCTTGGTGCGGCTGCATGTCCTTGATGAATTGGCGGAACTCCGCTTCGGTTGGCGCTGGCGCGAACCAATGGACCTTGCACAGGTCGCGCGTGTCCACAAAATGACCCTTGAGCTTTTCGATGTCGTCGGCGAAGTGGCCGTAGATCGTGCACTCTGAGAAGCGCCGGTGACGGCCGATGGCCTGCATCCAATGCATGGAGCAGACTTCCTCAATCCTGCGGCACATGCCAAGAACGCGGTCACGCCGCCAGGCGATCAACGTGCCGACATAGCCATGCGGCAGAACCCGCGCGCCCTTGATGCCGAGCAGCTTGGCGGCATTATCGGCCCAGAGCCGCTGGTCGCCCGGAAGCTCGCCCAGAAGCTCATTGTCGCGGCGGAACAGCCGCAAGTCATCTCCCCGCCAAAGCGACGAGCAATCGAACGGCTTCAAAAATGCGACATCGGAATCGCAGTAGAAAAGCGCGTCCTCGGTGATCTTTCCAGCGATGGCAATGCGGCGCAGCTGCTGGGCGTGCCAGCCGCGCAGCGGCAGCGTGCGCAGCGACAGCCAGACGCGGCGGCGGCCTAAATAGAACGGGTCCGGATAGGCCCTGATCCAATTCGGAAACAGGTCCATTTCGTCCACAATGATCCGGCTTGCGCTTTCGAGCTGTTTGAACAGATCCACATCGCTGTGCTCGACGAGAATATAGTGCTTGGAAAAGCCCGTCACACGCTTATCGATGGTTTCGCAAAGCAGGCGGCATCGCTCCAGGTCAGGCGCGAAACTTGCGGTTATGATGGCCGTGCCGTGGCTCATGTCCCGTCTCCGCCGCCGCCTTGGGACCCGGCATAACCACGCGCGCCCGAAGTCCCTTTCAGCTTGGCCTTGATGATCGACGCAAGGAAGACAGGGTTGCCGATTATGTAGCGCCGCCACAACCGTTTGGGCTCCCGCCAAAGCCGGTACAGCCATTCGATGCGCAATTGCAGCATCCATTGCGGCGCGCGCGGCACACTTCCGGTGAAAATATCAAACAGCGCGCCGACGGCGATCGGCACTGTGCAATGGTGCGGGCGGATTTTGCCGGCGATCCAGAGCTCTTGGCGCGGCACGCCCATCGCGACGAGCAGGACATCGGGTCTTTCGGATTCAAGCCGGGAAAGTATCCGGGCCTCGTCATCCGCGCGGAAATAGCCGTCGGCGATCACCGAAACCGTGTGCTGCGGGCACATGGCCTGAAAAGCGTCGCGGGCGCATTCGGCAACCTCCTTGCGGGCACCGATCAAGGCAACTTTCAGCGGGCGCTCAATCCGGCGAAGCAGCATCGGAACAAGATCGGTGCCGTTAAGGTTGGCCGGGAACATCGCGCCGTGAAAAACCAGTGACGCCATATCAACGCCGACGCCATCCGCCAATACGAGGAACCGCGCGAAGGCATTCACAAGCTCCGGATTCTTTCCAGCGATGTTGGCATTGTTGGCGTTGAGAAAGGCCAGAGGCAGAAACTGCTTGAGTTCGAGGCGCCGCTCAAGCAGCGACAAAGCCTCCTCCATCGACATAACGGCGACGGAAATACCGAGAATGTCGCGCCACGCATGGGACTGGCGTGTTATGTTCTGGTGATTATCCGGCATCAGGCGACTATTTTATCCCGAACCGGCAAGCGGTTGGCAAGCTGTCGCAAGGCCGCCTCAACGGCGCTGTCCTGACCGGCGATCTGGCCCGCATAAAACGCCGCGCCATCAGCCAATGACGAGCCGCCCTGCCGCGCCAGAAGTGCGGCGGAAACCAGTTTCCGCGCAAATTCAGCGGGAACATCGGCGGTTTGGCAATTAGATGGCGCGTGGCTGATGCCACGCAGCGAATGTGAGGTCGCCACCGACGGGAGGCCGAACTCGAATGTTTCAATTGTCTTCAGCTGCACGCCCGTGCCCGACTGAGAGACCAGCGGAATGACGGCGCAGGAGCGGACGAATTCCGCCGCGTCCGCCACGCGTCCCAGCATTTTGACATTGCCCGGCATGGCGTGAAAATCCGCCGGCACGTGGCCTGCGACAGCCACCGAAAAATCTTTCGGCAGGAGCGGCAGCACTTCGCGCGCGAACCATTCCAGCCCGACACGGTTGGGCTGCCAGGTCCAGGTGCCGATCAGGCCCGCGTCAAAGCGGATTTTTCCCGACACCGGATTCTTCGGCGGGACGCTGCCGATCACCAAAGGCATGACCGTTGAACGGCTGGGTGAATTAACGCCGAGATCGGTGCGGTCCTGTTGCGCAAGTGTCAGCGTGAACGCGGCGCGGCCGACCAGCGCCAGTTCAATCTTGCGCAAGAGCCTGGCCTCGCGGCGGAAAAAGAACCGTTTGAGCGGCGCTTCGGCGCTGAGCGCATTTTCCTCCGCTGATTTGAACTCCACATTGTGCGCCACATAAAGCGACGGCTTGTCATTGAACAGCGCAGGAAAAGCCCCGGCCAGTGTCACGCCATTGATGACATAGCCGTCGAAGGGGCCAATCCCGGCCAGGGCGGCTCGGATGTCCGCAGCGCTGACAATGCGCAGTTTTGCGGAGGAAATGGTCATTTGATTTGCGAAGGCCTTGGCAACCCAGCTGGCTTTGCCTCCCGCGCCCGCCGTTTCGCTGCGCACGTCCACTTCGCCGAGAATGACCGCGTCCCCGCTGCTCTTCACCCCTTTGCCGGCCCAGTTGAAGCCAAGCGAGGTCACCCTGACGCCATTGCGGCGCAAGGCATTCACAATCGACTGATTGGCGATTTCATAGCCCGTCGTGGGTTCCGCGCCCGGAACCAGCGACGTCACAAAGACCAGATGCATTCAATCTTCCTTTTGCCCAATTCTAAAGAGGGCGGGTGAAGCTTTGATTAATCCGGCGGCAGTCCGCTCACCGAAACCGGGACCTTTGATAAACCAGTTGTTTACCATAGCGGCGGTTAAACCTTCTTTTAGCGGTTTGGGTGATAAGAACACGAGAGGGTTTAAAAAGCCGAAAGCAAACGATGCGATCCATTGCCGAAAACATAACGATTGTCGCCCAGTCGCCCGGCCTGAAAGCGGCTGAAGTGGATGTTGTCGTGACAATCCCGACCTTCAAGCGGCCGGAGCATGTGCTTGAGACGCTGGCGTCAATCCGCGATCAACAGACCAAACGGCGGTTTGCAATTGTCGTCATGGACAATGATGCAGATGGGCTGCAAGGCGTCGGCGCGACGAAGGCATGGTTTGAAAAAGGCGACGTCGCCGGGCTTTTAATCATCGCGCATGACCGGGGCAACTGCAACGCCTACAATGCGGGCTTCCGCACCGCGCTGGAGATTTTTCCTAACTGCACATCGGTTCTGGTGATTGACGATGACGAGATCGCTGATCCCAAATGGCTCGATAATATGTGTGCGACCCGCGAAAAGTTCGGCACAGACATTGTCGGCGGGCCGCAGCGTCCGGTGTTTGCCAAGCCGGAGCACCGGCACTTCGCCAATCACCCGGTGTTTTCGCCGCACTACACAAAGACAGGCGCCGTCCCGATTCTCTATTCCTCCGGGAACATGCTGCTGGGACGACATGTGCTTGAAGCCCATGGCTATCCCTATCTTGATCTGAAGTTCAATTTCATGGGCGGCGGCGACGCCGATTTTCTGGACAGGTCGGTTCGCAAGGGCTTCACGCTCGCCTGGTGCGAGGAGGCGCCGGTGTTTGAGACAGTGCCCGAGCGGCGCACGGAGTCCGACTGGATCCGCGCCCGCTCGCTGCGCAACGGCGTGATTTCAACGCTGGTTGAAAAAAAGATGCGGGCCAAGCAGCCGCTTGGCGGACTGCGCACATTTGCCAAAAGCCTGGCGCTCTTGGCCGCCTCGCCTTTCAGGGCGGCGCTGAAGGCCGCCAGAACCGGGTCGGTCTCGATTGGCCTTTATCCCGTCTATATCAGTGTGGGCCGCGTACTGGCAGAATTTGGATATTCCAATGAGCAGTACCGAAACCCCGAGAAGAACTGAGCCTCTCAGCCGGATTTTCATCGAACATGCTGGAACGCTGCGGACATTCGCGGCGGCGGCGATCCTGACCATTCTGCTTGTTTCCTTCCGTCCTTTCCAGCCGGGCGGCGCGCTGAAGCCGGGCGAAGGCGGCGACATTCTCAATCAGCTCGGCTTTGGCGGCGTCGGCGCGGTCTCGCTGATACTCCTGATCTGCTGCGTGGACCGGCGGGCGCTGATTGCCATGATCAGCCCGGTCTGGCTTGTCCTGCTGGCTTTCGTCTTTCTCTCCGTGCAGCATTCGCTCAATCCCTCCGGCGCGTTCCGGGCGGTCATGTTCATGATGATGGGCGTGTTTGGCATTCTCGCCGCTCTGTCACTCAATTCAAACGCCGACGGTTTCTCAAAAACGCTGCTGACAGCGGGAACCGTTATTCTGGTTCTTTCCTTCGCCGGAATTGTTCTCCTGCCCGATGTGGCGAAACACACGGTGTTCAGTGAAGAGCCCGAGCATGCGGGCCTGTGGCGCGGCATCTATTCGCACAAGAATCTGGCCGGACCGATCATGGCCGGACTTGTCTTCTGCGGCCTCTATCTTTTCAGGCGCGGGATGCGCTGGCAGGGCGCGGCAATGGCGGGCGCGGCGCTGATTTTCCTCTCCAACACGGGTTCAAAGACCAGCGCGCTGCTGGCGCCGATGGTTTTTCTGCTGGTGGCAGGACCGGGATTTCTGGGCATGCGCAGGCTGGCGCCGCTGGCAGTATTTCTGACCATCTGCACTTTTGCACTTGCCACAGTCGGGTCGGTGCTTTTCGAGCCGCTGCATGACCTGCGCGAGGCGGTTTCGCCGGGGACGACTTACACTGGCCGCACCGAGCTCTGGAAATTCGCGTTCGAAAACATGGCCAAGCGCCCGTGGACCGGATTTGGTTTCGAAAGCTTCTGGTTCACGCCGGAAATCTATTTCGGCGAGCCCAACCGCGAGCTTGACTGGGATGTGCGCGGCGCGGTGCACGGTCATAACGGCTATGTCGACATCGCCCTCACAATGGGCATACCCGCGCTGATCGCCGCCGTCTTTGCCATGATCCTCACGCCATTGTTCGATTACGCGCGCGTGCGGAAGATCCGGGAAAATGTCCTTATGGCTGACCTTTTCCTGATGATCTTCACCTTTTCCGCGCTCAACGCCTTTCTCGAGAGCTTCTTCTTCCGACGCGCTGATCCAGTCTGGCTGTTTTTTCTGCTGGCCGTGTTTGGCCTGCGGCTGGTCTCCAGATTTGAAGTCGCCAAGTGATTTTTCGGCTCGCGCCGCCCTCCGCTTTCCCTTAATGCTGCGCCTCGGTTTCAAGGGAGCGCCAAATTGAACAGGACTGTGCTGCTTGCCGGCTGCGGCAATATGGGTTTTGCCATGCTGCAGGGATGGCTGGCGTCTGGCGCGCTCGCGCCCGCAGACGTTCGTGTCGTCGAACCGGCAAAGGCGCTGCGCGAACGGGCTGCTGCGCTCGGTGTGGATGCTGCCGCAAGCGCCGGCGAAGTGAATTCTGTTCCGGGCTTAATCATTCTCGCCGTCAAACCGCAGGTGATGGGCGACGTGCTTCCGTCCTATGTCAAATTTGCGCAGAGCGGTTCGGCGTTCCTCAGCATCGCCGCAGGCATAGGCACAGCCTTCATGGCCGAGCGGCTTGGGGCGGAGACGCCAATCATCCGCTGCATGCCGAACACACCGGCTGCAATCGGCAAGGGAATGCTGGTTTACTGGAAAAATGCTTCCGTGAGCGCTGAATGCGAAGCTTTCGTGAAGACGCTGCTGACCGCCAGCGGGCGCGTGGCACGGGTTGAGGACGAGGCTCTGATCGACGCGGTGACGGCGGTTTCCGGCTCCGGCCCCGCCTATGTGTTTCATTTCATCGAATGCCTCACCGACGCTGGAGTGAACGCCGGCCTGCCACAGGAGATCGCCGCCCAGCTTGCGATGCAGACGGTGATGGGTTCAGGCGCGCTGGCGGCTGCTAGCGAAGACAGTCCCGCGCGGCTGCGCGAGCAGGTCACCAGCCCAAACGGCACCACGGCCGCCGCTCTAGAAGTGCTGATGAAGGACGGGCGCATGAAGATGCTGATTGGTGAGGCGGTTGGTGCGGCGCACAGGCGCGCCATCGAGCTTGGCAGCTGAAATCCGCCTTCAAGCCGGTTGCTTTTCTGACAAAAGCGAACTACCGCCTTCAAAACACGCGCCGCAATCGCCATATGCATGGCCGCGCCAGCGACTGAACATTTCAAGGGTCCCAAATGGAATTCAATGCCGCCACCCTGCTTTCCATCGGGCAGATCATCTGGATTGACCTTTTGCTTTCCGGCGACAATGCGGTCGTCATCGCGCTGGCCTGCCGGTCCCTGCCTGACAAGCAGCGCAAGACCGGCATTTTCCTCGGGGCCAGCGCGGCGGTTATTCTGCGGATCGCGTTTGCGCTGGTGATCACCCAGCTTTTGGCAATTCCATTCCTTCAGGCGCTCGGCGGCGTGCTCTTGTTCTGGATCGCGGTCAAGCTGATACGGGGCGAGGAAGAGGAGGAGAAAAACATCAAAGCCTCCGACAAGCTCTGGGCCGCCGTCGGCACCATCGCCATGGCGGATGCGGTGATGAGCCTTGACAATGTCGTCGCCATTTCCGCCGCGGCGAACGGCCATGCGGAGCTGTTCATTTTCGGCCTGCTGCTTTCCGTGCCGCTGATTGTTTTCGGCTCGACACTGGTCATGGGCCTGATTGAGCGGTTCCCGGTCTTTGTCTGGGCCGGCGCCGGGCTTCTCGGCTGGATCGCCGGCGAAATGCTGGTGCGCGACAAGGCCTTGATGGCGCTGATCGGCGTGACGCCGACGCATGCGATGGAATATGCCGCCGCCGCGCTGGGCGCGGCCGTTGTCGTGGCAATTGGATATTTCCTGAAAAAGAGGGCTAGCCAAGAGCCGCACGCTGGGTAACAATCGCTTTTACAACCGTTCTGGGAGGAACAATCATGAACAGACGCACCACGCTTAAACTCGCCGCCATTTTCGGCATTTCACTTCTGTCCGGCATTTCCAGTTTCACCGCCCCCGCCTTTGCAATCGACGATCTGCGGATCATCGCCCCGGCCAAGCCCGGCGGCGGATGGGATCAGACGGCCCGCGCGCTGGAGGAAGTCATCCGCGCAGGCGGCGGCGTCAAGAGCGTCACCGTTGAGAACGTCGCGGGCGCGGGCGGCACAGTCGGCCTTGCCCAGCTGGTGGACAAGGAAAAGGGCAACGCCAACGTGCTGATGGTCAACGGCCTCGTCATGGTCGGCGCGGTTTTGACCAATAATTCACCCGCGACACTTGAGCAGGTGACGCCGATCGCGCGGCTGACCGGCGAGTATGAGGTCATTGTCGTGCCTGCTGCTTCGGAATTGAAGACGCTGGCCGATCTGGTTGGCAAGCTGAAGGCAGACGCGGGCGCGGTGCCGTTCGGCGGCGGCTCGGCGGGCGGCACGGACCATATCCTCGCGGGCCTCATCGCCAAGGCGGCGGGCGCTGACCTTGCCAAGCTGAACTATGTGCCATTTTCGGGCGGCGGCGAAGCGCTGGCGGCCATTTTGGGCGGCCATGTCGCTGCGGGCATTTCCGGCTACAGCGAGTGGGAAGGCCAGATCAAATCCGGCGAACTGCGCGCGCTCGCCATTTCCGCCCCCGTCAAGCAGGAAGGCATCGACATCGCCACGCTGAAGGAACAGGGCGTTGACGTCGAACTCGCCAACTGGCGCGCCGTCGTCGCCGCCCCCGGTCTTGATGACGCCGGCAAGAAGGCGCTGATGGATGTGGTTGACGCCGCCGTGAAAAGCGACGGCTGGAAGAAGGTTCTGGCTGACAAGAAATGGACCGACCTCTATCTGCCCGGCGACGCGTTCACCGCGCTGATCAAGGAAGAGAATATGCGTACGACAGAGGTGCTCAAGACAATTGGCCTTGTGAAGTAACTTCCTTCAATGGAAAATGATCACAGAGACAGCAAGGTCGGCATATTCGCCGGCCTTGCGCTCGCCATTGTGGCAATTGTCATCGCCTACAGCACCAGCCGGATGAACATCGCGCCGACCTACGCCAAGGTCGGACCGCAGGTGTTTCCCTATCTGGCGGCGTTTGCGCTCGGCGCGACCGGGCTGTTCTTTATCTGGCAGACGCTCAGCCGCCAGCGTGACCGGATCATTCCCGATACCGACGTCACAGACTGGCGCGCCATCGGCTTTATCAGCGGCGGGTTCATTTTCGAGATATTGTTCATCGAACCGCTCGGCTTCATCCTCGCGGCCTCTGTGCTGTTCGTCGCCGTCGCCTACGCGTTTGGCAGCCGCAGATACATCCGCGATGTCATCACAGCGCTGGTCCTTTCGACAATCGCCTATCTGGTTTTCACCAAGCTTTTGAACCTCCAGCTTCCCGCCGGAATATTGAAAGGCCTGATCTGAGCATGGACGGGTTCGCCGCGCTGCTGACCGGGTTTGAAACGGCGCTGACGCCGATCAATCTGATGTGGTCGCTGGTCGGCGTGACGCTCGGCACCTTGATCGGCATCCTGCCCGGCATCGGTCCGGCGCTGACCATCGCGCTGCTTTTGCCTGTCACCTCCAAGCTCGACCCGACCGGCGCGTTCATCATGTTCGCGGGGCTGTACTATGGGGCGATGTACGGCTCCTCGACCACATCCATCCTTCTCAACACGCCGGGCGAATCCGGCTCCATCGTCACGGCGGTGGAGGGCAATGTGATGGCCAAGCAGGGGCGCGGCGCGGCGGCTCTGTCGACGGCAGCCATCGGCTCGTTCATCGCGGGCACCATCGGCACGCTGCTTCTGACCTTCCTCGCGCCGGTCTTCGTCAAGCTGGCGCTGCGCTTCGGCCCGGCGGAATATTTCGCGCTGATGATTTTCGCCTTCACCGCCGCCTCGGCGCTGCTCGGGACATCGCTGTCGCGCGGTCTCGCCTCGCTGTTTTTTGGCCTCGCCATCGGTCTTGTGGGCATTGACCTTCTGACCGGCCAGCCGCGGCTGGCGTTCGGCATTCCGAGCCTTTTGGACGGTATCGACATTGTGGTCGTCGCGGTCGGACTTTTCGCAGTCGGCGAGGCGCTGCACATCGCCTCGCGCAAGGATCTGCGGGAAGTCGAAATCAGCGCCGTCAAAGGCTCGCTGTTCATGACCAAAACCGAATGGGCGCGCTCATGGAAGCCATGGCTGCGCGGCACGGCGCTTGGTTTCCCGTTCGGCGTTCTGCCCGCCGGCGGCACGGAAATTCCGACCTTCCTGTCTTATTTTCTCGAGAAGAAGCTCTCGAAGCACCCGGAAGAATTCGGCAACGGCGCGATCGAAGGCGTGGCGGGGCCGGAGGCGGCGAACAATGCGGCGGTGGCGGGCGTGCTTGTGCCGCTCCTGACGCTCGGCCTGCCGACATCGGCGACGGCGGCGATCCTTCTCGTGGCGTTCCAGCAATATGGATTGCAGCCGGGTCCGCAGCTGTTCGTCTCGTCCGGCCCGCTGGTCTGGGCGCTGATCGCCAGCCTTTATCTCGGCAATGTCATGCTGCTGGTCTTGAACCTGCCGCTGGTCGGCCTGTGGGTGCGGCTCCTGTCCCTGCCCGCGCCGCTGCTCTATGGCGGCATCATGGTGTTCTCCTCGCTCGGCGTTTACGGCCTCAACAAGTCGGTGCTCGACCTTGTGCTGCTGTTCATCCTCGGCTTCATCGGCTTCCTGATGCGGCGCTATGGGTTCCCCGTCGCGCCGACGATCATCGGCCTCATTTTAGGTCCGCTCGCCGAAGAGCAGTTCCGCCGCGCGCTGATGATCTCACAGGGCGATCCAAGCGTTTTCCTGACCCATCCGATCTCGGCCTTCTTCCTCATCGCCGCTGTGGCGATCTTCGCCATCCCGCTCATCATGAAGCGGTTCGGCGCTGGCGGCGCGATGGGCGAGGCGAAGTCTTGATTGAGGAAAAATGGTGCCCGGAACTGGAATTGAACCAGTGACACTACGATTTTCAGTCGTATGCTCTACCAACTGAGCTATCCGGGCACGCGCCTTTAGAGGCGCGCGGGTTATAGCATGGGAAAATTGTCTGTCCAGCGCCGAGCGGGCCGATGGATAACAATCTTTGCAAGGGTTGTCTCGCACGGAAAATAATGGCCTTGTCCCAGCAAGCCAATGGGAATGCGCGGTTGAGTCCCTCTCCAGATAGAACAGTCAGATTTGGCATTATCGGCACGGGCCGCATCGCGGCGGACTTTGCCAGGTGACCTCAAGCATGTGAACAACGCCTCGCTTCATGCAGCGCTTTCAAGGGATATGCAGAGCGCTGAAGCGTTTCAAAAATTCCATGGCGCTGCCAAGGCCTATGCCAAAATTGATGATTTCATGGCTGACCCGGAGATTGACGCGGTCTATGTCGCCTCGCCCAATTCCGCGCATCTGGAGCAGGCGCTTGCCGCCATCCGCGCGGGCAAAGCGGTGCTGATTGAAAAGCCGCTCGCGGCTTCGGTGCCCGAGGCGGAAGCGATTGCGGCGGAGGCGGCGCGGCACAAGACGTTCGCCATGGAAGCTATGTGGATCAGGTTTTTGCCGGGCATTCAACGCGTCAGGGCGCTGATCGAATCCGGCGCCATCGGACAGATCAAGGCGGTGCGCGGCGAGCTTTCCTATTTCAACGCTTATGACGCCACTAGCCGCCTGTTCAGCAAAGCGCTCGGCGGCGGGGCTTCGCTGGACTTGGGTGTCTATTTGCTGTCGCTGACCACATTCCTGTTCGGCCCGCCGTCCAGCGTTTCCGGACAATGGAAAGCGGCGGCGAGCGGGGTGGACTGCGCGGCGCGGTATGCGCTCGGCCACAAGGGATTCAGCGCGTCGCTTTCGACAAGTCTTGAGCGGGATGGGCATAACGTGTTCGAGATTGAAGGCACTCACGGTGTGCTATGCATCGAAGACCCGTTCATTCAGGCGCGGCGGCTGCGCATCCTGAAGGGAGGGGCCGCCCGTTCAGCGATCCTGCGCGCTTCTTCAACGAGCCGTCCGGGAAGAGTGCAAAAACTCCTCACCCGGCTGCCGATTCCCGGGCAGGAAATCCTGTCGTTCAACTATCCGGGCAACGGCCTGCATTTCGAGGCGGAGGAAGTGGCGAACGCCATCCGGTCGGGAAAAATCAGTTCGGCGGCAGCGCCGCTGAATGACAGCATCGCGGTCCTGAAAATGATCGAAACCGTCCTGTCACAGCCCGCTTCCCAAGCCTGATCAGAAACCCGACTTGACGTGATAGGGCTGCGGCTGCCGGTCGCCGTCGTGCAGCGCCAAGGCAAGTTCGGTGATGTGCAGGGCAAGCGCGCCGGAAAAGACAGCCGATTCTCCAGACGAAATCATGTGGGCCTGCGCGGCGACGCCGGCCATGAAATCGATCTTTGACGGATAGGCTGGCAGATAACGGCGTTTCGCCGATTTCGGATAGGCAAGCCTGCGTCCCGGCACCTGCTTGAACGGCAGCGCTCTTCCAATTGCGTTTTCCAACCGCCTCGCCAACCTGTGCGCAAACGTCCGTTCTGTGGCGGTCTCCTCCAGATGCACCGCCGACCTGTTGTCCCACAGGTCGCGCACGGTGATTGAGCCTTGATCGCCCATGATCGTCAGCGAGCGGTCGCGCGGCGCGGCAAAGCCGGAGGTGACCCGCGCCACCAGCCCCGACTTGAACAGGAGACAGCCGACGGAGAAGTCCTCGGCAAGTCGCAAGTCTCGCGAACCCTCGCCCTTGTCCGGAAATGTCAGTGCGGAAAAGGCCGTCACTTCGGCGACCGGGCCGAACAGCGAGACGAGCCAAGTCAGCGCATACCCGGCATGCTCCAGCGTGCAGCCCACCTCAAACTCGTGCATGCCCGGCCATTTTGCGCCGGATTTGCTCTTCCACGTATGCCACTTTTCGCGGAAAACCGGCCCGTCCTCCATTTCGGCATAGACAAGGCGCGGCGTGCCGATCCGGCGCAGGTTGTCGGACACGAGCCGGTGCGCGTCGCTCAGCCCGTTTGCGGGCGCTGAGCACAGGGTCAGCTGGCGGTTGGCGGCGAAGCCTATCAGGTCGCCGGCTTCGATGAAGGTCAAGGCGAGCGGCTTTTCGCTGTAGACGTGCTTCTTGGCAAGCAGCGCCGCCTTGGAAATCTCAAAATGGCTTTCCGGCGTTGTCAGATTGGCGATGATGGCAACGGTTTCATCCTGCAGCACCTCGTCAAGCGAACCGTATGCCTTGATCTGATGATAGGCGCAGAACGCCCGCAGCCGCGCTTCGTCGCGGTCCCAAACGCCCGCAAGCGCCAGACCCGGATGGTTGGCGAGCGTCGTCATGTAATAGTCCGCGACAAAGCCGCAGCCGATGATGGCAAATCTTGTTTTCGTCACCCATGGTCCCCGGGCGTTGCTCGTCGGCTCCACTTTAGGGGCAGGAACCTAACGGAGGGTGAAATTTCCGGGACTTAAGCCGCCTTGGCGCGCGAAGCGGCCGAGCATTCGCGGATCGACGCCTCGATGATGTCCAGCGCTTCATTGAAAACCTCATCCTGAATGGTGATCGGCGCGAGGAAGCGGATGACATTGCCGTAGACGCCGCAGGTGAGGAGGATGACGCCCTTTTCCAGCGCTTTGAGCCGCACCGCATTGGTGAAGTCTGGATTGGGAACATCCTTGCCCGCGATGTTGAACTCAACCGCCTTCATGAATCCCGGCCCGCGCACGTCGGCGATCTCCGGCACATCGCCGCGCAGCGATTCCAGCCGCTGCTTCAGCCGCGCGCCGAGCTGTTCGGCACGTTCGCAGAGCTTTTCCTCGACGATCACGTCGAGCACGGCGTTTGCCGCCGCGATGCCGATCGGGTTGCCGCCATAGGTGCCGCCTAATCCTCCCGGCCCCGGCGCGTCCATGATGTCGGCGCGGCCGGTCACCGCCGCAAGCGGGAACCCGCCCGCGAGGCCCTTGGCCATGGTGGTGATGTCGGCGGCGACGGAATGATGCTCCATCGCAAACATTTTACCCGTGCGGGCAAAGCCGGTCTGCACTTCGTCTGCGATCAGCACGATGCCGTGCCTGTCGCATATCTCGCGCAGCGCAACGAACATGGAACGGGGCACTTCGTAAAATCCGCCTTCGCCCTGCACCGGCTCGACAATGATGGCCGCAACGCGCCCTGGGTCAACGTCGGCCTTGAACAGCTTGTCAAGCACGCCGAGCGAATCCGCCACGCTTGTGCCGTGCAGCTCGACTGGAAACGGCACATGGAACACATCCGCCATCATCGGACCGAATCCCGCCTTGTAGGGAACCACCTTGCCGGTCAGCGCCATGCCCATGAAAGTGCGGCCGTGAAACGCGCCGCTGAACGCGACGACCGCCGAGCGGCCCGTTGCGGCGCGGGCGATCTTCACCGCGTTCTCCACGGCTTCCGCGCCGGTCGTGACGAAAATCGTCTTCTTGGCGAAATTGCCGGGAACAAGCGCATTCAGCCGCTCCGCAAGGCGCACATAGTTCTCATACGGCACGACCTGATGGCAGGTGTGGGTGAAACGGTCGAGCTGCGCCTTGACCGCCTCGATGACTTTCGGGTGGCGGTGGCCGGTGTTGACGACGGCGATGCCCGCGCCAAAATCGATGTAGCGCTTTCCCTCGACATCCCAGATTTCGGCATTCTCCGCCTTTTCCGCATAGATCTGCGTCATCACGCCGACGCCGCGCGAGAGAGCTTCATTCTTGCGGGCGGAAATCTCGGAATTTTTCATTTTTGGCTCCATAGCGTCACTTGACCCACATTATGCAGCGACATTAACACCGGGCCGCAGTGCGGCAAACCACCAAAAGCGGCAGATTTCTCTGATAATTGGTCGAATTACCACCGGGAACTGTGGAAAAGCCAAGAGACGAAGGGTTGACGCAGAGGCACTTTCTGCACAGTCTCACCGCTCCAAGTTGAAGACAGGGGCGACCGATCATGCTTAAACTTGTCCTTTCCGGCGTTTGGGCGGCGCTGACGGCGGGCCTTCTCTATGTGAGCGTGGCCGTAAAGGCGCCGCAGATCCAAGAGGATATCCGCTCCCGCACGGCTGCATTGATTGCGCCGCAGGACCCAAAAGTCGAAGTGATTGTCGACGGCCGCTTTGTCACCTTGCGCGGCATGGCGGCCAGCATGGCGGCGAAGAGCCAGCATCTGGAAACTGCCAATGACGTTTATGGCGTGCTTGGCCCGACAGATGCGCTCACTCTGGCGGCGGCGTCGAAGGCCTCGCACTATCTGGCCGCCGAAAAGGGCGCGGATGGATCGGTTATACTTTCCGGTGTGGTTCCGACCGCTGCGGTCCGTGATGAAATTTCTGCGGCGGCAACAGGTGTTTTCAAAGAGGCTGTGGCCAACCGCATCGCCGTTTCCGACGCTGCGGACGGTGAAGGTCTGCCTTCGGCGCAGCAGGCGCTCGGCGCGCTGGCGGCGCTTGACAAAGGGATGCTTCTGCTGACGCCCGCAAGCGTGACAATTTCCGGCGCGACAGGTTCCGCAGAGACGGCTGCGGCAGCTTCGGCGCTTGAGGCAAAAGAGGGCACGCCGTGGCGGGTCTTTGTCACGGGTCCCTCACAGGCAGCGGCGGCGGCGCTGACGGCGGCAAAAACGCCGGACGGCAGGATTGAGGCGCGGGGCGCGGTTTCAAGCAAAGCGGCAAAAACCTCGCTGTTGCAGACGCTTGGCGCCGGCGGCGCGAAAGTCACTGATTTTTTAACAGTGCAAAGCGCCGGTCTGCCGGCGGATTGGGACAAGCGGGCGCTGGCCGGCGCAAGCGCCATCACCAAGCTCGACTGGGGCAGCCTTTCCATCGATGAGGAGAAGTCGTCGCTGCGCGGCGCTGGTCCGCAGGGCGAAATGGGCGCCATCAGGGGCGATCTCGGCGACACATGGACCAAAGACCTGATCGTGCGCGCCGAAACCGCCGAACCTGACGCGCAGGCCGAATTGGACAGATTGCGCGCCAGCCGCGACGAGCTGCAGGCGCAGCTTGCGAACCTGACGGACGCCGCGAAAACCGCCCCCGTTGAAACGGCGGCCGCAGCCCCGGCAGGCGCAGTCAAAGCGCGCTGTGAAAAAGCCGTCGGCAAACTGCTTAAGGGCGATGCGATCAGGTTTGATCCAAACTCGGCCGAAATATCCAAGGGCGCATACGGCCTCATCAAAAAGCTGGCGGCGGCGGCCAAGCCCTGCGTGCAGTCCAATGCGATGGCGCTGATCATCAGCGGCCATACCGACAATCAGGGTTCGCCGAAAAGCAATCTGGATCTCAGCAGGCGGCGCGCCGAAACGGTCCGGAAGGCGTTTGCGGACCTCGGCTTGAACGGTGATGCCATGTCGGCCAGGGGTTTTGGCGAAAGCAAGCCGGTGTCGGACAATGACTCGGATGAGGGCCGTCAGGCAAACCGGCGCATCGCGTTCGACTGGATCAGCAAGTAACCGGCGCAGCCAGAATTACAGAGGGAAAAGGCAATGGGATATCTTCTCACACAAATGTTCATCTACATGCTCGGCGCATTTCTTCTGGGCCTGCTGCTTGGCTGGATACTCTGGGGCCGACGTCATTTGGGCGTGCGGGCGGAGCTTGACGCGGCGCTTGCCGATCTTGACGCCGCGCGGCGCGAACGCGGCAGGCTGCAGGGTGAGCTGGACGCAGCACTGCGCGACCGGGGCGTGCCGGAGGCGGAAGTTGACGCGCTGCGCGCCGCGCTTGAGGCCTGCGCCAATGCCCGCCGGGCGCTGGAGCGGCAGATTTCCATGATGAATTCCGCTCCGCCGCCGCTTGCGCCGCCGGTGGCGCGCATCCTTGATGCGCCCGTCGCTCCCCCTCCGCCGCCGCCCGCGCCGCCGCGCCGCGTCATCGACGATCTGAAAAAGATCAGCGGCATCGGACGGGTCAACGAAGGAAAGTTGAACGAACTTGGCATTACCAGCTTCGCCCAGATTGCCGCCTGGACGCCGGAGGACGAAGCGCGCATTGGCGACATTCTCGCCTTTGAAGGCCGGATTGAGCGCGAGGAATGGGTCGCTCAGGCGAGGGTTCTGGCGCGCGGTGGCGAGACGGAACATTCCCAGCGCGTCGAGCGCGGCGAGTTTGACGAGCCAAAGTGAGGAGAATGGTGCTGCGAGGGAGGATTGAACTCCCGACCTCATCATTACCAATGATGTGCTCTACCACTGAGCTACCGCAGCATGCCGGAGAATGCGGGGCTATTGCCATAATGACGGGCGATGCGCAAGCAGTGATCGGGGCTTTCAATTTTCCGCCGCGCTTGGCAAAATGCGCGCATGACCACTGCCGAAGAGCGCCAGGCCAAACGTGAGGCCGACAGGATGAAACGCCTGTCGGCGCAGCTGCGCGCCAATCTGGCAAAGCGCAAGACTCAAACCCGGGCGCGGCGGGCGGGCGATGAGGACGGGCGCAGCGGACTTCCGGC
>CAWDIY010000004.1:0-23876 GCA_963802455.1 uncultured Alphaproteobacteria bacterium | reverse complement strand
ACGGGCAAAGGCCTGGGAAGAGCTAATGAAGGAGCCGAGAATGCAGCCCGGAGCCATGAAGATGCCGTTTGACGGCAAGCGCATGATTTACGGCGCGTTCGAAGTCATTCTCGAAATGTAGGGCGAATCCATGGCCAAAACACCGAAACTGATAATTGAAAACGTGCTTCAGCCCGGCAAGACCTACAATGTCGATCCCGTCATGTTCGAAGCGATGAGGACAGCGCTGTTAAAGGTCGTGCCGTCTGCGCCGCCCGGCTTGACGCCTGTGGAAATCCAGAAAGCCGTTCTGCCGCATCTGCCGACGGACCTGTTTCCCGGCGGTGAAAAAGCCGGATGGTGGATGAAAGCTGTGCAGCTGGATCAAGAAGCGAAGAAAGTGCTGGCCCGGTCAGAAAAGCCGCCGGTGCGGCTGTGGAAAGTCTAGCAACACAGGGCCTTCATTCATGCTCTCGCCGCTTGCGATTTTTGCCGGAAAGTCTAGTCCGTCCGGATGGGCATTTTCGTCAACCGGCGCTTCAACCTGATCTATGTCCATGCGGCGCTGCAGGCGTTCACCTCCTATGGCGGCGAGGCGTTTGCTTTTGTCTATCTGCTGAAGGCCGGAATATCCGTGCCGGTCGTGCTTCTGTCGATTGGCTGCCTGTTCGGCAGCCGGCTGCTTTTCCGCATGATTGTCCTGCCGCTGGTCAGGCGGCTTGGTCTGCGCAACGTGCTTGTTCTCGGCATCCTCCTGGAGGGCAGTGCCTATCCGCTGCTGGCGCACGTCACGGGCGCCGATGGCTCGCTTCTTATCTATCTGGCCGTCTGGGCGGTCTCAAGCAGCATCTACTGGACGACCTACCACGCCTATGTCGTCTTGATCGGCGACGGCGAACACCGGGGCGCGCAGGTGAGCGCCATGGAATTTGTCGGCACATTCATGGGCATTATCGCGCCGGTCACCACGGGCCTGCTCCTGACATGGTTCGCGCCGATCATCGCCTTCAGCGTGGTAGGCCTTGCGATGGCCTCGTCGGCGGTCCCTCTTCTATTCCTGCCCAATCTGCAAATCGCGCCGGACGCGGAGATGCCGCGTGAAACACGGCGGCTGGCGCGCCTTGTGATGTTCACCGATGGATTGCGCATGGGGGCCTTCTATTTCACCTGGCTGATCGCGCTGTTCATCACGCTCGGATCAAGCTTTGCCGCCTATGGCGGCGCGCTCTCGCTGGCGGGGATCGCCGGGGCGGCGGCGGGGCTTATTGTCGGCAGGTCGATCGATCTTGGCAAAGGCCGCCGCGCCGCGCAGATCGGCTTTGCAATTGTCGCCGTTGCGGTCCTCGCCCGCGCCTTCGGCTATCCCTACCCTTGGAGCGCCGTGCTCGCCAACGCCATGGCCGCAATCGCCATGCCGATATACGGGACGGCCTTCGGCGCGCGCGTCTATGCGCTGGCGCAGATGTCCCCCTGCCCGCTGCGGTTCCACATCATCGCGGAAGGCGGCTGGGATTTGGGCACGGCAGCGGCCTGCTTCACCTCAGCGGGCCTCCTCTATCTCGGCTTCAGTTTCTTCTGGCCGCTGAAGATGGCGCTGGTTGCGTGCGGGCTGGGCTATTGGGTGGTGACGGGGAGTTTTGACCGGGAGGCTGGGGCGGTGACAAACCCGGGGGCCGCTTAGGGCGCTTCGGCACTCCGGCTTCAGACAGCAGCGATAGCGGCTGGCTACAGGCGGCGCCCAGAGCCGGCCGTCCGAAAAGCTGCTTGTCCGAAGCAGAAATTTGCCTTACATTGCACAACGTAAGGCATTGGAGACTGTAAGGAGACCATGATGGGTGCAATCATTCCGAAAGACTTCGACGTGACCGTGACATCCAAGGGTCAAATGACCCTTCCAGCCGGAGTGCGGGGCCCGTTGGGAATCGCGGCGGGCGACCGGCTGGCTCTCACGGTGACCAAGGACGGAGAAATCCGCATGGTGAAGAAAACGGCATCCTACCGCGACACAATCGGGCTGCTGGCTCACTTGGCCAAGAACCGGACAGTCGATGTTTCGAAGGAGACCAATTTCGCGCTTGATTCAGCCATGAGCGAGCAGGAGGCGCGGTCAAAGAAAACCCACAGCCGGACGAAATGATTGCCGTTGACACGAATGTCCTGCTGCGCTTGACGCTGATGGATGATGAGGAGCAGCTGGCACGAGCTGCAGCGCTGATTGAAAGCGCTCTTACTGGCCGGCAGAGCGTGTTCATCAATCCAATCGTGCTTGCCGAGTATGTCTGGACGCTCGCCCGGACCTACCGCGCCACAAGGCAGGAGCAGTCAGGCGCGGTTCGCCAATATATCGACCGTCCGCCCTATCGCCTGTTTGACGAGGCCCTGGTCACGGGCGCATTGGCGGCGTTTGAAAACAGCAAAGCCGATTTCGCCGACTGCCTCATTGGCGTGATGAACCAAGCCGTGTCCGCGCCGGTCACATACAGCTTCGACAAAGCGGCATCGGAATTGGAAGCTTTTGCGACGCCGCCCACTTAGGCGCAGGAACGGCGGCCTTACGCCGCCAGATCCCGCAGCACATATTGCAAGATCCCGCCATTCTTCAAATACCCGACCTCTTCCAGCGTATCAATGCGGCAGATGATCGGGATTTCTTTCACCGTTCCGTCGCCATAGGTGACCACGGCCTTCATCTTCTGGCGCGGTTTTGCCGAGGCGAGGCCTTCTATGCTGACCAGCTCATCGCCCTTCAGGCCGAGCGAGGTCCAGCTGGAGCCCTCCTCGAAGACGAAGGGCACGATGCCCATGCCCACGAGATTGGATCGGTGGATGCGCTCGAAACTCTGCGCGATGACGGCGCGCACGCCCAGCAGATTGGTGCCTTTCGCGGCCCAGTCGCGCGAGGAGCCGTTGCCATATTCGATGCCGGCGAACACGACCAGCGGCACGCCCTCGGCCTTGTATTTCATCGCGGCGTCGTAAATCGACATTTCGGTTTTCGACGGAAAATGGAAGGTGAAGCCGCCTTCCTTGCCGTTCGGTCCGAGCATGTGGTTGCGGATGCGGATATTGGCGAACGTGCCGCGCATCATCACTTCATGATTGCCGCGCCGCGTGCCGTATTGGTTGAAATCGGCGACGGCGACCTTGTTGTCGGTGAGGTATTTTCCAGCAGGCGAGGCCGCCTTGATCGAACCGGCGGGCGAGATATGGTCCGTGGTGATCTTGTCGCCGAACAGGCCGAGCACCCGCGCGCCCTTGATGTCGGAGACGGAGCCGGCGGCCTTTTGCATGCCCACAAAGTAAGGCGGGTTCTGCACATAGGTCGAACCGTCGTCCCAGGCATAGGTCTGGCCTGCGGGCACTTTCACCTTGGCCCAGTTGGCATCGCCCTTGAACACGTCGGCATACTTGTCTTTGAACAGTTTCTTTGTGACGTTCTTGACGATGAATTCCTGGATTTCCTTGGAGCTTGGCCAGATGTCTTTGAGGAAAACCGGATTGCCCTTCTTGTCGAGGCCGAGCGGCTCCTTGGTCAAATCCTTGGTCACAGTCCCGGCCAGCGCATGCGCGACGACCAGCGGCGGCGAGGCGAGATAGTTGGCCTGCACATCCGGCGAGACGCGGCCTTCGAAATTGCGATTGCCGGAAAGGACAGCGGCGGCGATCAGGCCCTTGTCGTTGATGGTCTTGGAAATCTCTTCCGGCAACGGGCCGGAATTGCCGATGCAAGTGGTGCAGCCATAGCCGACCAGATTGAAGCCGAGCTTGTCGAGATCCTTCTGCAGGCCGGAATTTTTCAGATAATCGCCGACCACCTGTGATCCGGGCGCGAGCGAGGTTTTCACCCATGGCTTGGTCTTCAAACCTTTCGCCAAGGCATTGCGTGCCAAAAGCCCCGCGCCGATCAGCACGCTTGGATTGGAGGTATTGGTGCAGGAGGTGATGGCGGCGATGACCACGTCGCCATGGCCAAGATCATGCTCTCGGCCCGCCACCTTATAGCGCTTGGAAATTTCGGCGGACTTCTTGTATTCGGTTTCCATCGCCGCGACGAAGCCCGCCGGAATGCCTTCAAGCGCGACTCGGCCTTCGGGACGCTTTGGTCCCGCCATGCTTGGCACGACTGTTGAGAGTTCGAGTTCAAGTGTATCGGTGAATACAGGGTCTTTCGCCGATTTGGTGCGGAACAGACCTTGCGCCTTGGCATATTTCTCGACGAGTTCGATGCGCGCCTTCTTGCGGCTGGAATTGGTCAGGTAATTCAGCGTCTCGCCGTCGATCGGGAAGAAGCCGCAGGTCGCGCCATATTCCGGCGCCATGTTGGCAATGGTGGCGCGGTCGGCCAAAGTCATGGAATCCAGGCCGGGGCCGAAGAACTCGACAAACTTGCCGACAACGCCCTTCTTGCGCAGCATCTGCGTGACGGTGAGCACCAGGTCAGTCGCCGTGACGCCTTCCTTGACCTTGCCGGTCAGCTTGAAGCCGATGACTTCCGGGATCAGCATCGACTGCGGCTGTCCGAGCATCGCCGCCTCCGCCTCAATGCCGCCAACGCCCCAGCCCAGAACCGAAAGCCCGTTGACCATGGTCGTGTGCGAATCCGTGCCCACGAGAGTATCGGGATAGGCGACCTCGACGGTCTCGGTTTTCTTGCCCTTGGTGACCTTCTCCTTGCGCGTCCAGACGGTCTGCGACAAATATTCGAGGTTCACCTGGTGGCAGATGCCGGTGCCGGGCGGCACGACGCGGAAATTCTTGAACGCCTGCTGGCCCCATTTCAGGAACCGGTAACGCTCGCCATTGCGGGCATATTCGAGATCGACATTCTGCTTCAGCGCCTTGTTGGAGCCGAACTCATCGACAATCACCGAATGGTCGATGACAAGGTCCACCGGCACCAACGGATTGATCTTCTGCGGATTGCCGCCGAGCGCCTTCATCGCATCGCGCATGGCGGCGAGATCGACAACGGCGGGAACGCCGGTGAAATCCTGCATCAGAACCCGCGCCGGGCGGAAGGCGATTTCCTTGCCTGCCTTGCCCTTGTCCTTCAGCCAGGCGGCGAAGGCTTCGATGTCTTTCTTGGTGACGGTTGAGCCGTCTTCGGCGCGCAGGAGATTTTCCAGCAGAACTTTCATCGAATAGGGCAGCGCGGAAATGCCGGTCAGGCCGTTTTTCTCGGCAAGGGTCAGCGAATAGATGACGTATTTCTTCGCGCCGACATTAAGCGTCTTGCGGCATTTGAAACTGTCGATGGATGACATGATGTCTCTCCTTGAGATGAAAGCCGGAAAGGGGCGGCGGACCGGATTGCGCAAGCTATAGATAATTTCGTATTCCTGTGCCAGTTGAACTAAAGGCAAATATGCTGCGCTGCGATATTTATTTCAGACTGGGGTTTGCATGCGGCTGACCGCCGAAAATCTAAGCGCGGCGAGGGGCGGGGAGACGGTGTTTTCCGGTGTGTCGTTTGCGCTGAATGCCGGACAGGCGCTGATCGTCACCGGGCCGAACGGCGCGGGGAAGTCAACGCTGCTGCGCGTGATCGCCGGATTGCTGCCGAAAACGGAAGGCGCGCTGCGGCTTGAGGGCGGCTCTGATGAAGGCGCTATCCGCGCAGTGCCATTATCTCGGCGTGCAGAATGCGATGAAAGCGGCGCTCAGCGTTTCGGAAAACCTGGACTTCTGGCAGCGCTTCTGCGGCGCGCCGAAGCTCACTTGTGAGGATGCGCTGAAAGCGGTCGGCCTGCCCGGCATCGGCGCGACGCCCTTTGCCTACCTCTCCACAGGCCAGAAGCGCCGCGTGGCGATTGCGCGGCTCTTGGTGAGCCATAGGCCGGTGTGGCTGCTGGATGAGCCGACGAGCGGGCTGGATGCGAAGGCGGAAGTGGTGTTTGCGGGGCTGTTGAAGGAGCATCTGGCGAAGGGCGGCATTGCGGTTGCGGCGACGCATTTGGAGCTGGGGGTTGAGGGGGCGGGGGAATTGAAGATGGGGGCGAACACGTGACTGTTTGTTGGCTCGGCAGCGGCCTGTCCTCTCCCCCGCCGAACGGCGGGGGAGAGTTGGCGCGGGCGCAGCCCGTGACGGAGAGGGGCCGATGGCGCAGGGTAGAGCGCGGAAAGACGACGCACGCTCCGCCACGCATCTCCTGCACCTTGTGAGAAGCCGCACCATCGTCCCCCGCTCCGTCACGGGCTTCGCCCGCGCCACCTCTCCCCCATCATTCGATGGGGGAGAGGACAGAGGGTCCAGCCCCATGACCGCCCTCTTCCTCCGCGATCTCAAACTCGCCTTCCGCGCCGGCGGCGGGGCCTTGACCGGCGTGATCTTCTTCCTCGCCGTCATATCAGTCGTCCCCTTCGGCGTCGGCCCGGACCTGAAGCTCCTCGCCCGCATTGGCCCGGCCATCATCTGGATCGGCGCGCTGCTTGCCGCGCTGCTTGGGCCTCGACCGCCTGTTTCAGGCCGACCGCGAGGACGGCTCGCTCGACGTGATGATCCTGCGCGGCGATTTCGCCAGTCTCGCCGGAACCTGTTTTGTCAAATGCCTCGCCCACTGGACCGCGACATGCCTGCCGCTGGTCATCGCCGCGCCGCTGCTCGGCCTGTTCATGAACATGGAGGCAAACGCCATCGCCGCCGTGACGCTGACGTTGCTTGCCGGAACTCCCGCGCTGTCCTTCATCGGCGCGGTCGGCGCGGCGTTGGCGGTTTCACTGCCGCGCGGCGGGCTGCTGATCTCGGTGCTGATCCTGCCGCTCGCCATCCCGGTGCTGATTTTCGGCGTCTCGGCGACGCTCGGCGCTGTCGAAGACCCCGCGCCGTTCACATCGCCCTTCCTCATTCTCGCCGCGATCACCCTGTTCTTTGCCGTGCTCGGACCAGTGGCCGCCGCCGCCGCGTTGAAATCCGCCAGCGATTGATTCTGCCTATCGCGCCAGCCACCACAGCGCCGCAAGCGCACCGGCCCAAGCCGAGACACCCGAAATCACCACGCCCCAGATCAGGTCTATCAATACAATGTTGATGTGCCAGTCACGCATGATCGTGTGGCTGGTCATTTCATAGCAGCCATAGGCGACCAGCCCGATCAGCGCGCCGTTCACCAGCGCCGTGACGGCCGATCCGTCCCTTATGGCGGGAAGTCCGGCAAAATAGACCAGTGCGCCAATGTGGATGACGTAAAACGCCGCAGCGGGCGCGAGGCGCAGACTGTCAAGCATCTGCGCGCCAAGCTGTTTCTGAAACAGCGGCCGCATCACCATCGGGATCATGAAAAAATCACCTACGAGAAAAACAAGGCCGGTCACGAGGGCGAACACAAATGTGGTCACGGGTTTAGCTCCTGTTTTCAATTCCGGTCAGCGGAATTTCCGCCCAAATGTCCATATAGAACGGGGGGCGGCGGAAGTTAGTTCCGCTCACTTTTCCATTGCAGCAATTGCGGAAGGCGCGCGGCGCGTCTAAATAGATGCTTATGAGCGACGCCAATATCCCCCTGACCAGCCGCCTCACCGGCCTCGCCAACCCGACGCGCTTTCTCGCGCTGGCGGGCGCGCTGCTGCCCTGGCTTGCCGCCCTCTCGTCGATCCTGCTCGCCACGGGCCTCTACCTGTCCTTCACCGCCCCCGAAGACTACCAGCAGGGAACCACTGTGCGCATCATGTTCATCCACGTCCCGTTCGCCTGGCTCTCAATGATGTGCTGGGGCGTCATGGCGCTGGCGGCATTGGGCACGCTGATTTGGCGTCACCCATTGGCCGATGTCGCCGCCAAGGCTGCCGCCCCCATCGGCGCGGGGTTCACGTTTCTGGCGCTTCTCACCGGCTCGCTCTGGGGCAAGCCGATGTGGGGAACCTATTGGGTCTGGGACGCGCGGCTCACCTCGGTGTTCGTGCTGTTCCTCATGTATCTCGGCGTCATTGCGCTGACCCGCGCAATCGAGGATGCAGGCCAGTCCGCCCGCGCCGCCGCGATCCTTATTCTCGTCGGAGCTGTCAATCTGCCGATCATCAAATTCTCGGTGAACTGGTGGAACACGCTGCACCAGCCCGCCGCCGTGTTCCGCATGGACGGGCCGACCATTCATCCCGCCCTGCTCTGGCCGCTCGCCATCATGGCGCTGGGGTTCACACTGCCTGTTCTTCACACTGCATCTGGCTTCGATGCGCAATGAAATCTGGTCGCGGCGAATTTCCGCCATGCGCCGACTAGCTGCGCGGCAGGTGGGGGACGCATGAGCGGTCACGCCGGATTTGTCTTCGCCGCCTACGCGGCCAGCGCGCATCGTCATCGGCGCCATGATCCTCTGGATCGCGCTCGCCCAGCGCGCCCGCAGGGGCGAACTGGCCGCGCTGGACGAGGCGGGCGTCAAACGCCGCTCGGACGCGCCATGAGCGAAAGCCCGGCGACAAAGGCGGCGCGCCGAAACTGGCTGGCGCTCTTGCCGCTCATACTGTTTCTCGGTCTGGCCGCGATATTCCTGACGCAGCTCATGTCCGGGCGCGACACGCAAACGATTCCATCCGCGCTGATCGGCCAGCCGGTCCCGGCCACAAACCTGCCGCCTATCGAGGCGCTTGGTGCAATACCCGGCATCACTCCGGAAGACTTCAAGGGCAAGGTCACCGTGCTCAATGTCTTCGCCTCCTGGTGCGCGCCTTGCCGCGACGAGCATCCGGTCCTGGTAGAGCTCGCCAAGGACACGCGGTTCCGGCTGATTGGCATCAATTACAAGGACAAGCCGGAAAACGCTGCGGCCTTTCTCGCCGAGCTTGGCAACCCGTTTGCGAGGATTGGCTCGGATGTTTCAGGACGCGCGGGCATCGACTGGGGCGTCTATGGCGTGCCGGAGACCTACGTCATCTCCCCAGACGGCGTGATCCGCTACAAGCATGTCGGACCGCTGGATGCGGGGAGCGCAAAGGCGCTGGTGGACGAGGCGGCGAAAGCGGCAACGCCATGAGCGCCGCCATAGCTGCGCTTTTCGAGCAGCAGGCGAAAGCATGCGACGAGATGGGCTCGCCCCTCACGGCGCGCGTCATGCGAGCCTGCATCGCAGCGCTTGACGAGACGACCGCCACCGGCAGACGCGTTCTGGGCTGGCGGCCCGAGCCAAGCGACGTGGTGGCGCTGCGGCTTGCCGGAGCGCTGCACAGTCTGGCGCTGCAAGGGCGCGACGCTGATCTTGCCAATGTCTATCCGCCGAACAGCGGCGGGGACGTTGAAGAAGCCGTAACTGCGGCAGTCAAACGCCATGATGAATGGATCTGCGCATGGCTGGACAGCCCGCCGCAGACCAATGAGACCGGGCGCTCCGCCGTTCTGCTGCCGGGGTTCCTCGAAATCGCCCGCAAAACGCAATTGCCGCTGGCCTTGAACGAGATAGTCTCCAGCGCCGGCCTCAATCTGTTTTTCGACCAATTCCGCTACCGTTACGGCGACAGGGACTGGGGTGATCCGACCTATCCCGTGACGCTTGCGCCGCAGATGCGCGGCGCGGTTCCGGACCTTTCCAGCGCGCTGACAATCGCCAGCCGCGCCGGCAGCGATATTGCCCCGCTCGATGTGCGCAATAAGAGCGACCTCCTGCGCCTGCGGTCCTACATCTGGGCCGACCAGAGCGAACGCCTCGCCCGGCTTGATGCGGCGCTGTCGGTCACCCAGCGCGGCAATTTCACGCTTGAGAAGGCGGACGCCGCTGATTTTTGTTTCTCAAAGATTAGCCGCGCGCATTGAGGGGCAGTGTTTTGTGCTGTTTCATTCGGTCGTCTGGCAATATCTGCCGGATGCCACGAGGCAGGCCATTGCAAACGCCATGCAAAGTGAAGGCGCAGAAGCCACGCCGGAAACGCCGCTGGCCTGGCTGCGGATGGAGACTTTGACCAGCACCGACCCCTACCCGGTTCTGCAGCTGACGCTGTGGCCGGGCGGGCAGACGCGCACGCTGGCGCTGGCGGATTTTCATGGGCGGTGGGTGGAGTGGATGTGACGGTTACAAGGCCGGTATCTGAGTGTTGGATGCCAACAGAACCTTCGTCATCGACTCAGTTGGCGCGGTCCCCCAAAGCCCGTCATCCCGGAATTGCGCAGCAATATCCGGGACCCATTCCGGCAAAGAACGTGACTATCCACCCTCTCTCCACGCCGAAACACTCCGGCATGGGTCCCGGCTCGCGTCGCTTCGCTCCTTGGCCGGGATGACGGGCGCGGAGAGGCACTTCCGGGTGCGGATGTTACTTCCCCTCCCCATGCCTCATGATCAGCGGCATCTGGCTCATGGTGAAGGCGAGCGTGATCGGCATGGTGCCCCAGACCTTGAACGCCACCCAGAAATCAGTCGAAAAGCTGCGCCAGACCACTTCATTGAGCACGGCAAGGAACAGGAAGAACAGGCCCCAGCGCAGCGTCAGCTTGCGCCAGCCTTCGGCGTCTAATTTGAAGGCTGAGTCGAACACATAGCCGAGCAGCGATTTGCCGAAATACAATCCGCCCAAGAGGATTGCGCCGAACAGCGTGTTGACGATGGTGGGCTTCATCTTGATGAACGTCTCGTCCTGCAGCCAGAGCGTCAGCGTGCCGAACACCAGCACGACGAGGCCCGAGACCATCGGCATGATCGGCAGCGTGCGGGTCAGCGCATAGGAGACTGTGAGCGAGACCGCGGTGGCGATCATGAACAGGAGCGTGGCGATGAACAGCGGGCCGCCAATATCGGCCAGCGCCGGGATCCTCTCCGCGATCCACGCGCCGCGCGCATTGGCGAAGAAGAAGACGATGAGAGGGCCAAGCTCAAGGGCGAACTTGAGGAGCGGGTTGATCTGTTTCTTGCCCGCCGCTCCGGGCGCTTCTTCGATGTGCATCATTCAATCCCCGCAATTGCGCTGGCAAATTCCTTGGCCGAAAACGGCTCCAGATCATCCACCGTCTCGCCGACGCCAACAAAATACACCGGTAGCTTGTGACGCGCCGCGATGGCCACCAGAATGCCGCCGCGCGCCGTGCCGTCAAGCTTGGTCATCACCAAGCCGTTGACGCCCGCGACATTTTTGAAAATCTCGACTTGCGACAAAGCGTTCTGCCCTGTGGTTGCGTCCAAAGTTTGAAGCACTGTGTGCGGCGAGTCGGGATCAAGCTTGTTCAATACACGAACGATTTTCGCCAGCTCGTCCATCAGCTCCGTGCGGTTCTGCAAGCGCCCAGCCGTGTCGATAATCAGCACATCCGCGCCGCCAGTCTTTGCTTTCTCATATGCATCGTAAGCCAACCCCGCCGCATCCGATCCGATCTTGGTGGAGACGACCGGCGAGCCGGTGCGCTCGCCCCAGATATGCAGCTGTTCAATCGCCGCCGCGCGGAACGTGTCGCCCGCTGCGAGCCAGACATTCAGCTTGGCCTCGCGCAGCTTGGCGGAGAGTTTGCCGATGGTCGTGGTCTTGCCGGTGCCGTTGACGCCGACGACCAGAATGACATGCGGCTTGTGGGAAAGGTCCAGCTCAAGCGGCTTGGCGACAGGCGTCAGCACTTTCTCAATTTCCGCCGACATGATGGCGCGCACTTCATCATCGCCAATCTGCTTGCCGTAGCGGCCGGATGACAGAGCGTCGGTTATGCGCAGCGCCGTCTCCATGCCGAGGTCGGCCTGGATCAGAACGTCTTCCAGTTCCTGCAGCGTGTCCTCATCCAGCTTGCGCTTGGTGAAGATGCCGGTGATCGAGGATGTCAGCTCCTTCGACGAGCGCGACAGGCCCTTCTTCAGCCGCCCGAACCAGGAGAGCTTCTCCTCCGGCTCCGGCGCGGCGACAAATGTGTTCTCCTGCGTCGCGCCGATCAGCACTTTGCCGACGGGCGTTTCGGGTTCAGGAGCGGCTTGCGCAATTTCAGGCTCAGGCTCAGGCTCAGGCACAGGTCAGGAAGAGCAATCCCTCGGCGGCGGGAGCTGTGTCCGGCGATGCCAGCTCATCGGCAATCAATTCTTCAAGGGCCGCGGCTTCGGCATCTGTGTCAGGCTCAGCGTCTGCTGACACTGGCGCGGCAGCGGCGGGCGCAATCTCCAGCGCCTCCGGTTCTGCTGCAATCACTCCTTCTGCGGTGGCCAGTTCTTCAACGGCAACGATTTCAACAATGGGTTCAGGCGCAGGCTCAATCCGCGCGGGTTCCTGCACCGGCGGCTTTGGCTTTGCAGGCTTGGGCTGAGACTTTGCCTTTGGCGCGGACGGCGCTTTGGGTTCTGGCGGAACGGCAATTGCCGCCTCCGGCTCGGAACCCTCAATCGCCGCCTCCACATGCGCGGCTGCAAATTCCTCAACCGGACTGTCAACCTCAATGGCAGGCGCAGGCAGTTCCGGAAGCGGCAGGGCGGCCTCAACCGGCGCTTCGCCTTCCTGCGGAACCTCGATGACCTCCTTCTTGCCGAAGGAGAATATCTTTTTCAGAAATCCAAACGCCATTATGCCGCCTGCCGCGCGGCGATGACGCCGGTGAGTGTCTTTGTGTCATGGCCGGTTATGTTCACGGGAACAATCGACCCCGCCATGCCGCCGTCCAGCGCCACAAGCGTGAAGCCTTCAGTGCGGCCAAGCCCCGGCTTTTCGATCAGCACGTTCTGTAAGCTGTTTCTTACTGAATTGAGATGCTTGACATAGGCCGCCTCGCCCGCAGCCCTCAGCCGCGCCGCCCGCTGCTTGATAACGCCCCGGTCCAGCTGCGGCATTTTCGCGGCGGGGGTCCCCTCGCGCGGCGAGAACGGGAAAACATGCAGATTTGTCAGCCCGCATTCTTCAACAATTTTCAGCGAGTTTTCGAACATTTCCTCGGTCTCGGTCGGAAAACCGGCGATAATGTCCGCGCCAAACACAATGTCCGGCCGCACCTTGCGCACATCTTCGCAGAACCGGATTGAATCCTCGCCGCGCATGACGCCGCTTCATCCGTTTCAGGATCATGTTGTCGCCCGATTGCAGCGACAGATGCAGATGCGGCATCAGCCGCTTTTCCACGGCGATCATTTCCATCAGATCGTCATCGGCCTCGATGGAATCAATCGAAGACAGCCGCAGCCTTTCAAGATCGGGCACTTGGGCGAAAATCGTCTTGAGCAATTTTCCAAGCGTCGGCCTGCCGGGAAGATCAGGTCCATAAGAGGTGAGGTCCACGCCCGAAAGCACGACTTCGCGATAGCCGTTGCCGACAAGCCGCTTGATCTGCTCAACCGCCGCCCCCATCGGCACGGAGCGGGAATTGCCGCGTCCAAACGGGATGATGCAAAAGGTGCATCTGTGGTCGCAGCCGTTCTGCACCTGCACAAACGCCCGCGCCCGACCTTCGAGCGCGTCGACCATGTGCGAGGCGGTCTCGCGCACGCTCATAATGTCGTTGACGCGGGTCTTCTCGAAGAGATTGACGCCGAAATCCGGCAGCGCCCGGTAGCTCTGGCGTTGAAGCTTCTCTTCATTGCCGAGAATGAGATCGACCTCGTCCATCCTCTGAAACTGCGCCGGATTTGTCTGCGCCGCGCAGCCGGTGACGATGATGCGCGCCGCCGGATTGTCGCGCCGCGCCTTGCGGATCGCCTGCCGCGCCTGCCGCTCGGCCTCGCCAGTGACGGCGCAGGTGTTGATGATTACCGCGCCGCCCGCCAGCGCGTCGAGCCCTGCCGCCTTCGCCTCGCGCCGGATCACTTCGGACTCGTAGGTGTTCAGCCGGCAGCCGAGCGTGATGACATCCAGCCCGCTCATGCGGCTTCCTCTTGGAGGCGGACCCATTCGCCGGTGGCGGGGTCAAGCTTGCCGGAAAATTCCCATTCGGCCGGGCCGGTCATGATGACGTGATTGTCCTCGCGCCATTCGATCCGGAGCGGCCCGCCCGGCACCTGCACGATGACATCGCGCCCCGTCCGCTTCGTCCGCGCCGCCGACACCGCCGCCGCGCACGCCGCCGAGCCGCAGGCCTGCGTCAGGCCGACGCCGCGCTCCCAGGTGCGCAGGATGAGCTTCTCCCGGCTCTCGACAAAGGCGATGGAAATGTTGGCGCGCTCCGGGAACATCGGATGGTTTTCCAAGAAGCGGGCCGAACTTGTCGAGATCATAGGACCAGACATCCTTGTCCACCCAGAAAATCGCATGCGGATTGCCCATCGACATGGCCGACGGCGAATGCAGGTACGGGATCGTCAATCGGCCCGATCTGCAGCTCGATGAAGCGGGTGTCGCGGAACTCTTCGGCGAGCGGGATCTTGTCCCATTCAAACACCGGCATGCCCATATCGACGGACACCAGACCGTCCTCATGTTCGGACGCCTCAAGAATCCCCGCCAGCGTCTCAAACACAAACGCCTTCTTGCCCGTCTCCGCCGCCAGCGCCTGCACGACGCAGCGCGTGCCATTGCCGCAGGCCTGCGCTTGGCTGCCGTCGCGGTTGATGATTTCGATGTAGGCGTCGGTGTCCGGCGTCTTCGGCTTGTGGATCGCCATGATCTGGTCGAACAGCGTCGCCGGGTCGCCCGCCAGCGCAATCGCCGCCTCGGGCCGGATTCTGTCCGAGCGCCCGCGCATGTCGGCGACAAGGATCATGTTGCCGAGCCCGTTCATCCTGGCGAAATTGACGTCTGCGGCCATGAGGCAGCCCCGTGTTGTTTGGGCGTATATGGCGGATTGGGCGGGAAATTACCAGAAGCAAGCGGTCACACCGCTGAAGTCAGATACCTGGCCCGGGTCTCCGCATCAATCCGCGCCATGACGACGGATCAAGACCTCCGGCGAGCCACCCGCAGTCCGGCGCATCCCTAACGCCCGCGGTAAACGAACGGCGTGACTATCTCTGTCAAAACGCTCTCAGTCACCGCCGAAACCAGCCCGTGCCGCAGCGACTTTGCGCAGACAGGATCGGTTGCGGCGGCGTCGCCAGTGAGCGCCATGGCTTGGCAGCGGCAGCCGCCGAAATCCAGTTCGCGGCGCTCGCAGGTGCGGCAAGGCTCCTGCATCCAGTCAAAGCCTCGGAACGCGTTGAACGCTTCTCCCTCGAACCAGATCTCGGCGAGCGGCCGGTCCTTCACATTGTCAAAGCGCAGACGCTTGATGGTTTCCGCCGCGTGGCAGGGCAGGACATTGCCGGATGGATCGACATTCAGCCCGGTGCGGCCCCAGCCGCCCATGCAGGCTTTCGGGTAGGTGGCGTGATAATCCGCGGGCACATAATCGATGACGAGAACGCCCTTCAGCCGCTCGCGTGCGGCGCGGACAGTGTCGCCTGCGATCTTCGCCTGTTCGCGAGTCGGCATCAGCTGGCCTCGGTTGGGCACGGCCCAGCCGTGAAACTGCACGGTTGCCACCTCAAGGCGGCGTGCGCCGAGCGTCACTGCAAGCGCGATCATGTCGTCCAGCCGGTCGTAGTTCTGGCGGTGGCAGACGGCGTTGACCGTCAGCGGCATGTTGCGCGCCGTCACCCAGGCGGCGACGGCAAGTTTCCGCTCAAGCCCGCCCGCATAACCGGCGATCCGGTCGGCCATGACGGCGTCAACGCCTTGCAGCGACAGCTGAACATGGTCGAGCCCGGCTTCAGCGAGGCCGTCCATGCGCCTTTCAGTGAGACCGATGCCGGAGGTGATGAGATTGGTGTAGAGGCCGGCCTTCGCCGCTCCTCGCGTCAATTCCTCAAGGTCGCGCCGCGAGGCTGGCTCGCCGCCGGAAAGGTGCAGGTGCAAAACGCCAAGCGCCGCCGCCTGTTCGAAGACTGATATCCACATGTCGGTGGACAGCTCATCGGACTGCGCCTTCAGCTCAAGCGGATTAGAGCAGTAGGGGCAGGCCAGCGGGCAGCGGTGGGTCAACTCGGCCAGCAGAGAGTCGGGAAGGGGAATGCCTGAACTGCGCGCTGAATGGAAATTCATGTGACAATCTCCAGCATCCGCCGTTCCGCCAGCTCGGCGAGAAACGCAGCCACGTCCTTGCCGATCACATCCGGGTCGGCGGCATAGGTCTTCGCCAGTGAATTTATCATCTGCCGCACGGATTTAGCCCCGTCCACTTCGCCGAGAATCGCAACGCCGATCGGATCCATCACCAAGGCCCGCTCTGGTCCGAGCAAAACATGGCGGTCCCGCGCCCCGTCCTTTTTCAGCCGCACGCCGGTTGGCAGCCGCACAACGGCATCGAAGTCAAATGCGGCTGCGGCGCTCATGGCGCGCTCCCTGCGGCAAGACCGTCCGACATGTTCCATGCGCCCGGCGGGATGCGGCCCGGCTCGACATAGGCTGAGTGCAGCGCGTCCAGCTGCGACCACAGGACGTCTGTCTTGAATGTCAGCGCGCCCGCCGCCGCGTCCTGCTTTTCAAGTGTGTCCGCATGGTCCAAAACCCAGGAGAGGCCGAACGCCACATCCTTCGGCGCCTCGCGCAAGCGCGACTTGAAATAGCCGAGCGATTCCTCATTGGCGAAGTCATAATGTTTCAACAGGCCCTCGATCCGCTCGGCGTGGATATTGGCGGCGAAAAGCTCCGTCAGCGAGGAGGCGATTGCCTCGAGCAGGCTCTTGTCGCGGACAAAGCGGACATAGGCGTCCACTGCAAACTTTGTCGCTGGGAGCACGCCATGCGCTGACTGAACATAGTCCGGGTTAAGCCCGACCGCCTCCGCCAGTTTCAGCCAGCGCCTGATGCCGCCGCCCTCGCCGACGCCGCCGTCATGGTCCTCAATGCGCGAGCGCCAGGCGCGGCGCAGGGCCGGATCCTCACAGCGCGACATCAAGGCCGCGTCCTTCTGCGGAATGCGGCTTTGATAATAGTAGCGGTTGATCACCCAGGCCCGCACTTGCGCAGGCGTGCATTTGCCGCCGTGCAGCAGGGCATGGAAAGGGTGCTTGTCATGGTAGCGCGCCGCGCCAATGGCCTGCAGCTTTGCCTCAAAGTCCTGGCGGGAAAGGGCCGTCACAGCAGGAGCTCCATGCCGTCAAAGCCGATCTCCACGCCGCTGCTCTCCACAGTCTGCCTCTCGCCACTGTCGGGCCGCCAGATGGGGTTGGTGTTGTTCATATGGACATAGACTTTGCGCTTGGCGCTGATACCAGCAAGCACGTCCAGTGAGCCACCGGGCCCCGCAATCGGCATGTGCCCCATGCGAAGACCCGTCTTGCTGCCAAGCCCCTCTGCGATCATTTCACCGTCGCGGAAGAGCGTGCCGTCAAAGAACAGCGCATCGGTGTCACCGATTACCGCCTTAACTTCGGGCGTCATCTCCGAACAGCCCGGAATATAGACGAGCCGCGCCTCATCGGTTTTCAGCTCCGCACCGACCGTCTGCCCGCCCAGAAGGGCGGTATCGACAATGCCGTCTTCAAGATAGAGCGGCACTTTTCCGGGGACGGCAAACAGCCGGGCGCTGAGGCCAGGCAAAATGTCGAACCATGCGTCAAGCCCGCAGATCACCCGTGTGACAAGCGCCGGGTCCAATGCGTCAAACACCGGATTGGCCAAAAGAATGTCACTCAAGTCTTGGGTGAGGAAAAGTTTGAACGGCTGCTTTTCGCGCAATGTGAGAAGGCCGCCAATGTGGTCAATGTCGCCGTTGGTCAGGATGACGCACTTGACCGGACTTTCCCGCAGCGCCTGCGGCCACATCTGCCTGTTGGCCGTCAGCTGGGCGCGTATGTCAGGAGAGGCGTTCAACACAGCCCATCGCGCACCGTCCGCGCTGACGGCCAATGAAGATTGTGTCTGCACGGGAATTTTTCCTTCACGCGCCAAAATGCAATTGCGGCACGCACAATTCCATTGCGGCAGCCCGCCTCCGGCTGCGGCTCCCAGAACAAGGGCGCGCAGTCGGCTCACCGCGACGCGCCCTTTGATTCAGAAGTCAATCAAAACTGGATCGGATCGGAGTCATCCGCGGGCGCATACCGGTTAATTTCCATCCCGCAGCTGATTTCGAGTATTTTTGGTGCTGTCCAGACCATTTTTTCCTCCGCTAGGCGATGACGAACTCAGACAGCCAAGTAAATTGTCTGGCAGAGTCCCACTACAGACGAAGTGGACCACAATCTGGCGGGAGCGGCAATAGCACCAAGGTAGCGTGCCGGTGTTCCTTAGCCGCCAGAGCGCAATTCATCGAGCAGATCGAAGAACTGGGTGTGCCGGATCGGCTTGTAAAGCAGGGTGACCTTTTCGGCGGCGATCTGGGTCTCAACCTCCGCCGTGTAATCGGCGGTGACAATGATGGCGGGAACCTCCTGTCCGCAGGTCTGTCGCAATTGTCTGATCGCCTCAATGCCGGTGCCGGTGTCAAGATGATAGTCCGCCACGATCACATCCGGCGCACCGCCAACGCTTTCCATCGCCTCAAGCGCCTCTTCCGTGGAAACCGTCGGGATGGCTTTAACGCCGCGCGTTTCCAAAAGCTCGACCATGCCTTCCAGTATCTGCAGGTCGTTTTCGATGACGATTGCGGTCAGGCCGCGCAGATCGCTCGGAGCGCGGTCCGAAGCTCCCTGAACTTGAGCCGGCTTTTCTCTGGGCGCGGCCAGCGGCAGCGTGATGGAAAAACAGGATCCGTGCCCCGGCCATGACCGGACGGTGATTTCATGGCCAAGCAGTTTAGAAATGCGCTCGACAATGGCGAGGCCAAGTCCCATCGCCTTGGTGCCAACGGGAGAATCCTTGTTCAGCCGCCGGAATTCCTCGAAAACCTCCTTGGTTTTTCCCGCTGGAATGCCCATGCCGGTGTCCCAGACTTCAATGCGCACGCTGTCGCCGCAGCTGCGCACGCCCAAGAGAACACGGCCGCTTTCGGTGTATCTGATCGCATTGGCCATCAGGTTCTGCACCACCCGGCGCAGCAGGCCTGGATCGCTTTTCACAAACCGCCGCGACTGCACGGTCGCCAGTTTGAGCGACTTTTTCTCCGCGATCGGCTGAAATTCCGTCGCAAGCGTGGCGAACAGCTCATTCAGCGAGACTGAGCTGATGTTGGCGGCGACGCTGCGGCTGTCGATGCGGGAAATGTCAAGAATGGATTCAAGCAGCTGTTCGACCGAAGCGAAGGCATTGTTGGCCTTGTCCGCCAGCCGCGTCTGACGCTCGTCAAGGCCGGCCTCGGCCAGCAGCGTCAGAAACAGGCGCGCCGCGTTGAGCGGCTGCAGAAGATCATGGCTTGCCGCCGCCAGAAACCGGGTTTTGTCCTTGTTGGCCTCTTCGGCGGCGTTTTTGGCCTTTATAAGCTCAGCGGCGATCGTCCGCCGTTCCATCACTTCCCTGCTCAGCTCCCCGGTGCGCTCTTCAACGCGCTGCTCAAGATTTTGCTTGGCCTCGCGCAGGGCGACCGTCGCCGTGCGTTCATGTGTGATATCGGTGAAACTCGCCACCACCCCGCCATCCGGCATTATGTTGGTGCTGATGCTGAGGATGAGCCCGTCGATCCGCGCCAGTTCGATGCCGTCCAGCGCTTCGCTGGAAGGGCTTTCCAGCCAGCCTGACAGGCGCGCCGCGACCTGCGGCGTGGGGGCGGAAAGGCCGCCGCGCAGACCGTGAAGGATGCGCTCAAAACTTGCGTCGGCGACGACATTTCTGACTGGCAGCGACAAGAGCTCGATGAAGCGGCTGTTCCAGGCGCGCAGTCTCAAATCCTTGGAAAACATGCAAATGCCCTGCGGCAGATGATCAATTGTCGCCTGCAGAATCTTAGACTGCTCGTCCAGCTGACGCTCGCGCTGGATACGCTCGTTTCGGACTGTGTCGGTGATGTCGGTCTGAAAAATCACCGTCGCACCAGCATGGGTCCTTTTGTTGGAGATCTGAATCCAGCGGTCCCCGGCAAACTGCTGGATGAAGGACGCGGCAGGCTTTCGGAAAAGCTCGATCCGCCGGCTGCGCCATGACAATTTTGCCTGCTTGGCGCCCAGAACCAAAAAGCTGCTGGAAGCGAAAAGTTCCGCCATCTGCGAAAAACTCAGGCCCGGAACAAGCTCATCGCCGATGTCCGGCATCAGCGCCCGGAAATGCGAATTGCACATGACGAGCCGCTCGCTGTCGTCAAACAAAGCGAAGCCCTCGCTGACCGCCTCTATCGCCGCCGTCAGGTTCTGTTTGGCGACCTCCGCCTCGTCGCGCGCCTCCTGAAGGCGCGAATAGGCCGTTGACAGGTCCGACAGGGTGCTTTCAAGGTCGCGGGTGCGCACCTTGACCTTGTCTTCCAACAGGATGGCGGTCTGGAACAGCGAAAAGCCGGTCACGGAAAAATCCATCGAGCGCTCGACCCGGCCCATCAGCGCGCGGTTGACCTTTTCAAGCTTCAGCACTTTCTGCTCAAGGTCAGTGAAGACCACCTGGGCGATGTCCGCCGCGGCCCTCAATTTTCCACGCCTTCAGCTGGAGGCGGGCGGCCGATGGCGACGCCCGTGAAGGTCTGGTTGACATGCATGCTCTTGAACTGCTCGCCATAGGTGCTGAAGCCGAGAACCTTGTGGCGCTGCAGAATTTCCGAAACCTCAAGCGTCTTTTGCGTCTGCTGCGCCTCAAGGCGGCGCAGGATGCAGTCGCATCCAAGGATAATTTCGCGCGAGGCCAAATTGATTGTCAGACTGTCCAGCGCCTGCTCGAGATTGCGCGCCATGTCGCCGCCATTGGCGACGGTCAGCACCAAGCCCTCGTCAATTCCGCAGTAAAAGCGCAGCGATCCGTCATCTTCGAGTTTCTGGATCGAGCGCACATGATACTCGCCCCCAATTCTGACAACAACCGGATAGGACGCGAAAACCAGCGGTGACAATTGTTCGGTGTCAAGCCCGAGAATCCGCGCATAGGCCGGACCGGCGCGCTCAGCGTTGATTTCTGTGACAAGCCGCGCGTTGGGGTCAGCTTCCGTCACCACCATTTTCTGGTCGGTGGGGCTGAAATGATCAATTTTGAACACTTCAAACGGGCAGCTTGTCTGGAACACCGTCAGCACTGCGGCGCTCTCGTGAAACTCGCCTTCGGCGAACACAAAGGTCTGGCCAAAGTCCAGCCCGTTTCCGGCGGAACCGCCAAACAAAGGAATGGGGTCGAGAAACCGGTTAAGGGAGGAGACGACGACCTCCTCCTGCATGCACATTCCGTCGATCAGAAGCATGGCAAATGTCTGGGCTGGCACATGCCGCGCCGTCGGAAAGCTCAGGCCGAGGCCGTTCAACGCCGAATGCACGACTTCGCTGCCCGTCTCCATGCTGAAAGCGGCAATATCGCGCAACAGGACCGAGTTGATCTTGAACATGTCCGCGTTGAACGCCGCGCCGGTGATTGTTCCTTCCCGATAGCCTTCCGGCGTGATCTCGCCCGCTGTCGTGCAGCCGATCACCTTGACACCCGCAAACTCGCGGTTGATGGCTTCGCGCAGGCTTTCGCGGTCAAAGAGGGGAGAGATGAATAAAAGCACCGCCTCAACATTGTCGGACAGTATGCGCCCGCGCAGTTCGGCAAGGGCGGCGAATGGATCAGTGAGACTGGAGCTGCCGCGCTTAACCGGCATTGCCGCGGCCCTGTTCAGCGAACAAGAGGTCGAGATCAATCCCAATATTTTCAGTCTTGACCCGCTGCATCAAAAGCGCGGCCTGAGTGCGGCTGTAGACGCCGAGCTTCTTCAAGGTCGAGGTCACATGCGCCTTGATTGTTGATTCCGCCACGTCGAACTCATAGGCGATCTGCTTGTTGAGCTTGCCCTGGCAAATCCGGGTCAGCACCTTGTATTGATGCGGCGTCAGCTTGCGCAGCCGCATCAAAATATCCTCGTTCTGGGATTTAACCGGCGGCTTGTGCGTCTCCGGGAAATCATCGGGGAAAACCTGCCGGCCTTTCAGCAGAGCCTTCAGCGACGAGATGATGATCTCGCGGCCTTGGCTCTTATGGATGAATCCGTCAGCCCCAAGTTCTCTAATCCGCTGCACGACGCCCATATCCGCCAACGCGGAAATCACCGCCAGCGGTGTTTTTGGCCAGCCGCCGCGTAACTCCATCAATCCTTCAAGGCCCTCGGAATCGGGCAGTCTCAGGTCCAGCAGGATGAGATCGGCATGGTCATGCAGCAGCCTCTCGCGCGCCGCCTTGATCGAGGCGGCGGCTCCCACCTCGCAGCCCGGAAAGCTCGCCAGCAGAACGGTCTGCAGCGCCTCAAGGTAAAGCGGATGGTCGTCGATGATCAGAAATCGCGGTTCCGTCATGATTGCGCTTCCAAAAAAGAGACAGGCGGCAGGGACTTCTCCGCTGCCAGTCAACTATCGCGCAAACGAGCTTGCTTTGCCAGCTTAAACACCCGGACGCCGCCGCCCTGGTTCAGGCGCCTGTGCCGCCCCCCTGCTTCGCCGCCCAGGCCAGCGGAAAGGGCGGCAGATCCCCTGTCAGCTTCGCGGGCCGGACGCTGTCCGCGCGCCCACGCATGTCGGCGACAAGGATCATGTTGCCGAGCCCGTTCATCCTGGCGAAATTCACATCAAGGGCCATGCCCAGCCTCGCCTTGATTGGGCGTCGATGGCGGATTTGGGGGAAAATCACCAGAAGGAACGGCTGTGCCGCTCAAGCCAGCATTTTCGCCCGGTTTTCTGCGTCAATCCACGCCATGACAAGAGAATCCACGAAGCTCCCGTCAAAGCAAACCGAATCCCGCGTCACGCCTTCGCGCTGAAACCCTAACTTCTCATACAGTGCGATGGCGCGCAGATTGTCGGCGTGGGCGGTGAGTTCAACGCGGACAAACCCCTCATCGTGCGCCGCCGCAAGCGCCGCCTCCATCAGCCGCCGTCCCAATCCCTTGCCGCGGTATTCCGGAAGCAGACCCATGCCGAGCGTGCCGCAATGCGCATGCGCGGACCAGCGATGCCGACACACATCGCACCAGCCGACGACTTCGCCCTTGTCCAGCGCCACCAGCTGTGGATTGCGCGCGGCGATGTTGTTCATCACAAATTCGCGCGTGCTCTCTATCGGCGGCGCTTCGGCGGAGGCCAGATATTTGCGCTCGCGGGCGACGACATCGAGCGCGCGCCAGAAGCCGGGAATGTGTTCGGGGGCGATCCTGTCCAGCGCCACCAGCTGCGGATTGCGCGCGGCGATGTTTCTCATGACAAATTCGCGCGTGCTTTCAATCGGCGGGGCTTCGGTGAGGACCAGATATTTCCGCTCGCGGGCGACGACGTCCAGCGTGTGCCAGAAGCCTTGGATGTGGTCGGGGGAGATGGGAAGATGTTTATGTCGTCGAATGATCTCATGGTAAGCTTCCCGCACTTTTTCTACAGCAGCTTCTGCCAGTCCCGCGCTCCATGCATCACACGGACTATCTCGGCTCCGTCTTCGATTTTTCGATACAGGATGAGATAATTGCCAAAAGAGAAACTTCGCAGCTCAGCCCGCACTTCGGGTCGGGAAACGCCAAGGCCGGGGGTCATTCCGATGACTTCAAATTTTGCTTCGATGGCGTCCAACCAGTTCTGCGCCGCTTTTGGGCTGTCCAAGCTGATGTAGCTGGCGATATCCTCCATATCTTCGTCGGCCTGTTGGGTGCGGCGGACGCTCATTGATCAGCGCGCCGCGCAAGGTCGGCGCGAAGCCGATTGAAGAAGCCATCGCCTTCTCTGGATGGCCCGCTGTGGATGCCTTCATCCCAGAGCCGTCCGAGTTCCTCAATCGCGTTCTCCCGCTGCCCCCGGCGGAACTTCCATTCCCGCAGCGCCTCGCGCATCACTTCGCTCGACGACGCATATTCGCCCGAGCCGACAACTTCGCGCAGCATCGCCGCCATTTCGGGCGTGACGGCGACGCTGAGCTTTTCGACATTTGCCATGGCATTTCTCCTTGCCCAGTATAGTAGGCAAGTTTCCTACCGCTGGCAAGAAGCGTGGCTTAAGCCGCCTTCAGCTTCGGCTTAATCAACCCTCTTGCCA
>CAWDIY010000003.1:0-191913 GCA_963802455.1 uncultured Alphaproteobacteria bacterium | reverse complement strand
CGACAACATTGACGATCCTTTGCGGCACGAAAATAATCTTCTTCGGCGCAGCGCCATTCAATGCCGCCTTGACGAAATCCAAGTCCATGACGGCAGCCTCGACCGCAGATTGACCGGCATCGCGGGCAATTGTCAAATCGCCGCGCCGCTTGCCATTGATCTGCACCGGCATGGTCACCTCGTTTTCGGTGACAAGCGCCGGATCAAACACGGGCCAAGGCTGCGTGCCGATCATCGTGTCATGGCCGAGCGCCGCCCAGCACTCTTCCGCCAGATGCGGCATGAAGGGCGAGATCAGCTGCGCCAGAATGTCCGCCGCCTCGCGGCAGGCGGCGGCCAGCGCCGCATCCGCCTTGCCCGCCGACACGGCGGAAACGGCTTGGGTGATCTCATTGACCAACTCATAGCAGCGCGCGATGGCCTTGTTGAAACCGAGCCGCTCAATGTCCTCGCCGACCAGCTTCAGCGCCTTGTGCGCGGCTTTTCGGACGGCGGGCGCGTTCTGCGCCTCGCCGCTCTGCGCGGCAGGCGCATCGGCGAGCTCAGACACCAGACGCCAGACGCGCTGCACAAAGCGGAACGAGCCTTCCGCGCCGGATTCCGTCCAGATCACATCTCGCTCCGGCGGCGAATCCGACAGCGTGAACCAGCGCGCCGTGTCCGCGCCGTAGCTTTCGAAAATATCGTCCGGATCGACCGACACTGAACCAGCGCGCCGTGTCCGCGCCGTAGCTTTCGAAAATATCGTCGGATCGACAGTGTTTTTCTTCGACTTCGACATTTTTTCAATCGAGCCGATTTCAACCGGGGTCTCATCGGCGATGAGAACCGCCTTGCGCGCCTCGCCCTCGCCCGTGATGCGCACTTTGGCCGGCTCCACCCAGCCCGCCTCGTTGCGGTAGGTCTCGTGCACGACCATGCCCTGCGTGAACAGGCCCTTGAACGGCTCGGCGACGCCCAGATGCCCGGTCGCCATCATGGCGCGGGCGAAGAAGCGGGAATAAAGAAGATGCAGGATCGCATGTTCGATGCCGCCGATATATTGGTCCACCGGCAGCCATGCGTCCGCCTGTTTGCGGTCAGTGGGCTCGTTCTCCCAAGGCGCGGTGAAACGGGCGAAATACCAGGACGAGTCGACAAACGTGTCCATCGTGTCGGTCTCGCGCCGCGCCGTCTTGCCGCATTGCGGGCAGTTCACATGCCGCCAGGTCGGATGCCGGTCGAGAGGGTTGCCCGGACGGTCGAATTCAACATCGTCCGGCAGCTTCACCGGCAGGTCCTTCTTCGGCACCGGCACCACGCCGCAGACTTCGCAATGGATCACCGGGATCGGACAACCCCAGTAGCGCTGGCGCGAAATACCCCAGTCGCGCAGGCGGTACTGCACCTTGCGCTCGGACTGCGGCCTGCCGTCCAGAACCATTTGACCGAGACGGCTCGCCACATCATCAAACGCCGCCTGCGGCGTCATGCCGTCGAGAAAGCGTGAATTGATCATCACGCCCTCGCCGTCAAAGGCCTTGTCAGCGATGGAAAACTCCGCCTTGTCCATGCCGTTCGGCAGCACGACGGGCGTGACTTTCAAACCGTATTTATTGGCGAAATCCAAATCGCGCTGGTCATGCGCAGGGCAGCCGAAGATAGCGCCCGTGCCGTAATCCATCAAAACGAAATTGGCGACATAGACGGGAACCAGCCAATCAGGATCGAATGGATGCCGCACCTTCAGTCCTGTGTCGAAGCCGATCTTCTCCGCCGTCTCCACCGCCGCGACGGAGGTTCCCATCTGGCGGCATTTGTCAGCGAATGCGGCGAGCTTCTCATTCTTCGCGGCGAGTTCTTTGGCCAGCGGATGATCGGCGGCAATGGCGATGAAAGACGCGCCGAACAATGTGTCGGGCCGCGTCGTGTAGACTTCTATTTCGGACGCGGGCGCCTCGCCTGCGATCTCCCAGCGGAGCAGCAGGCCTTCGGATTTTCCGATCCAGTTCTTCTGCATCAGCCGGACCTTCTCCGGCCATCCATCCAGCCCGTCCAGCGCCGTCAAAAGCTCTTCATTGTAATCGGTGATTTTGAAAAACCATTGCGTCAGCTCGCGCTGTTCAACGAGCGCGCCGGAGCGCCAGCCGCGCCCGTCAATGACCTGCTCGTTGGCGAGCACGGTCATGTCCTCGGGGTCCCAGTTCACTTTCGACTGTTTGCGGTGGACGAGGCCTTTCTCCATGAAGTCGAGGAACAGCATCTGCTGGCGGTGGTAATAGTCGACATCGCAGGTGGCGAATTCGCGCGACCAGTCGAGCGACAGGCCCATCGATTTCAACTGGCGCTTCATGGTGGCGATGTTCTGGTAGGTCCATTCCTTCGGATGCACCTTGTTCTGCATCGCCGCATTTTCCGCCGGCATGCCGAACGCGTCCCAGCCCATCGGATGCAGGACGTTGAAACCCTTGGCGCGCTTGTAGCGGGCGACGACATCGCCCATCGTGTAATTGCGCACATGGCCCATATGAATGCGGCCCGACGGATAGGGAAACATCTCGAGCACATAATAGCGCTCGCGCCCGTCCTCGTTCTTCGTCTCGAACAGTTTCGCCGCGTCCCACGCCTTCTGCCAGCGGGGCTCCGTGTCCTTCGGGTTATAGCGCTCGGCTGCCATATAAGGTATTTCTCTGCCAAATCAGGATGAAAATCAGGGCGGACCTTCACCATGATTGGCCGGAATGGTCAACCATCCGCCGCTGCCGCTTGCCAATAAAGGTTCGAAAATGAACACCGCGCCCGAGCGCCTCGCCACCGTCAAATCCCACATCGCCGCCGCCGAAGCCAAGGCCAGGCGGGCGCATGGCGAGGTGACGCTGGTCGCGGTTTCAAAGACCTTTGACGCGGAGCATATCCGGCCAGTCCTCGCCGCAGGGCACAAGGTCTTCGGAGAAAACCGCGTGCAGGAGGCGCAAGGCAAATGGCCCGCGCTGAAGGCGGAGTTCACCGGCGTCGAGCTGCACCTGATTGGGCCGCTGCAATCCAACAAGGCGAAAGAAGCGGTGGCGCTTTTTGATGTGATAGAGACAGTGGACCGCGAAAAAATTGCCGAAGCGCTGGCGGCGGAAATCCGCAAACAGGGAAAACATCCGAAGCTGTTTGTGCAGGTCAACACCGGTCTGGAAGAACAGAAGGCAGGCATCAACCCGCGCGAATGCGTGACTTTCGTCGAGCGCTGCCGAAAGGTCCATGGCCTGAAAATCGAAGGCCTCATGTGCATTCCGCCCGCAGAGGAGAACCCCGGTCCGCATTTCGCGCTCTTGGAAAAACTCGCCAAACAATGCGGCGTCGCGGCGCTCTCCATGGGCATGTCAGCTGATTATGAGCTGGCGGTTGCGCTCGGCGCGACGCATGTGCGGGTGGGGTCGGGGGTGTTTGGGGTGCGGGAGCATTGAGAACAATTTGCGGTGAAGCTGAAGGCCTGCCTCTTCAAAATGATCGTTTTGACAATTGGTAGCGCACCATTTTCAGCACCCCGTCAGCGATCGATATTTCTATCGCTTCGTTCACAAGCATTTCCTCAAGCGACAGTTCGGCGAGCAATATCTTAAACAGCTGTCTTTGCTCCTCAGGGCTGACCTGTGGCAGCAAAATGAGCAAACCGGCGTGAATTGGTTCCTTTGAATAGAGCTTGCGAAAGTCGCGGGCGTTGTTGGTGACAAAGGTGAAGTCCTCGGCAACAATGCGTGGCATCAAGTCCCAGTCAGCTTTGCCGCCAAGACCAAGCCAGGTCGCGTGGTGTGCGTGATGTCCCAGCTTTTGCGCTACATCCGCCAACGACATATGCAGGCATTCGTCGATAAGAAAATTCATCCCTTGGCAGGATCAGCGATGGGCCACGCAAGGCGTTTGCTGGATTTTGCTTTCAATCCCATATCCGCCAAGCTTTTTGGACGCCCGCGCTGAGGGTGAGCGGCGGCCCATATGGCAGAAAGGTCCAACATCCGCCTAGTTAAACTCGGGTAGCCTTCAAGAATTTCGTCGGCGTCCGCGCCCGACGCCAGCATGGTTGCGACCAGATGCACCGGAATCCGCGTGCCGACGAAGACGGGCTCACCGCCCATCACGCCCATTCTCCGCTCAATGAGCGCCGCCGCCTCGTCCAGCTCCTTGACGCGAGCTTTCACTTGCCGCCGCGCCTTTGCCACGTCGACGATGATCAAATCATCCGCCCTGATTTCATCAGCGGACGGGTCCGCCTTGATCGAGTCAAAGAGTTTCTGACGCCGGTCAGTTGAGAGTGCCGAGCCGACGCCATACCAGAGCTTGAGCCGCAGCAGCCCGTCTTCGGTCACCATTCTTCCGCTTGACCTTGAAACTGTTTCGACGATGCGCTTGTCAATTGCATTGTGCACCGACTTGATGCCGATCTCGCTGACGACTGCGGCCTCGGCGGCGGTATAGACATTGGCGGCGGCTGACATAATTATTCTCCTTAAGAAGAATAATATATTCCGTGAGCGAATGCCTGTAAAGATGTGAAATCGGCGGACCCGCACTGTTGGCCGTCCGCCGCTTAACCACGCGCCCGCTCCGCATTTGCCGCCCGCGCTTCGGGCAGGTAATGTGCGGTGAGACAGGGACAAACGCATCCAACATGAACTCTCCTTCCCCAAATGAACTGACCGGCGGAGTGCCGCGCTCCCGCATGGCTGCCATGTCCGCCGAAGAGCGGATCACTTTCGCAGCCGCGCATCCCGCTTCGCGCGCGGCGCTGGAAACGGGCGCGGGGAACTTTCTAAACGGCGTGCCGCTGCATTGGATGAGCGACTGGTCCATGCCGTTTCCGATGCTGGTGGAAAAAGCCAAGGGCGCAAAGCTCACCGATATTGACGGCGTGAAGTTCGACGATTTCTGCCTCGGCGATACAGGCTCCATGTTCGGCCATTCGCCGAAGCCCGTGACGAAAGCCATCCGCAGACAGGCCGCTAACGGCCTCACCTACATGCTGCCGACGGAAGACGCGATGGAGGTCGGCAAGCTTTTGACCGAGCGGTTCGGCCCGTTCCAATGGCAGATCGCTGTCACGGCGACGGACGCAAACCGCTTCGCGCTGCGGGTGGCGCGGGCTGTGACGGGCAGAAGGAAAATCCTCGTCTTCAACGCCTGTTACCATGGCACGGTGGACGAGACATTTGTGCGGCTCGAAGGCGGCAAAGCGGTTCACCGTCCGGGTCTGGTCGGGCAGGCCGTCGATCTGACGCAGAACACCGTCGTCGTCGAGTTCAACGACATCCCCGCATTAGAGAAAGCCCTTGAGGCTAAGGATATCGCCTGCGTCATCACCGAGCCAGTATTGACCAATTCCTGCATGGTCCTTCCGGACCCAGGTTTCCACAAGGCGCTGCGCAGGCTGACGCGCGCGGCGGGGACGCTGCTGCTGATCGACGAGACGCACACAATCTCCACCGGCCTTGGCGGCTACACGAAAACGCACGGTCTTGAGCCGGACATTTTCGTGCTCGGCAAACCCGTCGCGGGCGGCGTGCCGGCCTCGGTCTGGGGCCTTTCGCAGGAGACGGCGCAGCAATTTCTAGAAACCGAAAAGTCGCGGCCCGCCGGCCATTCCGGCATGGGCACGACGCTGTCGGCCAATCCGCTGCAGTTCGCCGCCATGCGCGCCTGTCTTGCCGAGGTGATGACCAAGGGCAATTACGCCCACATGGAAACACTTGCCAATGAGCTTGAGGGCGCGCTGCGCAGGATCATCAGGAAGCGAAAGCTGCCGTGGCATGTGACCCGCGTCGGCGCGCGGGTCGAGTTTATCTGCGGGCCCGGTCCGCTGAAGAATGGCGCGGAGGCAGAAGCCGCGCACCAGCCGGAGCTGGAAAGATGCATCCACCTGGCGCTGTTGAACCGGGGCAGCCTGATTGCACCATTTCATAACATGATGCTGATATCTCCTGCGACGAAGCGCAAGCAGGTGGAGCGGCTGGTGAAAAATTTCGCCGACGTCACGCGGCTTTTGACAAACTGAGTACTTGAGAAAAATGCAGTCACCATCAGGCTCCACCACAAGCGAAGCCAAGGCCTTTCTCGATGCCAATCCGGACATTGAGGCTGTCGATATTGTGCTCACCGACACGAACGGCATCGGCCGCGGCAAGATCGTGCGCCGCCATGAGCTGATGCCGATCTACGAGAGCGGGCGGCATTTCCCGATCTCGATTCTCGGCCTCGACATCACCGGCGAGGATGTGCACGAGACGGGGCTGATCTGGGATTCCGGCGATGGCGACCTGCGCGCATGGCCGGTGCCGGGAACGCTGGCGCGCATCCATGGCACGAACCCGGCGCGCGCCGAAGTGCTGATGTCCATGTATTCATTGGACGGCGTTCCGATGACATCCGACCCGCGCCATGCCCTGCAGCGGCAGGTGGACGCCTTTGCCAAGCAGGGCCTTAAGCCCGCAGGCGCGTTCGAACTGGAATTCTTTCTGCTCTCCAATGAGCGCGATTCCAAGGGTCAGGTACAGCCCGCCGCTGCTGTGCTGGACGGACGGGTCAGCGGCAAGACGGAAGTCTATTCGGTCGATCATCTGCACGGCATGGAGCCGCTGTTCTCCGACATTTACGCCGGGGCGAAGACGGCGGGCATTCCGACCGAAACGCTGATCTCCGAATATGCGCCGGGACAGTACGAGCTGACTCTGCATTACCGCGAAAATCTCATGCAGGCGGCGGATGATCTGATCCGGCTGAAGCGCCTCGTGCGGGCGCAGGCCAGACGCCACAACGTCACCGCATGTTTCATGGCCAAGCCGATCGCCGACTATGCGGGATCGGGGATGCATTTTCATGTGTCACTGATGGATGAGGCGGGCGCGAATATTTTCATTGAGGAGCGCGAGGGAACCTGGTCGCCGCTGCTCCTGAATGCGCTCGGCGGCCTGAAGGCGACGATGGGCGAATCGATGCTGGTCTTCGCTCCGCACGCCAATTCATGGCGGCGCTTTGTCTCGCAGTCCTACGCGCCGGTCGCGCCGACCTGGGGCGTCAACAACCGTTCCGTCGCGCTGCGCATCCCAGCGGGCAGCGTCAAGGCGCGGCGCATCGAGCACCGGCCGTCCGGCGTTGACGCCAATCCCTATCTCGTCGCCACAACGGTGCTCGCCGGCATCCGCCATGGCCTCGCCAACCGGCTCGACCCCGGCCCGGAAACCAAAGGCAACGGCTATGAGGACGCGCCTGAGAACACCGGCCTGCCGACAGACTGGCGCAGCGCCATTGCGGCGGCGAAGGATTCGGTGTTCTTGAAAAAAGCGCTGGGCGAGGACCTGCACCGCACCTTCACCTCGATCAAGGAAGCCGAATATTTCCGCGTCGCAAGAACCGTCAGCGATGTGGATTATCATTTGTATCTGCACGAGGTTTAGGACGGAGCGCTCGGCTTGACCGAACCAAATTGATGGCATATCATGCCATCATGAAGGCGAGATTGGTTGTCCGTGAACGGGTCGTCTATACTGCTGATGAGCTGGTGGAAATGGTGGTGTGGGAAGTCCCTCAGCCTGTCCCGCCATCGGAGCACTTCTTCAAATACCGGCTGGTTTACATTGTGGGTGGAGTTCGGGTTCTCGGATACGACAATGAGCGGGGGAAGGGCGACCATCGGCATTTTCACGGTGCCGAGTCATCGCTGACATTCGTCTCCATCGACATCCTGCTTGAAGCCTTCACATCTGAAGTCGAAAAGCTGAGAAAGCGGAGTGAGAGCATATGAAAAGGCTTATTGTGGGCGGCACCCTGCGGGATGCGGCGGCGCGGGTAGCGGAGGCGTGGAAACGGGCCGAGCGCGGCGAGCTGGTGGAGACGCAGGACAATGTTTCTTTCGTCACATGGTCAGCCCTTTCCTCCGTCATGACAGACAAGCGCCACGCTCTTCTGCGGCACCTGCATGCCAACTCGGCGGCGAGCATACGCGACCTGTCGCGACAATTGGGCCGCGATTTCAAACGTGTGCATCAGGATGTGACAGCGCTGGAACGGGTCGGCCTCATTGAGCGTTCCGAGGATGGGGCGCTTTCTGCAGACTATTCACAGATCCAGGCAACGATCCTGCTTGAGCCGCAGGCCGCCTGACTCGTCACCAGGTCCGCCTCGGCCCGTTGTCGATGTGATAAAACCCGGACGGATAGCGGTTGAAGCCACCGACTTCCTTGTGCGCCAACAGGAACCTGGCAAGGCCGCGCGAAGAGCCGTGCACGCGGAAATCCACGGCGCGGCAGGAAAGGTGCAGCGACTTCGAGCGCCCGCCGACACGGCGGTTTTTGCTGCGCGGACGCCACGTCGAATTGACCGTGATTGGACCATATTTCGCTGAGACGCGCTTGAGCATCCTGATCAGCGATCCCGGCACGCACCGCGTCGGCGCGCGGTAGACGATGGCGGGCCTGCCGCGCGGCAGGGCGGCTAAAATCAGCGGGTTCATCCTGTCAAAAACTGAGTCCGCGAGATGCGCGTGCTCTTCGCCAAAATCATGCACGGCAATTTGCTGCGTGGGCGACGGCATGGCTGGCAAAGCGCCTGCGTATGCTTGGGTGCCTATATCGGACGTGCTTGCCACAAGCACACCGAGTGCGGTCAAAACCGCAATTGTCCGGCTCATTGAAATCAGTTGACGCATTTTAAGCCCCTCTCCCCAGCCGCTCCCACAGCTGTCAGCGTCCACGGCCTCCCAATCGCGGACAAACATTGCGCATCAGTCGGCGCAATAAGGCGAAATTGGCTGCCTGCACCTCACGTTTTGTGACTCCGGCTTACACCCGGCCAATATCCCGCCCGGCCAAAAACGCTGAGGAAAGTCCCCTGCGCGCCGCCGGTTTGGCGCTAAGCCGTGCAATTTCAATCGATTTTCATGGCCAATCGTCTAATTTGCAGGGCCTGCGCATTGCTGTAGGTCACAGCCGTCGCCCCCGAGAAATTGTGATTGCCCAAATGCGCCAATCATGGAATTCAGAAGGCGGGAAAGCGTTTTTGGAGGAGGTTTCATATGTCGGACAAGGTCTACAAAATTCTGCCCAGCGCCAAGAAGCGCGCGCTCATCGACAATGAGACTTACCTGAAGTGGTATCAGGAATCCGTCACGAACCCTGACAAGTTCTGGGGAAAGCACGGCAAGCGCATCGACTGGTTCAAGCCTTACACCAAGGTGAAGAACACCTCGTTCACCGGCAAGGCTGCGATCAAATGGTTTGAAGACGGGCTGACCAACGTCTCTTACAATTGCATCGACCGCCACCTGAAAAAGCGCGGCGATCAGGTCGCCATCATCTGGGAGGGCGACAATCCCTATGATGACAAAAAGATCACCTACAAGGAGCTGTCGCTGCATGTGAACAAGCTGGCGAACGTCCTCAAATCCAACGGCGTCAAGAAGGGCGACCGCGTCACGCTTTACCTGCCGATGATCCCCGAGGCGGCCTATGCGATGCTCGCCTGCACCCGCATCGGCGCGATCCATTCCATCGTCTTCGGCGGCTTCTCGCCGGACTCGCTGTCAGGCCGCATCATCGATTGTGAGTCCACTTTTGTCATCACCGCCGACGAGGGCCTGCGCGGCGGCAAATCTGTGCCGCTGAAGGAGAACACAGACAAGGCCGTGGACATCGCCGCCAAGGCGGGCGTCATGGTGAAGAACGTCCTCGTCGTGCGCCGCACCGGCGGCAAGGTCGAATGGGCCAATGGCCGCGACCTCTGGTACCATGATGAAATGGGCAAGGCCGCCGCCAAGTGCGAGCCTGAAAAGATGAAGGCGGAAGACCCGCTGTTCATCCTCTATACCTCCGGCTCCACGGGCAAGCCGAAAGGCGTTTTGCATACGACAGGCGGTTATCTGGTCTATGCCGCGATGACGCACCAATATGTGTTCGATTACCATGACGGCGACATTTACTGGTGCACGGCCGATGTCGGCTGGGTCACCGGACACAGCTACATCGTCTACGGCCCGCTCGCCAACGGCGCGACGACTTTGATGTTTGAAGGCGTGCCGAATTACCCGTCAACGTCGCGCTTCTGGGAAGTCATCGACAAGCATCAGGTCAACATTTTCTACACCGCCCCCACCGCGATCCGCGCCCTGATGGCGGGCGGTGAAGCGCCGGTGACAAAGACCTCGCGCAAATCGCTGCGGCTCTTGGGTTCGGTCGGCGAGCCGATCAATCCGGAAGCCTGGGAATGGTATTACAACGTGGTCGGCGAGAAGAAGTCGCCCATCGTTGACACATGGTGGCAGACGGAGACGGGCGGCATTCTCATTTCCCCGCTTCCCGGCGCGACGGACCTCAAGCCCGGCTCCGCCACCCGCCCCTTCTTCGGCGTGCAGCCGCAGCTGGTGGACAATGAGGGCAAGGTGATCGAAGGCGCGGCGGACGGCAATCTGTGCATCATTGACTCATGGCCCGGTCAGGCGCGCACGGTCTATGGCGACCATGACCGTTTCATCCAGACCTACTTCTCCACCTACAAGGGCAAATATTTCACCGGCGACGGCTGCCGCCGCGACTCTGACGGCTACTACTGGATCACCGGCCGCGTCGATGACGTCATCAACGTCTCAGGCCACCGCATGGGCACGGCGGAAGTGGAATCGGCTTTGGTCAGCCACGATCTTGTGTCAGAAGCCGCCGTTGTCGGCTATCCGCACGATATCAAGGGACAGGGCATCTATTGCTACGTGACGCTGATGGCCGGAAAAACCGGCGACGACGCGCTGCGCAAGGCGCTGGTGGCCCATGTGCGCTCGGAAATCGGCCCTTTCGCCGCGCCGGACAAAATCCAGTTCTCCCCCGGCCTTCCCAAAACCCGCTCCGGCAAAATCATGCGCCGCATTCTGCGCAAAATCGCCGAGGACGATTTCGGCGCGCTGGGCGACACGTCAACGCTGGCCGATCCGGCGGTGGTTGAGGATTTGATCGCCAACCGGCAGAACAGGAAGGCCGCATGACGGCGCGCGCGCAATGAGTTTGGAATCCGTCCGCGCCTTCCTCACCGCCTATGCGCCCGATATCGAAATCCTCATCCACGACGGCTCCACCGCCACCGTTGCTGAGGCCGCCGCCGCCCATGGGGTGCCGGAGGCGGCGATTGCCAAGACACTGTCCCTCATCGTCGGCGGGCGGCCATTTCTGGTCGTTGCGGGCGGCCTCGCGCGGCTCGACAACAAGAAGGCGAAGGCGCAGTTTGGCGGCAAGGTCTCCATGCTCAGCCACGAAGAGGCGCTGCGCGTCACCGGCCACCCGGTCGGCGGCGTCTGCCCGTTCGGCCTCGCAACTGCCGCTGCCGGTCTTATTGCGATGTCAGCCTGAAGGCGTTTGCGGAAGTCGTTCCTGCGGCGGGCAGCACATCGAGCGCGCTGCGCATTTCGCCGGACAGGCTCGCTGCGCTGGCGGACGCCGAATGGGTGGATGTGTGTTCGCTTGCGCAAGGGGGCGCATGAGCGGACAGGCTATGAGAGGCAGTGTGGCTGCCATATTTCTATGAAAGGATGCCCATGAACATCTTCAAGGCCGGGTCCGCCTATTTCGCGCTCGATATTCTCGCTCGGGTTTATACTCGGAACTGTCCGCGTTCTGGCCGTCATCCCGCGCATCGGCGAATTTGCGGCGACGCTCTTGGAACTGCCTCTGATCCTCACTGCCTCATGGTTGGTTTCAGGCTGGCTGATCAAGAAAATGCAGATAGCGCCGGTCGCAGGCAGCCGCCTTCTTATGGGCTCCGCCGCATTCGGCCTGGCGATGATTGCCGAGCCGCTGCTCGGACTGTCGTTCGGCAGGTCATTGACAGAGCAGTGGTCAGCGCTGCTGCGTCCCGCCGGACTTACCGGCTTGGCCGGGCAGGCGCTGTTCGGCTTGATGCCCTGGATCAGGCTTCAAACCATCGAAGCCTCCGCAGGCAAAGCCTGATCGAGCATACATTACACGCTTTGGCGGTACAAATCATCCCGCGTCGGCGGCACACTGGCGAAGCCGCGCAGCCTTTTCGACGCCAGCGTCTGGTTGATATGCAGCGTGCCGCGCTCGAAGGCGAGTGTGACCCCGGTCAGATACAGGAGCCAGAGCCGCGCCTTGGGCTCGCCGACTTCCGCAATGGCCGCAGCAAAATTTGCGTGCAGCCGGTCTGCCCAGAAGCGGCAGGTCTTGGCGTAATGCGGGCGCAGACCCTCGACATCGTGAACCTCAAACCCGTGGCTTTCAAGATTGGCGATGGACATGCCCAGATGATCCAGCTCCGCGCCGGGGAAAATATACTTGAACAGCGCCAGCTGGTCCTCGCTCTTGCGACCGAACATTTTCTTCGACTTTTTCATCCGACGCGCCACTGAATGGTGCATGTAGAGGCCGCCCGGTTTCAGGAGCCGGTTCACCGCGCCGAAATATTCGTCATGATGCGCTAAGGCCGACATGTTCGAACATGCCGATGGACGAGATTTTGTCGAACTCGCCCTGCATCTCGGTGTACGACTTGAGATGGATGGTGATCCTGTCCTCAAGCCCCTCCGCCTTGATCCGCGCCCGGGCAAGCTCTGTCTGCGCCTCCGACAGCGTCACACCATGGCCTGTGACGCCATAATGTTTGGCGGCGTGGATCAGCATCGCGCCCCAGCCGCAGCCGATGTCCGAGAAGCGCTCTCGCCCGGCTTGAGGCGCAGCTTGCGGCAGACCAGATCAAGCTTGGCCTCCTGCGCCTGATCGAGGCTATCGTCCGGATTCTGGAAGTAGGCGCAGGTGTAAACCATGCGCTTGTCCAGAAAGAGCGCGTAGAATTCATTTGACACATCATAATGATGCATGATGGCGACCTTGTCGGAACCGCTGCGGTGCGGGTCTTTGCCGCCCTGCCCGCTACCGGCGTTCCTGCCGCCGCCCGAGAAAATCAGGCCGGGAATGTCACGCAACAGCTTCAGCTTCGGAAGGTTTTTCAGCTTGTCTTTGAAGCGCCCCTGCATCGGCGCTTCGGCAATGTCGAACAGCGAGCCGCCTTCGACATCGATGCTTTTGGCAATCCAGAGTTCGACGAATGTGTTGAGGCTGGGCCTGAGCGCCAGCTGGCGCACCGCCGAGGCGTCGTTGATTTTCACCGAGGGACCGGCTGTGGGACCAATTCGCTCTCCGGTCCAAAGCACGACGGCGAAGGCCGGCGCGACGGTCTGGACGATGGCGCGGACAATCCTTGCCGCACTGTTATCTGAAGACATTGGCAACTCTCCAATCCCGCCGGTTCGGGCAAATCTGTAGTTCTGCGGCAACACTGCGCCGGTTCCATTTCGTCTTAAGGATGAACAATGGCAATTTCCTGTTGTCAAAACCCTCGATTCGCTCCATCTTCGCCACAGTCCAACGAACCGAGAGGAGGTGATCCGATGTCCAGTGATTTCGCAATCTGCCATGAGGCTTCGGAGGATTTGGCGAGGGTGGCAACCCACCGCGCCTGATGCTTTCGGGACCGCCAAGCGGTCCAAATCCGCCTTTTTGACAGACGGAATTGCGGGGACTGCCCTTCGGGGCGGTCCTTTCACTTTTGCATTCTGACGCCGGCCGTGCGAGCCGCCAATCTCAACTTTCGAACTGGATTAAATTATGTCGGCAACGGTGCGGAGCGCCGGGGCGATAAGCCCTTTGCGGGAGGAGGTCAGCGCCATGCTTCGCCTCGCCTGGCCGCTCGTCTTGACGAACATGGCCGGCACGCTGATGACGGCGACCGACGCGGTGATGCTTGGCCGCCTCGGTTCGGACGCGCTGGCGGCGAGCGCGCTCGGCAACAGTCTGTATTTCTCGGTGCTGATCTTCGGTCTCGGCATTGCGCTCGCCACCACGCCGATGCTGGCGAAGGACCTCGGAGAGAACCGCTTCGCCGTGCGCGAGCTGCGCCGCACTGTGCGGCAGGGTCTCTGGATATCAATTGCGCTGTGCGTTCCGCTGTGGCTCATTTTGTGGAACTCGGGCGCAATCCTCGCCGCTTTGGGGCAGGCCCCGGAGCTTGCGGCGCAGGCGGGAACCTATATGCGGGCGCTGCAATGGGCGGCGCTGCCGTTTTTCGGTTTTGTCGTGCTGCGCTCATTTATCTCGGCGCTGGAGCGGCCGGGCTGGGCGCTGGCGGTCGGCCTCGCCGCCATCGGCTTCAACGCGCTCGCCAACTGGTGCCTCGTGTTCGGCAATTTCGGCTTTCCGGCGCTCGGCATCGCCGGGTCGGGGGTAGCGACATCGCTTTCCTCGGCCTTCATGTTTCTGGGCCTTGCCGTCGTCATCGTCCGCGACCGGCGCTTCCGCCGCTACCGGCTGTTCGGGCGATTCTGGCGGGCCGACTGGCAGCGGCTCCGGCAGCTCTGGCGGCTCGGCCTGCCTATCGGCTTGTTGATGGTCTTCGAAGTCGCGCTGTTCACCGGCTCGACGGCGGTGATGGGCTATATCAGCGAGGCCTCGCTCGCCGCACATGCCATTGCCATGCAGATCGCTTCGGTCGCCTTCATGGCGCCGCTGGGCCTCGGACAGGCGGCGACGGTGCGGATCGGCCGGGCTTTTGGCGCGGGTGACAGCGATGGCATAAGGCTTGCGGGCGGGGTGGCGTTTTTCATGGTCATGGGGTTCATGTCGATGACGGCCATGCTGATGGCGCTTTTTCCGACGCGGCTCATCGGCATCTTCATTGACGTTACAAAACCTGAGAACGCCACAACGCTGCGGCTCGGCGTCGCCTTTCTATTCTTTGCCGCCATGTTCCAGCTGTTCGACGGCGCGCAGGCGGTGCTTCTTGGCATGCTGCGCGGACTGCATGATACAAAAATTCCGATGGTGTTCGCCGCACATCAGCTATTGGTGCGTCGGCATGCCGGTCGGGACTTTGGCTCGCATTCAAAGCGGGCTGGGAAGGGGCCGGCGTTTGGACGGGGCTGCTGGCCGGGCTTGCGGCTGTTTCAGTTATGCTCGGCGCACGCTGGCTGCGTCGGGGAAGGCTCGGGCTTGAGACGGTCGGGACCTGAAAAGGCGGGCGTAGTGTCAGCGCCCGCCTGCTTGAAAACCTGGCTTGTCAGTTTGTCAGGCGCAGCGTCTGGATGCGCCGGGCAATGTCATCAAACGCCTGCTTAAGCTCTGCTCCGTTCTCAGCATTGTAGAACGTTGTTTCAGATCCAACCGGGTCCGTTGCGCAATCGTCAAGCATGCGCACAGCTTCCTCACGCTGGGCGGCTTTTGCGATGTCATTCAAGCGAAAGCCGATTGTGTAAACCTTGACGTCCTTGTCCTTGATCTCATCGCAATAGGTCATCGCAAGCCGTCCGGATTTCTGCGAAATTCCCGCAAAGCTGCGGACGTCGCCATCTGCAAGGCCCGACGCCTCGGAGTTGAACATGCCGTCAGTCATGAGAATAATGTACTTCTCAGAATCGGGCGCGTCATAAGCGACAGGCTTTGAATCCGGCACAATTTCTGGCCAGTTCGGCGCGATCATGTACCAGCCCCACTGAAGTCCGATGTGGCCGGCGGTGCCGCCCACGGGGCTGAGCTTGTCGATCATGGCGTTCAGAACGGCCTTGTCTTTTGTCAGCGGCTGAACCGCAACTGTCGGGCACCTTTTGGAGTTCATGGGAATCGGCCAGACTTCACCGCTCTTGTCGTCAAAATAGTTGATGAAGTCAGCGCGGGTGACTTTTTCAACAGCAGGACCCGCGTCTGAGAACATTTCGGCTCCCCGCCGTTCCGTGGCGCAGAAATCTATCGCCGGACTCCGGTCCTCACCCATGACAAAAGGCCTGTAGGGGCCGGAATTCACGCCAAATGAATAGGGTGTGATGGCAACGCGCGTATTGTCCGAGCCATTTTCAAGAAACGCCTTGACTGCTGACTTTGCCGCGATCTTGAGTTCGCCAATTTTGCCGAAATCTTCCATCGATCCCGTCACATCCAGCACCATCGACACCTCCACTTTGCGCTCTGAATAGAGCGCGCCGATCTTAACATTGACGGGTTGAACCTTTGGCAGGTTCATGACAGGAAACATAATGGCGACATCCACGCGGGCGGCGGCGGAGATTTCGTTGGTGACTGGATCCAGCGTGACATCGGTCAGATGCACATTCTCCTTGCTCAGCCGTCTGCCATCAAGATTTGCTTCGAGAAAAGCTTGGACAATCTTGGCCGCCTCGTCTTTCTTGATCTTGCCACGCGTGATATCGCGCGCCGTTGATGTGACGGCGGCGTCAAGCGCGCTGGTCAGCTGCGACCTGGCGGAAATGATGCGGGTAAAGTCGATCGAAAGCCCGACACTGATCATCAGCACGCCTGAACACAGGGCGAAAATAATGCCAAACTGTCCGCTTTTATCAGAGCTAAATCGCGAGGCTGTGGTTTTAAGGCGATGGACAAGGCTCATATGTGTCTCCTTTGGGAACGCTGGATGGCGTCTTTGAAAGAGACAGAGCGAATGGCGGGCCATGGCGGCGCAAAAAGGCGGCCTCGACCGGGTTCTGGAATTAACCTGTTGAAATATATGATATTTCTGAGTTGTTTACGTTAACCGGAGATGAGGAAAATGGGGTATTTCCCTTTTCCTTAATTCTTCCTTCACCATGTTTGGCGCTTCAGGCGGCGGTGTGGACGGCAGCGCCTGTGAACTGTCCCGATTCAGGACGGTTCAGAAGCACCAGCCCAGCCGCTTGCCGCCCTGATATGGCCGCGCCAGATCCACATCCAGCATGAACGCAGCCACGTCGGCGACATCGCTGTTCCCGGCGTCGGCGACGACGCGGGCGAAATATTTATCGCCCGATATGTTGCGTATCTCAACAGGTGCTGAGGAAAGGACATATTCCAGTGCGAGCCGCGCCTCTTCCGCCGCCCCTTTTTCGGAATCACACTTTGCCTTGCGCTCCGGCGCGTCAATGCCGCGCAACCGCACGGACACAGTGACCTCATGCCCCGGCCAGACCTTTGCCCGCGCCAGAAACGTGTCGCCGTCAATCACTTCAATGACATCCACTGAAATGGGCCCCGCGAGAAACTCGCGGCGGGCCTGGGCGGGGTTTGGAGCCGTCATGGACAAGAACAGGGCCAGCTTAAGAGTTCTAGCACCGCCGGGAGCAGTGAGGCGAGGAATCAACATGTCGTATGAATAAATTCCTAAGTCTGATTTTGCAAGCTAAAAATCGTGCGCGATGCCCTTGGCCTCCCAGTCGCCATAGCGCGCCGGATCAGGCCCGCCGCGCCCGCCGATCTCTTTCTGCGCATCCTTGACACGCGCCGTTTTGCGCCGGTCTGCCGCCTCCGCCAGCGCCCGCGCCGCCGCTGGGGACAGGAGCTTTGAAGCCTGTTTGTCCTGCACTTCCGGTACTGGTGCGCGCTCTTGCATGTTTTCCCGACGAGATGATTGAACCTGAAGGCAACAATCGCCATTATCATTGCTGATTATAGGGCGCAAACATCGCGCTGCCACGGAGAATTCTGATGAACGTTATCAAAACCGCCATGCTGATCGGCCTTATGACGGCGCTGTTCATGCTGGTCGGCTATGCCATCGGCGGCTCCGGCGGCATGACGATCGCGCTGGTCATCGCATTTGCCATGAACGTGTTTTCATGGTGGAATTCCGACAAGATGGTGCTGCGCATGCACAACGCCGTCGAGGCGGACGAGACGAACGCGCCGGAGTTTTTCTCGATCATCCGCGCTCTTGCCGAGCGCGCGGGCCTGCCGATGCCGCGCGTCTATCTCATCAAAAGCGACCAGCCGAACGCCTTCGCCACAGGCCGCAACCCGCAGAACGCCGCCGTCGCCGCTTCGACCGGCCTGCTTGAGCAATTGTCCAAGGAAGAGGTGGCCGGCGTCATGGCGCACGAGCTGGCCCATATTGAAAACCGCGACACGCTGACCATGACGATCACCGCGACACTCGCCGGCGCCATTTCCATGCTCGGCAATTTCGCCTTCTTCTTCGGCGGCAACCGCGACAACAACAACCCGCTCGGCGGGCTGGGCACGCTGTTTGCCATGATTGTCGCACCGCTTGCCGCCATGGTCGTGCAAATGGCGGTGTCGCGCACCCGCGAATATTCCGCCGACAGGCGTGGCGCGGAAATCACCGGCAATCCGCTTTGGCTCGCCTCGGCGCTGAAGAAAATCGCCGCCGCCGCCAAGCAGATCCCGAACTACCGCGCCGAGCGCTTCCCCGCCTCCGCCCACATGTTCATCATCAATCCGCTGTTCGGCCTTGGCGCCGACAGCCTGTTCTCGACGCATCCGGCCACAGAAAACCGCGTGGCGGCGCTGGAGGAAATGGCGCAGGAGTTTGCCGGGCAGGAACCGCTGGCCGATGAAATCCGAGAGCCGGTCGCCGACGCGCCGGTCGCACCAGAGCCGCCTGCGCCAAATCCATGGGGCCGCAACGCCGCGCCGAAAAAAGGCCCGTGGGCGTGAGCGGCGCTGAGGACGCCGCGCCGAACGCACAGAGGAATCAGTCAGCCGCAAGACCGGGCCTTGCCGTGCGCCGCGCCGCGCAGAGGCTCCTTGCCGCCGTCATTGAGACACGCACCTCGCTCGACGGTTTGACTGATGATGAGCATGGACATCCGCAGTTCATGGCTTTGGAGCCACGTGACCGGGCGCTCGCCCGCGCCATCCTCGCCTCGGCGCTTCGGCACCGCGTGACGATTGACCGGCTTCTCGCCGGTCTGTTCGACCGGCCACTGCCGAAGAACGCCACAAACCTTCTCCACATCCTGCACGTCGCCGCCGCACAGATCCTCTTTCTCGATGTGCCTGATCACTCGGCGGTTGATCTCGCGGTCGAAAGCGCCAAATCCGACCCGCGCAGCGCCCGCTTTGCCTCGCTCGTCAATGCTGTGCTGCGCAAGCTGATCCGTTCGAAAGAGACGGCGCTTTCCGAAATGCTGGCGAAGACCGATGATGCGCCCGACTGGTTTGTGGAGCGGCTGCGGCGAGCCTATGGCACGGAAAAGGCGCGCGCCATTCTTGCCATGCACCGCCTCCCCGCGCCGCTCGATCTGACGGTGAAAGAGGATGCTGATGGCTGGGCGGAAAAGCTGAACGGGCTTGTCCTACCAAATGGCACGGTGCGCCTCGAAAGTTTCGAAGGAAAAGTCTCCGACCTTCCCGGCTTTGCTGAGGGCGCATGGTGGGTGCAGGATGTGGCGGCCAGCCTGCCCGCCCGCCTGATGGGCGACATCAAGGACAAGCGCGTGGCGGACCTCTGCGCCGCGCCGGGCGGCAAGACGGCGAGCCTCATTCTTCAAGGCGCGAATGTCATTGCCGTTGATATGTCCGCCTCCCGGCTGAAACGGCTTCGCACGCAACATGTCGCGGCTGGGACTTGAAGCTGAGACCCGCATTGCGAACCTTCTGGATTTCAAGCCCGCTGAATTGCTGGACGCCGTTCTGCTCGACGCGCCCTGCTCTTCCACCGGCACCATCCGCCGACATCCGGATGTCGCCTGGACCAAAACGCAGGACGACATCGAAAAGCTCGCCGCCCTGCAGCTGAAGCTCCTCAAACACTGTGTCTCGCTGGTGAAGCCGGGCGGCGTGATCCTGTTTTCGAACTGTTCGCTGGACCGGTTGGAAGGTGAGGACCTCGCCGCCAGCTTCCTTTTGGAGCAGGAGGGCGTCGAGCGTCTCGACTTTCTGCCGCAGGAACTGCCGGGATTTGCGCATCTTATAGATGCACAGGGCTGGCTGCGCACCACGCCTGCCGATCTTAACCTCGGGCGGCCAGAAATCTCCGGCATGGACGGTTTTTTCGCCGCCCGCTTCAAACGTTTGAATTAACTGTTTCAAATCAGGTCAATCCCGCGCATTGCGCTTGTGCTTGGAGCGTGTGCGGTTATGATTCGCGCTGCAAGGCGGGCGTTCGGGCACATGGAGTATTCTTTTGGCAGGCGGTTTGGCTGGACAGCCACAGCTTTGGGGATTGGTCGCGAGCGAAGGCTGGCGCCGGTTCAAAAGACGCATGCGTTCCGGGCCCATCGCCAAATGGCGCTTCGCCGGCCGCGCGCCTGACCGCATCCTCATCGCCCCGCCGGACCTGCGCAACGCCGATCCTCACATCGCCCAGGAATTTTACGCCGGACGGTATTATCTGGCCGGAACCTCAGTTGAGACGCGGGGCCAGTCGCCCTTCCTCGTCGAAGCGCCTAACCTTGCCTGGGAAAAGGCGCTGCATAACTTTCAGTGGCTGCGGCACATGCGCGAAGCCGGAACCGACATCGCCGCCGCGCACGCCCGCTCTCTGGTCGGCGACTGGCTGGCGGGCGACGGGCGGCTGGTGAGCGGAATGAGCTGGGAGCCGGAAGTGGTAGCGCAGCGGATCATCGCCTGGCTGCAGCATTCCAATGTGATCCTGAAAGGCGCGGACCTGAATTTCTACCGCGCCTTTCTGAAAAGCATGTCGCTGCAGATCAAATATCTGCGCCGCCTTGCGCCCGAGATGGACGCGGGCGAGCCGCGGCTGATCGCCCGCATCGCGCTCGCCTATTCGGCGTTGGCGCTGCCGGTTTCATCCGTCAAACTCCGCGCCGCCACGCGCAATCTCGAACGCGACCTCGCCGAGCAGATACTGCCGGACGGCGGGCATATTTCGCGCAGCCCGCTGACCATTCTTGAGCTTCTCGCCGACCTTCTGCCGCTGCGCCAGACCTATGCGATCCAATCGTCTTCGCCGCCGCAGGCGCTGATCGCAGCGATTGAGCGGATGCTCCCCGCCCTGCGGTTTTTCCGGCATCAGGACGGCGCGCTGGCTCTGTTTAACGGTGTCGGCCTGACGCGCACTGAGCGCCTCGCCGCCGTGCTGCGCCACGATGAGAGCGGCGGCGCACCGCTCCTGTCGGCGACCCATTCCGGATTTCAGCGGCTGGCAATGGGCGGCGTGACAATCATTGCCGACACTGGAAAGGCCCCGCCGGTCAGTGCGTCGCGCGAAGCCCATGCAGGCTGTCTGTCGTTCGAATTGTCGTCCGGACGCCACCGCTATATTGTCAACGCCGGCGTCGACCGCAACGGGCCCGAAGAGTTCCGTGCGCTCGCCCGCGCCACGGCGGCGCATTCGACGGCGACGCTGAACGACACGTCCTCGTGCCGGTTCTCACTCTCGCCTGCCATGACCAGAATGCTCGGCACCGCCATGATTGGCGGTCCGAAACATGTCACCGTCGAGCGGCGGGACGGCGACGGCTGGCAGGGCTTCACCGCGCGCCATGACGGCTATGCGCCCGCCTTCAAGCTGCTGCATGAGCGCAGCATGGTTCTGTCGAATTCCGGCTCTGTGCTGGAGGGCGCAGACCGGTTTCTGCCTTCTGCCAAGCGGAAGGCGGGCGCGGACCCGCGTGACACCGCCGCCATCCGCTTTCACCTTCATCCAAACGTGCGGCCGATCATCAACGCCGAAGGCCATCTGATGCTGCTGGCGGAGGGCAGTGATTCCTGGGTGTTCACATGTCAGGAGCTTGAGCCGGCTCTGCAGGAATCGATCTTTTTCGCAGGCATCACGGGGCCGGTCAAAACCAAGGCGATTGTGCTGGAGTTCAAGCCGTCTGAGCTGAACCAAGTGCATTGGCGCTTCACCCGCACGGCGCTTGGCGCGCATTCACAGCGCAGTTGAAAACAGGCCTTGACGGTGGCAACGCCGGTTTAATGATGCTAACCGCCCGCCATCTTTCATGTTTCCAGGTTTCAAATGGCTGTCGCCTCCAAAAAAATTCCCACTCCCGACCTCGTCAAGGTCAAGCGCGCGCTCCTGTCCGTTTCCGACAAGACCGGGCTGATTGAGTTTGCCCGCAAGCTTGCCGTCGATGGGCATCGAGCTCGTCTCCACCGGCGGCACGCGCAAGACGATTGCCGATGCGGGTATCTCAGTGCGTGATGTGTCGGATCTGACCAGTTTTCCGGAAATCATGGACGGCCGCGTCAAGACGCTGCATCCGGGCGTGCATGGCGGCCTGCTTGCGGTGCGCGGCGACGACGAGCATGTGGCTTCGATGATCGAGCATGACATTGCCGAGATCGATCTTGCGGTCATCAATCTCTATCCGTTCGAAGAAGTGCAGGCCAAGGGCGCGGACTATCCGACTACGGTGGAAAATATCGACATTGGCGGCCCCGCCATGCTGCGCGCCGCCGCGAAGAACCACGCCTATGTGACGATCATTGTTGATCCGCAAGACTATGGCCGCGTGGCCGAAAGCCTGAAAGAAAATGGCGGTTCCACGCCCTACCGGCTGCGGCAGGAGCTGGCGGCAAAAGCCTTCGCCCGCACCGCCGCCTATGATGCGCTGATCTCCAACTGGTTCGCCGCCGCGCTTGAAACGCAAGTTCCCGATTTCCGCGCCGTCGGCGGCAGGCTGGCGGAGAAAATGCGCTATGGCGAAAACCCGCATCAGCAGGCCGGGTTCTATGTGACCGGCGAGCAGCGCCCCGGCGTCGCAACGGCAAAACAGCTGCAGGGCAAGCAGCTGTCCTACAACAATATCAACGACACCGACGCGGCGTTCGAGCTCGTCGCCGAGTTCGACCCGGCCCGCACGGCGGCGGTTGCCATCATCAAGCACGCCAATCCCTGCGGCGTGGCGGAAGGCAAGAGCCTGCGCGAGGCGTATCTCGCCGCGCTGTCCTGCGATCCAACGTCCGCCTTCGGCGGCATCATCGCGCTGAACCGGCCGATTGACGCGGAGGCCGCTGAGGAGATCGTCAAGACATTCACCGAAGTCATCATCGCCCCCGGCGCGTCGAAAGAAGCACAGGCGATCATTGCCGCCAAGAGGAACCTGCGGCTGCTGGTAACCGACGCCCTGCCCGACCCGCGCGCGCCGGGCATTTTCGCCAAGACGGTCGCGGGCGGCCTCTTGGTGCAGTCGCGCGACAGTGTGACGGCGGATGATCTGGAACTGAAGACAGTCACCAAGCGCGCGCCCACAGAGCAGGAGCTCAATGACCTGCGCTTCGCCTTCCGTGTTGCAAAGCATGTGAAGTCCAACGCCATTGTCTATGCGCGCGATGGCGCAGCTGTTGGCATCGGCGCGGGGCAGATGAGCCGGGTCGATTCATCGCGCACCGCCGCGCGCAAGGCCGAGGACGCGGCGCTGGCCAACGGCTGGGCTGCGCCGCGCACCAAGGGTTCGGTCGTCGCCTCCGACGCCTTCTTCCCCTTCGCCGACGGCCTGATCTCAGCGATAGAGGCGGGAGCGACGGCCGTCATCCAGCCCGGCGGCTCGCAGCGCGATCAGGAAGTGATCGACGCGGCGGATGCCGCAGGGATTGCGATGGTGTTCACCGGGGTTAGGCATTTTCGGCATTAATCGTCAGCGACCACCGCTGCCGGATAGGGCGTGCGCAGCAGGAGCGCGAGGCCAACGGCGAAGAAGATCAGCAGCATCGCCATGCCAAGCCGCGCCGAGCCGGACAGGGCGGTGACGGTGGCGACGGTGAACGGAGCCATGAAGCTCGTCGCCCGTCCTGACAGCGCATAGATGCCAAAATAGCGGCCCGCCTCATCGGCGCTGACGCTGCGCGCCATGTAGGAGCGCGACGATGCCTGCACAGGGCCGAAGGCGAGGCCGATCAGCAGGCCATAGACGATGTAGGCTTTTTCGGCGGCGGTGCCGAACAGGCCGCCGCTGTCGTCGGGCGGCAATTGCAGCGCGCCAAACAAAGTGTATCCGGGTCCGGTTGAGACAATGCCCACCGTTGCGATCAGCAGCAGGATGATCGACATGACGACCACCCGCTTGGAGCCGAGAACCGTGTCCATTCTGCTGGCCGCGAGGCAGCCAAAAATGGCGACGACATTCAGGATAATGCCGTAAACGCCAATCTCCATCGTGGCCCAGCCGAACATGACGGCGGCAAATGTGCCGCCGAGGAGCAGCAGGCCATTGACCCCGTCCTGATAAATCATCCGCGAAATCAGAAACCGGAAAATGCCGGGCCGCTGGCGCACTTCGCCCAGCGTTTCTTTCAGCTCGCTGACGCCCTCGGTGACCGCCTTGCCCAGAGGCATGCCTTTTCCCAGATCGGGGGTGAAAAAGAACATTGGCAGGATGAACAGCAAGTACCACAAGCCGGAAATTGGTCCGGATATCCGGTCGGCTTCGCTGAGTTTTGGATCCAGCCCGAACAAAGGCGCGCCGCCGAGGATGGTCTCGCCTGTTTCGGGGGACGCCGACAGGAAGCCGACAATGAAGATCAAAACAATCATGCCGCCGAGATAGCCAAGGCCCCAGGCGATGTTGGAGACCTTGCCGATATTTTCCTTCGACACCAGCCGCGGCATCATTGAATCATTGAAGACAATCGAAAACTCCGCCGCGATAGAGGCAAGCACGAACAGCAGCGCCGGAATGAGCAGCGATGAACCGGGCGCGGCGTACCAGAGCAGGCACAGGCTGATGATTTTGATCGAGGCGAAAAAAGCTATCCAGGGCTTGCGCGGGCCGGTCTGGTCGGCGATGGAGCCAAGAATGGGGGACATAATGGCGATGATGAGGCCAGCGGCAGCCGCCGCATAACTCCATACGGCTTGCCCGTGCACGGGATCTTCCGCAAGTTTGGAGACAAAGTAGGGTCCGAAAATAAACGTGGTGACAATGGTGAAAAACGGCTGCGCCGCCCAGTCGAACATCATCCAGCCATAGATGCCGCGTTTTGGAATTCCCGGTCTGCCCAGCTCCGCCATGATTTTCCCCGCGCGCCTCTCTAGGTGATTCCCCGCCCGATCATGTCACCCTGCGCCGAAAGCGCAAGCGCCGGACTCAGAGCTCGACCATATGGTCGTCCAGCTCATTCACATCCTTGTGGGATTTCGGGAAGTGCTCCTTCAAAAGCGCGCCGGATTTTTCGATGGCCAGAAGGTAACCTTCCGCCAGCTTGCCGCGCTTGGCATGGTCGATGAGAATGGCGACAATGCCGTCCCATTCCTCCTGCTGCACCCGCAGGTCAATCGCCTCGTCGGCGACGACTTCGGCAAAGCGCTCCGCGAGCGAGACGAAAATCAGCACCCCGGTGCGGCGCTTGGTGACGTGGATGTTGCGCGACAGGAACTGCGCCTGCGCATTCTGATGGGCGCGCTCATACTGAGTGCGGCGCGACACGAGCCAGAGCCGCGCGTTGGGCAGGAACCAGAGCACGCCGAGCGCGCAGAAATAAGCGGCGGCCATGGCGAGCGCGAAATCCTGCGCGCTGACCTGCGCCCACGAATATTCCAGCGCCAGCGCAGTGACGACAGGCGGCAATGATTGTGGCGAAGGAAATGGCAAAGCCGGCGGCGGCGAAATAATCGTCCGAGCGCCGCGCCAGAACGGCGTAAATCTCGCCGTCCGTCTGCGCTTCGGCGCTGCTGATCGCCTTTGCGATGGCTTCATGCTCGGCGGCGGAAAGTATGTTCATGACTACCAGCTCCCCGATGAGCCGCCGCCGCCGGACGAGCCGCCGCCGCCGGAAAACCCGCCGCCCGATGAGCCACCGCCGGACGACCAGCCGCCGCCGCTGCTGGAAGAGCCGCCGCGCCCCGGCGTCGTGTCAACGGTGATCCCGTGCCATTTATATTTGTGCGGCGCGATCTTCTGGCCGAACATGCGCACCAGAAGCGGGATGAGGATCGAGCCGAAGAAGATGCAGAAGAATACGGTGAAAAACAGCACCGCGAACCAGTCAATATCCGCGCCAATGTCGACAATGTTGCGCTTCGCCCGCGCCTCGACTTCTGCGGCGTCGCCCGACAGGACCGAGACAATGTCGCGCGCGCCTGAGACAATGCCGCCGCCGAAATCTCCGCTGCGGAATTTCGGCACAATGGTCTCGATTGATGATGACGCTGGAAAGCGCGTCCGTCAGCGTGCCTTCCAGCCCGTAGCCGACCTCGATGCGCAGTTTCCTGTCATCGCGCGCCACCAGCAGCAGTACGCCATTGTCCTCCTGCTTCTGCCCGAGCGCCCAGGAGCGGAACACTTTGTTGGCAAAGTCCTCCAGCGCCTCGCCTTCAAGCGCGGGAATGGTCAGGACCACGACCTGATCGGAAGATTTTTTCTCATAGGCCGCCAGTTCCTGCGGAAGCGCCGCTTCCTGCAGCCGCGTCGAGAAGATCGGCGTGTCGACAATTCGGTCAGTGAGCGCCGGGATTTCCAGCGCGCAGGCCTGTCCGGTAGACAGAATGCCAACGAACAGGAGATAAAAGCAAGACAGCGCGGATGCCGCAATCCCGAAATGATGCCGACCGCTGGCGCTGTTCGTCATTTCTGTCTGCCCGCTTCCTGCGCCTGTCAGAACTTGACCTTCGGCACTTCCATCTTGTCCTCGGCGACGGTGAAGGTCTCATACGGCTTGTTGCCGGTCCACCAGAGCCATGCCCAGATGGCGCTTGGCAGGGTCTTCAGCGAGGTGTTGTAGACGCGCACCGCCTCGATATAGTCGCGGCGGGCGACGGCGATGCGGTTTTCCGTGCCTTCGATCTGCGACTGCAAAGCGAGGAAGTTCTGGTTGGATTTCAAATCCGGATAGGCCTCGGCGATCGCCAGAAGCCGGCCCAGCGAGCCGGTGATCGCCGACTGGTTTTCCTGGAATGTCTTGAACGCCTCGGGATTGGACAGAATGTCGGAGGGAATCTGCACCTGCGTCGCCTTGGCCCGCGCCTCGACCACGCCTTCCAGCACATCCTTTTCCTGCGCGGCGAAGCCTTTCACCGTCTCGACAAGGTTCGGAATGAGATCGGCGCGGCGCTGATACTGGTTCAGCACCTCGCTCCACGACGCTTTCGCCTGCTCCTCGGCGGTCGGGATCGTGTTGAAGCCACAGCCGGACAGCAGCGTGGCGAAGGCCAGCAGCACGGCGGCGATGAGGGGAAAGCGCATGGCAGTCGAATTCATTTGTCTGTCTCCGGGGCCGCTGGACGCGCGGCAGGTGCGGGCGACCTTACAGAGATTTGCCAACAAGGAAAATCCACATTCGGTCCGCGTCCCCATATGGGGATTGTTCTTGCAATTGTAAGCAAAATTGGGCGACATCGGCGCATGAACCAACCCCAGGCAAAACCGGCGGTCATCGTCATATCCAGCCACGTCGCGCGCGGCACGGTCGGCAACCGCGCCGCCGTGTTCGCGCTGGAAAGCCTCGGCTTTCCGGTCTGGGCCGTGCCGACTGTGATGCTGCCCTGGCATCCGGGACATGGAAGGGCGACGCGCATTGTGCCGGATGCCAAATCCTTTGCAGGTCTGATCAGCGATCTTGGGCAAGCGCGCTGGCTGCCGGAAGTGGGCGCAATCATCTCCGGCTATCTGGGAGATGTCTCACAGGCCAAGGCGATCGCCGGGCTGGTGCAGACCGTCAAGGCGCAGAACCCGCGCGTGCGTTATCTCTGCGACCCGGTGATCGGCGACGTCAACGGGCTGTATGTGCCCGAAACCACGGCCAACGCCATACGTGACCAGCTGCTGCCGCTCGCGGATGTCACGACGCCGAACCGGTTCGAGTTGTCATGGCTGACCGGCATGCCGGTTCCCGACAATGCATCAATCATCAAGGCGGCGCAGGCGCTGGGCGTTGAAAACACGCTGGTCACATCCGCGCATGGCATGATGACCGGCTCCATCGGCAATCTTTATCTGTCGCAGAGCGTGGCGCTACTCGCCGAACACCGGCTGGTGGACGGGCCGTCCAACGGTCTGGGCGATCTGACTTCGGCGCTGTTTCTGTCGCATCTTCTGTCGCAGGAGACCGAGGAGCGGGCCTTGAAGACCACCATCGCCTCGGTCTTCGAAGTGATGGCCCGCGCCGCCAAGCGCGGCTCGGACGAGCTGATGCTGGCCGAAGACGCCAATTCGCTGGCGCATCCCATGGCCATGGTGCAGATGCGGCGGCTGGTTGTTCCAACCGAGAAGCGGCCGGCTTGATCTGCGCCGGGGTTGACGGCTGCAAGGGCGGCTGGATCGTGGTGCGGCGCGACGCTGGACTGTCACTGGAGGCGCGGGTGTTTGAGCGCTTTGTTGACATTGTGGCATGGCTGCCGCCGGACGCCGTCATCGCAGTGGACATGCCGATAGGCCTTCCGCAGATGGGAACGCCGCAGGGACGCGCCGCCGAGAGTGCAGCGAGGCCGCTGTTGAATAAACGAAGGAGCAGCATTTTCGCCATTCCCTCGCGCGCCGCCGTCTATGCGGAGACCGGCGCGATTGCAAAAGGCGGATACATCGCGGCGCATGCGCTTGCATCCGCCGAAGCGCGGCGCACATCCGAACCGCCAGCCGGTGTCTCCATTCAGGCGTTCGGCATTTTCCCGAAAATCCGCGAGATCGACGCGATGCTGGTCCATACGCCCGCGCTGCAACAGCGTGTGTTTGAATCACATCCGGAAATCGCCTTCCTGACCCTTAATGGGGGAATGGAGATGAACTGGAACAAAAGCGGTGTGGAAGGGGAAGAGGAGCGCCGCCGCGTGCTGGTGGCGCACGGGTTTGACGCTTCATTCCTGAGCCAAACGCCTGCGTCCAGACCAGAAGCCAAACAGGATGACTTCCTCGACGCCTGCGTCCTTGCGCTCGTGGCGGAGCGGATCGCATCCGGCGCTGCAGTGTCATACCCTGACCCGCCGGACAGAGACGCGTTTGGCCTGCGCATCTCGATACAGGCCTGAGCGCCGCCCTTGCATCCGCCCTGCTGCACTGCAATATAGCGCCAGACGTCGCCGCGCCGCCAAGGGTCCCTCATGTCTCATCTGCCGGAAAAACTGCTGAACGGCTACCGCTCCTTCATGTCAGGCGACTATGCGGGCCAGTCGCAGCGCTACCGCGAACTCGCCAAAACCGGCCAGACGCCGGAGACGATGGTCATCGCCTGCTGCGACTCGCGCGCCGCGCCGGAGACGATCTTCGACACCGGCCCGGGCGAATTGTTCGTTGTGCGCAACGTCGCCAACCTCGTGCCGCCCTATACGCCAGATGGCGAATATCACGGAACTTCAGCCGCGCTTGAGTTCGCCGTGCAGAGCCTGAAGGTCAAAGACATTGTCGTGCTGGGCCATGGCCGCTGCGGCGGCATCGCGGCGGCGCTCACCCCGGACGCCGCGCCGCTGTCGCCGGGCGATTTCATCGGCAAATGGATGAACATGCTCGTCCGCCCCCGCCGCCATTATCGGCGAAAACCAGCTGATGACGGCGGGCGAGCGGCAAAGGTCGCTGGAGCGCATCTCGATCCGCTTCGCGCTGGCGAACCTGCGGACCTTTCCCTGCGTGCAAATCCTCGAGTCCAAAGGGCGGCTGCGGCTGCACGGGGCCTGGTTTGACATTTCAACCGGCGAACTCTGGGTGATGGACCCGGCGACGCGGCGATTTTTCGAGGCCGCTGATGGAATGAGAAACCGCATTGCCGCTCTTCTGTTTTGCGCTTTGTCCTCCGCAGCGCCCGCTGCGGAGAATGCGGAGGCCATCGTCGAAAAATGGTATGCGGCGCTGGAGGCGGTTGATCGCGCGGCCTTTGAAACGCTCATCGCCGACGACGGCGTGATCACGCTTAATGACCTTGAAACCGATCAGAGCAAGCGTGAATTCATTGAAAGCCTGGATGAATGGCAGGACGCCATGCGGGGCGCTGAAATCCGGCACAAGACCGAGACAGCCACACCCGACACCGCCAGCGTGCTGGTGTGCTACACATTTCCAGGTAATGAGACATTGGGCCGCGAGACATTCCGCGTTGAGAACAGCAAGGTCAGGGAAAGCGTGCAGACGGTGATTGGCGACAGCTGCGCGGAGTATTGAGCGGTAATACACTTGGGCGCACCCGCAAAGATCGTCATCCCGGAACCGCGAAGCGGTATCCGGGACCCATTCCGGCGAAGAACGAAGTCAATTCACCCTTTTCCAGTCGCGAACATTCCGGCATGGGTCCCGGATATTGCTGCGCAATTCCGGGATGACGGGCCGCGCGGGGAATTAAGGCTTGGGTGCTGCTTTTAGGACACTACCCGTCGATCTGCGCCCCGATGATCGCAATCGCCTTCTGATACACCCCCGCCGCGTTCCAGCCCTGGATCGCGCCGAAATTGCCTTCGCCTGGCTGATATCCGCCGCCGCGGCTCCAGCCGTGGCCTTTCAGGAAATTCGCGGTGGAAGCCAGCGCGTCGGCCTTCGAGCCGACCATGTTGACCCGCCCGTCGCCATCGCCATCCGCGCCATAGGCGAGAACGTTCTTCGGCAGAAACTGCGTCTGGCCGACTTCGCCATGCATTGCGCCGATGGACGAGCCGGATATGACCCCCCGGTCGATCAGTTTCAGCGCCGCGTAGAGCTGCTCGGTGAAGAACCCGGAGCGGCGGCAGTCATAGGCGAGCGTTGCCACCGCCGAAATTGTGTTCTGGTTGCCGAGCGACGCGCCAAAGCCGGTCTCCATGCCCCAGATGGCGATCAGCGGGCCGGCCGGCACGCCGTAGCGCTTCTCAAGACTGGCAAACAGACCGGCGTTCGCCGCCTTCAGGCTCTTGCCGCGTGAGGCGATGGCCCTGCCGCCGCGTTTGGCCATGAACTGGTCGAGCGACAGCTTAAAGCTTTTCTGATTGCGGTCGGCATTGATGGTCTTGGTGGCGTAGTTTGTGCCCGCCAGCGCCTTCAAACCCTTGGCACCAATGCCATTCGCCTTGGCCTCGCCGGAGAACTCCGCCTTCCATGCGTCAAAGCCCGCACCGGTCTTGCCGCAACTGGCGGCCATCGCCTGGCTGGAGACTATCATCATCGCGGCCGCAGCCGCCGAAACCAAAACCCCACGCCCGTGCGCCATAGAAATCTCCTGAAAGAATGATTCGACTGTTCTTTAGCAATTTTGCCAATGAACAGTTAATTTGTCATTGGTTTCCTATAGGCGAAGGTATGGCGAAAACTTGGCGGAATGCGCAGGTTTTGCCGCAATTCGCGCGCTTAATGCGCCAGCGTTGCAGTTTTCACGCACCCATGATTCCCGGAGCCTAACAAGCTGACCGCCAAGTGTGCGTGAATTATGCTCACTTTCAACCCCGGAGCTGCCCCTCATCCGCCCCTATCGGGGCACCTTCTCCCCGTGAGAACGGGGAGAAGGGAAAAACTGCCCGCGCTGCTCTTCCCTTCTCCCCGCCTCTTGCGGGGAGAAGGTGGCCCGAAGGGTCGGATGAGGGGCAGCTCCGAAGGTGAAAATTGTGCATCGGCTCTTTCATCAGATACCGTGCAAAAACTTGACACGCCCCGACTTTTCCTGTTTACCGCCGCTAAATCCCGCGACGAGAACCATTCTCCGAGCAGCCGACCCGGAAATTTCAGTTTGAAATGAACCGGGAGGTCAACATCCGGCAGCGCTGTGCGCCCCCGGATGTCGTTCTGCTTTGGGTTTGGATTTTGGCGCTGAGACCACGACCTTGGAGCAACTCTCCAAGGTAAAAGGAAATTGGAATGTTCGAGTCACTCCAGGAAAGACTAGGTGCCATATTGAACGGCCTCACCGGCCGCGGCGCGCTGTCTGATTCTGACGTCTCGGCGGCCTTGCGCGAAGTGCGCCGGGCGCTGCTGGAGGCGGATGTGGCGCTGGATGTGGTGCGCTCGTTCACCGATAAAGTCCGGGCGAAGGCCGTCGGCGCCGAAATAGTGAAGTCGATCAAGCCCGGCCAGATGGTCGTCAAAATCGTCCATGACGAGCTGGTGGACCTGCTCGGCACCGAGGGCGTCGGCATTGATCTGAACGCGCCCGCCCCGGTCGTCATCATGATGGTCGGCCTGCAGGGCTCGGGCAAGACCACGACTTCGGCCAAGATCGCCAAGCGTCTCTTCGAGCGGCAGAAGAAAAAGGTCCTGATGGCCTCGCTCGACACGCGCCGCCCGGCGGCGCAGGAGCAGCTGCGCCAGCTCGGCGAGCAGACCGGCGTTGCGACGCTGCCGATCGTTGTCGGCCAGACCCCGGTCGATATCGCCGCCCGCGCCGTGCAGGCCGCCAAGCTCGGCTCCTATGATGTTGTGATCCTCGACACCGCCGGCCGCACGCATATTGACGAGCCGCTGATGATCGAGATGGCGGATATCCGCAAGAAGCGCCGACCCGCATGAAATTCTGCTGGTGGCGGATTCGCTGACCGGTCAGGACGCGGTCAATCTCGCCAAATCATTCGACGACCGCGTCGGCATCACCGGCCTTGTGCTGACCCGCATGGACGGCGACGGGCGCGGCGGCGCGGCTTTGTCGATGCGCGCCGTCACCGGCAAGCCGATCAAGCTGATTGGCGTCGGCGAAAAGATGGACGCGCTGGAGGAGTTTTTCCCCAAGCGCATCGCCGACCGCATCCTCGGCATGGGCGACATTGTCTCGCTGGTCGAAAAGGCCGCCGAGAATATCGACCATGCCAAGGCCGCCGAGATGGCCGAAGAAGATGCAGGAGGGCAAGTTCGATCTCGACGATCTTGCCGACCAGCTGCGCCAGATGAAGAAAATGGGCGGCATGGGCGGAATGATGAGCATGATGCCCGGCATGGGCAAGATGAAAGACCAGATGTCCGCCGCCGGACTGTCCGACAAGAGCTTCGACCGCCAGATCGCCATCGTCTCCTCGATGACCAAATTCGAGCGGGCCAACCCCGACCTGCTCAAACATTCGCGCAAACAGCGCATCGCCAAAGGCTCCGGCACCGACGCCGCCGAAATCAACAAGCTTCTGAAAATGCACCGCCAGATGGCCGACATGATGAAGACGATGAAGGGCGGCAAGGGCGGCGGCATGATGAAGCAGATGATGGGCGGCCTTGCCAGCAAGATGGGGCTGGGCGGCCTCGGCGGCATGATGGGCGGCGGCATGCCGGACCTGTCGAAGATGGACCCGAAGCAGCTGGAGGCTTTGCAGAAGCAGGCCGAAGCGGCGGGTTTTGGCGGCGGAATGCCGAAGCTGCCGGGCTTGGGCGGACCAAAGCTGCCGGGGCTTGGCGGGCCAAGGCTTCCGGGCCTGCCGGGAGGGAAGAAATGATCCCTGTCCTCGAAACCAAGCGCCTCATCCTGCGCAGCTTCCAGCCGGGCGATTTCGAGCAATTCGCCGACTTTTACGGCTCCGAAGCCTCGCGCTTTGTCGCCGGGCCGGAGGCGCGCACGGCGACCTGGCGGCGGATCGCTTCTTATGCCGGAAGCTGGTTCCTGCGCGGCTTTGGCAAATTCGCCGTCGAGGAAAAGGCGAGCGGGCGCGCCGTCGGCATTGTCGGCCCCTGGTATCCCGAAGGCTGGCCGGAGCCGGAGATCGGCTGGACGATTCTGCCCGAGTTCCAGCGCCGCGGCTACGCAATTGAGGCCGCCGTTCGCAGCATCACTTCGCTTATGATGAGCTTGGCTGGACGACGGCCATGTCAGCGGTCTTTCTTGACAATCAGCCCTCGTTCAAGCTGGCCGAACGCCTCGGCGCGCGGCGCGACGGGTCGTTCGAATTCAAGCCCTATGGCATGCTCGCTATGTGCCGCCATCTTCCGCCGGCGGAATTCCGCGCCCACGCTGCGAGGCTCCATTGACCGACACCTCAATCCAAACTCGCCGACCTGCGCGCCTCCATCGACAATATCGATGCGGCGCTGATCAACATGCTCGCCGAGCGCTTCCGCCGCACCAAGGAAGTCGGCGTTTTGAAAGCGCTGCACGGCATGCCGCCCGCCGATTTGGCGCGCGAAAAAATCCAGATCGAGCGTCTGCGCCAATTGGCGAAGGACGCGCATCTTGACCCCGATTTTGCGGAGAAGTTTTTGAACTTCATCATCCGCGAAGTCATCCGCCACCACGAACAGATCAAGGCCGAAACGGCCGCGACGAAAAACTGAAACTGAAGGAACTGAAAACAATGGCACTGAAAATCCGTCTCGCCCGCGCTGGCTCCAAGAAGCGCCCTTATTACCATGTCGTCGTCGCCGACGCCCGCGCCCCGCGCGACGGCCGCTTCATCGAAGCCATCGGCAAATGGAACCCGCTGCTCGCCAAGGGCTCGCCCGACCGCGTCAAGATCGACGGCGAAAAGGCGCAGGCCTGGATCGCCAAGGGCGCACAGCCAACCGACCGCGTCCTGCGCTTTCTGGACGAGGCGGGCGTCGCCAAGCGCGAAGCCCGTGTGAACCCGAAGAAGGCCGAGCTCGGCACCAAAGCCAAGGAGCGCGTGGCTGGTGCGGCACAGAAGATCATCGACGCCAAGGCCAAGGAAGAAGCCGACAAGCAGGCGGCCATTGATGCAGCAGCCGCTGCGAAGGCGGCTGAAGCAGAGGCTGCGGAGGCTGCCAAGGCTGCTGCGGAAGAAGCTGCCGCTGCGCCTGCTGAAGTCGTTGAGGAGGTTGCTGCTGAAGCACCAGCCGAAGCTGCCGCTGAAGAGGCCGTAGCCGACGCGCCGGCTGAAGCCGCCAGCAATTAAGCTATGCACGATGCTCATTCATGAAAAACGGCGGGGCATTCCCGCCGTTTTTTAAGATAGGCTGAGTTTAAGCCGGAACAGCCAGCCCCTTCACCACCGCGGGCCTTGCCACAAACGCCTCCAGCGCGCGCGCCACATTCTTGAACTCTTCCCACCCAACCAGCTCGCCCGCCGCGTAAAACCCGACCAGTCCGCGCACCCATGGGAAAATTGCGATGTCGGCGATGGAATAGTCCTCGCCCATGATCCAGCTCCTGCCCTCAAGCTGCTTGTCCAGCACGCCGAGCAGGCGCTTGGTCTCGGCCACATAGCGGTCGCGCGGGCGCTTGTCCTCATAGTCTTTGCCGGCGAATTTGTGGAAAAAACCGAGCTGGCCGAACATCGGCCCGACGCCGCCGACCTGGAAAAACACCCATTGCATGGCCTGATAGCGCCCGGCGGCGTCCGAAGGGATCAGCTTGCCGGTCTTTTCAGCGAGATACATGAGGATAGCGCCTGATTCCCACAGCGGCAGCGGCTTGCCGCCGGGGCCGTTGGGGTCGATGATGGCGGGGATCTTGTTGTTCGGATTGAGCGAAATGAATTCCGGCGTCATCTGGTCGTTTGTGCCGAACGAGACCAGATGCGGCTCGTAGGCGAGGCCGGTCTCTTCAAGCATGATTGAGGCCTTCACACCGTTCGGCGTCGGCAGCGAATAGAGCTGGATAATGTCCGGGTTGTTGGCGGGCCATTTTTTGGTGATAGGAAACGCGGCGAGATCAGCCATAAAAAATTCCTTTGTGGCGGTAAGGGACAGACGCAGATAGGGCCGCGCGGCGTGGTTTGCAAATGACGCGGTTGTGATACGCATTGTTCACACATCGCATCTCAATTCGCCTCCTGCTATTGCGCTCAGGGTAAAATTCTGGATTGTGGCGCCCAAGCCGCCGACGCTGGTGTCGGCGGCTGCGTGAAATCTTGTGGGAGACTGGAATGAAATCTGCTGTTCTGAAATTTTTGCTGTCCGCTGCCCTCACTTCTGCCGCCTGCGTGGGCGCAAGCGCCGCGCCGAAGGAGCTCTGGTCGCTCGACGGCTTCATGAACCCGGAAAGCGTCTATGCCGACGGCGCGGGCGGCTACTTTGTCTCCAATGTCAATGGCGCGCCGACCGACAAGGACGGCAACGGCTTTATTTCGAAAGTCTCCGCCGACGGCAAAATGACGACGCTCAAATGGATCGAGGGCATGAACGCGCCCAAGGGCATGGTGATGAACGGCGGCAAGCTCTACGTCTCTGACATCGATCAGCTGATCGAAATCGACCCGGCGGCTGGCAAGATCACAGCCTCCTATCCGGCCGAGGGCGCGGTATTCCTCAATGACACGGCGGTGGACGAGGCGGGCAATGTCTATGTGTCCGACATCGCCAAGCGCAAAATCTGGCAGCTCAAAGACGGCAAGATGGCGGTCTGGTACGAGAAAGACGATCTGATGCACCCGAACGGCTTGCGCATCGAAGGCGGCAAGCTGATTGTCGCCGGCTGGGGCAAGGAAATGCAGGATGACGGCTCGACCAAAGTCGCCGGCAACCTCTTCACCATCGACCTCGCCACCAAGGAGCTTGCAAATCTCGGCAGCGGCGCGGGCATCGGCAATCTCGATGGCCTCGAGCGCGGCGCGGACGGCACGTTCCTCGCCACCGATTTCATGGCCGGCGCGCCTCTTCCGCATCAAGGAGGACGGCACGTCTGAACTGCTCGCCGACCTCAACGCGGGCAGCGCCGACCTTGAAGCCTCCGAAGACGGCAAGACGGCCATCATTCCGCAGATGATGGACAATAAGGTGACGGCCTGGGGCCTGGAATAGGTCAGGCGGGCGCAAGCAGCTCTATGAGCGACAGGATCAGAAGCGCGCCCACCGCTTTTCCGGTGGGCGCGCGGAAAGCCGCGCGGTCCGCGACCGCGAGAAGTGTGACGGCTGCCATGGTCAGCAGCGGTCGGCTGGTCACAAACGGCAGCATCATGCCCGGCCAGCAGACCCGGGCGCAGGCCAGCGCCGAACGCGCGCCAAACTCAGCCGCGTCGGCATAACAGTCCGGCGCAAAGGCGCGGACTGGCATGACATAGTGGCAACGCGCCAAAGCCTGCCGCGCCTCGCCGCTGCACCGGTGCGCGGCGGCGGCGAGAATGCAGCCAAAGGCCAGCAGCGGTCCCGTCACCAGTTCCAACAGCCCTGCCCGCAGGACCAGGACAAGCGGCATCATCAGGACCAGAAGCGCCACCCATGCGGCTGAAAACGCCAAGACAAACAGGACGGTGACATAAGCGGCATGGCGCCTGAAGCTGCGGGCCCAGACCTGTGCGGCGGGCCGCCAGACGAGCGGCAGCGCCATCGCCGCCGTCATTACCAAGACCGGCATCGCCAGCGCCGCAAGGGAGAGCGAACCGAAGGCCGCCTCCACGGCGCCGGCAAACCTGCCATATGCCTGAGGCCGGTACGCAAGGCAGACGTCGGCACTTGGATTGAGCTGGGCGGTGACAACGAGCAGCGCCCAGGCGGCGGCAGCCGGAATGAAGACCAGACAAGCCGCAGCGCCCGGAAGACTTGCGGCAAATCCGGGCGCGGACCTTCCGCCGGTTGACGCTGACAGACTCATTGCGAATAGAGGCTGACACGCCCGATCACCAGATCAACCGGCATACGGCTCATCATCTCCGCATATTCATACGCATCGGGAATTTCCTCCATCGCGCCGCGCTGGATCGGCTCAAATGTGACGCGCAGATTGTCGGAGTTCATTGCCGCCGCGCCCAGCTCGTCGACGGCGTCCGTCACATCGAAAACCTGCGTCAGCCCGCTGCCGCCATGCGGCCCGCCGGGTTCGCTCGCATTGCCAATGCCGAACGTCGTCAGCATGCCGATTTCAAGCGGCACGCGGTCGTCGGTCGCAAGGTCAAGGAACACTTTATAGTCGCGGGCGACACCCTTTGCAGTGACTCCTTCGAGGCTGAGATAATGCCGCCGGTGCTCTGGCGCGTCGGCCAGGGCGCGGGCGCCGCTTGCTGCGGGTCCCCGCCGGATCATCGCCTCGGCCCGGACTGCGCCCAGTTTGACCGGAGCGCCGCTCGCCCCGACAAGCTCGGATACTGCCTCATCTGCCGCCATGGAAGCCGCCTCCGTTCCGCGCACCGCCGGGGCCGCCGATATCATAGGCGGGATGACGGGGAGCACGCTGTCATATCTATAGCCGTGAAGCAGCGCCACTGTGTTGCGCGCCGCGCTTGAAGTGAAGTTGAACGAGGCGCCGCCGTCTTTGACGAGCTTGAAAGACACGCCTGTCAGCCATTGCGCGGCGCTCGGATCGCGCGCAGGCGTCACCATGCGCCGCCACCGCTCCCACAGCCGGTCAATGTTGCAATGATGCAGCCAGAAGATCGGGTCGAGCGCCGCCGTGTCCGGGTCCTGCATCAGCCCACCGATGGCGACGTGAACGACATTGTGCGGCCGCGATTCCAAAGTGCCGTTGCTTGCGCCAAAATGGCTGAAGCCCGTCCGCGGGCCGCCGAAACCGGGAGGCACGCCGCCCGCTCCACTGGCGAAATTGACCGTGTTCAGCGCGCCAAGCGTGACATCGCCCGGGGCGAGGGTCAGCGGCCCGCCCGGCACGGCGGGCGCGTTGCGCGGCGCCCAAAGATGGTTCGGCGTCCCGTCCGGCATCAGCCGCCTGCGAAAGGCCGGCGGCAGCTGCCGGGCGCGCGGATTGGACGTGTCGCTGTAGTTCCAATAGGGCAGCGACCATGCCGCCGGCCCGCCAAGCTTTTTAACCTGTGCCGCGACAACCGCCTCGAACCCGGCGAGGTAACCCCGGTGCCAAGGCAGGAAGAACCAGGTCTGGTGCTGGCACTGGCGCCAGAGATTTGCAGCGCCGGCCGGCGTCGGCACATTGTTGGGAATGCCGTGGCACGCGGCCATGTACTGCCAGCTGCCGATCTGGCTGCGCGGCAGAAGCTTCAGCGCGCCGACGGCCCTGCGGTACCAGACAAGGGCTGGGGCCTCATCGGCTAGTGAATAGACGTTCCTTCGAATGCGGGCGGCCATGATGCGTTCCTCTCATTGTCTGGAGAAAGCCCCACGCAGAGAATATAATATGCCCATTGTAGAGACTTGCAATATCATGTTCGAACTCCTGCTTACTTTTCGAATTGACGTCCTCCCTCCTTATCGAACGACTTCATGAGCATCCGGTCAGTGCAAAGTCCAGGAAAGAAGGGCGCGCGGTTCTGCCTTGAGAATTGTTATTGAGCGGCGGGGTCGCGCGCAGTGTGCTCCGTTTCAGACGCTTGGCGATTTAATGACAATTCCCGCACTGCTGGAATCGCCGCCTCAGCCCCTTCCCCCCGCCCCCAATCTCCTGTATACGCCCGCGCAACTGACACCGCGCCGGCCTTGCTGCCCGCGCCCATATCCCGAGTAAACATATGAAACTCCGCAATATCGCGATCATCGCGCACGTTGACCATGGCAAAACCACTTTGGTGGACAAGCTTCTGCAGCAGTCCGGCGCGTTCCGCGACAATCAGCGCGTTGTCGAGCGCGTCATGGATTCCAACGAGCTGGAAAAAGAGCGCGGCATCACGATTTTGGCGAAGGCCACCTCCGTCGTCTGGAAAGATGTGCGCATCAATATTGTCGACACGCCCGGCCATGCCGATTTCGGCGGCGAGGTGGAGCGGATATTGTCCATGGTGGACGGCGTGATCGTTCTGGTTGACGCCGCTGAAGGTCCGATGCCGCAGACGAAATTTGTCGTCGGCAAGGCGCTGAAGGTTGGGCTTCGCCCCATCGTCGCGATTAACAAGGTGGACCGGCCGGATGCGCGGATCACCGAAGTGGTCAATGAAGTGTTCGACCTGTTCGCCGCGCTCGACGCCACCGACGAGCAGCTCGATTTCCCGATCCTTTACGGGTCAGGCCGCAACGGCTGGATGGCCAATGAGCCGGATGGTCCGTCGGATGAGGGCATGAAGGCTCTGTTTGAGCTTGTGGTCAAGCATGTGCCGGAGCCGAAGGTAGAACCCGGCGCGTTCCGCATGATCGGCACGATCCTCGAAGCCAATCCGTTTCTCGGCCGCATCATCACAGGCCGGATTTTCTCCGGCTCGATCAAGCCGACGCAGCAGTTCAAGGTCATCGGCCAGGACGGCAAGCTGATCGAGCAGGGCCGCGTCTCGAAAATCCTCGCCTTCCGCGGCATTGAGCGCCAGCCGATTGACGAGGGCGTGGCGGGCGACATCGTCGCCATTGCAGGTCTTAGTCACAGGGCACCGTCGCCGACACCTATTGCGCCATGGAAGTCACCGAGCCGATGAAGGCGCAGCCGATTGATCCGCCGACCGTGACCATGACCTTCATCGTCAACGATTCCCCGCTCGCAGGCACGGAAGGCGACAAGGTCACCAGCCGCGTCATCCGCGACCGGCTGATGCGCGAGGCCGAGGGCAATGTGGCGCTGAAGATTGAGGAATCCGCCGAGAAGGATTCGTTCTTCGTCTCCGGGCGCGGCGAATTGCAGCTTGCAGTTTTGATTGAAACGATGCGCCGCGAAGGTTTTGAAATGGCCGTTTCGCGCCCACGCGTGGTGTTCAAGAAGGACGAGGCGACCGGCGACCTGCTGGAGCCGATTGAAGAGGTCGTCATCGACGTCGATGAGGGCCATTCCGGCATTGTCGTACAGAAGATGAACGAGCGCAAAGCCGAGATGATCGAGCTGCGCCCCTCCGGCGGCGACCGGCAGCGGCTGGTGTTCCACGCGCCGACGCGCGGCCTGATCGGCTACCAGTCGGAGCTTCTCACCGACACGCGCGGCACGGCGATCATGAACCGGCTGTTCCACGCCTACGAGCCTTATAAGGGCGACATTCCGGGCCGGACCAACGGCGTGCTGATCTCCAACGATCAAGGGGAAGCCGTGGCTTACGCAATGTGGAACCTTGAAGACCGCGGCCCGATGATCATCGAGCCGGGCGAGAAAGTCTATCAGGGCATGATCATCGGCATCCATTCGCGCGACAACGACCTTGAAGTGAATGTGCTCAAGGGCAAGAAGCTCACCAACATCCGCGCCGCCGGCAAGGATGAGGCCGTGCGCCTGACCACGCCGATCAAAATGACGCTGGAGCGCGCGCTCGCCTGGATTCAGGATGACGAGCTGATGGAAGTCACGCCGAAATGCATCCGCCTGCGCAAAATGTTCCTCGACCCGAACGAGCGCAAGCGCTCGGAGAAGTCGGCGAAGGTGGCGGTGGCCTGAAGATATCATGACGGGCCGCGCGGTTGACCTTTCCACCTGGCAGCGCGCGGACCAGTTCCGCTTTTTCCGCACCTATCAAAAGCCGCACTACGCCGTCACCTCGCGCATAGACGTGACGCGGCTCCTCACCGAACTGAAGCCGCGCGGCGTCTCGCCTTACCGCGCCTGCATCTACGCCATCGGCGCAGGCATTCATGCCGTGCCGGAACTTTTGATGCGGTTTCGCGGCGATGAAGTGACGCTTTATGACAGCGTCGAACTGTCGATGACGGTGCCGTTGGCGAATGGCAATTTCAATTACGCCTATGTGCCGTTTCTTGCGGACTTTGCGGCTTTTGACGCAAAGTGCCTGTCGCTGATGGAGATCGCCAAAACCAAGGCGGGACTTGATGCCAATGCCGGGGAGCGCGATGACCTCGCCTATCTCTCCTGCATGCCATGGCTCGACTACACGTCCATCAACAACGCCCTGCCCGGCGCCGGACGACTGCATCCCGCGCGTCTCCTGGGGCAAAGTTTGTCGATGACGGGAATGGGAGGCATTCGATGGCGATGACGATTGAAGTGCACCACGCGCTTGTGGATGGGCGGCAGGTTAGCGAGTATTTTCAGGCCGTTCAGGCGGCGCTGGACGGGATCGCCGCCGCCTGAATGCGAAGGGCGCGCCGGACTAAATCACGCCGCTTTGCTTATTGCCTGTTGCGGTTTTGGACAGGTCGGCTATGGTTAACAAATTATGACCACGCTGACTTTCGACATCCGCCCCGCCAGCCGCCGCGATTCCGCCGCCGTGGCGCAGGTGCATGAAAAATCTTGGGAAAATGCCTATGCCGGCATTATTCCGCACAAGTCGCTCTCCAACATGGTGTCGCGCCGGGGTGTGGACTGGTGGGAGCGGACGATTTCGGGGTCGAACGCCGTGCTTGTGGCGGAGGTCGGCGGAACGGTGGCGGGCTACGCCACGGTCGGGCGCAACCGCACGCTCCAGCTGGCGCAGAAGGGCGAGATTTACGAGCTTTATGTGAAGCCGGAATATCAGGGCCTCGGCTTTGGCGGGCAGCTTTTCGCCGCCGCGCGCGCGCGCATCGCCAATTTTGGCCTGAAGGGCACGGTGGTCTGGGCGCTGGAGGAGAATATCAACGCGCTCGGCTTCTACCGCGCCATGGGCGGCATGGACATTGCCGAAGGCACGGAGAGCTTTGAGAACCGCATCTTGAAAAAGATCGCCTTTGTCTGGAACTGACGCCGGCTAATTATTGCCGAAAGTCCGAGACGGCGGACCTGCGGTCGGGCCTTCGACGCCATGGTAGACCGGCTCGTCAATCCGGCATTTGAACCCTTTAACCACCTTGGCGGCGACGTCGCGGGCAAGCGCGTTCGGCTCCTTGTTGGCGCGCGCGTCAACGTAAGCGGTCACGCAGGCTTCGCCCACACCCGGCTGGCCCACTTTTGAGATAACCAGCGTCTGGCCTTGATTTTTGGCGATGTCTTCCTCAGAGTTCTGGATGAAGAACCGCGAAATCGCCGCATAGGGCCTGCCGTCCTCGATCAGCCATTCCACCGTGCCGCCATAATGATTGAACGGGCCAAAGCTTTCCCAGGCTGTCTCCTTATACCAGTCGCCGAGATGCCCGAAGAATATTGACTGCCGCGCGTCGCCTTCGGAGAACCAGACCGGGTAATCCTTGTAGCCCTTGCATTTCCACGAGCCGCCGTCATCATCGGACTTTTCCAACAGCGTGCAGTCCGTGTCGAGATTTGGACTGGTGTAGACGCTTTCCGCCTTTGCGGGAGCAAGGGACAGGAGAAGCGCGGCGGCGGCGGATGTGAGACGCATGTTTTCCCAGTCTCTGCAGTTTCAGGCGCGGCGTGAATTCTGACGCTTTGCGTCAACATCCTGCGCTTTCTGCCAGTTGCGTCCAGTCAAACAGCCGTTTAAGTCTTTTCTCTGACATTGCATGCAGCGGAGCGCCCAGATGAACATCGACGCCATTCCAACCGGAAAAAACCCGCCGGACGAAATCAATGTGATCATCGAAGTGCCGATCGGCGGCGAGCCGATCAAATATGAGATGGACAAAAAAGCCGGTGCGTTGTTCGTTGACCGCTTCCTCTACACGAGCATGCGCTACCCGGGCAATTACGGCTTCGTGCCGAGCACACTGTCCGATGACGGCGATCCGATCGATGTGATCGTCTGCAACACGCGGGCGATCATCCCCGGCGCCTACATGGCCTGCCGCCCGGTTGGTGTTCTGGTCATGGAGGACGAGGCGGGGGGCGATGAGAAGGTGCTCGCCGTGCCGACAACCAAGCTGACGCGGCGCTACGAGAACGTCAAGGACATCAACGATGTTCCGGAAATCACCCGCGAGCAGATCCGGCACTTCTTTGAGCATTACAAGGATCTTGAGCCGGGCAAATGGGTGAAGGTCGTGCGCTGGGGCGATGCGGTCGCACGCCAAAAAGCTGATCAGCGAGGCGATTGAGCGCTACAAGGCGCAGAAGAAATAACGCCCAAAATCACAAAGCAAAAAGCCGGGATGGCGGACCATCCCGGCTTTTCTGTTTTGAGTTGATCTTATTTGGCGCGGGCGAACAGCGCCGTCACGGCAGGCACGAGGCAGGCGGCGAGCGCGATCTTCACAAGGTCCGTCACAATGAACGGACCGACGCCGAAGGCGAAGGCCTTCTCAGCGCCAAACAGGTATGCGAGCCACGCCATGCCCATGCCGAGAATGACGATCTCAGCCACCAGCATCGCGCCGAACAGCTTGAATGGGTTGCGTCCCAAACCCCGGTCCACCGCATAGCCGACAATGGCGGCGGCGAACATGTAGCTGGCGAGATAGCCGCCGGTCGGGCCGAACATATAGGCAAGGCCGATGCCCTTTTCCGGCGTTCCGGCAAACACCGGCAGGCCGAGCGCGCCTTCGATCAGATAGAGCGCCATCGTTGCGACGCCGAGACGCATGCCAAAGGCGGCGGCGATGCCGAACAAAGCCAGCGTCTGCAAGGTCATGGGAACAGGATAAAACGGCACTTTGATCTTGGCCGACACCCACATGACGAGCGAGCCGGCGATGGCCAGAAGCACAAGCCCGGCGATGCGCAGGGCGCGATCCTGCGGCAGGAGGCTCGGCGCGAGCGCGGGTGAAGATGTCGAATAGGCCATGATTTATCCCCTGAGAAGCCGCCCGCGAAAGGGCAATGAATGGGCTATAAATTGTTGAGGCCGCTGCGGCAAGGTCATACCGCGCCAAGCCGCGCCAGACCTGCGTCCAGGGCATCAGCCGGCCCGGCAAGCGCCAGTGTCTTTTCGCGCGACGTCAAACCACTGACGACGCGCACGCCGCCTGCGGGAATGTGGAAATAGTCCGCCACGAGACGGCACACCGCCGCATTCGCCTTGCCGTCCTCCGGCGCGGCGCGCACGCGCAGTTTCACATGGCCCCTTCCATCCGCCCGCGTCTCAACGCCCTCGACCGCGTCTTTCGCGGATTTCGGTGTCACGCGGACAAAAAGAAGCAGCTCAGTGTCAGAAATCCGCCGGTGGAACGCGCTCAACCGAGCAGCGCGGGCGCAATTGTGTTGACCAGCAGCTGGCGGATGAAAAAGATGATGACCAGCGCCACAATCGGCGAAATATCCACACCGCCCAGGTCCGGCATGAACCGCCGGATCGGGCGCAGAACCGGCTCGGTCACCCGGAACAGGAAATTGCCCAGCGAGGCGACAAACTGGTTGCGCGAATTGACAACGTTGAACGCGTAAAGCCAGGAAAACACCGCGCTGCCGATCAGTATCCAAGTGTAGATGTCGAGGACCAGATCAATGGTTCTGATAAGCGCAAGCATGGGATTTCCTCTAAGAACTTCTGCTCATTTAGACACTCCGGCCACACGCGACAAGTCTGCCGTTGACATCGAGCCCCATTCTCAGTTTTAAAAGAGGCCTTCATGCCATTGGCATCGGGGCAATAGCTCAGTTGGTAGAGCGCGTCGTTCGCAATGACGAGGTCAGGGGTTCGATTCCCCTTTGCTCCACCAGCCATTGCTCCGCGATCCCCGGCCAAACGAGCCAAAACTGACCATAGCCGCTGCTTCCTCTGTGAGCCTATGCCTGCTTCGCATCCAGCCGGTTGATCGCCTCGACATTGCCCGCCGATGGGCCTTGCGGATCAAACGCCGATGCGAGCCACGAATCGACAATGCTCTTGGCCAGTTCCGGCCCAATGACGCGGGCGCCCATTGTGATGATCTGGGCATTGTTGGATTTGGCGGCGCGCTCGGCGGAATAGGTGTCGTGCGTCAGCGCGGCGCGGATGCCGGGGACCTTGTTGGCCGCGATGCTGACGCCGATGCCGGTGCCGCATATGAGTATGCCGCGCTCATTCTCGCCATCGATAATTGTCTGTGCAAGTTTTGCCGACAGGTCGGCGTAGAAACCGGACTGACTGAGATTGCTGACGGCGACATCTTTCTTTGTCGCCAGATGCGCTTCGATCACATCGAGAAGCGGCTTGCCGGCGCTGTCGGCGCCAATTGCGATTTTCATAATTTCTCCTTTGCTGCCGCGGCGCGGCTGACGATGCGGATAATCTCGGCAAAACCTTCCGGCGTCCAGGCGGCGCGGCCAACAAAAAGCCCGTCCACATCCGCGAGCGCCGCCAGCGCTGGTCCGTTTTCTTGGGTGACCGAGCCGCCGTAGACTATTCGGACGGAATCAGCCGCCGCTGCGCCGAAACGCTTTGCGACAATGGCCCGGATGAAGGCGTGGCGCTCTGCCACATAGGCGGGATCAGCGGCGTCTTTCGCGCCAATCGCCCAGCGCGGCTCATAGGCGAGAATCACCGTTGCGGCCGCGTCGGCGTTCAGGTCCGCAAGCGCCGTCAGAATCTGATGCCGCAGCACTTCATCCGTCCTGCCCGCAGCCTTCTCATCCGCCATTTCGCCAATACACAGGATTGGAACAAGCCTGTGCGCGAGGGCGGCGTTCACCTTCAGCCGCACCGCCTCATAGGTCTCGCCGAAGTGCTGCAGCCGTTCCGAATGGGCGAGCTCCACATACCGGCAGCCCGCGTCCGCCAGCATGGGCGCGGACACCTCGCCTGTCCATGCGCCCGAAGGTTCCCAGTGCATGTTCTGACCGCCATAGCCCACGGGCGAGCCTGCGAAGGCGCTCTTGGCGGAATGCAGAGCGGTGAAAGGCGGCAGGACAAAAATCTCTGTTTTCGCATGACTGAATGTCTTGAGCACAGCGAGCAGCGTTGCCGCGTAAGCGCGGGTCGCCGCAGCGTCAAAGTTCATTTTCCAGCCGGTGCCGGCCAATTGTCTGCGCATAAGTCCCGCTTCCTGTCATCCGCCCCGGCGGATCATCGAAAAGTAGTCGTCCGCGCCGACCTGCCCGCCCTTCAGCGCAATCTGCAGGCCATCCGCCGCTTTGGCGGAGCCGTGCGCCAGGCAGAGCGGCGAGCCGGGCGTGTCCGGCAACGGCAGCAGCGTGGTCAGCGCCTCAATGCTCAGCTCCTTTAGCGCATGGCTTGACGTGTCGCCACCGGCGATGACGGCGCGGGTGAGATTTTCGCGCGCTATCAGCTGCCGCAGAATGCGGCCAAGCGCCCTTCCGATCCGGTGCCGCGCCCCTGCGGCGTGGTCAAGCGCCGCGCTCATGTCCTGCGACGGGCCGAGCGCGGTGTGGATCAGCGGGGAGTTTCCGTTGCGGAGAATTTCCAGACCGGCGGCGGCGGTTTCATCCGAAACCCGTTCCGAATCTTCCCCCGCCAGCGCCAGAGGATCGACGGGCAGAGCGGCAAAGCCATTTTCGCAGGCATGTCTGATTTGGCGCTCGGTTGTGGGCGACACGCTGCCTGAAACAACGGCAATGCGCCCCGCTTTGCCGGGAGATGGAAAAGACGGTCTTTCGCCAAGCTCTCCCACATTGCGCCAATGCGCCAGAAGCGCATATTCAACGCCGGACGAGCCGGCGACAAACCAGCCTCCGCCCGCTTTCAGCCGCGAGATTTCCTCCCCTGCGCGGAGCTGGGTCTGCAGGCTCGCGACATCAAACAGCAGCACGCCTTCGCAGGCGCCGGCGATGGCCTTGATCCGCTGTGCGCCATCCGCAGACTGAAGCAGCGCAAGATCGGCCAAATCCGTCTTAAGCGCCGTCTGCGCCGCCAGATGCAGCCGCAGGTCGGATTCGCGCATCGGCGTGACCGGGTGGCGGCTCATCACCGGGTGGCGGTCTATCCGGTAGGTGTCGCCCTGATAGGCGGCGAACAGATGGCCAAACGACGTGTAGCGCTTCAGCTGCGGCGCGCCGACGATGAGGGGCACGTAACGCTGTGCAAAGACTTTCTTTCCGATCTCAACCGCCTTGCCGATATTCCCGGTTGAGGGGCCGGAATCGAAGGTCGAGCAGACTTTGTAGTGGCAGTAATCCGCACCAAGTTGCCTCAGCCATCCGAACACTGGCGTCAGGTTCTCTTCCATCCATTCCGGCGTCTCGCTGCGGCTGGTTCCGGCAATACCGATTGCCAGGCAATGGCTGAACCGCGCCAGCATGGCCGCATCGGGAACATCCAAGAACAGAACCGTCGGCACGCCGTTCGAGGCCAGCGCCTCCATCACATCGGTCGAGCCGGTGAAGTCGTCGCCGTAGAAGCTGAGGACGTATTTGCTCATCCGCCTGCGCCACCGCCGAACTTGGCGATGGAGGCGGCGAGTTCCGGATGCTCCTTTGCATAGGTCTCCAGCGGGATGTCCTGCACCGCCGCCTGCCATGCCTGCTGCACCGCGCGCACGCCTGCCGCCGGACCCTGTGGGTGCGAGACAATGCCGCCGCCGCACAGATACATGAGATCGACCGAGCGGCCGGTGCGCTGATAGGTCTCCGGCGCCTGCCCGCCCCACTGGCCGGAGCCCGCCACGGGAAGCGCGCAGTCTGACGGGGTGAACAGGGGCGTTGTCACCGCCTCGAAGGAACGTACAAAGGATTCATCCGGCTCCCAATATTTTACGCCGATGCCATTGATCTGGAACTGGTCAACGCCGAGGAGCCGCCAGAATTGCTGCCAGACGCTAAAATCGATGCCGAGGCCGGGATGGCGGGTCAGAATGTCCCAGCCGTTGCGGTGAGCATGGATCACAAGGCTTGAGCGCCTGCGCAGAAACGCCATGCCACCCATGCCGATGGAATTGATGTTGACCACCGCGCAATTGCCGCCCGCCTTGGCGACGAAATCATGGTTGCGCATCATCTCGTCCGGATCGGCATGGGAAATGCCGAAGGCGTACATGACCTTCGTGCCGGTTCTCTGCTCGTGGTCGAGGATCAGCGGCATGATCGCCGCGACGCGCTCGGCCAGCGGCGAATAGGCCGGGCTCATCAGCTTCTCGTCGTCCTTGATGAAGTCAACACCCGACCGGATCAGCTCACCCACCAGCGCCGCTGTCTCATGCGGGCGCAGGCCCAGCGCCGGTTTGACGATGGTGCCGATGATCGGCCGGTCAAAAACCCCAGTCAGACGTCGGCTGCCCGCAAGCCCGAACTGCGGGCCAGGATGCGCGCCCTTGAATTCCGGCGGCAGCTTCATCTCAACGATCCGCAGGCCGGTCAGGCCCTTGATGGCAAATGCGCCGCTGATGGCAATTGTCATCAGGGCGGACAGGTCCGTGCCGATGGCCTCGGATGGAAAGGCGATGTCAACATCGGCGCGGCTGAACTGGCCAATGTGTCCCGCCGCCTCAGGCCACGCGGGAGACGCCGCCGGTCCGATCCTTCGAATGTCAATGACCCGAGCCGCGACGCGCGCCTTCAGCTCCTCTGTTTCCCCCGGCACAGGAACAAAGGTTCCGCTCGACTGGTCGGACGCAATTTTCGCGGCCATGGCCTCGATCCCGTCGCCTGGTGTCTCAATGCGGTAGGTGAGTGTGATCATCGCCAAAGCGCCGCTCCATCGCAAAGCCTCATCCTGCAATGTCCTGACGCGCAAAGGCAATGGCAAAGCCGCCGAGCGCGAGAAGTCCGCTTGTCAGGGGCCGCGCCGCGACGACGCCCTTGGACGCGGTGGCGGCGCTCTCCGCGTCCAAAACGAAAAGCGGCGCGCGCCGTGTGTCCATTGCTGCGGAAACATCTGTTTCCAGCGCATGCGGCGTCAGATTGGCTGCAATCAGCGCGCGCCGCCTGTCCGGCCCCTCTGCCAGCACGCAGGCGAGCCTGCCTGGATCAGAGGATGCGCACGCGCGCCATTGCCAGCCGGAAAGTTCCGCAAGAATTTGAACGACGTGAAACAGCGGCCGCACGCCACCTTCAGGCATGGGCTCGCCAGCGCCGGCGGTCAGGCCAAAATCTCCTGTCAGCGCCGACAGCGTCAACATTTCAGGCTGCGCCGCGAGGCAGCGCGCAACATAGCCAACAGCCCATGCGGCGGCGAACAGGCCATTATGGCGCGGGTCGCGGCCGGCCATTGGGATGCGATCGAGATTTGGATTTTCCTTTGTGGAGCCGCCATAGGGATTCTGCCGCATGGCGATGGTGGAAGGTCCGATATGATAGGGTTTGTTCCCGTAGACCGCGCGCATTGAGCGCGTGATAAAGGGCAGCGCCTCAAGCGTCTGCATAACGCTGAGATCATCGGCGGCGTGCACAATCGGATTGGTTGCGTGGGTGATGAAATCAAGCTGGTCCGGCGGCGCGCGCTTGCGGTTCAGCTCGGTGAAGTAAGACAGCATCCCGCCGCCAAGCCGAAGGCCCGGAAATGCATTCCGAGCGGCCTCATAGACGGCTTCCAGCGGCGGGCAATCGGGCCATTTTGATCCGGGCGGCGTGGACTGGCGGTCGACGGAGGGCGAGACGATGAGCGAAGAGAGCGCAAGGCCTGCGGCGCGGACCTGAGCGGCGATCCGCTGCAGCTCCAGGGCCGGGTCTTCTGCGCATGGCAGGGCAAGCTCCAGCGCAGCCGCGATGCCGCTTTCCTTCTGGAGCTTTGCAAATCCCTCAAGAGCCGCAATGCCATGCCCGGCGAGCGGATCAAAATGCAGCAGCAATTGCCGAGGCGCGATCCGCGCGAGGCTGGGCAGGGCTGCGAGACTGGCCGCAATGTCCTGCGGCGCGATGACGAGGCTTAGTCCCGGCATCCTGCCTTTGGCTTCGCCAAGGCTTATGAGGACAGGCTCTTCGGAGGCGGCGCTTCTCACGGGCCGCGCAATGCCGGCGCCGCTGATCGTCAGCGTCACCTTCTGGCGGACTTCAACACCTCCTTTCAGCACATAGGGCCAGGGCAGTTCCAGCGGCCGCACATAGGTTTTATAGGACGCGTCGGACCAGTTGCGCTGGTCCTCCATTTCAAACGCGTCGCCCTCCATACGGCATTCGGCGGCGACGCCCTCCATGACCTGATGTGTGATGGCGCGCATGTTTTTGAACGGCTGCCATGGGTCGATCAGGTCGGGAAATGTTGCCTCAATAATTTCGCCGCTTACATGCTCGACTGCGACGGGCGATCCGGCCAGGCCTGCAATCGGATGCAACACGCAGAAGCCGCAGCGGTTGACGGCGAAATCCGCGCTCGGCACCGCCGAGACATCGAAAATCAGGCGGTTCGGCCCGCCGGTGATTGAGGCGCGCAGCGCCAGGGCGCCTTCATCCGGCCCTTCGCATATGGCGTCAAAGCTGACTTCGAAGTTCTCGCCGCTCTCAACAAAATTCAGATTAGAGAGGCGCGGCGCATATGTGCCCCAGTCCTTGTCGCGGACCAGATAGGAAATAGCCCGCAGCACTTCGACGCCCTCATAAGATAGAGTCCGCAGATTGCCGTTGATGAATTCGGCGGACAGCGGACCCGCCCTGAGCAGACGCGCCTCAGGCTCTATTTGGCTTGTTCCATAAAGCAGGAAGTCGCGGCCGCTCATCCAAGCAGGTCCTTCAGATGCACCCGTTCGCCGGTGGCCGAGCTTTGGTAGGCGGCTTCGACCAAAGCGAAAGTTTTCAAATTGTCCGCGCCGGAAGTTGTGGGTTCGGCGCCCGACTTCAGGCATTCAATCCAGTGCCGCTGAATCGCCAGCACACTTTCCTGAATGTTGTGCCAGGGCCGCGACGCCCATGGCAGCAGCGGCGGCGACACGTCTTCAATCCGATGGCCGTCCCTGCCGTTCACTTCGAGCCGATAGCCTTGACACAGGCGGATGGTTCCAAGGGTCCCGTCCAGTTCGATCAGCGTTTCCGGGAACGGGCTCTTTCGAAAGCTTTGTCGCGTAGCAGCAGTCGACAATCGACGTTGCGCCGCTTTCATGGTCCAGCAGAATGGTGGCGACATCCTCGCCCGCTATCGCCGGATTGACGCGCTTGGTCCGCGCGGTGAGGCTTGTCACATCGCCCAGCATGCAGCGCGCGATGTCGAGCACATGAATGCCGAGATCCTCAATGATGAAGCGCTCTCCTTTGGCGAGGTACGGCTGGCCCGAGAAAACATCGTAGCCCGAGCGGAACGAGAACCGGCCCCAGAATGGGATGCCAATTTCCCCTTCTTCCAAAACTTTTCTCACAGCCTCAATCGGCGACTGAAAGCGGAAATTTTCATGCACCATCAGCGGCACGTTTGCGGCGCGGCAGGATTCCACCATGGCTTTGGCATCGGCGATGTTGAGTGCAAACGGCTTCTGGCAGATGACCGGCACGCCGTGCGCGGCGGCCATTGTCACCAGCGGCAGATGGCTTTGCACCGTTGTGGCGATGTCCACAAAATCAAAGCCGCCGTCAGCGAACAGCGCACCGGCGTCCGCATATCGGCGCTCGATGCCGAACTGATCGCCGACAATTTTCAGCCGCTCCGGATTGCTGTCGCAGACGGCGTTGATTTCCGCGCCTTCGGCGTCGCGCCACGCATACATCTGGTTGACGGCAAAGAAGCCGCAGCCGATCAGCGCGCCCTTCAGGTCCGGCATTTCGGCCTCCGCACCGGATCAGGTGATGCGCCTGATGCTGTCGGCGATCTCCTGCGGTTCAAATATCCGCTTCCAGTCGTCGCGCATCAGGGCAGGCTTGCCGAATTCAATGGCCTTGTTGCAGGCGTCGGAAAACACGCCGTCAATCTCCTTGAACAACACCGCGCCCATCACATTCATATGGCCAAGGAGAAAGTCGCGCGCCGCCTGAGCCGGTACGCCGCGCGCAATCACCTCGTCCATCGCCTCGCGCATCACCGTCAAAAGCGAGCCACACAGCGTTTCGGCAAGTCCGGGCTCCAGCAGCGCAATCTGTTCGACCGTCAGCCGGTGCGAGCGCATGACGGGCGCCCAAATGGTTTTTGCAATTTCCTCGCCGAGCCCATAGGCCGCCTCAGGCCCTTGCATCAGCGCGCAGACAATGTGCTGCTTCGCCGCGACGCCGCCGAAAAAGTCGCGCTTGGCCGCCATGTCGGTCTCATCATTGTAAATTGGCGGATGGCAGGGATGGGTGACGAAGTAGGTGAGGTCTTTGCGGTCCGGCAGATGCCCGGCGAAGGGCGCGGCTGCGTCGAGCACGACCACCATGGTCCCTGCCTTCAACTGCGGCGAAATCGATGTTGCAACCTTGCCGATTGCCGTGTCCGGCACCGCGAGGATCACAACATCCGCGCCGTCCAGCGCCGCCGACTGGTCAACCGGCGTTATCCCAAGCTCGGCCGCGAGCCGCGCCTTGCCGGCCTCGCTGACTTCCACATGGTGCACGGAGAATTTTGAACCGATCAGGTTCTTTGACAGGCGGCAGCCCATTTTGCCGCCTGCGCCGAACAGGGCGATGTTTGTCATTGGTTGCTCCCGGTTTGCTCGTGCCGTTCGAAGCTAAGCCGAAGTGGCATCATGAATCAACCGCCATGACCCAGATGCCGCGTGACGGACTGGCTGCGCTGCCGCCAATCCTTGAATGCCGTCCGCGTGAGCGCCTGTTGGCTGATCTGCAACTCTTTGTGAAGCGGTTCTTCGGCGCTCAAGCCTGTGTTAGCCAAGGCTTTCATGTTGGAGGATTGCCATGCGCAGGCGCGCCCTTTTGACTGCCCTTTTGTGCCTAGTCCTCGCGGCGCCGGCCGCCATTGCCGCGGAATTGTCTCCCCGGGAAATCGGCGACCTCAGCCGCACCATTCTGTTCGGCTCGGAAGACCAGATGGAGGACGCGCTGCAGAAGCTGGAGGCGCGCGGGAATAAGGACATCATCCCCTCCCTCATCGTCTCTTCGCGCTACCGGGGTGATCAGCGGATTCTGGAAAGTCTGTCGCGGCTGACGGACACGCGGATCAATGACTGGAACGACGCCATGCTTTGGCAGGAGGTGCATCCCGAGGTGAAGCCCAACGAAACCTTTGAAGCCTTCAAGCTCGACGTGTTGAACCGCATCGACCCCGCCTTCATGCGCTTTCTTGGCAAAGGCAGGTCACAGAAGATGAAAATCCGCCTTGAGGAAGTGGTCTGGGGCGGCGTTCAGGTTGACGGCATACCCTCTCTCGACAATCCGAAACTCATCAAAGCGGGCGAGGCGGATTACCTCAAAGACAGCGATCCCGTGTTCGGAGTCTCGATCAACGGCGATGTCCGCGCCTATCCCCTGCGCATCATGGGCTGGCATGAAATGTTCAACGAGACAATCGGCGGCGTGCCGGTCGCGCTCGCCTACTGCACCCTGTGCAGCGCCGGCATCCTGTTTGAAACGCAGGTCGAAGGCCGCAGCAAGCCGCTTGTGTTCGGCTCGTCCGGCTTCCTCTACCGCTCCAACAAGCTGATGTTCGACCGCGAGACCGACTCTCTCTGGAACCAGTTCACCGGTGAGCCGGTCTCCGGACCGTTGGTGAATTCCGGCATCAAATTGAAAATACGGCCCGTCACCATCACCACATGGAAAGCCTGGCGCGCGGCAAATCCGGACACCAAAGTCCTGTCCTTGGACACCGGCTTCAAGCGCGACTATGGCACGGGCGTCGTTTACGCCGAATACTTCGCCAGCGCCGAGCTGATGTTCCCCGCCTTCGTGCGCGATGAGAGCAAGGTCAAGCGCAAAGACTATGTCTTCGGCATCCGCGAGCTGGACGTCGCAAGGGCCTGGCCGCTGGCGGCCTTTGAGAAGGAGAAGGTCATCAACGACGCCTTCGCCAAGCGCCCCATCGTCCTCATCGGCGACGCCGGCACCCGCACCGTGCGCGCTTATGAGCGCGGCGCAAACAAATTCAGCGTCGGCAAAGACGGGACGAGCGTGAAGAGCGGCGGGGAAATCTGGCAGGTGACCGAAGACGCGATTGTCGGCCCAAGCGGCGAAAGGTTGGACCGCATCGCCGGGCATCTGGCGTTTTGGTTTGCATGGGATGGGTATTTGGGCGAGCGCAGCACGATGTATCAGGCAAAATAGCGACTTGACTGCATGTCCTGATTGACAAGACCCAATATTGTATCCTATAAGAAACACATGGCGGAAGTGCGCCAAACTGCGGCAGTCAAATCCTGGATGCAGAATCTTTCCGACAGGGAGGCAGCAAAGCGGATTGCCGACCGCATTCTGCGCCTGCATGGCGGACTGTTTGGCGACGCAGCGCCGGTTGGCGAAGGAGTGTCAGTACTTCGCATACATTTCGGACCCGGCTAACGGGTCTATCTTGTTCGGCGCGGCAAGGTTCTGATTGTCCTTCTCTGCGGCGGGAACAAGAAAACCCAGACTAAGGACATCGCGTCCGCGAAAGCGATGGCTCGTGAGTTGAAGGAATGAAATCCATGGCCTTAGAAACTGTTCCTTCTGATGCGGCAGAGTTTTTTCCTGATCTTGAATCTCAGGAAAAACTCATCGCCGACGCACTTGAAACCGGTAACGCCGGTTATATCGCCGCCGCGCTCGGCACTGTCGCCCGCGCCCGGGGCATGGCCAATGTCGCAAAGCAGGCCGGCGTCACGCGCTCATCGCTTTACAAAGCGCTGAGCCCGCAAGGCGACCCGCAGCTGACCACACTGCTTGGGGTCATGAAGGCGCTCGGCGTGAAGCTGACTTCGCATCCGAGCGCCGGCTAGAAGCGGACAATCATGACTGCGCCGGGTCCGTTTGAATTTGGATAACCAAGCAAGCGAGGAAAAATTGTCAAACAGGTCAATCGGTCTCAGCGACCAACTCTACCGCTACTACGAATCCGTCGCCTTCCGCGAACCCGCCATCCTGCTAGAGCTGCGCGCCGAGACGGAGAAGCTCGGCGGAATCTTTTCCATGCAGATCGGCCCGGAGCAGGGCGCGTTCATGGCCATGCTTGTGAAGTTGACCAACCCCAAACGCATTTTGGAGATCGGCACCTTCACAGGCTATTCGTCTCTCGCCATGGCGCTGGCGGGCGATGCCCATATCATCGCCGCCGATATGAGCGAGGAATGGACCAATGTCGCGCGGCGCTATTGGAAACGCGCGGGCGTTGACGGGCGGATTGAGCTGCGGCTGGGGCCGGGCGCTGACACTATTGCCGCGCTGCTGTTGGAGGGCGGGGCCGGAAGCTTCGACATGATGTTCATCGACGCCGACAAAAGTTCTTATGACGCCTACTATGAGGGCGGGCTGAAACTGCTGCGGCAGGGCGGGCTGATGCTGATCGACAATGTGCTGTGGGACGGCAAAGTGGCGGATGCGTCCGCCAATGACCCGGACACGTCGGCGCTGAAGGCGCTGAACGCGAAAATCGCGGCGGATGAGCGGGTCGATTTCGTCATGACCCCGATCTGCGACGGGCTGACCATGGCGCGGAAGCGGTAAGATGATTTCGCGGGCGCCGGGGTGACAAACGACCTCCCCGCCGCTACCCTGCCTTCATCTCCCGAATCCCTCCCCGCCAAGGCCCCCCATGTCCTCCCCCGCCGCCCCATCGGCTCCCGCCGACCGCTATGCCGCGTTCCGCCATTCGGCTTTCACGCGCTACTGGATTCAGCGCCTTCTCAACACGCTGGCGGTGCAGATCGTCTCGGTTGCCGTCGGCTGGCAGATTTATGATCTGACACGAGATCCGTTTGACCTTGGCCTGATCGGCCTGACGCAGTTCCTCCCGGCGCTGGCGCTGGTTCTGGTCACCGGCGCGGCGGCGGACATGTTCGGGCGGCGCATGGTGATGGGCGTGAGCCAGATCATTGAGCTGGTCTGCACAATGGCCCTGTTGTTCCTCACCATGCGCGGGCTCAATTCGCCCGCGCCGGTGTTTGCGCTGCTGGTCGGCCTCGGCGTCGCCCGCGCCTTTGTCGGCCCCGCCTCATCCTCGCTCATCGTCAGCCTGGTGCCGCAGAGGGACTTCGCCAACGCCATCTCCTGGGCGACGACCTGCTGGCAGATCGGTTCGGTCACCGGGCCGGTGCTGGGCGGTCTTCTTTACGGCATTTCGCCGGAGGCGGCCTATGGCACGGCGGCGGTGTTGATCGCCATTGCCGCCGCCTACACCTTCGCCATCCCAAAACCCGCCGAACGGCCGAAGCTCGGCGGACACGCGCTTGACGACATACTCGGCGGCTTCCGCTATGTCTGGAGCGAAAAAATCGTCTTCGGCGCCATCTCGCTCGACATGTTCGCCGTGCTGCTCGGCGGCGCGGTGGCGCTCCTGCCGGTCTTCGCCCGCGATATTCTTGAGGTCGGCCCCTGGGGTCTCGGCTTGCTGCGCTCCGCCCCCGGCGTCGGCGCGATCCTTGCCGCCATCTGGCTCTCCGGCCACCCGATCAAGGACCATGCCGGCAAGCTGATGTTCGCGGGCGTGGCGCTGTTCGGCTGTTTCATGATTGTGTTCGGCGTCTCGACGGCGGCCTGGCTCTCCATCCTGGCGCTGGCGCTGTTCGGCGCGGCGGACATGGTCAGCGTCTATGTGCGCGAAATCCTCATCCAGCTCTGGACGCCGGACGAGGTGCGCGGCCGCGTCAACGCCGTCAACGGCGTCTTCATCGGCGCGTCGAACGAGCTGGGCGAGTTCCGCGCCGGCATGATGGCTTCCTGGATAGGGCCGGTCGGCGCGGTCGTTTTCGGCGGCGTCGGCGCGATTGCCGTGGCAGCGATATGGGCGTGGCAGTTCCCGGCGCTGCGCAGGATGCGCAGCCTTGAAAAGGCCGCCGTGCTTTAAGCGGTGACCCGCGCCGCAACCTTCTTTTTCAACAGCACCCTGTCGCGGGTCGAAACGCCCAAAAGCTCGCACATGCGCCAGACCATATTGTCCTCCAGCTCATGCAGCTCATTATCGGCATAGACCACTTCCCAAACCGCTTCGACAAATTCCAGCCGGCGCGGCTCATCCAGATCACGCAGGAGCACGCTGGTGAACTGATAAAGGTCAACCGCTCCGCCCTCGGCTTCCTCGCCTGCCGTCAAAACTTCCTGAAGCGCCTGCCCTTCATCTCCAAAATAATCGGCGAGCTCGCGGCTGAGCGCTTCTTTTTCAACGTCAAGCCGCGTGCCGTCCGCATCCATCACGCAAAACAGCAGCGCCGCAGCGGCAACGCGCGGGTCATTGGCGTCAGGCGGCGCGGCGCCGCCAGAGCCGCCGCCCATGCCCTCCAAAAATGCAAGAAACTTCTCAAACATGTCAAAACAGCCTGAATTTGGATTTAGGTCTGGTGTTCAAATATTCCGCCTTCACACCCGGATCATCCGGCGGCGATTGCATTCTGTCCGTGGCGGTCGGCAGCGAATGCGGCGCGGTTTCAACAAAAGCGGCCTCGGCCGCGGCGGGAATAGGCGAAGACGGCGCAGACGCTGGCGCGGGAGCTTCGTCAATCATTTCCGGTTCAATCACGTCCTGCTCGATAAGGGCCTGAACACGGCCCATCGGCGGCTTCCATTCAAAGGCGTCAAGCCTGCCCGTGACCGGCGACATCGGCGCCCAAGTGGCGGAAACCATGCCATCGGCGGTCCAAGCCGGATCAGGCTCGGCGCGCACTGCCTTGGAGAGCCAAGCCTTGACCTTGCCCTGGCTGCCGCTTTCGGCCTGCTCGATATCGGCAAGCAGAAGATACGTGCCTTCACTTGGCTTGAGCGTCAGCGCCGCCTCCGCCTCGCGCCGCGCCTCGGCAAATTGCTTGGCGTCGAACAATGCGCGGGCCAGCGCCAGATGCGCGTCGGGGTGGATCGAGTTGACGCTGGTCAGTTTGCGAACGCGTTTAAGCCGGTCCGGCGCGGTGTCGCCGAGACGCGCGCTGGCATAGATTTCCGCCAGTTCCGGATGCGGCGTGATTTTCCACGCCGCCTCGATGACGCCGGAGCCTTTGCGCAGATCGCCGTTCTTGAAAAGGCATTTCGCCAGCATCACGGCTGCGGGAACAAGATCGGGCGCAAGCCGGTTAGCCTCCATGGACGCTGCCTTTGCGCCCGCCGGATCGCGGTCAAACACCGCCATGGCTTTGCCGGCCAGAAGCACGGCGCGGCGGCGCTTGTCCAAGTCTTTGCTGACCGCCACGCTGTTTTTCTGACCATCCAGAAGCTTGACCGCCCCGTCGAAATCCGCGTTCAGCAGCCGCTCTTCCATCGCCACGTTCGACGCCCATTGCAGCTGCGGCGCAAGCTCGGCGGCGCGCAGCGCAAATTGCCGCGCCGCCTCGCGCTGACCCGCCCGCTCGGCCTCCATATAAAGGCCGCGCAGCCCAAGCAGCCGCGTTTCAGGATCGTTTGACATATCTTCAAACATGACCCGCGCATCATCGTTGCGCCGCTCCAGCACCGCCGCCTGCGCGTCAAGCAGCTTGATCAGCGGTTCCTGATCGGCACTCAAAAGCTTTGCCGCCTGCTTGGTCATGCGCCGGGCAAGATCTGCGTCACCTGCACCCGCCGCGATCATGCCGGTCGAGATCGACTGATAGGCGCGGTCGCGTTTGCGGGCGCGGAAATGACGCTGGATGAGAATTGGCGAACGGAAGATGTTCTTGACGAGCCACCATGTGAGCATGACCGAAGCAATCAACACCGCCAGCGCCACTGCCGCAGCCAGCAGCGAAACTTCATGGCGCATGCCCTGCCAGGTGACGACCAGATCGCCCGGCCGGTCGGCGAGCCAGGCGAACCCGGCGGCGAGCGCAAAGACCAGAAGCACAAACCCCAGAATGCGGATCATTTTGCGGCTCCTGCGGCGCTGAGCGCGGATGTGAGCGCACGCGTCACCAGCGCATCCGTGTCGCGCCGCGCCGTCAGCCGGCCGATATAGTCAATCCCCGCCGCCCGCGCCGCATCGGGCAGTTTCCCCGCCTCCGCCAGCGCCGCGTCAAGGTCGCCCTTGCTGACCGCCACCTCCATCCGCGCCACCAGCGCCTCCGGCGAATCGCCCTCAATCACGCCGACCGGGCGGCTGCGCACAAGGCTCTTGGCGCTGGCGGTCAAGCCGGTCAAAAAGTCCGGCATTGGGGTCAACAACCTGCGTTGCAGCCAGCATCGCATCGGCAACGCCGCCAAATTCCGCCGACAGGTCCGACTTTGGAGGGAACGCCGGCGGCGGCAAGGTTTTTCAGCTGCTCAAGCTCCGGCGAGGCGGGCGCGACGGTTGCAAAAGTCTCAAGCTCGCTGGCGAACGACCCGCCCCGGTCAATCGCCGCCTTCAGTCCGGCGGCGGCGATCGCCTGCGCCACATTCGACGCGCCGGTCTCATTGCCCGCGCTCTGCTTCAGCGCGGCGATCTGCGCCTGCATGTCTGCAAGCCGCGCGGACGCGTCATTGCCGCTAAGGGAGTTCAGCCGCGTCTCGAGCGCCGCCAGCTTCTCCGTCAATGCAGATGAATCGCCGCCCGGCGCGCCGCCGGATGACTTGAGCGCGGCAACTTCATCGGAAAGTGATTTCTGCGTTTCTTTGGCGGCGGAAAGATCCGCGCCAAGCGTCTCGACTTCCTTCATCACCGCTTCCTGCCCGGACTTCAGCCCGTCGATCACAGCTGAATCAATGGCGGGCGCGCCAGACTTTTCCGAAAGGACAGCGATCTCCCGGCGCAGCGCCGCAATCTCCGCATCGCTTCCGAAAGTTGGAAGAAGGCCGCCCCATTGCAGCCCCGCCCCGGCGGCAAGCGCCAGCGCCCCGCCGATCAAGCCGCCGGTCAAACTGGAAAGTCCGCGTGCCGGGGCCGCCGTCGCAGCGGGACTGGGCCGCACTTCCTGTGCAGTCTCTTCGGCCTGCGGCGCTTCTGCGGCGGCGGACGGCTCAGCTTGAATGTCGTCGGCTTCGATATCCTTGACATCCAATTCATCGGAAACCGATGTCACATCCGCAGGCGCTAGCTCAATAGTCACGCCAGGGCTGTTCTTTTTTGAATGACGGGGAGTGCCGGAGCTTGCCATGACCACCTCTGCAGGGATTCGGATGCATGCCTGCGCTTATATGCATAAGTAAGGCATTAACATGCCGAAAGGCGCGGCGGCAAAGGCAAGTTTGTTTTGACCCTAGCGGATTGTCGAGGAACGTCTGCGCAGATCAATTTACTAACCATTGCATTCTGTGCATTGCTGCACTGCACAATCCGATCTGGCTAAATCGATTGAATGCGCCTATCTCAGCGTGATCGGTCAGGAAAAGAACTGATTGATGAGTTCTCGAAAGGAGAAACAAAATGAACGTAGTCAAGTCGTACAACAACTGGCGCAATTACCGCAACGCAGTGGCCGAGCTCTCTGGCCTGTCGAACCGGAACCTCGCCGACCTCGGCATCGCCCGTGCGGACATCCGCGCCGTGGCCCGCAAAGCCGCGCAGTAATTCCCGCCGAAAGGCAAACGATAACCGAGCCGCGCCCGCCTCTCCAGGCGGGCGCTTTGCATTTGGGCTTCAGCTGCGCGGAAACTTCTGTGACAAAAGCTCAAGCAGCGATGCTTCGGTGGCCTCCTTGGTCACATTGAGTTTCCAAACGCCATACTGATAGAGAACCTTCGCAATTCTCGGCGAGAAACAGACAATTTCACTGCTCGCGAACAAGGGGGGAAGATTGTCGTCTTGTCCCATCGCAGAAAACAGCTCAGCCGCCTGCGACGACATCAGCGTCACGGCGTCAAAAGTCATTCGCCCAAGTCGCGCGGAAAGCACTTCTTTTGAATAAGCAACGGGAACGGCGTCATAGGTCTCAACAGCGCTCAGATGAAACCCCGCTGCGCCCAGCGCCGCTTCAAGCTCCGGCCGCCGCACCTTGCCGCACAGATAAAGCAGCCGCGCCGCAGGTCTTGCCGATTCCCTCACAAGCGCGGCGATTGATTCGAGACTCCCGCCAGCGGTCATCACCCTTCGAAACCCGGAGTTTTTAGCGGACTCCGCCGTCGTTTCACCAACTGCAAAAACCGGGAGGTGAAGGATGGGCTCCGGCCTCACTGCCTTCAGCGACTGCGCGCTGGTCACAACTACCGCATCGAACGGGCCGTCCGGCAGCGTGAAGTCCAGCGACACAATGCGCGTCAGCGGCAGCACGACCGGCTCAAACCCCGCCGCCGCCAGCCGCGCCGCTGTGCGCGACGCGCCGGGCTCCGGCCTTGTGACAAGCACGCGCGGCTTCACTGCCAGTCCGTGAAGAAATCCGGCCCGGCTGCAGCTCTGACAGCCTTGCCGGCCTCGCGGCCAATTTTGGCTGAGTCATTTGCTGGCCCGGAGCTGCGAAGCTCGTGCATTGACACGCCATCCGGCGTTAGAACCATGCCGTGAAAATCAAGATTTGCGCCGCTTATTTTCGCATATCCCGCAATCGGCGTGCGGCATGAACCATCCAGCACCGCCAGAAACGCCCGCTCGCAGGCAAGCGCGGCAGCGGTTTCCGCATGATTGATGGGTGCAAGCAGCGCGGCCATGCGCATGTCGCCGATCCGCGTCTCAATGCCAATTGCGCCCTGCCCTGGCGCGGGCGGAAATGTGCCGAGCGGCAGGAGCTCAGTGACAGCGTTTTGCAAGCCAAGCCGCTTTAGGCCAGCATAGGCGAGAATGGTCCCGTCCACCTGCCCCTCCTCCACCTTGCGCAGCCGCGTCGGCACATTGCCGCGGAACATCACAATTTTGAGGTCAGGCCGCATGCGCTTGATGAGCGCCTGCCGCCGCAGCGAGGAGGAGCCGATTGTCGCTCCCTGCGGCACATCAATGAGCGGCTTTGCCCCGCGCCCGACAAACGCGTCGCGGGCGTCCTCACGCTCCAGAAAAGCCGAAAGCTCCAGCCCGTCCGGCAGATGCGTCGGCATGTCTTTGGAAGAATGCACCGCAAAATCAATGCGCCCTTCAAGCAGGGCCTCTTCAATTTCCTTGGTGAACAGCCCTTTGCCGCCGACTTCGGACAAGCGGCCGGTCCTGAATGCGGTCGCCGGAAGTCGAAATGACTTCAATGTCGAAAGCGTCCTCCGCCAGCCCATGCGCCGCCATCAGCCGCGCTCTTGTCTCATGCGCCTGCGCCAAAGCCAGCGCGCTGCCGCGCGTGCCGATTCTGATGATGCCCTGTCCAAGCGGCGTTTGCATTCCCGTCCGTCCATGATAGCGGAAGCCCGAAACGGGCCGCCTGCCAAACCGCGGGCCTTATAGGACGAACATACAGAACTTGCCACACATCCTGCGCATCCTCGGCATTGAAACCAGCTGCGACGAAACCGCCGCCGCTGTGGTGGAACGCGCCGCCGATGGCGCGGGCCGCATTCTGTCCAATGTCATCCGCAGCCAAGTGGATGAACACGCGCCATTCGGCGGTGTTGTCCCGGAAATCGCAGCGCGGGCGCATGTCGAGCTGCTGGATGGGATCATGGAGGCGGCGCTTGAACAAGCGGGCGTGACTCTCGGCGAAGTGGACGCCATCGCCGCGACCACCGGACCCGGCCTGATTGGCGGGCTGATCGTCGGCAACATGACCGGCAGGGCCATCGCCGCCGCGACGGGCAAGCCGTTCCTTGCGATCAACCATCTCGAAGGCCATGCGCTCACGGCGCGGCTGACGGACAATCTCGCCTTTCCCTACCTGCTGCTCCTCGTCTCCGGCGGCCATACGCAAATCCTGCTGGTTTCCGGCGTCGGCCGGTATGAGCGCTGGGCGAGCACCATTGACGACGCGCTCGGCGAGGCGTTTGACAAGACGGCAAAGCTCCTCGGCCTGCCCTTTCCCGGCGGGCCGGAAGTGGAGAAGGCCGCCGCCAAGGGCGACGGCGCGCGCTTTGCCCTGCCGCGCCCGCTGATGGGCGACAAGCGTCTCGACTTCTCGTTCTCCGGCCTGAAGACCGCCGTGCGCCATGCCGCGGAGGACGCCTCCCCGTTGAGCGGACAGGATGTCTGCGACCTCGCCGCCTCGTTTCAGGAGGCGGTCGCCGACACTTTGAACGACCGCGTGTCGCGCTCGCTTGCCAAGTTCAAAGAGCGCTTCCCGGATATGGCCAATCCAGCACTCGTCGTTGCCGGCGGCGTTGCCGCCAACAAGCGGCTGCGCACTGCACTTAAATCCTCAAGCGTAAGCCACGGCTTTCTCTTTGTTGCGCCGCCGTCGGCGCTCTGCACCGACAATGCCGCGATGATCGCATGGGCTGGCGCTGAGAGGCTGGCGCTTGGCCCGCAATACTTGTTCGACACGCCGATCCGCCCGCGCTGGCCACTTGATGAAGTGTCGGCCTCCCTCTACGGATTCGGCCGGAAGGGAGCCAAGGTATGAGCAGAATTGCCATTCTGGGCGGCGGGGCATGGGGCACGGCCCTGGCGCTGACCGCCGCAAGGGTCGGCCATGATGCGCGGCTCTGGGCGCGCGATGCGGACACGGTCGAGGCGGTCAACGCGCGCAGCGAAAATCCGGCCTTTCTTCCCGGCGCGAAATTTGACGTTAAGATCAGCGCGGGCACGGACGCGGACACGGTCATGCGAGGCGCGTCCATGATTCTGGCCGTCATCCCAGCGCAGAGCCTGAGGCCGGCGCTGGAACAGCTGGCTCCGGCGATCCCCGCAAATGTGCCGCTTGTCCTGTGCGCCAAAGGCATCGAGCGCGCGTCCGGGAAACTGCTGTCACAGGTGACCGCCGAAATTCTTCCACAAAATCCCATCGCCGTCCTGTCCGGTCCCAGCTTTGCGCTCGATGTGGCGCGTGGCCTGCCCACGGCGGTGACGGTGGCGGCTGAAGATGAGATCATGGCGTCGGCAATCGCATCATCTCTCTCCAGCGCCTCCTTCCGCTGCTACACCACAACCGATGTGACCGGTGTTGAAGTGGGCGGCGCGTTGAAGAATGTGCTCGCCATCGCCGTCGGCGCGGCGCGCGGGCCGCGGCTTGGGGGCCAGCGCCGAAGCGGCATCTAATTACGCGCGGCTTTGTCGAGCTGCGCCGCCTTGCCGAGAGCTTTGGCGCGCGGCCTGAAACGCCGCTCGGCCTTTCCGGCCTTGGTGATCTCATCCTCACCTGCTCCTCGCCGCAGTCGCGTAATTTCTCATATGGGCTGGCGCTGGGCCGGGGCGAAAGCCTTGAGAACCGTCCGCTCGCCGAAGGCGTCGCCACCGCCTTCATCGCCGCAAAGATAGCCCAGGAACGCGGCATTGACGCGCCGATCACCATGGCCGCTGCGGCGATCCTTGAAGGCAAGGCCACAATCGGCGAGGCCGTCGCTTCTCTTCTGATGCGGCCGCTCAAGTCCGAAACCGCTTGAACCCCGCGCTCAATCACCTATCCTTCAAAGACCATCAACGGAATCCGACCATGCTCTTTGCCCTGATCTGCACCGACAAGCCCGGCCATCTGCAGGTTCGACTCGACAACCGCCCCGCCCATCTGGCCTGGCTCGAAAGTCTTGGCGCGGGAACTAAAGCCGCAGGCCCGTTTCTGGGCGGCGATGGCAAGCCGTCCGGCTCGCTCGTCATCATCGAAGCCGACGATCTGGACGCCGCCGAGGCGCTTGCCGCCAAAGACCCCTATGCCGCAGCCGGCCTCTTCGCCTCGGTCGATATCAGGCCGTGGAACTGGGTCATCAAAAACCCGGAGACGGCATGATGGCCTACTGGCTGATGAAATCCGAGCCGGATGTCTATTCGTTCGATGATCTGAAGAAGGACGGCAAGAAGGGCGTCGAGTGGCACGGCATCCGCAATTATCTCGCCCGCAACAATATGCGGCAGATGAAAATCGGCGACAAAGCCTTTCTACTACCATTCCAATATCGGCCTCGAAGTTGTGGGCATCGCCGAAGTCTGCGCCCTGTCGCATCCGGATTCGACAGCGCCGGACGATCCGCGCTGGGACTGCGTCGATATCCGCGCCGTCATGGATTTTCCGAAAGCCGTGACGCGCAATGAATGCAAGGCGAATCCAAAACTCGACAAAATGTATCTGGTCGTTTCGACCCGGCTCTCTGTGCAGCCGGTGACGGAGGACGAATGGGTGGAGGTCTGCCGCATGGGCGGGCTTGTGCCTGCGCCGAAATGAGCTTGGAAGCGCGCCGTTTCATCCTCGAAAACACGACCATCAATTCCCCGCCGCATGTGCCGGAAGTTCGGCTGCATCTGGCCGATGAGGCGCATGACCTGTGGCACAAGACAGAAGAGCAGCTTGCGGAATCCGGCCTGCCGCCGCCCTTCTGGGCCTTCGCCTGGGCGGGCGGCCAGGGGCTGGCGCGGTATGTGCTGGATAATCCCGGCATCGTGCGCGATAAGAAAGTTCTGGATTTCGCCTCCGGCTCCGGCCTCGTCGGCATCGCCGCCATGATGGCGGGGGCCAACGCGGTCACATGTGCCGACATTGATCCCCATGCCTTCGAAGCGGCCACCATCAATGCGGCGCTGAACGATGTGACGGTCACGCCGCTGCGCGCAAACCTGATCGGCTCCACGCAGGATGGGCAGGTGCTGCTGGCCGGCGACGTGTTTTATGACCGGCAGTTTGCCATGGACCTTATCCCCTGGTTCGAGACCTTGGCGGCGCGCGGCGTTGACATTCTCATCGGCGATCCGGGACGCGCCTATCTGCCGAAGCAGCGGCTTGAAAGGCAGGCCATCTATGAAGTGCCGGTCACTCGCGCGCTGGAAGACGCGGATGTGAAACGCACAACCGTTTGGCGGTTTCGGTAGTGGCAATGCCTCACTCTCACCGCCGCACCGTCAGCACCGTCCGCGCCGACAGCCTCGGCAAAAGCCGCCGCATCACATCGCCCGGCAGCGCCACGCAGCCTTCTGTGGGGGTCAGGCCGGGGCGGGCCACGTGGAAGAAGATGGCGCTGCCGCCGTTGCGGCGTCTTGGGATGATGTTCCAATCCATGACGATGGCAATGTCATAGAGCGGGTCGCTGCGGCGCATGGTCTCATGACTGGCCGAATAGGGCAGACGCACAGGACGGTTATAGTTCCGGTCGCCAGGCACTTCGCACCAGCCGAGATTGGGCGAAATGCGCGCAATGGGCAGAAGCGTCGCCCGCGCTGCGACATGATCCATCCGCACATAAGCGGAGAGCAGCCGCATCCGCGCCAGCGGTGTGCCGCCGTCGCCTTCGCGCTTCAGCGCCCTGATGCCGCCTTTTCCCAGCGCGCAGACATGGACGCGCCCGCCGATGGACAGGAGGCCTTGGCTCTTGTTGCCCGGTTTTGGCCTCACACTGATGTTACGGATAATCGTGTCTGTGCCCATTGCCTTGTTTTCCGACCAACCCCATGATTCACTTAAATAACCACGAATCAAAGCCTTGTCTTTCCGCACATGCGTTTCAAGCGTATTCTTCTTACCCGAAATAGATCCAAGAGGCCCCCATGGCTGCCCGCAGCATTCTGATCGTCGAGGACGATGCCGACCTCCGCAACACGCTGGTGGAGCAATTGCAGCTTTATGAGGAGTTTGTCATCACCGCCGAGGAAACCGCCACAAAAGGCGTGCAGACCGCGCGCGCCGGAACGGTCGACCTGATGATCATGGATGTCGGCCTGCCGGATATGGACGGGCGCGAGGCGGTGAAAATCCTGCGCAAGGGCGGCTTCAAGTCGCCGATCATCATGCTGACCGGCCACGACACGGATTCCGACACGATTCTGGGTCTCGAAGCCGGGGCCAATGACTATGTCACCAAGCCGTTCCGCTTCGCCGTGCTGCTCGCGCGCATCCGCGCGCAGCTGCGCCAGCACGAGAATTCCGAGGATGTGACCTTCACCGTCGGGCCCTACTCGTTCCGCCCCAGCCAGAAGCTTTTGATCGACAAAAAGAACTCGAAAATCCGCCTCACCGAGAAAGAGGCCTCGATCATCAAATATCTCTACCGCGCCGGTGACAAGGTCATCTCCCGCGACACGCTTCTGGAAGAAGTCTGGGGCTATAATTCCGGCGTCACCACACACACGCTCGAAACGCACGTTTACCGCCTTCGCCAGAAGATCGAACGCGATCCTTCCAAAGCGGAAATACTTGTGACAGAAAGCGGAGGCTACAAACTCGTTCCGTGATATCGGGGGATCATGGCAATCGACGACGACATCCAGCTGTTTGCAAAAGTCTCGCTGTTTCAGGGCTTTGCGCCCGAGCATCTGCGGCTTTTGGCGTTTGGCTCGGAACATCTGGCCCTGCGCGCCGGGCGCGATCTCTTCCGCGAGAGCCAGGTCGCCGACTGCGGCTTCATCATCGCCTCCGGCGACATTGAGCTGCATTCCGACACGGAGTCCGGACGCAAATCGCACGGCCATTACAAGCGCGGCGCGCTGCTCGGAGAGCTCGCCATGATCGCGCCGGGCCGCCGCCCCTGCCACGCGACGGCGACAACCGAATCCGAAGCCATCCGCATAAGCCGCGCCGCCTTCATGCGGGTTCTGGGCGAATATCCAGATGTCGCCCTGTCGCTTCATAAGAAGGTGGCGGCGGATTTGCATGGGCTGGTGGAGAAGGTGGGACGGCTGGGGCCGAGCTTTTTGGACTGACCCATTGCATTTCCTGCCAATTGGCAGTATATATCCTGCCAGATAGGAGGAATTCCGATGAACGTGGCATACGCGCCCCGCGGCGCCGAAATATCCGCAATCCCCGCCAATCTCGCCGATGTCAGTGCGCGGCAGCGGCTTACGCCTGCGGCGGTGGCGGGCGCGGTGAGGCTTTCCGATATTTGGCAGCTGACGACGGAACAGACATGCGCCCTGCTTGGCGATGTGTCGGAGCGCACTTGGTTCCGCATGAAAAAGGGACAATGGTCCGGCGCGCTGTCACAGGACACGCTGACGCGGATAAGCGCGCTTGTCGGCTTGTTCAAAGGCTTGCGGCTCATGTTTTCCGAAAAGCTCGCCGACGAATGGGTGAGCCTGCCGAATAAAGGCCCGCTTTATGCCGGACGCCGCCCGCTCGATGTCATGACAGAAGGCGGCATTCCCTCGCTGCTCCTCGTGCGCCGCCATATTGACGCGCTGCGGGGCGGGCTTTGAGCGCGCTGCCGCCCAAAACAGACATTATCCAGAAAAGCACCATCCGCCTCATCTCGACCGGGCGGCTGAAACAGCCCGTGCTCATGGCCCTGGCGGCGAACCATGGCGCGCTGGAGGACCTTGCCGAGCTTGAGGGCGCAACGAGCGGGCGGCTGATGGCGCAGAAGGGCGGCCTGTTCGATCTCGACCCGCGCGAACTGGTCTTCGGCGCTCCCGGCCACACCTTCATCAACGCCGCCTTCACCTACACAAGACCCGGCGGCAACCGCTTCAACGATGACGAACGCGGCGCATGGTATTGCGGCTTTACCGTGGAAACCTCGCTCGCCGAAGTCGCGTATCACCTCACCCGCGAGCTGGAGGCGGTCGGCCGGTATGAGAATGTCACCGACTATGCCGAGCTGATCGCCGATTTCATTGGCACGTTCCACGATGTGCGCGGGGATGATTTCAAGAGCGGGGCGTTCCTCAGCGCGGATATTGCCGCAGCCTATCCGGCGGGGCAGGCGCTGGCGAAACGGCTGCGGGTGGAAGAGGAGGGCATCGGGATCATCTACCCGTCAGTGCGCCATCACAGGCGGGACGTGTCTCGCGGCGTTTCATCCGGGCCTTGTGCAGAATTTGCGGCAGGGCGGGGTTTGGCGGCTGGAATGGAGGGGGACGCGGGAGCCCCGGGTAAGCTCCATTTAAGTCCTTACTAACCTACCCAAACCGCGCCATCACCGGCACATGGTCGCTCGTCCGCTCCCAGCCCCGCGCCTCGCGCAATATCTCGATCTCCCTCAGCCGCGCGTCAAAGCCAGAGCTTGACCAGATATGGTCGAGGCGCCGGCCTTTGTTGGCGACTGTCCAGTCGGCTGAGCGGTAGCTCCACCAGGTGTAGAGCTTTTCCGGCTCCGGCGTGTGGACGCGCATCAGGTCGGTCCATTTGGCGTGCCGGCGCATGGCTTCGAAGCTGGTCGTCTCGATGGGCGTGTGGCTGACGACTTTCAGCAGCTGTTTGTGCGACCAGACATCGTGCTCCAGCGGCGCGATGTTGAGGTCGCCCACTAAAATGGACGGATGCGGCGCGCGGTCTGCCGCGACTTCCCGCATTTCTTCGACGAATTTCAGCTTGTGGCCAAATTTCGGATTGATGGAAGCGTCCGGCTCGTCGCCGCCGGCGGGGACGTAGAAATTATGGACCCGCAGAGTTTCCTTCCTGAGCTTAACATCCACCGACACATGCCGCGCGTCGTCGATTTCGCAGAATTTGCGCTTTTCGACGATTTCAACCGGATGGCGCGAGAGGATGGCGACGCCGTGATAGGCCTTCTGGCCGTGCACCGCCTGATATTTGTATCCCGCAGCCGTAAATGTGTCGGCGGGAAACTCGCCGTCCTGACATTTGATCTCCTGCAGGCAAAGAACGTCCGGCTGGCGCATCTCGAGGAATTTGCACACCAGGCCCTGCCGCAGGCGGACGGAATTGATGTTCCAGGTGGCGATGGAGAAGGACATGCGGCTTTTTGGCAGGCGGGGGAAGCGTGCGCAAGGGGCGGCTCTTTCCTCTCCCCTATCGAATGATGAGGGAGAGGAAAGAGATCATTTCTTCCGCTGGTTCGCCTCGGTGACGCGCAGATAGTCGATCTTGAAGATCGCCGGGTCGATCTTCTCGCCCTGCTTGACATTGAAAATCATCACGGTCGTGTCGAGGCCCTTGGCATCGGTGATGGTCCATTGCCGCAGGTCGCTGCTTTTCGGGTCGAACATCATGGAGATTTTCGAATCGCCGAAAATGCTCTTGTCGCCGAGCACGATCGTGGTCAGATCATCCTCTTCCTTGACGTTTTTCACCTTGCCGTCAGACAGGTCAATTTTCTCCGACAGAAGCAGCTTCAGCGGCGTCTTGTTGAGCGAATAGATGTCCCAGGTGTCGAGCTTCTTGTTATTGATGACAACAGATTTGCCATCAGCCACAACACGGATCGGCGAGGGCTTTTCATAGTTGAAGCGGATTTTGCCGGGGCGCTCGATAAAGAACTTGCCGCCGGTCTGCTCGCCCTTCGGGCCGAACTGGACGAAATCGCCGGTCATGGTCTGGACGCTGGAAAAATGCGTCGCGATCTTCTGCGCCGCAGGGCTCGCCGCATGGGCGGCGGGGGCGCACAGGCTGGCGGCGATGGTTAGGGCGAAAACAAGTCTGGAAACCCGTGTTTTCATGGCGTTTCGATTCTCCGTTCGTGACGCATTCAATAGCGTTTGAAATTGACGCGACTGTGGCCGCCCCCGCTCAATAATCTTCTTCGGTCGGCACCAGGATCTCGCGCTTGCCCGCATGGTTGGACGGGCCGACAATGCCCTCCTTTTCCATGCGCTCGATCAGTGAAGCGGCGCGGTTGTAGCCGATGCCGAGGCGGCGCTGGATGTAGGAGGTGGACGCCTTCTTGTCGCGCAGAACGACGGCGACCGCCTGATCGTACGGATCATCCGAATCGTCGAAATTCCCCTCGCCGCCACCTTCGCCGCCCTCATCGCCGTCCTCGTCATCCTCTTCGGTGATCGAATCCAGATATTCCGGCACGCCCTGCGTCTTCAGATGCGCGACGATCTTTTCGACCTCATCGTCCGAGACAAACGGCCCGTGCACGCGCTGGATGCGGCCACCGCCGGCCATGTAAAGCATGTCACCCTGGCCGAGCAGCTGTTCGCCGCCCTGCTCGCCGAGAATGGTGCGCGAATCGATCTTGGAGGTGACCTGGAAAGAGATGCGGGTCGGGAAGTTCGCCTTGATCGTGCCGGTGATGACATCGACCGAGGGGCGCTGCGTCGCCATGATGACATGGATGCCCGCCGCGCGCGCCATCTGCGCCAGGCGCTGCACCGCGCCTTCAATATCCTTGCCCGCCACCATCATCAGGTCGGCCATCTCGTCGATGATGACGACGATGAACGGCATGGATTCCAAATCGAGAATCTCGGTCTCATACACCGCCTCGCCAGTCGCCCGGTCAAAGCCGGTTTGCAAGGTGCGGGAAAGCTTCTCGCCGTTCTGTTTGGCGAGCGCGATGCGCTGGTTGAAGCCGTCAATGTTGCGCACGCCGACCTTGGACATTTTGCGGTAGCGGTCTTCCATCTCCCGCACGGTCCATTTCAGCGCCACGACGGCCTTCTTCGGATCGGTCACCACGGGGGTGAGAAGATGCGGAATGCCGTCATAGACGGAGAGTTCCAGCATTTTCGGATCGATCATGATGAGGCGGCATTCTTTCGGCGTCATCCGGTAGACCAGCGACAGGATCATCGTGTTGATCGCCACGGACTTGCCGGAGCCGGTCGTGCCAGCGACGAGCAGATGCGGCATTTTGGCAAGGTCGGCGATGACCGGCTCGCCATTGATGTTTTTGCCGAGCGCCAGCGCCAACTTCGCCTTGCTGTCGCCGAAATCCTGGCAGGCCATCATTTCGCGCAGGTAAACTGTCTCGCGCCGCTGGTTCGGCAGCTCAATGCCGATGGCGTTGCGGCCGGGCACCACGGCGACGCGCGCCGCGATGGCGCTCATCGACCGGGCGATATCGTCGGCAAGGCCGATGACGCGGGAGGATTTGATGCCGGGGGCCGGCTCCAGCTCATAGAGCGTCACGACCGGACCAGGCTTGACCTGGATGATCTCGCCCTTGACGCCGAAATCATCCAGCACGCCTTCAAGCAGCCGGGCGTTCTGTTCGAGCGCGTCTTTGGAGAGGGTCGGATCGCGGACGATGTTTTTTGTCTCGGAGAGGAAGTTGAGATGCGGAAGCACATAACTGCCATCCTGCAGAAAGCTCGGCTGCGCGTCTTTCGCCGCGCGATGGCTGGTCTTCGGACGCGGCGCGGGCTGCTGCACCCTGGCAACCGGCTGACCCTCGCCGCCTTCGCTGAGGCGGCGCTCATGCGCCAGCGTCACCCGCGCGGCGGTGCGCGGCGCGATATCGCCCGGAGCGAAGTCGCTGTCCATGTCGAAAGGCGCTTCCTCGTCGTCATCGTTCAGAAAGCTCGAATTATCATCCTCAAAGGATGGCTCCTCATGCGCCCCGCGCCCCGAAGCCGGAGCATAAGAGAAATCCGGCTCCTGCCGCAGCCGCGCCTTGGGCGCGGGGGCCATGGAAATATCGTCAAAATCGTCCTGCCGCACACGATTGGATTTGGCTGGAGGCTGGGCGTCATAAGCTTCTTTGGCCGCTCTGCGGCTGGCAGTCAGCCGCGCCACGCTGGCGCGCATGGACAGCCAGTAATGCGTGACCGCACCTGCAAATGCCTGGAAGCCGCCGCTTTCCTCTTCGTCATCGTCGAGGACTTCGCCAGCTGCGCTGCGGATAATTTTAACCGGCGCCGGCGCTTTCCGGCTGATGAGCGCGGCGGCAAAGGCGAGCAGCCAAAGGCCGGCGGCCAGCAGCGGAAACGCAAGAATCAGCGACAGCATGCCATTTGGAAAACCGCCGATGAAAGCTGCGGGAATATTCAGAACCAGGTCGCCCAACACGCCGCCGATGCCCACCGGCAGCGGCCAGGTCTGAGGCGGCGTGGCGCAGCCGAAGGCGGCGGCGGTGAACAGCGCGCCGAAGAACCAGGCAAACCCGCGCCGCGCGCGCTTGTAAATCGGCTTACCGCTGATCATGAACAAAGCCCAGAACACGGCGGGCAAAAGCGCGGGCAGCGCGGCAAGCCCATAAAACTGCATGGAAAGATCGGCGAACACCGAACCTGGATAGCCGAGCGCATTAGAGGCGGTGCCGTCCGTCGCATGGCTGAAGCTTGGGTCGGCGACATTCCATGTGGCAAGGCTCGCCGCCGCGCCGATCAACAGAACAATAATGACCAGACCCGCCGCGATTTCCAGCTGCCGCCGCATGAAGGCGCTTATGCCCGATTTTTCCCGATGGTCAGGATAGGATGCAGAAGCGCTGGCACGCATGGTAATTCCCCGTCAAAGCGCAGCGGCGCGGCAAAGCCCGCCCGCAAGCTTAGCGCACCTTAGTTCGGGGAAGGTAAAGACCCTGTTAACCATGCCCGGCCGGCAGCGGTTTCAAACTGGATTTTTGCGCCGGTGTTTCAGCGCGCATTGGATCGCGGTCCCACGCCGCCCGCTTTGGAACTCAACTTTCAGCGGCCTAAATCCCCTCGCCCCGCAGCAACCGCGGCTGCCCCGCCCCCTTGCCCGACGCCTGATTGATGAAAAAATCCTTCAGCCGCGGGAGCCGGTCAACAATGCCAAGCCCCAAATCCCGCAGCGCGCGCAACGGCGTGTTGTCGTTGGAGAACAGCCGGTTCAAAACATCAGTGGTGACGCCCATCTGCACCGTGTCGAACCGGCGCCATTGCTCGTAGCGCTGCAGAACGGTCAGCGAGCCGATGTCGAGGCCCAGCCGCGCGGCTTCCACAATTGTCTCGGCCAGCGCCGCCGCGTCTTTGAAGCCGAGGTTCAGGCCCTGTCCGGCGATGGGGTGGATGCCGTGCGCGGCGTCGCCGGCGAGCGCGAAACGCGGCGTGACGAATTCGCGCGCCAGCGTCAGGCCCAGCGGAAAGGCGCGGCGCTGGCCTTCCACGCGCAGATCGCCAAGCTTGAGGCCGAAGCGGCGCTCCAACTCCTCTTCGAAGACAAGATCATCGCTGGCGATCAGCGCCTCGGCGTCTTTTGTCCGCTCGGTCCAGACCAATGAAGAACGCTTGCCCTTCAGCGGCAGGATGGCGAAGGGTCCGGCGGGGAGGAAATGCTCCTCGGCGCGGCCATGGTGCGGCCGCTCATGCGCCACGGTGACGACGATGCCGGACTGTTCGTAGTCCACATGGACAATCTTGATGCCCGCCATGTCGCGCAGCCTTGATTTCACGCCGTCGGCGGCGATGAGCAGGGAGGCGCTGAATTCTTGGCCGTCAGTGAGTGAGACGTCAACGTTTCCCGGTTTGACCTCGAATGCCGAAACGCCGACGCCATCCAGAATTTCGACGCCGATGTCCTTGGCCCTGCGGCGCAGCGCGCGGTTCAGCGCCACATTCGGCACCATGTGGGCGAAGGGCTCGCCTTCCTCCGCTTCGCCGCCGAACGTCAGAAACACCGGACGCACCGGATCGGACGCGCGGGAATCGGTGACGATCATCTCATTGATCGCCTGCGCCTCGGGCAGGATTTCGTCCCACACGCCGAGCTGGTCCAGCATCCGCGCTGCGGCGGCGGCGACGGCGGAGGCGCGCGTGTCGCGCTCGAAGCTGCCTGCCGGGGCGGCATCCACGACCTGTATGGCAAGGTCCGGCGCCGAAGATTTAATGGCCACCGCTGTGGCGAGGCCGACATAACCCGCGCCTGCGATGACAATATCTTTGCGAATTTTTATCCCCGTGCCCGCCATCCTGCGTTTTCCTCTCTTCCATTGGTCTTGACTGTGGGCCGTGCGCTGCCGCAATGATTGACCTAAACGTCAAAAAAGAGCGGCATCATGTCCAGCGCCATGCAAGAACTGATTTCCATTCTCGACCTTGAGCCCTTGGAACACAATCTGTTCCGTGGTCGCAGCCCACAGGTGGGCTGGCAGCGCGTGTTTGGCGGACAGGTGATCGCGCAGGCGCTGATTGCGGCGCAGCGCACAGTGGACCCGGCGCGGCATGTGCACTCGCTGCACTGCTATTTCATGCGGCCCGGCGATCCGGCGGTGCCGATCATCTATGAGGTGGACCGCATCCGCGACGGCGGCACGTTTACGACACGGCGGGTGGTGGCCATCCAGCACGGAAATGCGATCTTCGCGCTGTCGGCCTCGTTCCAGATTGACGAGCCAGGCCTTGACCATCAAATCCCGATGCCATCCAATGTTCCAGGCCCTGACTCTTTGATGAGTGACCGGGACTTCCGCGACAAATATCTCGCCGCCGCGCCTCCGCATATCCGCAAATTTTTCGAGCGCGAGCGGCCATTCGAGATGAAGCCGGTGTCCCTCAACCATTATTTTTCCAAAGAGAAACTGCCGCCGGAGCAGCATGTCTGGTTCAAAGCGACCGGTGACGCGCCGGACTCGCGGCCGATCCAGACAGCGATGCTGGCCTATTTCTCCGACATGACGCTGCTCGACGCGACCCTGTTCGCGCATGGCAAGAGCATTTTCGAGCCCGATCTGCAGGTGGCAAGCCTTGACCATTCCATGTGGTTCCACCGGCCGGTGAATTTGGAGGACTGGCTCCTCTACACGCAGGACAGTCCAAGCACGTCCGGCGGGCGCGGCTTCGCGCGCGGGGCGATCTACGCGAAGTCTGGCGAGCTGATCGCCTCGACAGCGCAGGAAGGACTGATTCGGATAAAGACAACTGCCTAAATTTTAGCCTCATAAGACAATTTGCATTTTATTTCATCATTAATCTTTGCTTAAGAAATCGCATCACTCGTGCGAGTAAATTTTTATTGTTTTGATTCAATAACTTAAATCCAGAATTCCCACTTGGCACGCCTCTTGAATGGGTTGGCCTGAAGTTGCGGGAAACTCCCGCGATGGAGCGTGTCTTCTGACGAGCGATCAGAAGAGGGCATGGGATCACACTCCAACCGGATCAAGGGGCAAAGCCATATGAAAATTATCATGGCCGTCATCAAGCCGTTCAAGCTCGACGAAGTGCGTGAAGCGCTGATCGCCATTGGCGTTCAGGGGCTGACCGTCACCGAAGTCAAGGGTTACGGGCGTCAAAAGGGGCATACGGAAATTTACCGGGGCGCGGAATATGCCGTCTCGTTCCTGCCAAAACTGAAAATCGAAGTCGCTGTCGCCTCCGATCAGGCCGACAAGGTTGTTGATGCCATCACCGTCGCCGCGAAAACCGGCCAGATCGGCGACGGCAAGATCTTTGTCTACCAGATCGACCACGCCGTGCGCATCCGCACCGGCGAAAAAGACAATGAAGCGCTTTGAGTTTTCCAAGAAGGACATGAAAATGAGACTGAACACACTGAAATCCGGAGCGCTCGCGGCACTCGCCGCCCCGCTTTCAACCATTGTGGCTTATGCCCAAGACGCGGCAGCGCCTGCCGCCGAGGCTGTTGCCGCCGCCGCCCCCGTCGTCAACAAGGGCGACACGACCTGGATGCTGGTTTCCACCATCCTTGTCATCATGATGACCATTCCCGGTCTTGCGCTGTTCTACGGCGGCTTGGTGCGCGCCAAAAACATGCTCTCGGTGCTGATGCAGGTGTTCGCCGGTTTTGCCATCATCGCCCTGCTCTGGGTGATCTATGGTTACACGCTCGCCTTTGTCGGCGCGGGTACCGCCGCTGACGCGACAGCGCTGACGCCCTATATCGGCAACCTGTCGAAAATGTTCCTGAACGGCGTCACGCCCGAGTCTGTGGTGGAGACGTTCTCCAAGGGCGTGTTCATTCCCGAACTGACCTTTGTCGTCTTCCAGCTGACATTCGCCGCCATCACGCCGGCGCTGATCGTCGGCGCGGTGGCGGAGCGCATGCGCTTCGGCTCGCTCATGGCCTTCATCGTGCTGTGGTTCACCTTCGCCTATCTGCCGATCGCTCACATGGTCTGGTGGTGGGGCGGCCCGAGCGCCGCTGACGCGCCGTCCGGCCTGCTGTTTGCCATGGGCGCGCTGGATTTCGCCGGCGGCACGGTTGTTCACATCAATGCGGGCATCGCAGGTCTTGTCGCCGCCATCGTTGTCGGACCGCGCGTCGGCTACATGAAAGAGAACATGGCCCCGCATAACCTGACCTTCACGCTGATCGGCGCCTGCCTTCTGTGGGTCGGCTGGTTCGGCTTCAACGCCGGCTCCAACCTTGAGGCCAACGGCCTGACGGCGCAGGCGCTGCTCAACACGATCACCGCCCCCGCCGCTGCGGCGCTGGCCTGGTCGCTCGGCGAGCGCATCATGCGCGGCCATGCTTCGCTGCTCGGCGCTGTGTCGGGCGCGGTTGCCGGCCTTGTCGCGATCACCCCTGCCGCCGGTCTTGCCGGCACGATGGGCGCGATCTTCCTTGGCGCAATCGCCGGTCTCGTCTGCCTCTGGGCGGTCGTCATGCTGAAGCCGATGTTCAAATATGACGACTCGCTCGACGTGTTCGGCGTGCACGGCATCGGCGGCATCGTCGGCGCTCTCGGCACCGCCATTGTCGCCTCGCCCGCCCTCAACGGCTTCGGTGTCGGCGGCGCGGACTATTCGATCAGCGGCCAGTTCGGCACGCAGCTCACCGCCGTGGTGATCGCCGCCGTCTGGTCTGCCGTGGTCGCCTTTGTCGCGCTCTATCTCATTAAGGCAACCATGGGCCTGAGGCTTGCGGAAGCTCAGGAACGCGAAGGCCTCGACGTCACCTCGCACGGCGAGCGCGCCTATAACTGATCCCGTCGCATCTCTCCCCAAGTGAGAAGCGCAACTGAGCCCGGGCAACCGGGCTCTTTTTTTGCCTGTATTTTGCGCAGATGCATAAGGGTGGCTATCTCACGCCTAATTTATAGGCGAAACGTCGCCTCATTTGGCGTGGATAACCGGAAAAACCAACTGGCACGATATTTGGAATGCCCCCACAAGCGGCAAATGCTTTGCCAATAAGCGGCGGACAAATCCGCCCGGAACGGCTTGGGGAGATTTTTATGGCTGACGGTCAAATCGGCAATGACGTGTTCTTTGTCCTTTTGGGGGCAATTCTGGTGTTCGCCATGCATGGCGGCTTCGCGTTTCTGGAAGCCGGCACCGTGCGGCACAAGAATCAGGTCAACGCGCTGGTGAAAATCCTGGCGGATTTCGCCATCTCGACGCTGGCCTATTTCGCCATCGGATATTTCGTCGCTTACGGTGTCCACTTCCTGCATGGCGCGGCGACGCTCTCCGGCGCGGACGGCTCCTTCCCGCTGCAGGGCTTCGGACTGGTCAAATTCTTCTTCCTGACAACCTTCGCCGCCGCCGTTCCCGCCATCATTTCCGGCGGCATCGCCGAGCGGATGAAGTTCGGCCCGCAGGGCGTCGCGACGGCGGTGATTGTCGGGCTTGTCTATCCGTTCTTCGAAGGCATTGTCTGGAACAGTAATTACGGCCTGCAGGAAGCGCTGAAGAACAGCTTCGGCTTCGCCTTCCACGACTTTGCCGGCTCCATTGTCGTGCATGCCGTCGGAGGCTGGCTGGCGCTGGGGGCGGTCATCACGCTGGGGCCAAGGCTTGGGCGCTATTCGAAGAGTGGCAAGTCTTTCGCCACACCGCCTTCGTCGATTCCCTGGCTGGCGCTTGGCTCTTGGCTGCTGTGCACCGGCTGGTTCGGCTTTAATGTGATGAGCTCGCAGTCCGTCGCCGCGGCCACCGGTCTCGTGGCGATGAACTCGCTGATGGCGATGATCGGCGGCATTTTGACCGCTTTGGTCGTCGGCACGAAACGATCCGGGCTTTGCCCACAATGGCGCATTGGCTGGGCTTGGTCGCGGTCTGCGCCGGATCCGACCTGTTCCATCCCATCGGCGCGCTCATCGTCGGCGGCGCGGCGGGCGTGATTTTCGTCAAGGGCTTCCACTGGTGCCAGGAGAAGCTGAAGATTGACGACGTGCTCGGCGTCTGGCCGCTGCATGGCCTGTGCGGCCTGTGGGGCGGCATCGCGGCGGGCATATTCGGCCAGTCAGCGCTCGGCGGCATGGGCGGCGTCTCGTTCGCCTCGCAGCTGATCGGTTCGATCGCTGGCGCGGGATACGCGCTTGCCATCGGCTTTGCGCTCTACGGCGTGCTCAACCGCGTCATGGGCCTGCGGCTGACCGAAGAGCAGGAAATGCGCGGCGCGGACCTGTCGATTCATCATATCGGCGCGAATCCGGAATCGGATATTCGCGGGGCGTGACGGCCTGTTGGCAGGCTGGCTTCAGAATCTGGCCACCGCACGGGCAAAAATCACAATAAGCCGGCGGGAAGGCAAGAACTGTCAGATTGTTTTTCAGTGCCGGTACTGCTGAATCCGCGTCGTGCGCAGTCCCGCCAGCCCGTGCTCCTCGATTGAGGCCTGCCAGGACAGAAATTCGTCAACAGTCAGCGTGTAGCGGTTACAGGCTTCCTCGAGGCTGAGCAGCCCGCCGCGAACGGCGGCCACGACCTCGGCTTTGCGCCGGATAACCCAGCGGCGCGTGTTGCCCGGCGGCAGATCGGCGATTGTCAGGGGACTTCCGTCCGGCCCGATCACATATTTGACGCGCGGTCTTATCAACTCGGTCATTGTACTCACTACTCAACACACTCAAAGACCCAACTTTGCAAAAGCTACTCCAACAGCTTTAACAAAGAGCTAAAGTGGCGATACCCTTGGCAATATTGGGGAAAACCGTCTATATGAAGGAAATATGTCTCACGCAGCGGGCCTTGAACCCGCCCGCCAGGTGTCAAATGAACTCTCTTGATCTGCCCAAGCGCCCGCAGGATACCCGCATTGTCGTCGCCATGTCAGGCGGCGTTGACTCTTCCGTCGTGGCCGCAATTCTCAAAAATGAAGGCTACGACGTCGTCGGCGTCACGCTGCAGCTCTACGACCATGGAGCGGCGACGCACCGCGCCGGCTCCTGCTGCGCCGGGCAGGACATTGACGACGCCCGCCGCGTCGCTGAAACGCTCGGCATCCCGCATTATGTGCTCGACTATGAGGCGCGCTTCCGCGAAGCCGTGATCGATCCGTTCACCGCAGCCTATGCCAATGGCGAAACGCCGATCCCCTGCGTCGCCTGCAACCAGACGGTCAAGTTCGCCGACTTGCTCGAGACCGCCCGCAGTCTCGGCGCTGACGCCTTGGCGACGGGCCACTATATCCGCTCAAGGCAGGAAGGCGCGCACCGCGTCCTGATGCGCCCTGTCGATGCGAACCGCGACCAGAGCTATTTCCTCTTTGCCACCACGCAGGAGCAGATCGATTTTCTGCGCTTCCCGCTCGGCGGCATGGACAAGCCGTCCGTGCGCCGCATCGCCGAAGAGATGGGGCTCATAGTGGCCGACAAGCAGGACAGCCAGGACATCTGCTTCGTGCCGCAGGGCAAATATTCCGATGTGATCGCCAAGCTCCGCCCTGAGGCGGCACAGGGCGGCGAAATCGTCCATATTGACGGCCGTGTGCTCGGGCATCACGACGGCATCTTCCATTATACAATCGGCCAGCGCCGCGGCATCGGCATCGCCGCCGCAGAGCCGCTTTACGTTCTGCATCTCGACCCGGCCCATGCCCGCGTTGTCGTCGGCCCCCGCGAGGCGCTGGAGACACACAAGGTCGTGCTGCGCGCCATGAACTGGCTCGGCGATGGCCCGCTGGAGGACATTCCGGCAAATGGTCTGGAAGTCTTCGCCAAAGTCCGTTCCACCCGCCCCCCCAAGCCGGCCATCCTGCTCCATCAGAACGGCGTCACCTCGGTCGAACTGATCGACGGCGAAAGCGGCATCGCGCCGGGACAAGCCTGCGTGCTCTATTCGGATGAGAGCAATGAAGCCCGTGTGCTCGGAGGCGGCTATATCGCCAAGTCCGAGCGCGCGCCGGAGGCGGAGGCGATGCTGGTAAGGCTGGCGGCGGCGGAGTGAACTCAGCTTGAATATACTGAGCTGCATCTGACTTTGTTGACCTACCTCTTTTTGATATTTCTGAAAGATTGACAAATACTTATATCTGCCTCAACGTCAGGCAGGACGCTTACTTTGGTAAATCCGGAGGCGGTTGTCATGGCCAAGCAGCTCATTATTGTCGTTCACGGTGTCGGCGTAAAAGAGGCGGGCGTCAGCGCTGACCTGTTGGCCACAGCGTTGGACGACACACCGGAGGAAAACACCAGTCTGAGCCGCACTGACATTAAGGCATCGCGATTGCGACCGCATTCCTCAGATGACTTTCACTTGCGCGAGAAAATCGAGTATAATAGCGGCGGCAAGCGTCAAGTCTTCCCCGCCCGCATCCGCCGCTACCGCCACAACGACGACAAGAGCGGCAAACTCTTGAACGAGCGTGTGGTCGCCGACTTCTACTGGGGCGATATTTCCAACATTGCGTCCGGGCTTCCAGGTCTCCTGCTGGGTATCTTGACGACCATTCTCGGCCTCTCGCACATCATCCGCGAAAACGCCCGCAGCGTATTTCCAGGAAACGGAGCTTACGAATGGACAATGCGCCGGATAGCAAACCTGGCGGCGCTGACCATTCATGGCCCGATCGCTGCCATCAACATCGTGCTCCTGCTAGGCGTTTTCATCAACTTCGGCATTAGAGTAATGGGCTGGCCCGCGTCCAGCGCCGCAATCTGGGTGACGGGCATGGTCAGCGCCGCGTGCGGGCTGTATCTCAGTCGGCGTTCAGATGTGTTCCTGATGCGGTTGTTTGGCGGCTGGATGGTGGTCGTTGCTTTCGTACTTCTGATTTTATGGATGTTTTTTCCAGACAATGGAGTTGGTTTGGCCGCCATCGGCGGCATATCTGATGCAAAAATAGTGGAGCAAGTCTGCCCTGAAACGAACGAGTCAGCGGCGGGCGCCTGTAAGACTTCCATGGTTGGAATTTACTTGCAGGGCCTACGCTTGGTGACATTGATGGGCTACATGTGGCTTGTTGTCATCTTATCCGGGATTGTCATCGGCATCGGTGAAATTGTTCGCGCGCTGAACGGACAACGACAGAGTCCGGCGTCAATCGTTATGCCCGCCATCTCGCTTATGACCCTGTTATGGGTTCTCATGATTGGCGCCATCTGGTCTATCATCGCCGGCGCGCAAGAAGCGCTTATCCAATCGCCCGTGTCGCTGAAGGCGCCGCTCGGATCTTTGGTCTACTGCATAGCTGGCCTTGTCGGAATTGCAGTCGGAGCGCTCATCTCTTTTGTCGCAGCAAGGCGCTGGGCAAATAAGTTCACTCCGTCAAAATACATCAACCCGTCCGACCGCTCAACGGCGGATGGTCTTGCAAACGCACATAGGTTGATTGTCTCCGGCTTTATACTCTGGCCCATCCGCGTATTTTTCATCGCGCTTGCATTGTCAGCGTTGGCTCAAACGTCAAAATTCTACGACATCGAAATACCTGCAAGCGAATTTATTGCGTCACTGACGGACATAAGCAACGAAACATTTGGCAAAGCGCTGTTGCTTCTGGCCACCCTCGGAACCTTTGCGGCAGTTGCCGGCCAACAGCAGTTGCGCGCCGGGCTTGGCATCGCCATCGACGTGATTACTTGGCTCAACGACCATTCCTGGAACTCCGCCGAGCGCAACACCAAATCAACAAGCACCGTCTTTGAGCGGACTTTGCCGCGGCTTTTTCCAACAAGGGCAGGCTCCAAACAACAGGGCTATTGGCGGCGCGAGCGCATCAAGCAACGATTGGAGGTTCTGGCTACGCAGTTGATGCGCGATGAGCGGCCTGATCAATTGACAATCGTTTCCCACAGCCAAGGGACGGTGGTTGCCCTCGACGTGCTCAACACCCAAGGCCGGCAATGGCAGTCAATGATGCCAAAAGATGGAAAAATCAGTTTGGCAACCTTGGGTTCTCCCTATACCCATGTTCATCAGCACTATTTCCCGCAAGCCTTCAGTCAAGTCAGCGCTTTAGATCCGCTTGCATCGGTGCAAAATGGCGGCATACTCACCGACTGGATCAACATTTTCCGCATTGATGATTTTGTCGGCACCCACCTCGACCCAACGGGCCAATGGCCGCGCGAACATCCGGTTCCAGCCAACGGCCACACCCATTACTGGATCGACGAAAAGGTCTTCCCGATACTAAAAAAGTTTGTTGGTTGAACGCTGATTCAGCGCGCTCAGTTTTTCCTCATGAAACTCCGCCACCGCGCCAATGATCCGCTCAATGTCCTCATCCGTCAGATAGGGATGCATCGGCAGACACAGAATCCGCTGGGGCAGACTCTCCGAAACCGGCAGCCCGCCCGGCGCAATCGGGAATTTTTCATAGGCCACCTGCTGGTGCAGCGGCTTGACGTAATAAATCACCGAGGGAACGCCGTTTGCCTGCAGGTGCGCCTTCAGACCGTCGCGGTCCGCCGATTCAATCGCATACTGCGCCCAAGCCGAGCGCGAGCCGTGTGGCGTCTCCGGCACCTTCACGAATGGCGACAGCCCCGCATTGTACTGAGCCGCAACCCGCTGCCTTGCTTCCATCTCGTCCGGAAGGATGGCAAGCTTTTCCAACAGGATCGCCGCCTGGATCGTGTCGAGCCGCGAATTGATGCCGACATGGATGTTGTCATACTGATGCGCGCCCTTGCCGTGGAAGGCGTAGGAACGCAGCGTCTCGGCCAGCGCCGCGTCATTTGTGAACATCGCACCGCCATCGCCATAGCAGCCGAGCGGCTTGGCCGGATAAAACGATGTGCCCGCCACATGCCCGAACGCGCCGCACATTTTGTTGCCGCGCTGCCCGCCCATGCTTTGGGCGGCGTCTTCGACGACAAGCAGTTCATGCTTGGCGGCGAGCTTCATGATTGAATCATAATCAGCCGAAAGCCCGAACAGATCGACCGGGATGATTGCCTTGGCTGTAAGACGGCCTTCCGCCTTGACGGCTTCAATTGCCGCCTCAAGCTGGGCAATCTTCAAATTGTAGGTGTCCGCATCAATGTCGACAAACACCGGCTCCGCCCCGGTCAGCGCCACCACTTCGGCAGTTGCTGCAAACGTGAAGCTCGGACAGAACACGGCGTCTCCAGGCCCTATATCATGGGCCTTTAATGGAATGAGCAGCGCATCCGTGCCGTTGGCGCAGGCGACGACATGCTCAACCCCAACATACTCACCAAGGCGCTTTTCAAACTCGGCGACTTCCGGACCAAGTATATACCGCCCGTCAGCAATGACCTTGCTAACGGCCGCGTCAATCCTGCCGCTGATCCGCGCCCGCTGCGCCCCGAGATCGATAAACTGCATTCTAACCCCAAATTATTCTGGCCGGTTTCTCCGGTCTTGCGCCGCGCCATTAGACTTGATTTTGCGTCTGCGCCAGTGCGAAGCTTATCAAAACCTGCGTTGCAATGTAACGCGGAGTGATTGCAAATCAATCATGCGTGACGGTGCCGGCTGTCAGGATGCGCAGCACGCGGATCGCCTCCTCGCCATTGGTGCGCGGCTCGTCGCGCGTCTCGATGCAGCGGATGAAATGCTCGCATTCGCGCGTCAGCGGCATCGCCTCGCTGACATGCACATAGGTCGGCTCGTTGGCGGTGAAGGCCCATTGGCCTGAGTCCTGCCACACGGCATGGCGGTAGACCGCCAGCTTCCTGTCCCACCTTTCCCCGTCGTCAAACACCGCCATGGCTTTTGTGCCGACCACAGTCAGCCGCCGCTCGCGGTAGGGGTTGAGGCGCGAGGCAAACAGATGGCTGCGGATGCCGCTCGGGAATTTCATGTGCAGATGCGCAAAGTCGGAAAGATGGTCCAGGAGCGCCGCACCCTCGCCATGCACTTCCGCCGGTTCCTCTCCGGTGATGGCGAGGATCATCGACAGGTCATGCGGCGCCAGATCCCACAGCGCGTCGTTCTCGGTGTGGAACTTGCCAAGCCCCAGCCGGTGCGAATGTATGTATTTGACCTCGCCCAGCTCCCCAGCCGCAATCAGCGCCAGGAGTTTTTCAAACGCCGGGTGAAACCGCAGCACATGCCCCACCATGAACACACGCTTGGTTTGTTTCGACTTTGCCACCGCCAGCTCGGCATCCGGCACTGTCAGCGCGATCGGCTTTTCGACAAGCACGTCCTTGCCGTTCTCCATCGCCCGGATCGCATATTCGCTGTGATATTGCGGCGGCAGCGCCAGAACCAGCGCGTCAACGTCCGGATGCTCAAACACTTCATCCACGTTCAGCGCCAGACAGGAAAAATCCTTGGCATAGCCTTCGGCTTTCGCCTTATTGCGGTCAGACACCGCATGCAGCGCGCCGAGTGTCTTCAAGGTGCGGACATGGTTGGAACCCCAATAGCCACATCCCATCACTGCGATACGCGGAACCATTCATTCTGCCCGATATTCAAAACGCCCAGGCCCTTGGCATAAACGCTTGGCAAGAGACAAACAAGCAGGGCTGCGGCGCGCCCACAGTTTCCAAAGGCTGCTGAAACATCGCATTATCCTTGACAGCGCTCGGCCCGCCACCCTATATCCGCCGCACTTCAAGAGGCTTTGCCTTTTTGGCGGGGTAGCTCAGCCGGTTAGAGCAGCGGAATCATAATCCGCGTGTCGGGGGTTCGAGTCCCTCTCCCGCTACCAATTTTCCTCCACTTTGGTTTGCGGCTGCGGCGGCCGGCCTCCCTCCTTTCCACGCCCCGTTTCCGGTCTGGACATTATGCGTTTCAGGGAAGTCCAGGGCGCATGGTCCTGCCGATGGAACTAACCTATGTCGGGTGTGGCTCGCCACACGCCCTGATACGGCTTTTTGCCCGGGCTGGCGCATGGGGCCCTTCTTTTGAAAGGCGCGAAGGCCAGGAGGGACATGGCTTACGGACTCAGCCCAGCCCCGGCTTACCATTGCCGGAACCGCCATAGGCCGCCCGCTCCCCCGAATGCCGGTGATCATCCGGTCCCATGAGAGCAGCGCCGGCATTATGTGGGAACATCAGAGATGGGGGATGGAAAATGTTTGAGAAAATGACAAGCGGTTGATATTGGACGGAACTATTTTTCTAAAGCCCTTATTTTTTCCCCCGCTTTGGAGTGCGCCCCTCGGGGTGGACAGGTTGGAATGAAGAATTTACCCCTGTTGGTTGGTTTTCGGAGGAAGAGAGCCATGCCCAAATACAGCCAGTACAGCATCGCCTTCAAACGGCAGCTTGTTGATGAACATCTTTCGGGAACGTCGGTCCACGCCCTGTCGCGGCGCTATGATGTGGGGCGGGCTCTGATCCGGCTCTGGGCGCGCAAGGCGCAGGCGGGCGGTCTGGACGATGACACGGTGACGGCCGCAATGATGGAGGAATATGAAGCGCGCATTGAGGCGCTTGAGCGGCTTGCGGGCAAGCAGGCGCTTGAGCTGGAATTTTTAAAAAGAGCCTTGAGGATCGAAGCCTCGCGGCCAAGCGCCGGGCCATCCGTCACGAGCGGCCCGAAGGCCTCAGCATCGCGCGGGGATGTCATCTGATGGGCTTGGCGCGGTCAACCTATTACGATCCGCCTTCGGGCGCAGCTGATGACACGGCCATTGTCGAAGCCCTGTTTGCGGTCTGTGACGAATTCGAGTTCTACGGCTACCGGCGCGCCGGCGCCGCGCTGCGCCAGCTCGGCTTCACCGTCAATCACAAGAAGCTGCGCCGCCTGATGCGCCAGCATGATCTGCAGCCCAGAAGCCGCAGACGCTTCACGGTCACCACCGACAGCCGCCATGACGGGCCGATCTTCCCGAACCTGGCCGCAGACATGGAGTTGACAGGCCCAAACCAGCTCTGGGTCAGCGACATCACCTATGTCGCCCTGCCGCGCCGCTTCGCCTATGTCGCCATCATCCTCGACGCATGGTCGCGCCTGATCATCGGCTATGCCATCGGTCCTTACATCGACGCCGGGCTGACGCTTGCCGCGCTCACCAGCGCCATCGCCTCAAGAAACCCGCCGAAAGCATGCGTGCATCATTCCGACCGCGGCTCCCAATACGCCGCCGAACGCTACCGGCGCTGCCTCAATGACCATGGCCTGACCGGCTCCATGGGCCGAAAGGGCAATCCATACGACAACGCCAAAGCCGAAAGCTTCATGAAAACCCTCAAGGTCGAATCCGTCTATCCCATGGACTTCCAGACCTTCGAAGACGTCAATGAAACCCTTCCCCGCTACTTCGAGGAGGTCTACAACAAACGAAGACTCCATTCAGCACTTGCCTATCTGAGCCCAACGCAGTTCGAGAAACAACATGCCAGCCAGGGGGGACAATCTTCACCCTGAACCTGTCCACCCCGAGGGGCGCACTCCAGCTTCCGGCTCTCAATTGCGGGCGCGCCGTCAATGGCAGTTATACTTGGTGTAGATGCGCACCGGCACCCGGCCCGACGGCGGCGGCGTCTGTCCTTCGATCAGCGCTTGAACCGCAATGACGCTCTGCGCCACCTCCGCGTCAATGTCATGGGCGATGACAAAGTCCATCTCGCCGCCTTCCAGCAGGAGCTTCGAATTGACATTCAGCTCATGGCCGGCGAACACCACGCTTTTGTCGAGCCCGCAGTCCCGCAGCGCTTTGCCAATGCCGAGATTGCCGCCGACCGTGTTGTAAACGCCGGCGGGCGCGCCATGGTCTTCGACATATTTCATCACATGCCGGTAGGAGTGCTCGCTGTCATCGTTCGAGTTGACCCGGTCGTCGATTTCGAGCTGGCCGAACTCGGCGCGCAGCACGCGGCGGAAGCCGAGCTCGCGCTCCTCCTGGGCGCGGTAGGGGGCGGAATAGACGAGCAGGATTTTGCCCTGCCGCTCCCCGAGCGCCCTTCCCATCAGATAGGCCGCCGTCGCCCCGGCGCTGGTCTGGTCGCTGCCGACAAAGGCGGCCCGTCCGGACATGGGCAGATCGGTGGTTAGGCTGACAACCGGCGTCTGGCGCGCGGTGACATTGCGGATGGCGCGGTTGATCATCATGTCCTCGCGCGCCACAATCACCAGCCCGTCGCTTTCTTCGGCGCTGCGCTCGATGAGATTGGCGAACTTGACGGGGTCAAGCGCCTGCGGTCGTGACACAGGTGATTTTGCATTCGACGCCGGGATTTGCGCGGCCATATTCAACAACAGCCGTCTCAAGCGTGCGGTTGAAGGTGACGCCGGATTCGCAGAGGAACGCGACCCGCAGCGGCCGGAATTCCGGGGCCGCAGGTTTCGCCAGAAGCTCCATCGCCGCCTGCACTTTGGCGCGCGAACTCTCCTTCACCCCGGGCCTTTCATTCAGCACCCGGTCCACCGTCGCGGTGCCGAGGCCGGAGACAAGGGCGATGTCGGCGATTGTCGGCCCCTTCCAAGCCCTCATATTCATGCCTCAGCTCCCAACTGGTGCGGTTCTGACAGATTTTGATGTTATTTAAATCATTATAGATAATTGCACAAGGTTTGCGCGGCAATCCATCAAAGTCAACAGAAGAATTTTCGTCATTATCTTCATTTTGATTTTTTAAACATCAAACACAGTCTTTTCGCCGCATCTCGTTTGTGTTTTGGTGCCGCTCATCAGAGCCTTGATGCAAAACACACAGCTCTGAAGGGAGGAAGTGGATTTGGCGGAACATGTGCAAGGCGCATCAGCGCCCGGACGGCGGAGCTTTGCCGCTTCACCGGACCGATTGCGGCTGAGGAAAATTTGATGGTTTTCCATCACAAAACATTTGTTCTGTTATTGTCATGAATTGGAATGCATGTTCTATTTTTTTAGCTTGCGCCGGAATTGGACCATGGCGGTTCAACGGGCCTGACCAAGCGCCGCACACGCATTCACCGCAACTTTTTAATCCGTCAAATGACGGCAACACCGGGAGGAGACTAACATGAAGAGCTTCAAGACAATGATGACCGCGATGGCCACGACGGCGGTGATCGCGCTCAGCGCGACCGCCGCGCTCAGCGCCAACATCGCCGTTATCGGCGGCAAGGCCGACGACCTGTTCTGGAACAAGATCAAAAAGGGCATGGATGATGCCTGCCTCGCAGTCGTCGCCAATGGCGGCAAGTGCAACTACCTCCAGCTCCAGACCTATGACAATCTTGGCGCGGACGCCGCCCAGCTCGTGCGCACGGCAATCAGCCAGGGCGTCGACGGCATTGTCATCCCCAACTGGGTTCCGGAAGCTGAAGATCCGGCGATCAAGGAAGCCATGGAAAAGGGCATCAAGATCATTCTGATGAACGCGGGCGGCTGCAGACAAGGCCAAGGAACTCGGCGCGCTCAACTATGTCGGCAACGAAGAATATACGGCTGGCCTCGCCGCCGGTGAATATTATGCCGCCAAGGGCGTGAAGAACATCATCTGCATCAACACTGTGCCGGGCGCGAGCAATCTCGAGGACCGCTGCAGGGGCGTCATGGACGGCGCCGCCAAGGGCGGTTCCAAGTCGACCCAGCTGCCACTGCCAGCTTCAAGCTTTGGCGATCCGACCGCTGTTGCGGAAGCCATCAAGGCAACACTGTTGAAAGATGAATCGATTGACGGCGCGATCACCATCTCGGCCGGCGACTGTGACAGTGCGGCAATTGGCGTTGAACAGGCAGGCAAGACCGGTAAGGTCGTCCTCGCCTCCTTTGACTTCAACCAGTCGGGTCTTGACCGCATCAAGGCTGGCACGCAGGGCTTTGCCATCGACCAGCAGCCCTATTTGCAGGGAAACATCTCCACAAACCTGCTCGCCAACTACATCGACTTCGGCAACGTGCTGCCAACCTTCCCGGTTCTCACCGGCCCCGGCATCATTGACTCGTCGAACATCGACCCAACGCTGAAGGGCGTCACCGCAGGCGCTCGCTGAGCGCGCAAACTTAATCCGGTCCGGGCTTGCCCGGACCGGGTTTCAGGCTCAGATTGACTGGTATTACATTGGCATCCCCACGCGCAAAGGCGCCGGGGGTTGGCTTGGACGCATCAAATTATCGGCAAACGTGCGGGGACGCGAAAATGGGCAGTTTCTCTCTTGGCAATCTGTTGCGGCGGCCCGAATCCGGCGCGTTTCTCGGCCTTGCCGCAATGTTCATCTTCTTCTCGATCTTCGGCGGCTTGAGTTTCGTGACGATTGGCAGCACCGCCGCATGGCTGAACATCGCCGCCGGACTTGGCATCATTGCCATCCCCATCGGATTGTTGATGATTGCAGGTGAGCTGGACATATCGGTCGGGTCCATGGTTCCCGCCGGTTCGATGACGACAGCCATCATCAGCGGCCACTATGGAATGCCGATATGGGTGGCTATCGCCGCCGTCCTGGTGTTGGGTGTCACAATAGGTCTTATCAACGGCAATCTTGTGATCCGCACGGCGGTGCCATCCTTCATAGTCACGCTCGGCACCTTGTTTGCCGTTGCGGGCACTGTGTTGGGCCTCTCGGTCATCATAACCGGCACAACCAGCGTCGCCATCAAAGCCCCGCAGCTTGCGAAAACCATCTTTGGCGATCTGTATTTCGGCAAGCAGTTTCAGGTGCTCATTGCGTGGTGGCTGGTGGCAACGGCGGTCTACATTTTCTTCGTGCACTTCTCCAAATATGGAAACTGGATTTTCGCCATGGGCGGCGACAAGGAGAGCGCGCGCAATGCCGGTATTCCAACCCGCAAGCTGACGATTGCGCTTTTTGTCCTGTCAGCCACCAGCGCCGCCTTTGTCGGCATGTGCCAGGCCATTCTTTTCAACTCGGCGCAGGTGTCGGGCGGCCAGTCCTACATTTTCAATTCCATCATCGCCGTTGTCGTCGGCGGTGTGCTGCTCACCGGCGGTTTTGGCTCGGTCATCGGCATTTTCTTCGGCACGATCACCTTCGCCATCGTCACGCAGGGCATTTATTACACCGACTTTGACCGCAACTGGTCGAGCCTCATCATCGGCGTGCTGCTTCTGGCCGCCGTGCTGATGAACAACACTTTCCGCAACATGGCGCTCTCCTATGTGCCGAAGAAGAAGTGAGGACGTAAATCATGACCGCTCCCATTCTGGAACTTCAGGGCGTCAGCAAGAGCTTCGGGCCGATTGACGTTCTGCACGACATTTCGCTGAAAGTGCGCGCCGGCGAAGTGCTCTGCCTGCTCGGCGACAATGGCGCGGGCAAATCGACTTTGATCAAGCTCATGTCCGGCGTCTATGTGCCGACATCCGGCACGGTCCTGATGGACGGGCAGCCGGTTGTCATGAAGACGCCGCGCGAGGCCGGCGACAGGGGCATCGCGACCGTGCACCAGTTCGGCGGCACCTTTCCGCTGATGTCAATTGGCCGCTCGTTCTTTGTCGGCGTCGAACCCACAAAGGGCTGGGGGCCGTTCAAAATCTATGACCGCAAGAAGGCCAATGACATTGCCGTCAAGGCGGTGCAGGCGCTCGGCATCACCCGCATCGACGACGGCGACCGGCTGGTCGGCGGCCTGTCCGGCGGCGAGCGGCAGTCGCTGGCGATTGCGAGGGCCGTGCATTTCGGCGCGCGCGTGCTGATCCTCGACGAGCCGACGGCGGCGCTCGGCGTCAAGCAGGCCACCAATGTGCTGCGCATCGTCAACGAGGCGAAGAAGCGCGGCCTCGCCGTCATCTTCATCACGCATCAGGTCATGCACGCCATGGCCGTCGGCGACCATTTCGCCGTGCTGATCCGCGGCGCGGTCGCCGCTGATTTCAAGAAGGGCGAGAGGACGCGCGAGCAGATCACCGATCTGATGGCGGGCGGCGAGACCATGGCCAAGCTTGAAGCCGAGATACAGATCCTATATGTCAACGCACGAAGGCCACGCGCCGCAGCTCGGCGGCTGACTTCGCGCCTCAAAGCCCGGGGCCGCCTCCACCGGCCCCGGGCTGATTTTATTCCACAGCCAACGCTGACGGGACAAACATGACATCGCCCTTCCCCCTCGCCGCCTGCGCCGAAATGCTCTGGCTGGACCGCCCCATTGAATGGCGCTGCGCGCGCCTGAAGGAGATGGGCTTTGGCGTCGGCCTGTGGAACTGGCCCGCGCACGACCTCGCCAAGCTCGAAAAAACCGGCGCGGACTTCACCATCATGAACGGCTATCTTGAAGGCCGGCTGGCGGATGACGAAGGCGCGGACATGCTCCTGAAGTCGGCGCGCGAGACGGCGCAAGTCGGCAAGCGGCTCGGCGTCGCCCGCCTCAACCTGCACGGCACCGGCCTTGGCGACGGCGGCATCCCGATAGCGCAGACGCAAGTTCTCACCGGCGCCATGTGGCTGAAGGCGCACGACACGCTGAACCGCATCTGCGATCTGGGCGAAAAGGAGGGCGTCGTCTACACGCTCGAAAACCTCAACCAGCTCGACCATCCCGGCTGCCCGTTCGGCTCGACGGCGGATGTGCTGGCGCTGGTCTCGTCCGTCAACCGCCCGCAGCTGCGCATCAATCTTGACCTCTATCACACGCAGATCGGCGAGGGCGACCTCATCCGCTGGTGCGAAAAATGCCTGCCCTGGATCGGCGAGGTTCAGGTCGCCGACAATCCCGGCCGCTGCGAGCCGGGCACGGGCGAGATCAATTATGCCGGTGTGGCGAAGGGCCTGAGGGCGATGGGCTATAACGGCCCCGTTGGCATGGAGGCCAATGCGGCGGGCGACGCGGACAAGGCGCTCGAAGCCTTCCGCGCGGCGTTTTCTTGAAGATCGGAGAAAGACGATGGACGAGCTCAAATTTGGCACCAAGAACAAGCGCGGAGACTTCGCGCCGAAAGACCCGCTGCAGATCAACCCGCTGTTCCGAATGCCGCCGCAGCCGCTGAATTTTCTCAAATGGCTGCCGGGCTATTTCTATCCGTGGAACCTGATGTTCATGGCGCTGGCCGTCCTGTTCTGGATGTATCTCACGCCCAGCGTTGAGACCATGAAGGAGCTGGCTCCCGGCTGGATACTCTATCTCCTCGTCCGCAACAGCCTTCTCGTCCTCGTCATCTACGGCGCGCTTGAACTGCGGCTCTACATGAAGCGCGGCCAAGGCAACCGCTTCAAATATCACGGCAAGTTCCCCTCGCGAACAGCCGAGCGATGTCTTCATGTTCAAGAGCCAGAACATTGACAATATCATCCGCTCGTTCGGCACCGGCGTGCCGATCTGGACGGCTTACGAAGTGTTCGGCCTGTGGGCTTACGCCAACGGCTGGGGCATGATGGGAACCTTTGCCGAATACCCGGTCTGGTTCGTGATTTTCTGGCTGCTGCTGCCCTTCTATCACGAGTTCCATTTCTACTGCATCCACCGGCTGATCCATGTGCCGATCCTGTATAAATATATCCACTCGGTGCACCATAATTCGATCAACCCGAGCCCCTGGTCGAGCCTGTCCATGCATCCGGTCGAGCATCTGCTCTACTGGTCCGACTCGCTCATCCACCTCATCCTCCCGTCGCACCCGCTGCTGTTCCTCTACGGCCTGCACATCACCGGCACGGGCGCGGTCGTCGGCCATATCGGCTTTGACAAGATCGAGGTCGGCAAGGAGAGCGGCGTCGACACCCATGCCTATGCCCATTACCTGCACCACAAATATTTCGAAGTGAACTATGCCGACGGCACCACGTCGCTCGACCGCCTGTTCGGCACCTGGCACGACGGCTCGAAGGAGGCGCAGGCGCATGATGGAAGCGCGTTATGAGAAGAAGGTCGCGCGAGTGAACCAGCAATGACCATACGCGTGGGACTGATCGGCGCCGGCATCATGGGCGCCGACCATGCGAGAATTTTGTCGCAGCAGATACCGGGCGTCAGCCTGCAATATATCTGCGACGCCGACGCGGCCCGCGCCAAATCGGTGGCGGACGCATCCGGCGCTTTGCATGTCACTTCCGATCCCCACGCCGTCATCGCCGACAAATGTCGACGCCGTGCTGATCGCCAGCCCCGACCACACCCACGCGCCGCTGACCAAAGCCTGCGTGGAGCTGGGCAAGCCGGTCCTGTGCGAAAAGCCGCTGTCGCAGAACTCTGCGGAATGTCTCGATGTGATCGCGGCGGAAGTGAAGGGCGGCAAACGCCTCGCGCAGATCGGCTTCATGCGCCGCTTCGATCCCGCCTATGTGGAGATGAAGGCCGCGTTGGAAAAGGGCCTTATCGGCCCTGCCCTGATGATGCACAATTTCCACCGCAACGTCTCCGCCCCCGCCAAACTTCACCGGCCAGATGGCGATCACCAATTCCGCGCCGCACGAGTTCGACATCGCCCGTTTTGTGCTGGACACCGACTATGCGTCCATCTCAGTCTTCCGCCCTGATTTCCGCGATGCGGGCAAGACCGGCGCGCCGGTTTTCATGGTGCTGAAAACCGTTGACGGCCAGCTGGTCAATGTCGAGATCAACAACAACGCCGCCTATGGCTATGACGTGCGCGGCGAGCTGGTGGGCGAAAAGGGCTCGGTCTTCCTGCGCTCGCCCGTCGCAAGCGAGCTGCATGTCAATCTGCAGGCCATCACCAGCTATGCCGAAGACTGGCGTCCGCGCTTCGCCGAAGCCTACCGCCTGCAGAACAGCGCCTGGCTGAAATCAATTGAGACCGGCGTGCCGGTTGGGGCCAGCGCATGGGACGGCTATGCGGCGACGCTGATTGCCGAAGCGGGCGTCAAGTCGCTTGAAACATCCGCGCCGGTGCAGGTTTCTCCCGTTCCCAAGCCAAGCTTCTACTGAGGTCGCGCCATGAAAATCGGAATGGTCACGGACTCGCTCGGCCACCTCAGCTTCGACGCCATGCTCGACACCGCCGCCGCGATGGGCATCCAAGGCGTCGAGTTCAACGCCTGCAACTGGACCTCCGCGCCGCACATGAATTTGGCGGAGCTTTTGAAAAGCGCGCCGGCCCGCGCGGACTTTCTCGGTGCAATCCAAAAGCGCGGCCTTGAACTCATCGCCTTCAACGCCAACGGCAACCAGCTGCATCCGACCGAGGGCCAGCGCCAGTCGGATGCGCTCTATGACACGATCCGTCTGGCGGGAGAGATGGGCGTCGGAACAGTTGTTCTAATGTCCGGCCTGCCCGAAGGCGCTCCCGGTGACACGATGCCGAACTGGGTCGTCTCCTCCTGGCCGCCCGAGACGCAGACCATGCTGAAATACCAATGGGAGGAGCGCCTCCTGCCCTATTGGCGCAAGCTCGCCGATCACGCCAAAGCGCACGGAGTCAGGCTCGCAGTCGAGCTGCACGGCAATCAGCTTGTTTTCAATGTCCCAACGCTCCTCAGACTCCGCAAGGAAATCGGCGATGTTGTCGGAGCCAATTTCGACCCCTCGCACCTCATGTGGATGGGCGCGGACCCGCACGCCGCCATTGACGCTTTGGGCAGCGCCATCTTCCACACCCACGCCAAAGACGCCTTCATCAACAAGCCGGTCGCCGCGCTGACCAGCCGCCTTGAGAACGGCTCGCTGATGGACATTCCGGGCCGCGCCTGGAGCTATATCACGCTTGGCTATGGCAATGGCGAAAGCTGGTGGCGCGACTTCTGCTACCGCCTGCGCATGGCGGGCTATGACGGCTGGCTGTCGATTGAGCATGAGGATGTGATGCTGTCGCGGACGGAGGGCGTGCGCAAGTCTGTTGATCTGTTGAAGACGGTCATGCCGAGCGAAAAGGGCGATTACAGGCCGCAGGAATTCTAGACGCCCGGTCGATGAAAGAGATGACAGAATGGCGTGAATTCGCTGCTGATCGCGCTGCGGAATTGTTGACGGCGTGCCGCTCAAAATGACATGACAAGATCACAAAAAACGGAGAATTCAAATGGCCGCCAAACGCCCCACCGTCGCCGACATCCGCGCGCTGAAAGGCAAGCGCCAGCTGTCCATGCTGTATGTCGACACGCTCGACGAGGCCCGCGCGGCAGCCGCCGCCGGCATCGACATGCTCTCCATCATCGACACGGTCTGGACGCCGCAGATGCGCGAGGCCGCCGGCAATTGCTTTGTGCAGGTCGGCCTGCTCTACGGCCAGCTCTGCACCTATGAGGACTATATCCGCGCCGCCCACCGCGTCACGATGATCGGCGGCGACTGCTGCTATTGCGCGGCCAGCATCGACACGATCACCAGGCTCGCCGCCGAAGGCATTCCGGTCGTCAGCCATGTCGGCCTGATCCCGTCCAAAGCCACATGGACTGGCGGCTTCAAGGCCGTCGGCAAAACCGCCGCCAGCGCCATCAAGGTTTTTGAAGATGTGATGAAGCTCGAAGAAGCCGGCGCGTTCGGCGCGGAGCTGGAAGTCGTGCCTGACCGCGTCGCCGCCGAGATCACCAAGCGCACCTCGCTCATCATGCTCGGCATGGGCGCCGGGCCGCATGCCGACGCGCAATATCTGTTCGCCGAAGACGTGCTCGGCTACACGCGCGGCCACCGCCCGCGCCACGCCAAAGTCTACCGCGATTTCCGCACCGAGCTGCGACCGCCTGCAGAACGAGCGCGTCGCCGCCTTCAACGAGTTCAAAGCCGATGTGGCGTCAGGCGCCTATCCGCAGGCCCAGCATGTGGTGCCGATTGAGGATGCGGAGTTTGAGGCGTTTATGAAGCGGATGCGGCTGAGATAAGGTTTGCATAATGAGGATGGGGCGGCTGGCCCTGCTTCGACTCGCAACGGGCGACCTTCGCAGGATTCCGTACTGTATTCCGCGGACAAAAGCAAGGACGGTGCAGGATTCGCTTCTCCCCATCACTTGCGGGGAGAAGCTGGCCCGAAGGAGTCGAATGCAGGACCAGGCCACCCCCGAGCCACTCGAACCTGCTTCAAGCCTCCGGCGGCACAACGCCCTTCCGGAACGCAAAGCACCCATAGAACCGCCGCTCCCCGGTCTGAATGACGCAATAGGCCTGTTTGGCGCGCTCGTAGAAGGCGAAGCGCTCAATAGACATCATCGGCCAGCTCCTGCCCTCGGCGGCGTCGATGACTTTCTGCACCTCGCTCTGCACCGGCGGCACCTCATCCGGCTTGCCGACAATCTCCATGCGGGCTGCGGAATCATCGACAAATGTGTCGAGCGGATAAAGCGACAGCACCGCCTCAATCGCTTTCGCCGCCGTAACGTTTTCAATGCGCAGCAGCGTCCCGAGCCGCGTCTGCCGGGCCACCGAGTCCGCTGGGAAATTCGTGTCGCAGATGATCAGATCATCGCCATGTCCCATGGCGCGCAGCGCATGCAGCACATCGGCGTTGAGCAGCGGACTGATATTCTTCAGCATCGATACCTCCTATAAGCCGCTTGCCGCTCTCGCCGTCGAACACATGGGCATACTCCATGCGCGGCAGAAGCTTGATGATCTGCCCCGGCTTGAAACTGTGCCGCTCGCGGAACAGGGCGACCAGCTCCTTGCTGTTGTCCTGTCCAAAGCGCGCGACCACCAATGTCTCCGAGCCGGTCGGCTCAATGACTGCGATCTTTGCAGGAAAACCCTTGTCCGAGAGCGCAAGATGTTCGGGGCGCACGCCATAGGTGACCTTCTGGCCCTTGGCGAGTTTCAGACCGGCTGACACCGGAAACAGCTGCCCGCCAATATTGACGCTCGTCCCCTCCGCCGCGCCGTCCAAGAGGTTCATCGACGGCGAGCCGATGAAGCCGGCGACAAACTTGTTGGCCGGCATATCGAACAGGTCGAGCGGCGTGCCTATCTGCTCGATGTTTCCGTCCTGCATCACCACGATCTTGTCCGCCATTGTCATGGCCTCGATCTGGTCATGCGTCACGTAGATGGTCGTGGTTTTCAGCCGTTGGTGCAGCTCCTTGATTTCGGTGCGCATCTGCACGCGCAGCTTGGCGTCCAGATTGGACAGTGGCTCGTCAAACAGAAAGACTTGGGGGTTACGCACAATGGCGCGGCCCATGGCGACCCGCTGCCGCTGTCCGCCGGACAATTGCCGCGGATAGCGGTCGAGCAGACTGTTGAGGCCAAGGATCGATGCGGCCTTGTCCACCCGCTCCTTCATGATCTTCGGATCAGTTTTGCGCAGCTTCAAGGCGAACGCCATGTTCTGCGCCACCGTCTTGTGCGGGTAAAGCGCATAGGACTGGAACACCATGGCGATATCGCGCTCGGCCGGCGGCAGATTGTTGACGGTCTTCTCGCCGATCTGAATGACGCCGCCCGAAATGGTCTCCAGCCCCGCGATGATGCGCAGCAGCGTGGACTTGCCGCAGCCGGACGGGCCGACGAGAACCACAAACTCACCGTCCTTGATGTCAACGCTGACGCCCTTGAGCACCTTGACCGCACCAAAGGCCTTCACAACGTTTTTGATTCCGACTTGCGCCAAAGCTGCCCCGCAAACATTATAAATCAGACTGAATAAGAAAAGTTAGACAACAAAAACACCACTGCCCACCCAGAAACTCGGCTGGATTGGCCCAGACAATTCACGTTGACAGTAAACTTCGTAAAGTCAATAATCTCCTAGGATAGGCATGTCCGGCGCGGCTGCAAATGCTTTTTTTGTCGCTGCGACGGGAGACTAATGCCTTACCCTTGGGAGAGCAAACACAAAACGACGGCTGGCCGCAAGCGCCGCCGCCTAGAAAAATCCAGGATTTTCAAACGGGAGGAAGTGTCCATGAAACAAGGCCAATATGATTACTTCACACGCGTCAGCGCCTCGCGCCGCGAGCTGCTGAAGGGCGCGGCAAGCGCCGCCGCCATCGCCGCGACATCAACGGGCGCGCTCGGCGCGCTGACCGGCGCCGCCTTCGCGCAGGCCAATGTCCGCGCCGATATTTTGAAGATCCCGGGCGTCGGCAAAGGCGCGCCGACGGACGCCGATTGGCAGAAGGTCGGAGAAATGTGCCTTGGCGCCACTAAGGCCAATGTCGCCGCCGGCGAGTTCGCCGGCGTTGAGCTGACCTTCATGGGCCTTAACAACCAGAACCTTCACAACTTCCTGTTCCGCGGATTTCTGAAGTCATGGGAGGACTATACCGGCGCGAAGATCAAATGGATCGACTATGCGCAGGGTGACTACGCGCCGGCGCTGCTGCAGAAATTTGCGACCGGCACCGTGGATTTTGACATTATCGAAATGGGCGCGCCCTTCGAAGGCGATGCCGCCGGCGGCGGTCACCTTGACGAGATGCCCGACTGGGTCAAGGCCCAGATCGACCTGGACGATTATGTCAACTACCTGAAAGCGCCCGTGGGAACATGGGCGGGCAAGACCTACCGCATCACCATCGACGGCGACTGCCACACCTTCGCCTACCGCAAGGATTATTTCGGCGAAGGTTCGATTTCCGGCATGAAGGATGCGCCGACCACATGGGCGCAGGTTCAGGCGGTTTCCATGGCCGTGAAGGGCAAGAAGGACCCGCTGACAGGCCAGGACGCTTATGGCTATCTTGATCCGCTCAAAGGCTGGGGCGGCTTCGGCTTCTACTTCCTTGAGGACCGCGCCTCGGCATACGCCAAGCATCCTTCCGATCCGGCATGGCTGTTCGACGCCGACACGATGAAGCCGCGCGTTAACAATCCGGCCTGGGTGCAGGCCATACAGGATGTCATGGACACAATGCCCGTCCTGCCGCCCGAACAGATCAACGCCGATCCCGGCACCACCGCATTTCAGCAGTTCATGACAGGAACCGGCTCGATGCTGTGCTGGTGGGGCGATGTGGGCTCCGGCGTCCGCACCAACGACACTTCGATCGTGGGCGATGTCGTGGGCTTTTCGATCAATCCGGGGGCGGACAAGGTCTACAATTCCAAGACCGCCGCATGGGAAACCCCCGCGACCCCGAACTTTGCGCCAAACATGGCCTATCTTGGCTGGGGCGTTTACGTCAGCAGCCGTGTCTCCGGCGACGAGAAGAAACGCAAGGCGGCCTGGTCGGCGGCGGCGCATCTTGGCGGCAAGGACCTGTCGCTCTGGACGGCGGCCTATCCTTCCGGCTTCCAGCCTTACCGCAACAGCCATTTCAACTATGATGAATGGGCTGAAGCCGGTTACGACAAGGCTTACATCGAGGACTATCTAGGTTCGAACGCGGACAGCTACAATCATCCAAACGCCGCCATTGAACCGCGCATTCCGGGCATCTTCCAATACTATTCGGTGGCCGAGGACGAACTGGCCAAGGGCTATGGCGGCCAATACAAGTCGGCGCAGGAAACCGCCGATGCCATCGCCGCAGCCTGGGACAAGATCACCGACCAGATTGGCCGCGAAAGCCAGATCAAGCTCTACAAGTCATCGCTTGGGATGTAGGCTTGCTCAGAAATGCGGCGCACCCGGCATAGTTCCGCCGGGTGCGCCCGCCACTTTGATTTTTCAAGTTCAGGAAGCGCCGCGTGTCCGAAGCTAGGGCCGACATCGATAGTCTCAGCGGCGATGAATCCGCTTATGGCCAGATAACGGTCGCCAGCAAAAGGCTGGGACGCGGCATCCTTTGGCTGGCGACACTCGGCCTTGGCGCAGTGCTTCTGATCGAAATCCTCTACAAATCCGGCCAGACCAGTTTCGGCTTCGAAACATGGCGGCCCGTCCTCTACGCCTATGTCCTGTGGGGCGGCGCGCTTGGCGTCTGGCAGGTGCTGACGCGCGGCGAGGACGGCTACAAGGCGCTGTTCATTCTGCCCGCCGTTCTCTTCACCATCGCGCTGGTGATCTTCCCGACCCTGTTCGGCTTCTACGTCGCGCTCACCGACTGGAATCTCTCGTCGTTCACCGGCCGCAAGTTCAACGGACTGGATAATTTCTGGCAGATGATTTCCGATCCCTATTACCGCAACGCGCTCCTCAATATGGTGTTCTACGTGCTGGCGGTGCTGGTCGAATATGTCATCGCCTTCGGCCTAGCGCTCTTGCTCAACGCGCAGATCCGCGCACGCAAATTTTTCCGCGTCGTCTTCCTGCTGCCGCTGATGCTCTCGCCTGTCGCGGTGTCGTGGATGATCGGCAAATCGCTGATGGAATACCGGTTCGGCCCCGCCGCCGCCTTCGCCCGCTGGCTCGGATGGGAGAACCCCGCCTTCTTCACCAGCCCGTGGATTGCCAAGATTTCTATCATGGTGATGGACGCATGGACCTTCATTCCCTTCCTGATGATCATGCTGCTCGCCGGCCTTCAGGCCATGTCGCGCGAGATCATCGAGGCGGCGAAGGTTGACGGCGCGACCGCATGGCAGAGCTTCTGGCAGATCACCTTCCCGCTGATGCTCCCCGTTTCCGTCACCGCCATCATCCTGCGCGTCATCTTCAAGCTGAAATTCGCCGACATCATCATCACCGTCACTTCCGGCGGACCGGGCGGCGCGACGGATTCCGTCTCCTCGTTCATCTACCGTGAATACCGCGACCGTTCCAACGTTGGCTACGGCACGATGCTCGCCATGGCCTATCTCGTCATCATTATTATTTTCGTCACCAGCCTCCTGAAGGTGGCCAACCGTTATGTCCGCAATGTCAACTGAAGCCGAATATTCCGAAGCCGCCATCGGCACCCCCGCGCGCTTCTATGCGAGCCGCCTCTTCATCTATGGCGCGCTGCTGTTCTGGGCGTTCATCTGCCTGTTCCCGATCTACTGGACGCTGACCACGTCAATGAAAACCGCACTCAACGTCACGCAGGGCCACCTCATTCCGTTCCTCGACTACAAGCCGGACTGGAAGGGCTGGCGTTCGCTCGGCCTGTCCCCGGACACGATTTTCGAAACCTCGACCGTGCGCGACGAGTTCGTCAAGCGTTTCACAAACTCGGTCATCACCTCGGTCGGCGCGTCGCTGCTCGCCATCATCATCGGCAGCCTCGCAGCTTATGGCCTGACAAGGTTCCGCTACAAATTTTTGTGGATGAAAAACGAGGATATTTCCTTCTTTTTCCTGTCTCAGCTCATCCTGCCGCCCGTTGTGCTCGCGCTGCCCTTCCTCGTTCTCTACAAGGAGCTGAACCTCTTGGACAGCCGCGTCGGCCTGATCCTGCTCTACGCGCTGACGGTTCTGCCCATCGTCATCTGGATTATGCGCGACCAGTTCGGCTCGATCCCGGTGGAGCTTGAGGAAGCGGCTTTGGTGGACGGCCTGTCGATCTGGGGCGCGTTCTTTCAGATCGTCCTTCCCATCGCGCTCCCCGGCATGGTCGCCGCCTTCATCCTGTCGCTGGTCCTGTGCTGGAACGAGTATTTCTTCGCCGCGCTGCTGACCTCCACTGACGCAAAGACGCTGCCGGTCATGGTCGCCAGCCAGACTGGGTCGCAGGGCATCAACTGGTGGTCCATGGCCGCGCTTGCCACCGCCGCGATCATGCCGCTCGCCATCATCGGCATCACGCTGGAGCGCTATCTGATCAAGGGCATGACGGCAGGGGCTGTGAAGTAGCTATTCCAGGTTTGTGTGACGCGCCCGCATGTCCTCGGCTTTCGCGCCGCACAGCGCCTGAATGCGCTGGACCATGACTTCGAACAAAACGAACAGCGCGCCCTCAAACACCGACCCCATCGCCAGAGCCGATGTCTGCGCGCCAGTCTGATCCGACGCCATTGTCTGCGCTGGAATGATGAGGACGCTATCAGCCCTCTGCGCCGCGCGGCCCTTGGGTTCGGCCGTGATGATTGCGCAATGCGCGCCGGCCTTCTTCGCCTCGCCCATCAGCGCCAGAACAGTGGACAATTCTCCGGGCCCGCACGTCGCCAGAAACACATCACCTGCCCCGACCGGCGGCGCGGTCATCTCGCCCGCCACACCTGTGTTCAACCCCAGATGATAGAGCCGCATGGCAAAGCCTTCGATCTGCAATGCCTCCCGTCCGCAGCCGTAGACCACCACATGCCCAGCCCCGTCGATCAGCCGGCACATCGCGTTCATCTCACTGTCGCTGACGCGCCCCATCACCGCGCTGATTTCATCAAGGACCGGCTTGTAAAGTTCGCTCATGACTTTTTCCCGTTCTTTTTCTGACGGTTACGCTTTGATTTTCCCGCGCGCCTCTTACCGGACTTGGGGCAGAAATCCTCTTCACGAAATCTTGCAGCGCGACATGTTTGGCCAGCCGTCCCAATCCCCTTGCGCTTTGGCCGCGCCTCCATTGTAATGCCTGCAGGAAGTTGGAAGAGTGAAATGAAGCGCAGACAATTTGACAGGCTTGGCAAAGGCGGGCTGAGTTTCACCGAGCTCGGTTTCGGCTCCGCCCCTCTTGGCAATCTCTACCGCGCCATTTCGGAGGATGACGCGCAGGAGACGCTGAACGCCGCATGGGATTCGGGCGTCCGCTACTTCGACACCGCGCCGCTTTACGGCACTGGCCTTTCCGAAACCCGCCTCAACCATTTCCTGCGCGGCAAAAAGCGTGATGAGTATGTGATTTCCACCAAGGTTGGCAGAACGCTGCAGGTCTGCCCGCCGGACCAGCGCACCGGCATCGGCAAATTCTTCGACACGCCCACGCGGCGTCAGGTCTATGACTATTCCTATGACGGGATCATGCGCTCATTGGAATACTCACTGGAGCGCCTTGGCCTCGACCGCGTCGATATCCTCTATGTCCATGACCTGTGCATCTACACCCACGGAACCAAGGCCGCGTCGGACGCGCGCATCGAGGAGTTTTTCACGACCGGCGGCTATGACGCGATGATTTCACTGCGCGACCAGGGCGTCGTCAAGGCCATCGGCGGCGGCATCAATGAGTGGGAGGTGTGCCAGACAATGACGGAGCGCGGCGACTTCGACCTGTTCCTCTTGGCCGGCCGCTACACGCTGCTCGAGCAGGAATCGCTGATCTCCTTCCTGCCGATCTGCGAAAAGCGCGGCATCTCAATCGTGCTCGGCGGGCCGTACAATTCCGGCATTCTCGCCACTGGCGCAAAGCCGGGTGCGCAGTTCAACTATTTCGACGCGCCGCAATCCGTCATCGACAAGGTGTCGCGCATCAATCAGGTCTGTGAGCGCCACGGCGTGCCGATGATTGAAGCGGCCTTGCAGTTTCCCCTGTTCCATCCCTCGGTGGTCTCCGTCATTCCCGGCGGGCAGAGCGCAGCGGAAGTTAGAAGCAACCGAAAATTCCTCGACACAGCCATCCCTCCAGCGCTCTGGGCTGACTTGAAATCCGGGGGCCTGATGCGCGCGGACGCGCCGACGCCATGACGATCAAGATTGACGCGCATCAGCATTATTGGCAGCCCAGCCGGGGCGACTATGGGTGGATGCCGAAGGATGACCCGATCCTTTCCCGGCCCTACGCGCCGCAGGATTTGCAGCCCGCGCTTGAAGCGGCGGGCATTACGAAAACCGTGCTTATTCAGGCCGCGCCAACAGTCGAGGAAACCGAATACATGCTCGGAATCGCCGATGCCACTCCGTCCGTCGGCGTGGTCGTCGGCTGGATTGATTTCGAGAACCGGGCGCATTTGAAACATCTGGAACGGCTGAAGAACCATCCGAAATTTTCCGGCGTCCGTCCGATGATCCAGGACATAGAAGACACGGACTGGATGCTGCGCGACGATGTGCAATGGGCATTCGCGGCGCTCGCCGACCTTGACCTGACCTTCGACGCCCTCGGCTTCTCCCGCCACCTCGCCAACTTTCTGACCATCCTCAAACGCTTTCCAAAAATGCGCGCGGTGATCGACCATTGCATGAAGCCGCAGATCAGAAACCATGGCACAAGCAGGAGCGAGCTCGCCTATTGGTCGCACGGCATGGCGCGGCTGGCGGGCGAGACGGGGGCATTTTGCAAGCTGTCGGGGCTGGTGACGGAGGCCAACGCCGACTGGACCGCTGAGGACCTCGCGCCTTATGCAAACCAGGTTCTCTCGGTATTCGGTACCGATCGCGTCATGTGGGGATCGGATTGGCCGGTGTGCCGTTTGCGGGGAAATTATGAGGATTGGCTTTCGGCAGCGCAGTCGCATTGTTCGGGCTTGAGCGAAGCTGAGCGAGCAGAGGTATTTGGCGGGACGGCGGCGCGGTTCTACCGGATTTCCTGACCCCTCAAATCACTCCCATCTTCAGCAAAAAACACCCATACGGCCCCGGATCGCTCGTCTGCACCACGGCGAAACTCCGCCGCGCCGCCTCGTAAAACGCGAACCTTTCCAGTGCCCGGATCAACACCGGCCTGCCCTCCGCCGCGTCGGCGATCTCCTGCATGTCCTGATGCGCCAAGACGAGCTCCGCCGCGTCGCCGACCACTTCCATCCGCGTTATCGGCGCATCGACAAAGGTGTCGAGCGGGAAGTGCCACAGCAGCGCCCGCGACAGGGTAGGCAGTGCTGTTCCCAGCATCGGAACGACCTTGCCGTAGGTCGTGTGCTTGGCAATTGACGCGGCCGGATGATTGCGGTCGCAGATCAAAAGCTCGTCGCCATGACCCATGCTTTTCAGCACGAACAGCAGTTCGGCGGATAGCAGCGGATCAATGTGTTTGAGCATCACATAACCGCGCCGATCTGCCAAGGCACAAACTCGTTGTCGCCCAGACCCAGCGCCTCGCTCTTGCTCTTCCGCCCCGACGCCACCTCGATCATCATCGCGAGTATCTCCCGGCCCTTGTCCTCAATCGAGACGCCGTCAATGATGTCGCCGCAGTTGATGTCCATGTCTTCATCGAGCATCTTGTACATGGCCGAGTTGGTGGCGAGTTTGATCGTTGGCGCGGGCTTGGAGCCGAAGGCCGAGCCGCGCCCGGTGGTGAAGACTACGAGCTGCGCTCCAGAGGCGATCTGGCCGGTGGCGGAGACGGGATCATAGCCGGGCGAATCCATGAAAACGAAGCCGTGCTCTTTGACTTTCTCGGCATAAAGCAGCACGTCCGACAGCGCCAGCGTGCCACCCTTCGCCGCCGCCCCGAGCGATTTTTCGAGGATGGTTGTCAGCCCGCCAGCCTTGTTGCCGGGCGACGGATTATTGTCCATCGAGCCACCATTGACCGACGTGTAGTTTTCCCACCAGCGGATGCGCGCAATCAGCTTTTCACCCACTTCTTTCGAAGCGGCGCGGCGCACAAGCAATTGCTCCGCGCCATAAATTTCCGGCGTCTCGGAAAGCAGCGCCGTGCCGCCCTGTTGCACCAGCAAATCCGTCGCCGCGCCCAGCGCCGGGTTGGCGGTGATGCCGGAGAAAGCCGTCCGAGCCGCCGCATTGCAGACCGACTGTCAGCTCGCTGAGCGGTATCGGCACGCGCTTCACATCATTGACGGCGGGCAGCAGCTTCCTGATCGCCTCAATCCCCGCCACAATCGTCTTGCGCGTTCCGCCCGTCTCCTGAATGGTCAGCCCATGGAAGCGCTCTTCACCCGAGGAGCCGAACATGGCTTTCATCCGCCCGATCTGCATCACCTCGCAGCCAAGCCCGATGAAAATCGCCGCGCCGACATTGGGATGAGTCGCATGGCCCCAGAGCACGCGCTGCAGGGCCTCATAACCTTCTCCCTCCGCCGCCATGCCGCAGCCTGTGCCATGCGCAAGGGCAATGACGCCGTCCACATTAGGATAGTCGTCGAGAATGCCCGTGCGGTTGAAGTGGTCGGCGATGCGGCGCACAACCGTCGCTGAACAGTTCACCGTGGCGCACAGTGCGATGAAGTTCCGCGTCCCCGCCTGCCCGTCGGAGCGGCGGTAGCCGTCAAAGGTCAGCCTCTTCGTTTCAGGCACAAACTCTATGGGCCGGTAGTCCTCGCCGATCCGGTAGTTCTGGTCGTGCGCGCCCATGGCGCAATTGTGGGTGTGCACCTGCTCGCCCGCTGCGATGGGACGACTCGCATAGCCGATGATCTGGCCGAACTTCAGCACCGGCTGCCCCTCGCCAATATCGGAGACGGCAATCTTGTGGCCGGACGGCACGAGCTTTTCCAACGGCGCGCCGACCCCCGCAGGCTTGGTTCCCGCGCCGAAGAACCTGGTCAGCACAATCACATTGTCTTGGCTGTTCAGCCGCAAAGTTCCTTCAAGGCCCTGATGTGCCATTTTCCGTCATCCGTTCCGTTATTGCTTCCGGTGATTAGGGCGGCGAACAGGCAGCGTGTCAATTGGGCTTTTGTCGGCGGAAGTCTTTTTCGCCTCCCCGAAAAAGCGAAGCCCCGCCGTCTCCGGCGGGGCTCCATTTCTTGTCTGCTTCGACCCTATTGCGGAACGTCCTGATTCCTCAGTTTCAGATTGTTGCGCAGGTTGAGTATTGGCCCATCCTGCCCGCTGTCCGCTTTGCGGCAGTTTGGCGGTGTTCCCACCAAGCCGCGCGGGCAGCGCTGCGGGGGAGGCGTCACGCAGACCGGATAGACGCCAATCGTGCCTTTCGGGCATCTGCGGATCACCGGCCCGTCGTCGATCGGACGCAGGCATTCGCCGTCGATCAGCTTCGTGCCGCGCGGACAGATGGTCGGCCGGTCAATCTTCACGCAGCCCTTGCGTCCCAGGACGGTGCCGCGCGGGCAGACGCACTTGCCTTCCTTGGTGCGGATCTGGCCCGGCTGCAGCGTGCATTGGCGCACGTTGTTTTCACAGCGTCCGTTCTTCAGGACGGTGTTGCGCGGGCAGATGCAGCGGTTGTCCTTCGTCCGGATCTGGCCGGGCAGAAGATCGCACTGTTCGACGATTGGCCGCTTGCATGCGCCGTCCCGAAGCGTTGTTCCCCTCGGGCAGATGCAGCGGTTGTCCTTGGTCCGTATCTGACCCGGCAGCAGTTTGCACAGTTCAACGACTGGACGCTTGCACGCGCCTTGCCGAAGCTCGGTTCCGCGCGGGCAGATGCAGTTGCCGTTCTTGGTGCGGATCATGCCTGGCAGCAGCTTGCACAGTTTCGGCTGGTCAACCAGCGGCTCGTCCGGCTGCTGCGGCTCTTCCGGCTTCACCTCTCCGCCCGAGCACTTGCCGGACGCATTGTTGAAGCGCGTTCCTTCCGGGCAGACACAGCGGCCGTCGGCGTTCATGACGAAGCCTTCCGAGCACTGCTTTTCTTCCTGCTTTTTCACCAGGGTGAACGGGTGGCAGGAGAATGGTCCGGGCTCGCCGCCGCCGAGAACGCGGCCTGCGGCCTCGCCTGCGGCGCCGATGGTCACCTTGTCACCCGTCACGCCGACACAGTTGCGTCCGCTCAAGCCGTTTGGCCCGATATTGGCAAGCGCGTCATTGTCCGGGATGACGATTGTCACCACATGCGGCTGGCTTGCGCCCGCCGGGATGCTGACATTGGCCGTGCAGCCGAAAGGCAGCGCGGCTGGTTCAGGAGCGCAGCCGAACGGCGGCTCGATCGACTGGATGGCAACGCCCTCCAGACGGCCGACGCCTTCGATTTCGACCGCATCGCCAATCTGCAGCGGCCCGGAGAAATCCGGATCGCCATTATTGGTGATGGTCACTGTGAACGCGCAAGGCTCTCCGACGTCGCACTGCGCATCGCCGGTCTTCGTCACGGAAATGTCCGTGCCGCCTTCATCGCACGCCTCGCCGAACGGCTCGGTGACGCGGCCGCCCAAAGTCGGGTTGACCGTGCCCACCGCGCAGTTCTTGAACCGCTCGTTCGGGCTGACCTGCACCGTCACGTCGAAGTGGCGGCTGGCGCCCGGAACCATAACCGCGCCGGGAATCTGGCACGACACATTGGCGGCGGGAACCGGCGAGCAGGCCCATTCCGCGCCGTCGGGTGTGACGGTCAGGATATTGGCCGCAGCGCCGCTGCCGATGATGGTGGCAGCGTCATTGACAACGACCGGGCCAACAGGAGCGGACTGTGCCGACCGAGTTGACCGTGATGCGGCAGGAGGCTGCGCCCCCGGCTGCGGTGGCCTTGCAGACTTTGGTGATCCGCAGCGCGGGCTTTCCGTCCGGCTGGCGCAGCTTGGCAGTCGCGCAGGCCTTGTTGTTGGCGAGATTGGTCTCTGTCGCAATGGCTTTCACCTCCGCACAGTTCTCAATATCGGGATCGCGCAGGTCGGTCGGAACCACGGCCCTGACGATAATCGCAGTCGATGCCCCGGGCACCAGAACAATGCCCGGATGGTCGCACTGGAACTGGTTTGCGCCAATTGAGGCGCAGTTCCATGGCGGTGTTGGCGCAAAGGTCACCGACGTCGGCTCGTTGCCCGGGAACGTGTCCGTCACCGTCAGCGGTCCGTTATGTGTGACGGGGCCGACATTGGTCACCAAGCACGCCATAAGAGCACAATCCGTCCGCCGTGCAGAACTCGCGGGCGATCTTGCGCAATTGCAGGTCGGCCTTCTTCTCGACCGGCGGCTGGCATTCCTTGTTTTGTTCATACGGTGCCTTTCGGATCGCACAGGTCAATCCTCGCACAGGCGAAGTCGTTCAGCTGGCTGCCAAACAGCGGTTTGCCGCTTTCGTCATAATTGTACCTGGCGCAGTTTTCGATGAAGCGCGCGTTCCATGCCGGTCCCGGCTTGAAGCTGAGCTTCAGGTCGATGAACGCGCCCGGATTGAGCGTGGTCACCGGATGCGTGCACAGCATCGGGCTGGTCAGAGGCGCGCATACCCATGGCGCGTTCGGCCCACCGTCGATTGTGCCATTGCCCGGCACGGTCACTTCGTTGAGAACGATAGGCCCGTTGTAAGGCGCATCGCCAACGTTGGAGACACGGATGGTGAACTTGCAGCCGCCCGCCTTGGTGCAGGTCGCAACGTCCGCCTTCTTCTCGATCTTGATGTCCGGCTCTTTTTCCGGGCAGTCCAAGTCTTTCGGGATGGTGATGTCGATGGTCTGGGTGCAGCAGATGCCCCAGCCTTCATTCGGTCCCGGCAAAGGTCTCCGTCCCGACCACAACGAGGTGGATCACATCGCCCGGCATCGCGCCGCTGATGGTCCAGTCAAGCACGCCGCCGCCCGCAGGAACGATTTGCGCCGCAGGAGCGATGGTGACGCCCGGATTGGTCGTGGTGACGCTCGATAACCTTGCCCGCCATATCCGCGCCGACCGTCATGTGGTAGATGAAGTCGCCGGAGCCGGACTTGTCGCAATCGACGGTGCCGGTGTCGATCTTGAAGCATTCGCCGCCCGGATCATCTTTGCCAGGAGGGTCGCACTTCGTGACGTCAATGCTGATTTTGGTCTTCTCGCCGGTGAAGAAATTGCCGTCGTCCGGCAGCGCCGGATCATGCGACAACAGCTGCAACGGTGCGCCGATCGGGCGGGTGACTTTCAGGATTGCCTGATTGTCGGCCATGGTCGCGGCGGGAAATGCCGCGCGGTCGATTTTCGCCGTGATCTTGACATCAAACGCCCGTGTCTCCGGGCTACCGTCAAGCACGATATCGGCGGCGGACATGCGGAAATCCGCCATGGTCGCCGTGTCGTCCGCCGTTGCGGTCGTGCTGATGGCCACGCTTGGCGCGCCGCCGCCGCCCGCATCCGTCACATCGCCGGCAACCGAAGCGCTGACAATGCTGAGGCCCGATGGCAATTGATCACTGAGGTCAAGGCGCAGCTTCTTCAATCCCTCGACATAGGCCGGGTTTGAAAGCTGCAGCGTCGTAACTTTGAATTCAAAGTGCAGTTTGTAGACAACATAATCACAGTCGATCTGACCGCCGGTTTTCGTGAAGAAAATCTTCGGGTCGACAGCGGGAGGGCCGCCAGGCGCTTCTTCAAGCTGCATCACCTCCGGCAGAGACTGCACCAGTTTCTCGGCGGCTGGAACAGGCTTCAGAAGAGGAGTGGCAGTCTCTGCGGCCAAAGCCGGCGCCTGGGCCAGTCCCATCGCCATCGCGGCGGCCATCAGCCACCGTCCCGGACGTTTAGTCCATTCAAGGGGTTTCATAATGGTCTCCATGACGTTTCGGTTGCGTTTTGGGGTGAGTGGAAAATGGAATGAATGTGTCATTTTCCCCTCCTCAAGGCGCGCACGAAGCGAGTGGAGTTTGAATATCGACATTGACCTTGCAGCACGGGAAATACCCGCCCTTGGCAGCGTCAGCGTCCTTGTAGAAGCACAGGCCGAGCTTGACCTTGTCGCCCGGCACAACGCCGGAAAGCCCAAGCGTGAACGGCGCGGCGGCATTCGGCCGCGTCTGCATCTGAGGCGAGACGCTGATGCCCGGGGTGAGCGAATCCGACTTCAGGGAATCGCCGCCAAAGCCGGTGACATCGTCCACATATAGATCGACCTCAAGACCGGCAGGCGTGCAGAAATACTGCGCGTCTGAAATGTCGATGCAGGGCGGCTCTTTGGTTGGCGGATAGTCCGGCGGCCAGTAAGGATCAGGGAACGATCCCGGATAAGGCAAGGGCTCATAATAGCCCGCCCGTCCGGCGCACGGACGCCAGACTTCGACATCGCCGACATGGCCCTTCACATCCGGGTCTTCGAACAGATTGTCGAAATCAGTGAACCACGAGCCGAAGGGCGGCACATTGGCCGGCTTGACCAAATCCAGGTCGGTGATCTGCACGCCGTGAACAACCAATGGCCCGCCGAGCGCAAGCTGGTCTGCAAGCTCATCATTGCGGCGAAGGTCGTCGCCGGTTTTGACGATGGTTTCGGTGCAGGCGTTGAAGTCCATCACGCCGTTCTGGTCATAGCCGTACTGCAGGTCCAATCCGCCCGCCGACTGGCGGTTTTCCGGCGGAAAGCCGACCGCGTATTCCTGCGGGCTTTCCACCCAGATGCTTTCCGTCGCCGGATCATCCGGGCTTTCGCGCCAGTAGCGGATCACCTCGCCCTTGCCGGAATTGGCAAAGCGCGAATAATCGTAGCGGTTCTCGGTCTCGCCGCGCTGCGACAAATACATGAAGCCGCGGTTATCGAAGGCGATGTCCGTCACCGGATATTCCTTCTCGGCCTTGACGGTCAGCTCCCAGCGCGCAGCGGCTTCAAACGTGCCGTCGCGGGCGATGCCGACAGACCACACTTCCGAAGCATTGCCGACAGCATAATACAGCCGCCCGCCATGCACTGCGACACCCCAGACGCGGCGCTCGTCCTGCGTGAAGCCCCAGGTTTCCGGGTCTTCCGAGTCGAACGCACCGCCCTTGATGTCCATGACCGAGCCGTCATCGGCGACTGCGCCAAGCCCATGCGCCGGACGCCCGGCAACGCCATGATCGAACGTGTCAATCAGGGCGCCGTCAGCGGAAATGCGGTGGATGAGGCCGGTGTCAATGTCGCTGACAAAGAACTGCCGGTGCGATTTGTCGAACTTGATGTTACCAAGACCGGGACCACTGTTGGTTCCGATGTCGGCGAACTTCGTCACGACGCCGGTCAGCCCGTCGATCTTGTAGATCGAGCCGGGCCCGCCGCCGAGATCGAGGCCAAACTGACCATCCATGAAGGCCGCATTTGCCGTCCCGCTGCGCTGCCGTTCCGGCCGTCCGTCCGCGTCCTCATCGGGCGTGACGATCTGAATGCCGTGCAGCGATGTGGCCGTCGCATAAAGGTTGGGAACAATGTCCGTCGTGTCCGTGCGGATGCCGTCATCATAGGCGAGGCCGAACACCTGCCCGATCTGGCGCGCCGGCACTTCGAACGGCAGCGGCAGATTGACAAGCTGTCCGCTGGCCGGTCCGCCGAGGTTTGAAACGTCAAAAATCCTGAGAGTTTTGCCCTCAAGATCAATCATCGTCTCGTCAATGGCGTCCACGCCGGGCGGCAGGCCTTCCTCAATGCCGGGAATGACGGTCTTGGAAAAGCCGGTGACCGCCATGGATCCCTGCCGGATGACCTGGGCGTCCTGAGCCGCCGCAACGCCGGCAAACAGAGTGCTGGCGAGCAGCGGGCCGACGAACGCGATCCGGCTCATTGAACGGATCCGGAAGGCGAAGCGGGCTATGCCGGGATAGGCGGTGGAGGATGAAAGACGTGACGACATTTGCGCGGCCTCGAAGGTTCTTCGAGAAGCTACGTCTGCCGACACCCGCCCGTCGCTGGGCGAAATGCTCGCAGCGAACTCCTTGAAACGATCAGTTTGGCGGCCCCATCCAGCGGGAACGTTACGCTCGTCGGTTAACTGCGTCAATCGGGATGAAATATCATCGCGCAACTCTAAGGGCGGCGCGGGCAGGCGGCGGCGGACCCGTGACTTCGTTTCCCAAATCCGCGCCTCCGCATCCGTCTTGCGTTGGTAATTTCCAGCCATGGCTAGCTCCTTTCCGATACCGCACAACGCGGTCCGTCAAGGTCAGTCGCGGCGCGGGACGTAAAGGTTCATGCCGGCGCCATCGTTTCGTCGCCCAGCATCAGGCTCGCCATCAAAAGCAGCGAATGCAGTTCTGATTTCTTCTGCGCTTCAGCGGACGTCAACGGTGTCTGCGGAACATCGGCAGGCTCGGCAAAGCCGACCAAGTCCGATAGCCGCCAGGAGGCAAAGCTGACGCCACTTTCATCATCGTCAATGAGGGAGCCGCTGTTTTTGACCTCATTGCCCATCCCCTTGGGCGGCGCAGGCTGTCGGCAGCGGGTACGTGACTTGGATCCCAAAATCCGGATCTTGGCATCCACTGAGTTTTGGCAATCTCCAGCCATGGCTTGCTCCTTTCCGGTGCCGCGCAATGCGGTCCGCCGAGGTCAGTCGCCGGAGCGGCCGAAATGGTTCACACGCCGTTGACCGCAGCGCCGCCGCCCAGCATCAGACTTGCCATCAGCAGCAGCGACTGAAGTTCGGACTTTTTCTGCGCTTCTGCCGCCGTCCGCGGCGTGCAAAACTCTTCCGGCTCTTCACAAAATCCGAATCCGTCTGAGAGCCTGCCGGAAACGAAGCTGACCATATCGTCATCATCATTTGTGAAAGCGCTGTATCCCCTGAATTCACTCAACTGTTTCATGATGCCGCTCCTGGCGAAATGGTTTGGGTCCGCATGCCGGCCTGTTTGCAGATTTGACTGACGTTGCGTGAGCCCATCGTGATTTGGATTCGTCCATGTCAAAAATCATTGGAAGCCGGGATGGGCGCCGCATCCGCCAAGCGCAGTCTGACTCGATGTCCGGGTTGTGACGGGTTGCTGATTTGTATGCGTCGAAGCCGCCTGTGTCCGTCAGTCCGTGCTGCCGCTGAACTCTGTTGTTTGCCTTATAGCTTGCCATCACGCTGACCTCATCGTGGCCCCACAACTTGGTTTCAATGGTCTTGTGCTACAGGCCTCTTGGAAAACGCGCCTCGGGGCCGCCACCCATTTTTCAGGGCGGCCATACCTATTTTTCACAAACCTTGGAGAGATCAGGGACTTAGCCGCGGCTTCAGCCGGCGCACGGTATTCATGCGTTTTCCGGGAGTAGCCAAGGTTCGCTGCGGAGCCTGAGCAAAACATCCATCCGGCCGGTCGCGTTGAGCTTGCCCAGCACCGACGAGACGTGATGCTCAACCGTGCGCGGCGAGCGGAAAAGCCGCTTGGCGATATCCTGATTGCCATAACCCTGCGAAATGAGGCCGAGCACCTCGATCTCGCGGTGTGTCAGGCCGAGCGGATGACCGCGCGAGGCGGCGTAAGGCCCGCGTCTGCGCTTCGGCATGGCCTTGTCAACGCCCAGTTCCCTCGCCCGGCTGCGCACAAGGGCGGCCGCCGGTTTAGCCTCGATCCCGTCGAAAATCTGCACCGCGCGCGCAAGCGCATCCCCGTTTCTGCCGCCGTCCACATGCATCAGCGCAAGCGCCGCTTCATACGGCAGACCCAGCCGCAGCCATTCCTCCGCCGCAGCCCCGCCGTCACCGCCAAATTCGGCGGCGTAAGGCGGCGCCATTTTTCCGCCTGCTCCGGCGAACGGTTCAGTCATGCCGGACCGCGTCCACCAGACAGCCAGTTCACCCAGTTCCCATGGATCGAATGTGTCCAGCCCCATCCGCTCCAGTTCTCTCAGCTCCGCGCGGCAAGCTTCCAGGTCTTCCGCCAGCCAGGCGGCCTCGGCCCTTGCAATGCGCACAGGCATGATGTGCTGAGGCTCGCCTGTGGCCAGCGCATCGTCAAGGGCGCGCTGGAGCAGACCGGCGGCCTCTTCACCGCCCAGTTTTGCCGAAACTGCGGCAAGAACGGACAAGGCGGGCAGTTTCATTATAAGTGTCTGATTCTGCAGAGCCAGCACACCGCGCGCCATTGTCTCCGCCTCCCGGAGCCTCCCTTGCTTCAGCCGCAGCTCCGACTGAGTGCCAACCAGATAGTGCGTCCACGCGTCCAGATCGTGTTTTCTGTCAAATGCGATGCCCTCGTTTGTCAGGCGCTCAGCCAGCGCGAACTGCTTGCTGGATACGGCAAAGCCCGAGTAATTGGTGTACGCGCGCGCGGCCTGTTCATGAAACCCAAGTTCCAGCGAAAGCGCCAGGCTTTCCTCCATCAGGACTTCCCCGCCGCTGCGGCCGGCATGCATGAGCGAACTGGCGACATTATTAAGCGCATGCGCCCGCGTTTCCTGCTCGCCAAGCTCCTCGGCAAGCGCCATTGCGCGCCTTCCCCAGTCAATGGCCTCATCGGTGCGGTCGTTGAGCATGTGCATTTGCGAAAGCGCGCTGTACGCCATGGCGAGTTCAGGCCCCGGAATGATCCCCTCAAGCTCGCTCACGGCCTGGTAAATGAATTCCTTCGCCAGCTGCGCCTCGCCCCGGTACCAGTGAAGCCGCGACAGCCAGCGCAGATTCAGCCCCACCTTGTCCAGCCGCCCAAGCTGCCGCCAGAGGGCCACCGCCTTGTGCCGCGCCGCGATGATGCTGTCATCAATCTTAACCGCAAGCGCCGCTTCATAGGCCCAGTCCTCATAGAGCTGCGCCGCCTGTTCAGGCGTGGCCGCGTCAAGGTGCCTGAGGCCCGCCGCAAGATGCGCCACGGCCTCGAGATGAGCGCCCATGAGCGCCGCCTGACGCGCGGCGGCGGGCACGAGCGCCAGAACGCGCTGGGCATTGCCTGAACCATCGGCGTGGTGCACCCGGCGCGGCAGCTGCGCGCCCTCATCGCCGTCCAAGGCCAGCTCCACCTGCGCATGCAGCTGTTTCTGCTGGGACTGGGTCAGCCGCTCCAGCGTCGCCTTGCGCGCCAGCTCGTGGCGGAAAAGCAGGAGCCCCGCGGCGTCGCGCACCAGCAGACCCCTGGCCGCGCAGGCATCCATGGCTGCGTCCGCGCCATCGCCGATAAGCCTGCGCACCAGATGCGGCTCAATGCTTCCCGGCATGATGCTCATCACTTCCAGGAGCTCACGCTCCGTTGACGACAGCCGCGCCAGACGGGACCATACCGCGTCACGCACTGAGGCCGGAATGCTGCCGCCACTCTCCGTGCCACCTGCAAGAAGCTCGGTCACAAAAAAAGGATTTCCCGCCGTGACCTCAAACAGGCCGTCAATGTCGCTCCCGGCCGCTTTCGCCAGGGATTGGACACCCTCATGAGACAGCGGTTTCAACACGATCCGGCTCGTCTGAGCCGAAGGCAGATCGCCAATCACCTGCGACAGCGGATGATCGGCGCCAAGCTCGTCGCTGCGCAGGCTGAGGACAAGAACCGTGCGCAAAATCGCCACCCGCCGCCCAAGATATTTGATCAGGTCAAGCGTGGCGTTATCGGCCCAATGCACATCCTCAAAGATCAGCACATGGCGCAGCGGCGAATCTTGCAAAGCGCCGAGCAGCGCTGGAAATATCCGGTCCTGGGTCGCGGTCTGCGCAAGCAGCGCCGCAAGGCCGGGATCAATCATGTGCGCCATATCCTGCAAAGGCCCCAAAGGCCGCGGAGTGAACAGCGCTTCACAGCCGCCCCAGCAAACTTTCACATCCGCCGGCGCTTTGGCGGCGAATTCGCGCAGCAGTGCAGTCTTGCCAATGCCGGCTTCACCCGACAGGATGACGATCCGGCCCTGGCCTTCCTGCGCGCTGTTCAGCGCGCTTTTCAGCAGATTCAGCTGTTCTTCGCGCTCAACCAGCATGGCCGCGCCCAAGCCGAATGGAGCAATTGAAGGTCAAGGACCGCAAATCTCTCTCCCCGCTGCGGCGCCGCGCGCCGTCGTTTGAAATCTCTTCGCCGTCAGATTGCCGCGCAACCCGCTGATGGTCAGCGCCATCACCCCGGTTCTCTTGTACTTGCAGACCCTTGCCGGAGCAAATGATTTCCCTAACGGAACTGCATTTGATGCATTCCCTCGCCAGCCCCAATCCACTATTCTTAATTTCGGCATGAACCTTTTTGCGCCCCGGCGCGGCTAATGACAGAAGGACTGGCATGAGTTCGGCGTCTGGCACAGCGTCAGATAATGATCTGATGAAGCGCATCGCCTCCGGCGACCGCGCGGCGGTCCGGCTGCTTTTCATGCGCCACCAAGCCCGGGTCTACCGGTTTGCGGCGCGCCAGACAGGTTCGGATAATATGGCTGACGACATCGCAAACGAAGTTTTTCTGGAGGTCTGGCGCAAGGCTGGCTCCTTTGAATTCCGCTCGGAAGTCTCCACTTGGCTTCTGGGCATCGCCCGGTTCAAGATTCTCTCGGCGCGGCGCAAACGCAAGGAGGACGAGCTGGACGATCTTCAGGCCGAGCGCTTGGAAGACCAAGGCGACACGCCGGAAACAGTCTCGATGAAACTTGATAAGGCGGCGGCGCTGCGCCAGTGCATTGACGGATTGAGCGCTGAGCACAGGGCGGTCATCGACCTTGCCTATTACCATGGACGCACCGTGACGGAGATCGGCGAAATTCTCTCGATCCCGGTTGCCACCGTCAAGACGCGCATGTTCTACGCCCGCTCCAAACTTGGCGAAGCCTTGAAGGCCGCCGGACATGACCGGGGCTGGCCATGAGCGAGGACACAAGGATGAGAAGCCGCGACGAGATCGAAACGCTGCTGCCCTTCTATCTGAATGGCACGCTTTCCGGCGATGACCTGGCCAAGGTCGAGGACTGGCTCGCCAATGACCCGGACGCGGAAACTGCGCTTTTTGAAGCCGAAAGCGAGCTTGCTCTAATCACGTCGGACAATGAGGCTCTGCGCCCGCACCCGAATGCGTTCAAACGCTTTTCCGACGCTTTGGAGAAGGAGACCGGGCCTCAGGTTTCACCTGTCTCGCGCCTCAGCGCTTGGCTCGGCAGGACATTCGCCGTGCCCGCCCCGCTTGTTTGGGCGGCGGCGGCGGCGGTGTTTGCGCTCGCGGTCGTCACCGCAGGCAATCTGGGCCGCCTGGCCCCGGATGATATCGAGATCGCAGGCAGCGGTGAAACGGACAATGCCGCCTTCTTGCTGGTCACTTTCAAACCCGATGCCAGACTTGCGGAGATTGCCGCGCTGCTGCAGGCATCCGGCGCGCGGATCGCCGACGGCCCAAGCGCGGCCGGCGCGTTCAAGATCAGTGTTTCCGCGGCGACAATTGCGGACTATGATGCCATCTCGGCGGCGCTGACAAAATCGCCGCTGGTGGAAACACTGATCCCCGGAAGGAAACCGGATGCCGCAAAATAGGAGGCGGGAGAGTTGCCGGCGGCGGGTCTGCGCCGCGCTTCTTCTTGCTGCCTTTTTCGCCGCCGCGCCATCTTCCGCGTGGGCGCAGGCGGCGCTCGGCTGCGCCGATCCGGCGCGCGCCAATGATCCGGCGTGCGCGGCGCAGGGCGGCGCTGCGGAAACCGTGTTCATGCCGCCGCTGATCGCCGACCTGTTCCGCTCGACACCGGCGGAAAAAGGCATTGGCGATGCAGCAGCGCCGCCGGCCAACACCGGCCCGCTGCCGGCGCCGGTGGCGGTGAACGGCGAATTTGTTCCAGATGAAGTGATCGTCATAGTCGCCGGCGATGTCGCAGCCGCGCGGCGGATCGGCCTGGCGCTCGGCCTTCAGGTGCGCTCCTCGCGGACATCGTTCCTGCTTGGCACAAGCGTTGTGCGCTATGGCATTCCGGACGGACGCCCGGTCGGCACGGTGCTGGCGCAGCTTTTGCAGAACGGCGGAGTCAGCGATGCGGGCGCCAACCACATCTACACGCTGGATCAGGCGCCGCAGGCCGACTTCACCTTCAAACAGATTGCATTTGACGCCAGCCAGGCCAATGGTGCGGACATGCGCATCGCCGTCATCGACACGGCAAGGGACAAGGCGCATCCGGCGCTTTCCGGCATTAACGCAGAAGACTTCGACGCACTGCCGGAAGTGCCGGTTGAGGACGCCGGGCATGGCACATCCATTGTCGGACTAATCGCAGGTCAGGACGCATTCCGCGGCTTTGCGCCGGGCGCGAAAATCCTTCATGCCCGCGCCTTTGAGAAAGGCAAATCCAACGCCGACGCGATCCTTTTGTCGCTCGACTGGGCGGCAAGCCAAGGGGCTCAGATCATCAATATGAGCTTTGAGGGCCCGCGCAACCGGCTGATGGAGCGCTACTGCGACGCCGCGTCCAAACGCGGCATCATTCTGGTGGCCGCCGCCGGCAATCACGGCCCGAAAGCCCCGCCCGCCTTTCCCGCCGCCTACGCCTCCGTCATCGCGGTGACGGCGACCGACGCTGACAACAAACGGATGGAACAGGCCAACACCGGCGCTTATCTGAGCATCTCCGCTCCTGGCGTCGGAATCATGGCCCCCGTTCCCGGCGGCGGATTTGACCTCGTCACCGGCACATCGTTCGCCGCCGCCCTCTACACCGGCGCACTGGCATCGATGATGCGCCGCGCGCCGGATGTGCCGGGCGCGGAGATTGAGAGGCGGATCGCGGGTTCAGCGCTTGACCTGGGAGCCAAGGGAAGGGATGTGGAGTTCGGGTTTGGGCTGATGGACGTGAAGGCGGCTCTGGGGGCGGGGGCAAATTAGAGCGGGCGGCCTTGAGGACCGGCGCGGCGGAACCCTGATCATTTTGATCGTGCATCAGGTCTTTGATCATGGCCGGTTTGACGGCGACGGGGCGGATGCGCCTATTATGATGGGGGGAGCTATTTCGGGCGCCGGGCTTTCGATACCGTTTTGCAGCGGGGAAGGCCATTCAGCGCGCGCTGTCACTTTCCTGAGCCAAGGACCGGGAGCCACACAAAATGATCTTTGCATCAGACAACTGGGCCGGCGCGCACCCTGCAATCGCCGCAGGCCTGTCCCGCCACGCGGGTGGATTCGCAGCCGCCTATGGCGCGGGTGATCTCGACAAGAAAATTGAACTCAAGTTCAATGAAATATTTGAGCGCGAAGTCGCCGTCTTCTTCGTCGGCACCGGCACCGCCGCGAACGCGCTGGCGCTGGCTTCGGTTAACCGTCCCGGCGGCGTCTCCTTCTGCCACCGCGAGGCGCACATGATCGAGGACGAATGCGGCGCGCCGGAATATTTCACCGGCGGCGGGCGCCTGCATCCTGTTGACGGCGCTTTTGGCCGCATCGATCCGGCGCTTCTCGAAAAAGCGATATCCCGCTTCCCGCCCGGCTTCGTCCATGCCGGACAGCCCATGGCGGTATCCATCACACAGGCGACTGAAGTCGGCACACTGTATTCATTAGATGACATCAAGTCGGTTTCAGATGTCTGCAAGGCGCACGGCCTGCCGCTGCACATGGACGGTGCGCGCTTTGCCAACGCGCTGGTGAGTCTCAACTGCTCCCCCGCCGAAATGACATGGAAAAGCGGCGTTGATATCCTCTCCTTCGGCGGCACCAAGAATGGCTGCTGGTGCGCCGAGGCTCTGGTGTTCCTCAACCCGGCTCAGGCGAAAGACATGCCCTTCATCCGCAAGCGCGCCGCGCAGCTTTTCTCCAAAACCCGCTTCATCGCGGCCCAGTTTGACGCCTATTTTGAGAATGGCCTGTGGCTGGACCTCGCCCGCCACGCCAATAGCATGACCGCAAAGCTCGCCGCCCGCATCCGCGCGTCAAACACGATGCGCCTCGCCTGGGAGCCGCAGGCCAACGAGATATTCGCCATTCTCAAGAAGACCGAAGCCGCCCGCCTGCGCGCCGCAGGCGCTGTCTTCTACGCTTGGAACACGCCGCACAATGCGGGGTTTGAGCTGGCGGAGGATGAGGAGATGGCAAGGCTGGTGACGAGTTTTGCGACGGGGGAGGGGGAAGTGGAGAAGTTTGGTTCACTGTTGCAGCTGCCCGCAATACCCCCTTTCACCTCCCTCTGACGCCATCGTCACGCCCTTGTGACCTTTTTTCCCTTTCAGTTGATTTCCAAGTCAGCGTGTGATCTGCCACTAAGAGGCGTCGCCGGAAACATCCGGCAAATGTTCAACTGTTTTAAGGAAACCAAAATGTCCCACGCACGCACCGCTTTCTCCGCCGCTTACCTTGCCGCAGCTCTCGCCACCGCGCTTTCCGCCGGCAGCGTCCTGACCGCAACTGATGCTGTCGCCGCCTGAAAAAGAAAAATGCTTTGGCGTCTCGCTTGCTGGAGCAAATGACTGCGCTGCGGGCGCTGGCACTTCCTGTGCTGGCACCTCCACTGTCAACTATCAGGGCAACTCTTGGAAATATGTCGCAAAGGGCACTTGCGAAGCGATGAATGTGGACGGCCATGCCGGCTCGCTGACCGCGCTGACCCGCGACGTTCCGGCCTGATGTGACTGAACCGAAAGCCTGCCGCCATGCCTGAGTCCCGAAATCCCCCGATGCTCGCGCATGGCGGCGCGCGCTTTCCGTCGATCCCGCTCCTGCCCCGCGCTGGGGCGGGACTGAAACCAGAGCACGTCACCGATATTCTCGCCGACCGGGATAGTGTTGGCTTTTTCGAAATTCACGCCGAGAATTATATGGGCAAAGGCGGCGCTCCGCACGCGGCGCTGTCGCTGATCCGCCAGGAATACCCGCTCTCGGTCCATGGCGTCGGCCTGTCGATCGGCGGGGCCGGACCGCTGGACGCGGGCCACCTGCAGCGTCTGGCTTCGGTCGTCTCGCGCTATGAGCCTGCGCTTGTTTCGGAGCATCTCGCTTGGTCCACACATGAGGAAATCTATTTCAACGACCTGCTTCCCGTGCCTTACACGGACGAAGTGCTGAGCCGCGTCGTCGAGCATATCGACCAGGTTCAGGAGACAATCGGACGGCAGATGCTGCTCGAGAACCCTTCCACCTATGTCGCCTTCGAACAGTCGACAATGAGCGAACTGGACTTCATCAAGGCCGTCGCCAAGCGCACCGGCTGCGGGCTTTTGCTTGACATCAACAACGTGTTTGTTTCGGCGACCAACCACGATTTTTCACCTGAAACCTACCTCGACAGATTCCCACTGGCTATGGTGAGAGAGATTCATCTCGCCGGCCATGCGAGCGAAGAGGACGATTTCGGCGCGCCGCTCCTGATCGACGCGCATGACCGGCCCGTCGCGGATGAGGTCTGGGCGCTGTATGACCGCGTCATTGAAGCGACCGGGGCTGTCCCGACGCTGATCGAGTGGGACAATGATGTTCCCGCCTGGGCAATCCTCAAATCCGAAGCCGCAGCCGCCGACCGCATTTTGGCGCGCCATGCCGACAACAACCTGCTCGGCCGCCGCCATGCATGAGAACTGGCAGTTAATTTCCGCCGGTTTTTCAGCAGCGATCCTCAATCCGCTCATGCCGGTTCCCGAAGGACTGCACGGCCCGGAAGCGCGCAAGGCCGACCGGCGCTACGCCGTTTACCGCAACAATGTCACCGTCAGCCTGATTGCGGCGCTTGAGGCAAATTTTTCTTCGGTCAAGCGTCTTGTCGGCGATGAGTTCTTTGCCGCCATGGCGCGGGAATATGCGCGGGAAAATCCGCCGAAATCACGGCTGATGGCCGAATATGGAGCGTCGTTTCCGCAGTTCCTCGAAAGCTTTGAGCCGCTCACCAAATATCCTTACATGGCCGATGTCGCACGCCTTGAGCGCCTCTGGCTCGATTCCTACCACGAGGCGGACGCCGATCCATTGCTGGGCGCGGCGCTCGCGGCCATCGCGCCGGAAGCGCTATTCGAAACGCGATTTGCCGCCCATCCCGCCGCGCGCCTCTTTTCGTCGCCCTTTGCCGCCGTCACAATCATGTCCGCCAACCGGAACGCAGGCGAGGTTCCGGCGGTCAATCCCGCCGTCGCCGAATGCGGCCTTGTCACCCGCCCGCGTCTGGATGTGACGGTGCGCCACATTCCCGCATCGACCCATGCGTTTCTCAGCGCGCTGACCGCAGGATCAACGCTCGGCGGGAGCATCGAAGCCGCACTGGCGCTCGATGCGGATTTCAACCTCGCCGCCAATCTTCAGGGAATGCTCGAAGCCGGCGTTTTCACTTCCACTTTTTAAGACAGACAAACCGAAAGAACCGTTCCCATGCTGAAACTGATTGACTGGGCCGAAGGCCTTCTGACAAAGCTTCTGCCCGCTTCGCTTGCCAGCCTCATCCTGCGCTTTGGCCTTGCCGTGCCCTTTTTCAAGTCCGGCCTCACCAAATGGGACGGTTTCCTGCAGATTTCAGACACGCCGGAGCTTCTGTTCACCGAAGAGTTCAAACTGCATGTGTTCGGCGCGGTGATCGATTATCCGTTTCCGAAACTCATGGCCTGGGGTTCCTCGCTTGGCGAAATCATCCTGCCAGTCCTGCTGGTCCTCGGCCTCGGCACGCGTCTCGCCGCGTTTGGCCTGCTGCTGATGACGGCGCTGATCCAGCTGACAATTCCGGACGGCTGGGCGAATTTCCACCTGCCTTGGGCGGCGATGGCCATCGCAATCACCGTCATCGGCCCCGGCAAGTTCGCGCTCGACTGGCTTCTGCGCAGACGCGCATGAAAAAGGCGGAGCCTTGCGGCTCCGCCTTTTGGATTTGAAAGCCAAATTAAGCGGCTTTCGCCGTGATCTGCTTCTGCTTGCCTTCGTTCGCCGCGTTGATGGCGATCTTGCGCGGCTTCAGCTCTTCGGGAACATTGCGCTTCAGCTCAATGTAAAGCAGCCCGTTCTTCAGGCTGGCGGATTTGATCTCGACATGGTCGGCGATCTGGAAGCGGCGCTCGAAGGCGCGTGAGGCGATGCCGCGGAACAGAACTTCAACGCCCTCCTCGGTCTTTTCCTCAAGCTTTTCGCCCTTGACTGTCAGCGCGTTGCCATGCGCCTCAATGGCGATCTCGTCTTCGGCAAATCCCGCCACCGCCATGGTGATGCGATAGGCGTCTTCGCCGGTGCGCTCAATATTGTAGGGCGGATAGGCCTGCGCCGTGTCGAGCTGGCCAAGCGCGTCAAGCTTGGAAAATAGCCGGTCAAAGCCGACGGTGGAGCGGTAAAGGGGAGAAAAATCAAAAGTGCGCATGGAAGTCCTCCTTGGAGCGACAAAAGTTGCGTTTGCAGCGCGGCGGAAACCCGAATGGCGTTTCCTGTGCGGAGGCAGCCCCTTTATTGGCGGCTGCAGGAAACAGATGGGAAAAGCGGATTTTGTTTTCAAGGGCGGTCGGCCCGCAAAATGAATGGAGAATGAATAGGCGGTTCGGGATGGGTTCAGTTGGCGCTTGCTAGAAGGGCGTCATCAGAAGCCGGCAGCAACCCCCGGCGGAAGGAGAACCAAATGACCATTTCCCTCATCCGCAAGTCGATGCTCGCACTTGTCGCCATTTCCGGCCTTGCCGCCGCTCCCGCCCTTGCCGGCGGCTATGATGACGCAAACGGCGTGATTTATGCCGATCAGGATTATCGCCAGGTTGGCGAGTTTCCGCGCCGCCCTCCGCATCCTCCGGTGATCGAACATGAATGGAACCAGGATCAGGATTTCATCTCGCCCCGTCAGATTTCCCGCATGCTGCGCCGTCAGGGCTATGTGCAGGTGACCGACATCTCGCTGCGCGGCGACCAGTACCGTGTGACCGCCGTCCGCCGCAATGGCGCGATCGTCCGGCTGCGTGTTGACGCTTACGAGGGCAATGTCCTCTCCGTCCGCCGCGTCGGCTGGGCTCAGCGCCAGGATTTTCAAGGCCGCCGCCATATCGAGCCGGGCCTGACAATCGAGTTCGGCTTCGACAGCCGCCGCTGACGCCATCCAGATTTGGCCCGTCAGCAACGTCCCTTCCTGGCGGGTCAAAATTGCCGGAGGCCGGGTAACCGGTCTCCGGTTTTTTCTATGCGGGCAGGCAATTCACTTTCTCTGCAATTTCAATTAGGCAGATGCGGCACGCATCCAGAATCGGCCATCCATGTTCAGTCAGCTGTTTGAGATCGAGGGGAATCCAATCCCCGAAGGCGCAAGCGTCGGACAGATGGTCACCGCCGATGGCGTGAACCTGCGCTATGCGACTTTCACCCGGTCCCGTTTTGCACTCAAGGGCACGGTCATCATCCTGAATGGCCGCAATGAATGCATCGAGAAATATTTCGAAACCGTGCGCGATCTCAACAGACGCGGCTTCATGGTGGCAACCTTTGACTGGCGCGGACAGGGCGGCTCGGACCGGCTGATCGATGATCCGCACAAGGGCTATGTCAAAAGCTTTGACGATTATGTTGAAGATCTCGACCAGTTTTTCACAGAGGTTGTCCTTCCTGACTGCCGGGGTCCCTATTTCATTCTTGGCCATTCCACCGGCGCGCTCGCCGCGCTTCTGGCCGCGCCGCGCCTCGTCAACCGGGTGCAGCGCATGGTGCTCTCCGCGCCGCTGATTGAGCTGGCCGACCAGACTCTGGCGCAATCGACAATCAAGCTGCTTTCAGGCGCATTGCACCTTACAGGATTTGGCAGGCGCTACATGGTGGGAAGCAGCCGCCCGCGCGAGACACAGCCATTTATCGGCAACAAGCTCACCTCCGACCCGGAGCGCTACCGCCGCAATTCAAGGCTCTATGAGGAGCACCCGCTGCTGGGGCTTGGCGGTCCGACGGTGACCTGGGTCCACGCCGCCTGCCGCGCCATGTCTGATGTGGTTGACCCGGAATTTGTCGCGAAAATTCAGGTTCCTGCGCTGATCATCGCTGCAGGCAATGACCGGGTTGTCTCAACACCTGCCATTGAAAACTTTGTGCGCAGCCTGCGCTCCGGCGCGCTGGTGACCATCGACGGCGCGAGCCATGAGATTTTGCAGGAGGCCGACACGTTCCGCGAACAGCTGTTTGCGGCGTTCGACGCGTTTATTCCGGGCAGCTCGGTTTAATTCAGCCGTTCATGACCGCCATGGCCTGCTCACACAGCGCCTCGCTCGACGCCGCAACAATATTGCCGCCGCCCTCCGCCCGACCGCCTTCCCATGTCCGGACAATGCCGCCGGCGTTTTCGATGATCGGGATCAGCGCGACAATGTCGTAAGGGTTCAGCCTTGTCTCGACCACGAGATCAATGAAGCCCGCCGCCAGCATCGCGTAAGCGTAGCAATCGCAGCCATAGCGCGGCAGGCGCGTCTTTGCCTCCAGCGCGTCATAGCGCGTGCGCTCCTCGCCTTTGAACATGGCCGGTGTCGTCGTCATCAAAGTCGCGTCAGCAAGATTGTCTGTGTTCCGGCATTTCAATTTTCGGGTCTCACCGCGATGCTGGAGAAACGCCTCGCCTTCCAACGCATAAAACGCCTCGCCCGTGAAAGGCTGTGTCATCAGCCCGGTCTTGGCGATGCCGTCCTCTTTCAGCCCGATTAACGTGCCCCAGACGGGAATGCCGGAAATGAAACGCGCGCGTGCCGTCGATCGGATCAATCACCCACACGTGCCTGCTGTCCAGCCTGACCGAGCCGTGCTCTTCGCCCAAAATTCCATGGTCCGGGAACTCTTTCTCAATCAGCCGCCGGATGGCGAGCTCCGCCGCCTGGTCCGCTTCGGTCACCGGATCAAAACCGGCAGACAGTTTGTTCTCAATCCTGCCGTTCTGCCGAAAGCGCGGCAGCGTCTCCTGCTCGGCGGCGGCGGCAAGCGCAAACAGGAACTCTTTGGAAACAGTCATTGGTCAAACTTCCGGGGGGAGCGAAAAGAGATTTCAGGCCTATTCCGCTGCCAAAGGCGGGTAGTTCCTGTCAAGCCCCGCCATCGACATGAAGCTCTCGAGGAACACATAGATCGCACGGCGCAGCCCCTCAAAACCGGCGGACTTGGTGAAATTCTGCTCATCCATGTAAAGGCTGCGGCTGACTTCAATCTGCAGCGCGTGCAGCCCTCGTTGGGGACGGCCGTAATGTTCGGTGATGAAGCCGCCTGCATAGGGCTTGTTGTAGGCGGCGGTGAAGCCCTGTGCGCGCAGACAGTGCAGCGCAAGCTCGGAGACATGCCGCGAGGCGCTGGCGCCGAACCTGTCGCCTACGATCACATCCGGCCGCGTCCCACGCTCCCCAACCCGGATGCTGCCGGGCATCGAGTGACAGTCGAGCAGCATCGCCTCGCCATGCGTCTGCCGCGCCCGCACGTACCAGGCGCTTCAGCTCGGCATGATAAGGCCGGTAAATCGTCTCAATCCGCCCCAGCGCCTCGGAATAAGGCATTCGGCTTCGGTATATCTCCACCCCGTCACCGACAATGCGCGGGATCGTGCCAAGCCCGCCGCCGACGCGCAGCGACTGGCTGTTCACATAAGACGGCAGTGTCTCGATGAACATTTTCGGATCAAGCTCAAACGGCTCGCGGTTCACATCCAGATAAGCGCGCGGGAACTTTGCCGACAGCATCGGCGCGCCGAGCGTGACGCAGCCGGAAAAAAGCTCGTCAACAAAACAGTCTTCAGACCGGCGCACCGCATCCCGCGTCAGCCGCGATTGAGCGAGAAATGATTCTGGGTAGGAACGTCCGCTGTGAGGAGAGTTGATGACAAAGGCGGACGCCGGCCCATGGGGCTCGCGCACTTCACATATCGGCTGATTCGGAAAATCCCGCTCGGCGCTCATTCAGTCCTTGGTCCAGCAAACTCGGAAATAGCAGTCTGCCAGCGCATCCTTGCTGCTGTCAAATCAGTTTAACAGAGAGTGAATGGCGCATTTGTGCATTCTCTCCAATATTTTCACCCGATGTTTACCATAAGTGTGTTGTGGTATCCTGACATGGCAGGAGCCGCGTAAGCCTGAACGGGGCTGGTTGAGTTTGGACGGAACAAATGAACAAAATTCTCTTGGCTGAAGATGATGACGACATGCGCCGCTTTCTGGTGAAGGCGCTGGAAAAGGCCGGCTATCAGGTCAGCCCCTTTGACAATGGCGCCAGCGCCTATCAGCGGCTGCACGAAGAGCCCTTCTCGCTTCTCCTGACGGATATTGTCATGCCGGAGATGGACGGCATCGAACTGGCGCGCAAAGCGACGGAGATCGACCCCGACATGAAGGTGATGTTCATCACCGGCTTTGCCGCCGTCGCGCTCAACCCGGATTCCAACGCGCCGAAAGACGCGAAAATCCTGTCCAAGCCTTTCCACTTGCGCGATCTCGTCAACGAGATTGAGAAAATGCTGAAGGCGGCTTGAGCGGGAGCGGATCATCCGCTTCCTATTGACGCTGCCGACCATATATGATGTAAGCCCGCCACGAATGGGCGTATAGCTCAGCGGGAGAGCACTGCATTGACATTGCAGGGGTCACAAGTTCAATCCTTGTTACGCCCACCATTCGTGATCGGAAAATGACAGCAGCACCCCTGAAAAAACCGCGTTTCGGCCTGGAATTCACCGATTCCGAGGGAAAACACCGCTGGCCGCCGCTGATCACCGCCAAGTCGCCGTTCAGCGCCCGCATTCTGAAGATCGACACGATGCAGATCGGTGCGGTTTTCACCAACATCCTCGTGCACGGCGGCGGACTGTTCGCCATCTACTGGTTCTGGCAGCGCGGCTTTACCCTGTTCGACTTCGCCATGATGATCGGCTTCACTTTTCTCGCGGGCCTCGGCATCACGCTCGGTTATCACCGCCTTTTCTGCCACAAGTCGTTCAATGCCAAACCCTGGGTGACGGTCACGCTCGGCATACTGGGGTCAGCCGCCATGCAGGGCCAGATCCGCACCTGGGTCTCCGTCCACCGCAAGCACCATCACCACAGCGACGAGCAGGGCGACCCGCATTCGCCGAAGTCAGCTGAGCAAGGCCTGTGGGCCTCCATCAAGGCCTTCTTCGACGGCCATATCGGCTGGAATCTGTCGGGCCGCTTCTACAATTACATCGACTATATCCGCGACATGAAAAAGAACCGCGAAGTGCTTTTCGTCGATCGCTGGTACTGGGCGTGGGTCGCTCTGGGCTGGATTGTGCCGGGATTGATCGGATGGGCCTGGTATGGAACCGCCGAAGGCTACTGGTCAGGCTTGCTCGCGGGCGGCGCGCTCAGGGCGCTGTTTCACCTGCACACGACATGGGCGGTCAATTCGCTCGGCCACCTGTTCGGCTCGCGCCGTTTCAACACCGGTGATGACAGCACCAACAATATGCTGGTCAATTTCCTGTCGATGAACGGCGAAGGCCTGCATAACAATCATCATGCGTTCCCGTGGTCGGCGAGCTTTTCGCTGTTTAAGGGCGAGATTGATTTGGGCTATGCGGTCCTGCGTGTTTTGGAAAAGTTCGGCCAGGTTTCCGACGTCAAGGTGCCGAACCGGCAATTGATCGAGGAGCGCGTCGCCTCGTTTCAGGGCTGATATGTAGGGCGCTTTGGCGCGCCCCTCAAATCAAACCTTCACCCAGGCCCCGTTCTTCTTGTTCGAAGCCACACACGCGTCGATGAACGCCATGCCCGCCAACCCGTCGTCAATCGTCGGATAGACCACATCCTTCGGAACCTTGCCGTTTTTCTTGCGCACCGCCCGTATCGCCCGCGCCGCCTCCGCATAGATGACCGCGAAGCCTTCCAGATAACCTTCCGGATGTCCGGACGGAATGCGCGTGGCGCGCCCCGCGGCAACTCCCGATCCTGCGCCGCCGCGCGTGATAAGCTGCTTCGGCTGGCCATAGGGCGTGAACCAGAGATAGTTAGGATCGGCCTGCACCCATTCGAGGCCGCCCTTGGTTCCATAGACGCGGACTTTCAGCCCGTTCTCATGTCCCGGCGCGACCTGGCTGCACCAGATCATGCCTTTCGCCCCGCCCTTGTAGCGCAGCATGATATGGGCATTGTCATCGAGCGCCCGGCCCGGGCCGAACGAATCGAGATCGGCGGCGAGCGAATCCAAAGTCTGGCCGGAAACGAAGCAGCCGAGATTATAGGCATGGGTTCCGATATCGCCGATCGACCCGCCGCCGCCGCTCTGCTTGGGATCAACGCGCCAGGCCGCCTGCTTCTGTCCTGTCTTTTCAATGCTCTCGGTCAGCCAGTCCTGTGGATATTCGGCATGGACGAGCCTTATCTTACCGAGCACGCCTTTCTCCACCATCTCGCGCGCCTGCCGCACCATCGGATAGCCGGTGTAATTATGGGTGAGGATGAAGAGCCTGCCGGACTTCTTCACCAATGCCGCCAGCTTCTTCGCATCCGCCGTGGTGGAGGTCACCGGCTTGTCGCAGATCACGTGGATGCCTGCTTCCAGAAAAGCCTTCGCCGCCGGGTAGTGCATATGGTTCGGCGTCACGATGGCGACGGCTTCGATGCCGTCCGGCCGCTTGGCCTCAGCCTTGGCCATTTCTTCAAACGAGCCATAGGAGCGCGACGGGTCGAGCCCCAGATCCTTGGCCGAGGCCTTCGCCTTTTCGGGGTTGGATGACAGCGCCCCTGCGACCAGTTCAAATTGGTCGTCAATGCGCGCCGCGATCCGGTGCACGCCGCCGATGAAGGCCCCCTGCCCGCCGCCGACCATGCCGTAGCGGATGCGGTTTCCCGTAGTTTCCTTGCGTCCTTCGATGGCCATCTTGTTTCCCTCAAATCCCAAGCATGCGCTTGATCTGTTTCTTGTCGCGCTCACCGCCGGCGAAATCGTCAAAGGCTTTCTCTGTGAGGCGGATGATATGGTCGCGGATGAAGGGCGCGCCTTCTTTCGCCCCGTCCTCAGGATGTTTCAGGCAGCACTCCCACTCCAGCACCGCCCAGCGGTCATAGCCATATTGCGCCAGCTTGGAGAAAATCCCGGAGAAATCCACCTGCCCGTCACCGAGCGAACGGAAGCGGCCGGCGCGGTTGGTCCATGACTGGAAGCCGGAATAGACGCCTTGCCGCCCGTCCGGATTAAACTCCGCGTCCTTCACATGATAGGCGCCGATGCGCTCATGATAGATGTCGATGAAGGCGAGATAATCGAGCTGCATCAGAACGAAATGCGACGGATCATAATTGATCATGCAGCGCTTGTGGCCCTTCAGCGCATCCAGGAAAATCTCGAACGACGCGCCGTCGAACACATCCTCGCCTGGATGAATTTCGTAGCAGACATCAACGCCGACTTTGTCGAAGGCATTGAGAATCGGCCGCCAGCGCTTTGCCAGCTCCTTGAATGATTCCTCAATCAGCCCCTCCGGCCGCTGCGGCCATGGATAGACGAACGGCCAGGACAAAGCGCCGGTGAAGGACACCATGGCGTTGAGGCCGAGATTTTGAGACGCCTTCGCCGCCATCATCAGCTGGTCCACCGCCCAGGCTGTGCGCGCCTTCGGCCTGCCCCTGACTTCGGGAGGCGCAAAAGCGTCAAACGCCTCGTCATAAGCCGGGTTGACCGCGATCAGCTGGCCTTGCAGATGCGTTGACAGTTCGGTGATTTCCACCCCTGCATCGGCGCAGATGCCCTTGACCTCGTCGCAATAGGTTTTGGACGTTGCCGCCTTTTTCAGATCAAACAGCCGTGTGTCCGGCGTCGGAATCTGCACGCCCTTGTAGCCGAGCGATCCCGCCCATTTGGTGATCGATTTCAGCGAATTGAACGGCGCGGCGTCGCCTGCGAACTGCGCAAGAAATATCGCCGGGCCTTTCATTGTCTTAGCCATGGAATCCTCCCTGTATCGTTGCAGGAAGGAAAGCAGAAATTATTGCGGCAAGGAAGGGCTTGGCGAGGAATTTCTGGACAGACCTTCCTTGTCTGCATAGATCAATCATGAACCTCGGCGCGAGGCGCCCCCACCCCTAACCCCTCCCCACAAGGGGGAGGGGGACAAGGGAGCGCTCTGGAACCCCTCCCCCTTGTGGGGAGGGGCAGGGGTGGGGGTGCCTCGCGCCGAACCATGACTGAGCGCGCATCTCCGCGCTGCAACCCGGAACAGCGCCTTGAACAGCTTGAAACCCCTCTCCCTCGACGAACTCCGCGCCAAGGTCGGCCACGAACTCGGACTCTCGCCATGGCGCACCGTGTCACAGGACATGATCAACCGCTTCGCCGACGCGACGGACGATCACCAGTTTCTGCATATCGATCCGGAGCGCGCGGCGAAGGAAGGCCCGTTCGGCGGCACTATCGCGCACGGCTTCCTCACCGTCTCGCTCCTCTCAACACTCGCCTACGAAGCCCTGCCCATGATCGAAGGCGCGACCATGGGCATCAATTACGGCTTCGACAAACTGCGCTTCATGAGCCCGGTCAAAGCCGGCGCGCGGGTGCGGGCAAGGTTCAAGCTCGCAAACCTCGACATCCGTCCGTCGGGGCGGGTGATGAACACGTATGAGGTGGCGCTGGAAGTGGAAGGGCTGATCAAGCCGGCGTTTACGGCGACCTGGCTGACAATGGCGATGGTGCCACCGCCGGAGGGGTAGGCAGCTCTGTAAGTAGGCCACCGAAAATACACTTGGAAATATCGCACATACGCTATATAATCATTTCATGTGGACAGTCATAGTCGATGAACCCGCCGTCCCGGAAATCAGGTCTCTGCCTGAAGACCTGAAAGCCCGGCTGCTTCAAGTGATTGATATGATTGTGACAGACGGTCCGCATGATCTGCCTCCAAATCTTGTGCGACATGTTGAAGGAAAACTCTGGGAGCTTCGGCTGAAAGCAAGGTCGGGAATCGCTCGCGCGCTCTATTTCACAGTTGATCCGAGACGAGTCGTCATACTGTCAGCTTTTGTCAAGAAGACACAGAAGCTCCCGTCCCGCGAGTTGGAGCGGGCAAGGACCCGTATGCAAAGAAGGCAGGAATCCGAGCCTGCAAACAAGAAAGGAAAAACAAAATGAAATATGCGGACCTTCGCAAAGAGCTGCTCGCCGACCCCAAAGTCGCGGCGGAATACGAGGCGCTCAAACCGCAGTTTGAGGTGATCAAGGCGCTCGTCGCCGCCCGCCGCAAAGCGCGGCTTTCCCAAGCTGAGGTCGCCGCCCGCATGGGAACGACGCAGTCGAGCATCGCGCGGATGGAATCTGGAAATGGCAATGTGACGATTGAGTCTGTGCAGAGATATGCCAAGGCGACCGGCCAGAAGATCAAGCTGGAGTTTGCGGCCTAAACCACAGCTCCCCGCGCCGCTTCGCTCAGATAGGTCATCACATAATCACTGAACGACCGCCAGCATTCCACTCTGAATGCCTGCTGCCCGGTGCGCACGATGACGATCTCCGCCTTCCCCAAAATCGTCCGCGAACAGGCCCCAACCGGAAACGCCGCAAGCGACAGGTTCTGCGGGCAGCCCGCCGACAAAGTCGCCTCCGCCGCCGCGCCAGAGACGATGATCGCGGTATTGCGGTGGGAGACATCAACTGCGGAGTTCAGAACCTTCGCTTTGGCCGCGTCGTCCATCGGGTTCTTCGCGCTGTCGAGGATCAGCCATTCATCCGGCCCGAGCCAGAGCGCCGTGCGCGTGCCCTTGGTCTCGGATGATTTCGGCTTCACGGGAAGCGAAATGCCGAGCGCCTTCGACAGGGCGCCCACCGCATCCGGCCTCGCCCGCAGCGACATCCGGAAGGCGGGTTCGGCGGGCGTGACGGAAACCTGCGCCGTCGCCGCCATGCGTCCGGCCAAAGGTGAAGTCCGTTCCGCAATGAATGCATCACGCATTGATCCGCCCTCCTTCCTTGTCAAAGAACATTGCGTCGCAGACCTCGACCTCAATGGTCCGGTCCGGCATCGGCACGTAGAGCGTCTGACCCATCTTCTCCTTGCCGCCCGCCACCAGCGCCATGGCGATGGAGCGGCCGCAATTGGCGGACCAGTAGGATGAGGTGACATGGCCGATCATGGTCATGGGGATCGGCTGGTTCGGCGATTCAACAATCTGCGCGCCCTCTTCCAACACCGTCTTCGGGTCCTTTGTTTTCAGGCCCACCAATTGTTTGCGGCCTGCCGCCACAAGATCAACCCGCTTCAATCCGCGTATGCCCACAAAGTCCGGCTTCGACTTGGCGATCGCCCAAGCCAGCCCCGCATCCTGCGGCGTCACCGTGCCGTCCGTGTCCTGCCCGACAATGATATAGCCTTTCTCAGCGCGCAGAATATGCATCGCCTCGGTGCCATAGGGCTGCAGGCCCTGCGGCGCGCCATGCGCGTGAATCGCGTCCCAGACAGCTTGTCCGTAGTCCGCCGGAACGTTCACCTCAAAGCCGAGCTCACCCGCAAACGTCATGCGGAACAGGCGGCAGGGAACGCCCATAAACCGGCACTCCTTGACGCTCATATGCGGGAAGGCCTCGTTGGAAATATCCATGCCGGTGACAAACGGCGCAATCATCTCGCGCGCCTTCGGCCCCTGCACGGCGATCACCGCCCATTGCTCGGTGGTCGAGGTCAGCCAAACGTTCAGGTCCGGGAACTCGGTCTGGAGATAATCCTCCATATGGCTCATGACGCGCGGCGCGCCGCCGGTCGTCGTCGTCACATGGAACCGGTCCTCGGCGATCCGCCCGACCACGCCGTCATCATACACAAACCCGTCCTCGCGCAGCATGATGCCATAGCGGCATTTGCCGACGCCGAGCTTGTCCCAAGAATTGGTGTAGAGGATATTGAGGAACTTCGCCGCATCCGGCCCGACCACTTCGATCTTGCCCAAGGTTGAAGCGTCGAACAGGCCGGCGTTTGTCCGCACATTGACGCATTCGCGGTCCACCGCCTCATGCATGGTCTCGCCTGGGCGCGGGAAATACCAGGCGCGTTTCCAATGCCCGACATCCTCAAACACCGCGCCCATCCGCGCCGACGTCTCATGCATCGGCGTGCGCCGCGTCGGGTCAAACAGCGGTCCTTTGGCATGGTTGACGATGCTGCCGAAAGTGACCGGCGTATAAGGCGCGCGGAATGTTGTGAGGCCGACCTGCGGAATCGGCCTGCCAAGCGTTTCCGCCGCAATGGCAAGCCCATGCATGTTGGACAATTTGCCCTGATCCGTCGCCATGCCGTTCGTGGTGAAGCGCTTGACGTGCTCAATCGAATGCATGCCCTCGCGGACGGCGAGGCGGATGTCCTTGGCTGTCACATCATTTTGGAAATCGATGAACGCCTTGACCGGCTTCTCGTCCTCGCCCGGCGAAGCGCCCGACATGCCGCCAGCATAGGAGGGCCCCTTGACCTTCAGCTTCACCTTGCCGCTGCCCGCCGCGATGGCTTCCGCAACTAGCCGCTCGAGATCATCCGTGCCGTTGCACGCGCCGACAGAGACGCAGTCCTGCGCATTCTCGCCCGGAACAAATATGCCGCGCTGCTCGTCAAAAATCAGCTTGCCGCGCGACTGCGAAAACAAATGCACGGTCGGCGTCCAGCCAGCAGAGGTGATCAGCGCATCGATGGAGAACTTTCGCGCCGCGCCGCCGTTCACAGGGCGCGCTTCCATCGATGACACCCGTAGCCGCCCCCCGGCCTTCACGACAGAATGGGCAGTCAGGACTTCAATGCCAAGCGACTTCGCCTCGTTCAACAGGTCATCCGCCACATCCTTGCGCAGATCGACAATCGCCGGAATGTCACAGCCTGCCCGCTTCAGATCAAACGCCGCCTGATAGGCCCCGTCATGCGCCGTGTAGACGCCGACCTTGCGCCCAACCGCCACGCCATGATGATTGAGATAATGCCGCGCCGCGCTGGACAGCATGACGCCCGGCCGGTCGTTTTCGGCGAACACCATGTGCCGCTCAATCGAGCCGGTGGCGAGAACAACCTTCTTCGCCCGAACCTGCCACAGCCGCTCGCGCGGGCTCGCCGCATCGGGCCGCGCCACATGTTCGGTGACCTGCTCGTTCAGCGCCACCATGTTCTGCGCGTAATAGCCAAACGCCGTCGTGCGGTTCAGCAGCCGCACATTCGGCATGGCCCTGAGCTTCGCCACCGCTTCCTGCGCCCAGTCATAACCGTGCTTGCCGTCAACATTGATGCCATTCTCAAACAATAGCGCCCCGCCGAACGCGCTGTTCTGCTCAACCAAAATTACTTCCGCACCGCTCTCCGCCGCGCTCAGCGCCGCAGCCAGTCCAGCCAGCCCGCCGCCCACGACCAAAACGTCGCAATGCGCAAATCGGTTGGCGTAATGGTCCGGGTCCGCCTCGGTCGGCGCATGGCCAAGCCCCGCCGCCGCGCGGATATTCGGCTCGTAAATCTTCTTCCACGCAAATTTTGGCCACATAAAAGTTTTGTAGTAGAACCCGGCGGCAAACAGCGGCGACGCGAGATTATTGACCGCGCCAACGTCCAGCGTCAGCGACGGCCAGCGGTTCTGCGATTTGGCGCTCAATCCGTCGTACAATTCCTGCACAGTCGCCCGCACATTCGGCTGCGTGCGAACTGAGTCCCGCGAAATCTGCATCAGCGCGTTCGGCTCCTCTGGCCCCGCCGCGATGATGCCGCGTGGGCGGTGATATTTGAACGAGCGGCCCGTCAGATGAATGCCATTGGCGAGCAGCGCCGAGGCGAGCGTGTCGCCCTCCAGCCCGGTCAGCTTCTCGCCGTCGAATGTGAAGCGCACGGTCTTCGCCGGTGTGAGGCGGCCCTTGCCGGGGATGCGGTAAGCGCCGCTCATGATGCCGCTCCAAATAATGTATCTTGGCGCGAGGCGCCCCCACCCCTGCCCCTCCCCACAAGGGGGAGGGGTTCAAGAGCGCCGTTCGAGTCCCCCTCCCCCTTGTGGGGAGGGGTTAGGGGTGGGGGCGCCTCGCGCCGAACTTGCGGGGTAAAGAGCTGGTCCGCAGAGGAATACTTCATTTGCGCGCCCCCTTCTTCTTCACGTCCCCATCCAACGCCGGTCGTTTCTCCCCCGCCTTGTAAACCATCAAAAACTTGTCGCTGACCGTATTCCTCACCGCGTTGAAAAACCGCGCGCAGCCATGCACATGCCGCCAGCGCTCATAAATCACGCCCTTCGGATTCTGGCGGATATAGAGAAACGCCTCGAAATCCTCGTCGGACTGATTGGCAAGATCGGGCGAGCGCGACCAGATGCGCCTCGCCCATATTGCGGAATTCCAGCTCCGGACGCTCTTCTTCGCAATAGGGGCAATGGATCAGCAGCATGGGAGTCCTTCTTAGATAAATTTGACAACGGCGGTGGCAGCGTCGCCAATGTTCGGTGCCAGGCTCGATAAGCAGCACGTGGCATTCCCCTTCCGCAAGCGGGAGGGCTCGACGCCCTCGGCACGACATACATTCACCCGGCCCAAGCGTCACATTCCCATCGCGCAGCTGGATCGTCAGGCGGCCTTTGATGACGTGAAAAAAGTCATCCGTGTCGGATGCGAGTGCCATTGGAACTCACCCTTAGCTTCACAACCATGATATCATTGCCATTGTAGAGGCGAGGATTTAGGGGTGCCAGTGCTCTGAAAACAGCGCCAGTTGTCCGCAATATCTGGCCAAACTGCCATTACGTCAAGTTCCCCCGGCCCGACAATGGCCCCTTTCGGCTGGTCGCAGAGCCGCTTGCCGAGCGTCACATAGGGACCGAGACGACGGATTTTCTCTTCAATCCTCATACCCGGCGCATAGAGCTTTTCCTGTTCCCATTGCGTCATCAGCTGCAGCGGATCGGTCGTGACGATGAGCACGTCCGGATTGGTTCCGGCTGATGCCAAAAGCCCGTCATCCGGTTCGGTGACCGCATAGGGAATGAAAATCACCACCTTGAAACCAAAGCTGAACACACAGGTGAGCGTTCCCTTGTCCACCGCGAACGGCCATTCCTTCTCGCCCGCCTGCCGGGTGATGACCTGCACGCGGAAATCCTCCGGCTGAGGAAATAGCCCAGCGTCGAGGGGAGCGCCCCACAAGGGCATCATGCTTGCCATAACAGCCGCCCGGATCAATGCGCCACCGCCGCCGCAGCCGCCTCGTCGATCAGCCGCCCGGTCCTGAACCGCTCCAGCGTGAACCCGGCATTGATTCTGTGCGGCTCGTCGCGGGCAATCGTATGGGCGAAGACATTGCCGGAACCCGGCGTCGCCTTGAACCCGCCCGTGCCCCAGCCGCAATTGACATACAGCCCCTTGACCGGCGTTTTCGCCAGGATCGGCGAGCGGTCAGGCGTCACGTCGACAATGCCGCCCCAGCTCCGCAGCATTTTCATGCGGGTGAACATCGGGAACATTTCGCAGATCGCATCCAGCGTATGGTTCAAAATGTGCAGCCCGCCGGTCTGCGAATAGGACACATATTGATCCGTCCCCGCGCCGATGACCAGCTCGCCCTTGTCCGACTGCGAGATATAGGCATGCACCGTGTTCGACATGACCACGCACGGGAAAACACGGCTTCACCGGCTCCGACACCAGCGCCTGCAAAGGATAGCTTTCCAGCGGCATGCGCACGCCGGCCATGTTCATCACCACCGACGAATGCCCCGCCGCGACGACGCCGACCTTCTTCGCGCCGATAAAGCCGCGCGAGGTGTCAACGCCCGTCACTTCGCCATTCACCCCGCGCTTGATGCCGGTGACTTCGCAGTTCTGGATAATGTGCACGCCCCGGTCCGAGGCCGCCCGCGCATATCCCCAGGCCACCGCGTCATGCCGCGCCGTGCCGCCGCGCCTTTGCAGCGCCGCGCCCATCACCGGATAGCGCGCCTCCTGCGAAATATTCAGCGGCGGACAGAATTCCTTCGCCTGCTCCGGCGACAGAAACTCATTGTCGATGCCGTTCAGCCGGTTGGCGTGCACATGGCGTTTCAGCACCTGAATGTCATGCACATTATGCGCCAGCATCATCACGCCGCGCGCCGAATACATGACATTGTAATTGAGGTCCTGGCTCAGCCCGTCCCAGAGCTTCAGCGCATGGTCATAAATCCCCGCCGATTCGTCATAGAGATAGTTCGAGCGGATAATCGTCGTGTTGCGCCCGGTGTTGCCGCCGCCAAGCCAGCCCTTTTCCAGCACCGCGACATTGGTGATCCCGTGCTCTTTGGCGAGATAGTAAGCCGTCGCCAGCCCATGCCCGCCCGCGCCAATAATGATGACGTCATAAGCCTCGCGCGGCTCCGGCGAAGCCCATTGCGCATCCCACCCCTTATGGGCGCGCATCGCCTCGCGGGCGAGAGCAAAGACCGAATATTTGCGCATGGATCGGAGCCTCGGACAATTGTGGCCGCCCGGGAACGTCGGGCTGGGTTGAGTCATAGCATTAGCGGGGGAGAAGGAAAGGCTGTTGGCTGATTGCGACGGAGGGTGGCAAATTGGCGCAAAGCGTTTAGGCCTCGGACAGGGGCCTCACTTTTCCCACACTTGCAGTGGACAACCCCCGCCCCTTCTGCTAATCCGCCCCAACCTTGCGCGCCAACCCCGCGCTGAGAACTATTTTCGTTATTCATATCCAACCCGAAAGGCGAGATGACACGTGCAAGTACTCGTTCGTGACAATAATGTGGACCAGGCGCTGCGCGCGCTGAAGAAGAAGCTGCAGCGCGAAGGCGTTTTCCGCGAAATGAAGATGCGCGGCCATTATGAGAAGCCTTCCGTCAAGCGCGCCCGCGAAAAGGCCGAGGCCGTGCGCCGCGCCCGCAAGCTGGCCCGCAAGCGCGCCCAGCGCGAGGGTCTCTTGCCCGGACTGAAGATCGTTGCACCAGAGGCGGGTGCACGTCCGCCGCGCCCAGCCGCCGCTTTTTAGTCTCTTTTCTCCGATAGCCGAGCGCGGGGGCGTCTTTCGCCTCCGCTTTTTTGTTTTTGACCGCCTTTGTATTGTGTCCAGGCGGAATGTGGGGAATGCGCATGCGCCTTGTTCCGGCAAAACCGGCTTTTCAATTCCGCAGCGCGGCCTTCGCCGCGCTTTGCCTTTCCGCGCTGGCTCTGTCCGGCTGCGTGACCTCGGAAACCGGCGAGCTCGCCACATCAATTGACCGCGATCAGGGCTCCAGCGAAAACATCAACTCGCTGTCCGACGTCATATCGGCGAACGCCAATGATCCCGAAGCCTATAATGTGCGCGGCTCCGCCTATGGGCGCGCCGGCAATTACAAGGCCGCGCTCAATGATTTTGACCGCGCCATCGAGATCAATCCCGGCTTCTTTCAGGCGTATGCCAACCGCGCGCTGATCCACCGCCGCCTCGGCGCGCTGGGCAATGCGGCCTCCGACTATAACCGCGCCTTGCAGCTCAACCCGCAATATGACGCCGCCTATATCGGACGCGGCAATCTTTACCGCAACGCGGGCCGCACCAACGAGGCTTTCGCCGATTTCGAGCGCGCCATCCAGCTCGACACGACCGACCCGCGCGCCTATCACAACCGGGGCCTCATCTATCAGTCGCGCGGCCAGCACGATTTCGCCATCGAGGACTTCTCCACCGCCATCTCGCTCCAGCCCGACGCGCCGGAGCCCTATAATGGCCGCGGCATTTCGTATCTGGCGCGCAACGACGATGTGAACGCCTTCGCCGACTTCAACCAGGCGCTCAAACTGAACGGCAACCTCGCGGAAAGCTGGGCCAACCAGGCGCTCGTCTATGAGCGGCGCAAGGAGTTCAAGAAGGCGGAGAAGTCGTACCAGCGCGCAACAATTCTCGACCCAGACTATGCGCCCGCGCGGGACGGGCTGGAGCGGGTGCGGAGCGCAATCTGAGAGAGGTTATCGCCTTGGTTCTCCAAGGCCCATGGCATCCTTCAACGCCGTGATATGCGCCCGCGTGCCGGACTTGGCGGCTTTGCCATTCTTGTTCGGGTGAGCGGCCCGGAGACGATGTCTCCGGCCAAAATGCGGTGGCCCGGATCGAAAAAGTTCGTCCAGCGAACAGCGGCAAAAAGCGCGCCATGGTCTGCGCGCATGTCGGCCGCCGGTCCGTCCTGCCCCGTGTGGGCCACATTGTGGAGAAACGGGTTTCTGCCCGCATCTAGCACAGGCGGCGACTGCGGCAGCACAAGATCCCGGATCAGCCTGGCGAAACCAAGCCTGTCCCTGGGGATGAGGAACTCGGCACGGGAGAGCGGCGAACCCAGCGTCACGAAGTCGGTGATCTTTCAAATCAGGCTGTCATTGCCGAACGCCGAGATGACGCTGTCCTGCGGCTCACGGTACCTTGTGAGATCGAACACTTCCTTCCCGGCCTTTGTGCGTCCAGCATCATATCCCCTGTGGCTTATCAAATGTCTATTACAGCAGATGCGGTTGCTTGCGAATGCCAGACACAAGCCATAGGCGCACCCACGATTCCTTTCATTGAAAAAATTCCACACTGTCTTGCGCGCAGCCGCATTTTATGCAAAAAGCAAAATAGGACAGTAATGCTGTCTTAATTACACAGGAGATGACGCTGGCTCGGAGAGTGCTTCCGACTGGCATTTGCGCGGGACACTATATTTCCCGAAAGGTAAGTGACTGCCCGTGTGCGGGCGTGATGGAGGATACAGCGATGACGAATATGACGCCATCTGGGACGGTATTGCCGGAACAGAGTATTGCGCGCAATTCGGCCAAACGCATTGGTCTTCCCGCAGCCCAGGGCCTGTACGATCCGAAGAACGAGCATGATGCCTGCGGCGTCGGCTTCATCGCCAACATGAAGGGCGTCAAGTCGCACCAGATTGTCGCGGACGGCCTCAAAATGCTTGAGAACCTGACGCATCGCGGCGCGGTGGGCGCCGACCCGCTGATGGGCGACGGAGCGGGGCTGCTGGTGCAGATTCCGGACCGGTTTTTCCGCGAGGAAATGGAAAAGCAGGGCGTGACGCTTCCAAAGGCGGGGCACTATGCCGTCGGCTATCTGTTCATGCCGCAGGACGCGGCGCTGCGCGCGCATTGCGAGGACGTTGTCCGGGAAGTCACGGCGCAGGAAGGCCAGGTGTTCCTTGGCTTCCGTGAAGTGCCGGTTGACAATTCCAGCCTGTCCAAAGCTCCTCACATCGCCGCCACCGAGCCGCACCACACACAGGTGTTCATCGGGCGCGGGCCGCTGATTGCAAGCGAGGATGAATTCGAGCGGCGCATGTATATTTTGCGCAAGGTGATTTCGGCGCGGGTTTTCGCCGAGACGCAGGGCGTTGATAACGGCTTTTACACCGTGTCGCTGTCGGCCCGCACCATTGTCTACAAGGGCATGTTCCTCGCCTATCAGGTCGGCGCGTACTACATGGACCTGCTGGACCCGCGCTTTGAATCGGCGCTCGTGCTCGTGCATCAGCGCTTTTCGACCAACACATTCCCGTCCTGGAAGCTCGCCCATCCGTACCGGATGGTGGCGCACAACGGCGAGATTAACACGCTGCGCGGCAATGTGAACTGGATGGCGGCGCGGCAGGCGTCGGTGGATTCGGAGCTGTTCGGCAACGACATTTCCAAGCTCTGGCCAATTTCGTATGAGGGCCAGTCTGACACGGCCTGTTTCGACAATGCGCTCGAATTCCTGCATCAGGGCGGCTATTCGCTCGCCCATTCGATGATGATGCTGATCCCGGAAGCCTGGGCCGGCAACAAGCAGATGCCGAAGGACCGCAAGGCGTTTTACGAATATCACGCAGCCTTGATGGAGCCATGGGACGGCCCCGCCGCCGTCGCCTTCACGGACGGGCGCCAGATTGGCGCGACGCTCGACCGCAACGGGCTGCGGCCGGCGCGCTATATCGTGACCAATGACGACCGCGTCATCATGGCGTCGGAAGCCGGCGTGCTGCCGGTGGACGAGGCGACAATCGTCAGAAAATGGCGGCTGCAGCCGGGCAAGATGCTTTTGATCGACCTTGAAAAGGGAACGATTGTCTCCGACGAGGAAATCAAGAACGAAATGGCCGGTGCTTTTCCGTACGAAAAGTGGCTGGAGCGCACGCAGCTGGTGCTGGAGGATTTGAAGCCCGTCGAGGCCCGCGCGGCGCGCACCGATGTGCCGCTGCTCGACCGGCAGCAGGCATTTGGCTACACGCAGGAAGACACGAAAGTGCTGATGGCGCCGATGGGCACGATCGGCCAGGAGGCGGTCGGCTCGATGGGCACGGACACGCCGATTTCAGCCATGTCCGACAAGTCGAAAATGCTGTTCACCTATTTCAAGCAGAATTTCGCGCAGGTCACCAACCCGCCGATTGACCCGATCCGCGAAGAGCTGGTGATGAGCCTTGTCTCGTTCATCGGCCCGCGCCCGAACATTTTCGACCTTGAAGGCAATTCGCGGCGCAAGCGGCTCGAAGTGCGCCAGCCGATTCTGACCAATGAGGATCTGGAGAAGATCCGCTGCATCGGCCATTCCGAGGACCGGTTCGACACCAAGACGCTCGACATCACCTACTCGGCAGTCGAAGGAGCGGCGGGCATGCGCGGCGCGCTGGACCGCTTGTGCGAACGGGCGGAGGCGGCGGTCGCCGGCGGCTATAACATCATCATTCTGTCGGACCGCCAGGTCGGGCCGGACCGCATTCCGATCCCTTCGCTGCTCGCGACGGCGGCGGTGCATCATCATCTGATCCGCAAGGGTCTGCGCACGGCGGCGGGGCTTGTGGTTGAAAGCGGCGAGCCGCGGGAAGTGCATCATTTCTGCTGCCTCGCCGGTTATGGCGCGGAAGCGATCAACCCGTATCTGGCGTTTGAGACGCTGGAAGACATGCATGAGCGCGGCGAATTTCCGCCGGAAGTCGACAGCGGCGAACTGGTCTACCGCTATATCAAGTCGGTCGGCAAAGGCATTCTCAAGGTCATGTCGAAGATGGGCATTTCGACCTATCAATCCTATTGCGGCGCGCAGATTTTCGATGCGGTTGGATTGAAGACCGATTTCGTCGCGAAATATTTCACCGGCACGTCCTCGCTGATCGAAGGCATCGGCCTGGATGAAGTGGCGGGCGAAACGGTGTCGCGCCACACTCGACGCGTTCAACGACAATCCAGTGCTGCGCACCACGCTCGACATTGGCGGCGAATATATGTTCCGCCTGCGCGGCGAGGCGCATATGTGGTCGCCGGACACGGTGGCCAAGCTCCAGCATGCCGTGCGGACCAATTCGTTCGAAACGTTTGGCGAGTATTCCAAGCTGATGAACCGCGAGACCGCACGCGCGCAGGCGATCCGCGGACTGTTCACTATTGCAATGGCGGAAGAGTCTGGCCGCGCGCCGGTTCCGCTGGAGGAAGTTGAATCTGCGGCAAGCATCGTGCGCAAGTTTTCGACCGGCGCCATGTCGTTTGGCTCGATTTCGCGTGAGGCCCATACGACTTTGGCGCGGGCGATGAACCGGATCGGCGGCAAATCCAACACGGGCGAGGGCGGCGAGGAGCCGGACCGCTACATGCCGCTGCCGGACGGCTCGAGAAATCCTGAGCGCTCGGCGATCAAGCAGGTCGCCTCTGGCCGGTTCGGCGTAACGGCGGAGTATCTGGTCAATTCCGACATGATGCAGATCAAAATGGCGCAGGGCGCAAAGCCCGGCGAGGGCGGCCAGCTGCCCGGCCACAAGGTCGATGCGACCATCGCCAAGGTTCGGCACTCGACGCAGGGCGTTGGCCTCATCTCGCCGCCGCCGCATCATGACATTTATTCCATCGAAGATCTGGCGCAGCTGATCTTTGACTTGAAGAACGTCAACCCGGCCGGCGATGTTTCGGTCAAGCTGGTGTCGGAAATTGGCGTCGGCACGGTGGCGGCGGGCGTTGCCAAGGCGCGGGCCGACCATATCACCATTTCCGGCTATGACGGCGGCACCGGCGCTTCGCCGCTGACCTCGATCAAACACGCGGGCAGCCCCTGGGAAATGGGTCTCGCCGAAACGCACCAGACGCTGGTGCTGAACGGCCTGCGCTCGCGCATCGCCTTGCAGGTGGATGGCGGGCTGCGCACGGGCCGCGACGTCATTGTCGGCGCGCTGCTTGGCGCGGACGAGTTCGGCTTTGCCACCGGCCCGCTGATTGCGGCGGGCTGCATCATGATGCGCAAGTGTCATCTGAACACGTGTCCCGTCGGCGTCGCCACACAGGACCCGGTTCTGCGCAAGCGCTTCAAGGGCGAGCCGGAGCATGTCATCAACTTCTTCTTCTCCATTGCCGAGGAAGTGCGGCAGCTCCTTGCCAAGATGGGCTACCGCAATTGTCCGAGATCACCGGCCAGTCGCAGCTGCTCGGCAAGGATGGGGCGATTTCGCACTGGAAGGCGAAGGGTCTGGACTTTGCGCGGCTGTTCCACAAGCCGGAAGGCGGAGCCGACGACATCCGCAACACGCAGCGGCAGAAGCATCCGATCGACGACATTCTCGACCGCAGGCTGATCGAAGCCGCAAAGCCCGCTCTGGAGCGTGGCGAGCCGGTTTCCATCCAGATGAAAATCGGCAACACGGACCGAACCGCAGGCGCGATGCTGTCGGGCGAAGTCGCCAAGCGGCATGGTCAGAAGGGCCTGAAGGACGGTTCAATCAATGTGTCGTTCACCGGCACGGCGGGACAGTCGTTCGGCGCGTTTCTGGCGCGCGGCGTGACGTTTGATCTGTCCGGCGACGGCAATGATTATGTCGGCAAGGGCCTCTCCGGCGGGCGCATCATCGTGCGGCCTTCGAAGGACTCAAAAATTGACGCCGGGGAGTCGATCATTGTCGGCAACACGGTTCTCTACGGCGCGACGGACGGAGAGTGCTATTTCTCCGGCGTCGCCGGCGAGCGCTTTGCCGTGCGCAACTCCGGCGCCATCGCGGTCGTCGAAGGCGTCGGCGACCATGGCTGCGAATATATGACCGGCGGCGTTGTCGTCGTCATCGGCAAAACGGGACGCAACTTTCGCGGCCGGCATGTCAGGCGGCATCGCCTATGTGCTGGACGAGGAAGGCGATTTCGCCGAGCGCTGCAACATGGCGATGGTCGAGCTGGAGCCGGTGCCGGAGGAGGACGACCTCCTCGAAAAACTGCACCACCATGGCGGTGATCTCGAGTTCAAGGGCCGCATCGATGTGATGGACAACATGTCCAGCCACGACGCAGAGCGGCTGCTGCAGCTCGTCGTCACGCATGCCAAACTTACTGGCTCCGAGCGCGCCAAGAAGATCATCGAGCAATGGGCGCACTACCGGCCGATGTTCCGTAAGGTCATGCCGGTTGAGTATCGCCGGGCGCTGATGGAGATGGAGCAGGAGCGGATGAGCGTGGCGGCGGAGTGATGATTGCATGCCGCAATCGTTTGTGATATGACATTGGCATATTACAAACTTGGAGGCGCTCATGAACGAGCATGTTTCGACGAAGAAAATCGTCCATGTGTTCAAAAACGGACGCAGCCGGGCGGTCAGGATACCGAAGGAATTCGAATTCGAAGGCGATGAAGTGGAGATGCAAAGAACAGGCGGACGGCTCCATTATCTTGACTGCCGATGAAGCCATTGGCAGAGGCACTTTCGATGTTGGAGCTAATCCCTAAAGACGGCTGAACCCTGAGACAGGGGAAGATTTCCATTCAGGATGACAGTGATTTGCTGCTTTGGATGATTTTGAACTCGAATGAGAGTATCTGCTTGGACGCCAATGTCATTTCGGACTTGATGAGAAATCCGGAAGGCAGGGTGGCGCGAAAGATAACCGAGTTGGTGAACGAGAATATTTTCACCAGTATCATTGTCGAGTGGGGAAGTGTCGGTATGGAATATGAAAAAGAGGGTTCGGATGAGGCACGCAGAAGACTTGAAACTGGTCCTTTCCAAGTTGATACAACTCCCGATTCATTGCAGGGCCTGCCGATGAGACACTATAGCGAGGTATCCGCCTGAGCAACTGGAAACGATGCGGAATGCCGATTGGTCAGAACGACATGTTCCTCGCTGCCCAAGCTTAGCGCTGGATGCGGCACTCGTTACGGACAACGAAAGAGACACTTTCCCGGCATTGCCCGGGCTGAAGGTAGAAAACTGGCTCCGCTGAGCGGTGCAAACGACGGATGAGACAATGGGAAAAGTAACAGGCTTCCTCGAGATCGACCGGCGCGACAGGAATTACAAGCCTGCGTCGGACCGCATCCGCAATTACAAGGAATTCGTCATTCCGCTCGGCGACGAGGCGACGAAGGATCAGGCGGCGCGGTGCATGAACTGCGGCATTCCCTATTGCCATAATGGCTGCCCGGTGAACAACCAGATCCCGGACTGGAATGATCTGGTCTATTCCGGCAAATGGGAAGAGGCGGCGCGCAATCTGCATTCGACCAATAATTTCCCGGAATTCACCGGCCGCATCTGCCCTGCGCCGTGCGAGGCGTCGTGCACGCTGAACATTGAGGACACGCCGGTTGCGATCAAAACGATCGAGTGCGCCATTGTGGACAAGGCGTGGGAAAACGGCTGGGTGAAGCCGGAAGTCAACAGCGTCAAGACCGGCAAGCGCGTTGCAGTTATTGGCTCCGGCCCCGCCGGTATGGCGGCGGCGCAGCAGTTGGCGCGCGCGGGGCATGACGTGCATCTGTTCGAGAAGAACGCCAAGGCGGGCGGGCTGATGCGCTATGGCATTCCCGACTTCAAAATGGAGAAGTCGCATATCGACCGCCGTGTCGCGCAGATGGGAGCCGAGGGCGTGACGTTTCATTACGGGGTCAATGTCGGCGTCAACCGCGATGCGCAGGCCATGCTCTCGGAATTCGACGCCGTGCTGGTGACAGGCGGGGCGGAAAAGGGCCGTGACCTCCCAGTGCCGGGCCGCGATCTTTCCGGCATTCACTTCGCCATGGAATTCCTGCCGCAGCAGAACCGCCGCGTCTCCACTGAGCCGCCGCTCGACAACCATACAATCCTTGCCAGCGGCAAGCATGTTGTTGTCATCGGCGGCGGCGACACTGGGTCGGACTGCATCGGCACGTCGATCCGTCAGGGCGCGTTGTCGGTGACGCAGCTTGAAGTCATGCCGATGCCGCCGGAGAAGGAAAACAAGGCGCTGACCTGGCCGAACTGGCCGTTGAAGCTGCGCACCTCGTCCAGCCATATGGAAGGCGCGGAGCGGGATTTCTCGGTGCTGACGACGAGCTTCTCCGGCGAGGACGGCGCGGTCAAGGCGCTGAACTGCGTGCGCGCGGACGCCAAGCTGCAGCCGGTCGCGGGCAGTGAATTCCCGCTCAAGGCCGATCTCGTTCTGCTTGGCGATGGGCTTCGTCTCGCCTGTGCCGGAAGGCATGCTCGCCGCGTTCGGCGTCAAGCTCGACGCACGCGGCAATGTGATGGCCAACGTCAACGACTACCGCACCAGCGTCGACAAGCTGTTCGCCGCCGGCGACATGCGCCGCGGCCAGTCGCTCGTCGTCTGGGCGATCCGCGAAGGCCGTCAGGCGGCGCGGTCGGTGGATGAGTTCCTGATGGGATCGAGCGTTCTGCCGAGGTAAGCCGCGAAATTACTTTGTCGCCGCTGTCTGGCCTGCATCCTGATCAGGCGAAGGAACGGCATCGTCCAAGCCAGCCTGCGCTGGTTCCCGGGCGGTGAAATCATCCACCCGTCCCGGTTTCGCCTGCGGAGCGATGCCGTCCTCCACCAGAAGGTCGCGCGGCGATTTCACAGCGGCTGGACGCGCCGGTCCGGGCGTTGCCCCCAAGAGTTCCGTTCCGCCGTCGAGCGCCGGATCATTCAAGCTCATCGGGTCAGTGCGCACAATCACCACGGGCGCAGGAAGGAGCGGGCCGATAAATCCGGCTGCGCCGCCTTTCGGCAGCGCTGCGATCGCCGGCGCCCCAGTTTCATTCAAAAGTTGCCGCAGCGGCTTTTCGACGTAAAAGGCCGCCTTGCGCTTGCCCGCCTTTGCGAAGGAAATACCGTCGCTGCCGCGCAGGCGGGCGGGTAATCCGTTCATGTCAGGGCCAGTTGGCTGAAAGGCGCCGTTTTCATCGACGAAGCCGTCCCATATATCGACGAACGATCCGCTGACGGCCTCAATATTGCGGCGGTAGATGTCGTTGAAGACGAGCATGGAAGCGGTCATCTGTGACGAACGCAGCGCCGGCTGACCCACCCATATGGCAGGCGTGCCGCCAGCTTTGATGGCCTCGGCCATGGCGCGAACGCGTCGTTCGTACTCTGCGCTCCACGCTGGAGTTCCCTGCGTCACCCGCTCTCCGTCAACTAAAATCTGCTGACGGTCGTTGGTGCCCAGCATGACGATGACAGCTGACGGTTTTATCTCGGCGATAATGGCTGGGAGACTGGCGGGCCAGTCGTAATAGTCACTGCGGACAAAGCCGGACGAGCCGTTCCACTTTTCGACAATTTTGACATTTTCAGACTCTTCGAACGCCTCGATCAGCCCTTCGGCTACGGCACCCGCCATGAAATCACCTACCACGAGCACGGTTTTTGCGTTCTCGAGTTTGACGACAGGCTCTAATGGTTCCTCAACAGGATCAAATCTCAGCCCCTGAACCGGCTCCGAGACAGCGTTGCCGCGCACCGCGCGCTTCACAACTTGCCGAACGCTCGGCGCCTTGCGCCGCTGCGCTTTGACCGCCACACTTCTGTTCGCGTTCTTTGTTACCCTTTTTACTTCGCGTTTGGGGCGTTTGATCGTCTTGACCGGCGGTTTCTGTGGTTTGGCGCGTCTGAAACCGAAAAACTCAAGGATGGAAGGCGAACGCGAAACCCGCTCCTGGGCCGTTGCGCTGGACACAGGATTCCAGACAGGGAGCGCGAACATGACAGCCAATGCGATGCAAAGCGCTCTGAATGCTCCGGAAGCTGACAGTCGATTTAGCGGCAAGCGCTGCTCCAGTTGGCTATCTGCTGCGCAAATGGCGAAGCAGTTCCATGCTCGCATAACCGTCTTTCGTCAATCCTTTGGAAGCTTGATAGGCCAAGATCGAGGCCTTCGTCGCCGGACCAACATTGCCGTCGGTCTTGCCGTCATAGTAGCCGAGCGTCGCAAGCGCCTTTTGCATTTCTTCCTTTTCCGCGATGCTCAGAGGCGTGAAAGGCCGGTTGAAATCATTGGCAAACGCGCCGCCGCCGCCAATCCGGTCGGCCAGAACCGCCACTGCGAGCGCGTATTTTTCGGCATTGTTGTAGCGCTTTATCACCGAAAAGTTCTTGAGCATCAGGAAGGCCGGGCCGGAACGGCCGTCGAGCAGCCTGAGAGTGGCCGAGTCGGAAGGATTGGAAAACGGCTTGCCGTTGGCGCGGGTAACGCCGAGCGACTGCCATTTGGCGAGCGACAGCGAACCGGATGGCATCTTGCCGGCGGGCAGCCGCACTTCGTAGCCCCAGGTGCGGCCGGACTGCCAGCCGTTTTTGGCCAGAAGGTTCGCCGAGGTCGCCAGCGCGTCCGGAACCGAGTTCCAGATGTCGCGGCGGCCGTTGCCGTCAATGTCAACTCCGTATGCAATGAAGCTTGTGGGGATGAACTGAGTATGGCCCATGGCGCCCGCCCATGAGCCTTGAAGCTCGGCGACGCTGACATCGCCGCGCTGGAGGATTTTCAGGGAGGCGATGAGCTGTGTGCGTGCGAACTTCGCGCGGCGCTTGTCGGCATATGCAAGAGTTGCCAGCGAGCGGATGGTGCTGCGCACGATTTCGGGCCGCTTGAGGATTTCGCCATAATTTGTTTCCATCGACCAGATCGCGAGCAGGATATTGCGGCTGACGCCGAAGCGCTGCTCGATCTTGTCCAGCCACGGCTTCAGCTTCTTGGCCATGGCCTGCCCGGTGGCGATGGAGCGCTCGTGGACGCGGTTATCAAAATAATCCCAGACCGGGCTTTTGAACTCGGGCTGCGAGCGGGCCTTTTCCAACACTTCAGGATCAATGTCGTTGACGCCTGCGAAGGCGGCGCGGAACGTTGCGTCGCTGACGCCGCTTCTTGCCGCCGTTGACCGGAAATTGTCGATCCAGCTGCGGAAGCCCGCGTCGGCGTTCGATACGCCAACCGAAAACGCCAGCCCGACTGCGGCAATTGCAGTCAATCTGACGGCAGAGTGCGCCATGATCCGCAAGTTGTTCAACATTCCAATCTCCGAGCTGTCCGTTTGCACTGATTCTAAGACGCGGGCGTTAGCAATTGGTTTACCATAATCCCGTTCAGCCGCGCCTCTTCGGGCAAATGCGCCCATTTTCACAGCTGTTTGACTCGGTCATTCAATATTTCTAAAATTTGGCGTGAAAAAGGTGCAGACATGTTCAGTCAATTGAAAAGCGTGGGCCGGTCATGACATCCAAGAGAAAACTCAGAAAAGCAGTTTTTCCCGTCGCTGGCCTTGGCACGCGGTTTCTTCCGGCCACCAAAGCCATCCCGAAGGAAATGCTCACGGTCGTTGACCGCCCTGTCATCCAATATGTCGTGGATGAGGCGCGCGAGGCGGGAATCGAGCATCTGATATTTGTGACCGGACGCAACAAGACGGTCATCGAGGACTATTTCGACGTGCAGTTTGAACTGTACAACACGCTGTCTGAGCGCGGCAAAGATGATGAACTCGCTCGCCTGATGCGCATGCAGCCGGAGCCTGGGACGACCAGCTTCACCCGCCAGCAGGTGCCGCTCGGCCTTGGCCATGCCGTGTGGTGCGCGCGGGATATTGTCGGCGACGAGCCGTTTGCGCTGCTTTTGCCGGACATGATCATGCAGGCGCGGCAGGGTTGCCTCAAAGAAATGGTCGAACTCTATTCTGAGACCGGCAACAACATTATCGGCGTTCAAGAATGCGATCCGGGCGAAACCCACAAGTATGGCATCGTTGGAAAAGGCCGGACTGCGGGCAATGGCTTCCAGCTGACAGGCATGGTGGAGAAGCCAAAGTCAATTGATGCGCCGTCGAACCTTTACATCAATGGCCGATACATTCTGCAGCCGGAAATATTCAATTATCTTGAAACGCAGGAGCGCGGCGCGGGCAACGAAATCCAACTGACAGACGCCATGCTCAAGCTGATGAGCGACCAGGATTTCTTCGGATATCATTTCAAGGGCCGGACGTTCGACTGCGGCTCGAAGGAAGGCTTTGTCGAAGCTAATCTCGCCTTTGCCCTGTGGCGGCCGGATCTGCACGACACGATCGCCGCGGCCGCCGAAGAACTTTTGCGTTCAACACAGCCGATGGAGCGACGCGTCACGGCGAGGTAGGCCTCACCGGCGCAGCGATACGCCGAAATATACGGAATTTGTCTTCGATTCTCGGGTGGTGTCGCTTGAGAGCACACTCTCGTGCGCGGCGCGGCCGCTTAGGCCGACATAACGGCTGAACCAATAGGTGAAGCCAGCACCCGCCGACAGGGTGATTTCATTTGGATTGGGTCCGGTGTAATCGCGCAGTGATGCGCCGAGGCTGGCGTTCAAATCGAGATTGCTGCGCGCCTTGTGGGTCAATGCCAGGCTCAGCCCGTGCAGCAGGGAGCCGGAGCTTGTGGCGGTGGATGAGCCCTCGACCGAAGTTGACGCGGTCAGCGCGGCATTGGTGCCGCGCATTGGCGACCAGTTCAGCGTTCCCGCGAGAGACAGGCCCGCGATATCCTCAAGCGACGCGTCCGCAATGTCCTCGCGCAGATATCCGACAGCAATGTCGCCGCGCAGCTTGTCGCCGAGATCGGTTTCAACACCCGCGCGGACCGCCATGCGCGTCGCGGCGCGCTCAAGGCCGAAACTGTCGGTCTGATTGTCGAATATCCGTTTTCCAAACTCACCTTCGATGAAGGGCCGCAGCGCAGGAGATATCTCGTAGCCCGCGCGCAGGGTCAGGCCTGCATATGAGTTGTTGCGGTCGTCCTGCGAGACAATGGCGCCGGTTGGATCTGTCGCCTCGCCATACATGGCCCGCGTGCCATTGACCCTCGCGCTCAGGCGCAGGCGCCCCAATTCCCGCAAAAGGCCGAGCGAGCCGGTGAGGGAATCCAGCGTCGGTCGGCTGAGCGCGCCACTGACAGTCGCGGGAGCGGAGGCGGCCTCCTTCGAATGCGTCCAGCCAAGCGCTCCGGTCAGCGCCAAGCGCTCGGAAAAATCCAGCTGGAAATCAGCGGCCAACCCGCCTTTGGGGTCGTTGGTCTCAGCGCCCGAGATTGACTTTGTCCATGCGCCGGTCGCCTCCAGCCCAAGCCGGTGGCGCGACCAGTTGGATTCGGCGCGCAGCCTCAGCGCAGTTTCGGACAGAAGAGCCGATGTGCCGTTGGCGGAGCTGTCGCTGTTGCTGGTCCAGCGGATGCCGGTTTCCAGCGTCGGGCGGATAGTGAACGCGCCGGCCTGAATGCCGGGCGCGGCATAGGGATCTTCTTCCTGCTCGCGTCTGCGGCCCTCGGCGGGTGTCTCACGCAGATTGTCGCGCTCGGCCCTGAGCGGCGCGTCCAGGTCTTCCTCAGATTCTCCGTCCGCCCGTCCGCCGGGAACAGGAATTTCAGAGGTGAGAACGCCATCAACCACATCCTGCCCTTGACCTCTTGGAGCCGGTTCACCGGCAGAAAGCGGCGCGTTTGTCTGCCTTGCCGCTGCAGAATCGGTGACGGGATCATCAAATGGATTGACCGCAGGCGGCGCTGCTTCGTCCTGCCCAAGCTCATCCGGGAAGCCATTGCCGCTCGAAGGACGGTACTGCGGCAGGGGGATGTCGGCGCTTGCGACAGGTTTGCGCGACTTCTTTTTCTTCAGCGCATTCTTGGCCGATTGGTCCTGCAGCACCGAGTTTGAGAGCGCATCCGTGTCAATTGTCCGGCGCAGCCCCGCTTCCTGCGCACTGGCTGACAGCGATGCCAAAAGCCAAATGGCAGCGCCGCTGAGCAGCGCTGTTCTGTTGCTGAGTAGACTTGCTCTTCGGATTGGCTTGAAATCCGTCTGCGCCATCGGCCAATTTCCAAGTGTTGCCAAAACGTAAAGGCGCAGGGTTAACGAATGGTTTAGGGCGCGCTGGGCGGGGCGAAATAGCTGGGGCAAAGACCCGTGTGGAAGGCAAATCCTGTTGGACAGCGTGCAATGAACGGGCTAACCGGTGCGCATGAGTTCAAACGGCACAAAAACCGATGCGGCGCAGTCCGCGCTCCGGACTGTCGCGGCCTTTAGGCAAGGGCTGGCAGAGGTTGCCGCTGCGCTGGAAAACGGTCTTGCGGAGCCATTTGCCGCTGCGGTCGCTGCGCTTGATGGCGTCAGCGGCCGGGTGATCGTGACCGGCGTCGGCAAGAGCGGACATATCGGCACCAAGCTCGCCGCCACTCTGGCATCGACTGGCACCCCGGCCTATTTCGTCCATCCTTCAGAAGCCAATCATGGCGACCTCGGCATGATCGCCAAAGATGATGCCGTCATCTGCCTGTCATGGTCGGGCGAAACCGCCGAGCTGAAGGGCATTCTCGCCTATTCGCGGCGCTACCGGATCCCGCTGATCGCCATCACTTCCGGCGAGAACTCCACGCTGGCGGGCGAGGCCGATATCGTGCTGCGTCTGCCCAAAGCGCCGGAAGCCTGTCCGCATGGGCTTGCGCCGACGACATCGACTCTGATGCAGCTTGCCATTGGCGATGCCTTGGCGGTCGCTCTTTTGGAGGGGCGCGGGTTCACCGCTGGCGAATTTCATGCGTTTCACCCCGGCGGGCGGCTGGGCGCGAGCTTGATGCATATTGGTGAAATCATGCACACCGGCGAGCGGTTGCCGCTTGTCGGCGCCGGGACAAAAATGAGCGATGCGATTATTGAAATCACCTCAAAAGGCTTTGGCTGCGTCGGCGTTGTCAAGGAAGACGGCCGGCTGGCGGGCATCATCACCGACGGCGATCTGCGCCGCCATATCGGCCATGACCTTATGTCAAAGCGCGTTGACGATGTCATGACGCGCAGCCCCAAAACAGTGCCTGCCGACACGCTGGTGGCCAAGGCGCTGGATATTGTGAACAGCTCCGCGATCACCGCGCTGATGATTGTCGAGGACGGGCGGCCCGTCGGGATCGTGCACCTGCACGACCTCTTGCGGGTTGGGGCGGCATAAGAACCATTGGCTTACAGGTGCCGCGCGCCTAAACATTGTCGTAGAGTCTCTCTCAGCCCCACGCAGCCGAGCATTCTTCTCCGGAGGCCAAACCGCTTCAATCTCCGGCGCCAGACATCACTTGTTGGATTTCCATTTCTGGCGCAGCCAGAACACGCCAAAGAACGCCAGCACAAACAGCGCGCCGAACGCGCCGCCGAGCCATGGCGAATATGAACCCAGCCACAGCATGATTTTCGGCATGACAAGAAGCCCGCCGCCGAAAAAGGCGATGAAAATTCCCGCCGCGATGGCGTTCCGCTTATCGTCAGGGCTCATTTCGTCCTGAAATCCTCAAGCCGTTTCTTCTGCTTTCCCTCTGCATCAAAATTAGACGGGTCCAGCCATGCCTCAAACGCCGGCTTGGCCACCTTCCAGTCATCATCCGTCATCGCATACCAGGCCGTGTCGCGGTTTTCGCCTTTGACGACGAGATGCTTGCGGAAAAGGCCCTCGTAGACAAAGCCATAGCGCAGGGCTGCCCGTTTTGACGGCTCGTTGTTATTGTTGCATTTCCATTCGAACCGCCGGTAGCCGAGCGCGTCAAACAGGTAGAGCGCCGTCAGATACAGCGCCTCGGTCGTCGCCGGCTTTTGCTGGATGAGCGGCCCCCAGTGAATGTTGCCGATCTCCGCAACGCCCATCGGCGCGTCGATCCGCATGATTGTCTGGCGCCCGCCCACCTTGCCGGACGCTTTGTCGATGACGGTGAAATACATCGGGTCAGGGCTCGCCTGCGCCTTGTCAAGCCAGGGCTGAAACGCTTCGCGGCTCGCAGGCGGCGTCTCCGTCGGCAGAAAGCGGAACCGCGCATCGGCGTCGCCCGCCGTCGCGGCTTCATACAGCCCGTCGCCATGCATCTTGGCGTCGAGCGGTTCGAGCCGCACATACTGGCCCTCCAGCACAATCCGCTCCGGCCGCGCGCAGCCCTTCCAGTTTGATAAATCTTCCAAAGCCGCCTCCATGCTCACCAGGTCATACCGGTTCGCACACGCATCCGGCAAGGCGCAAAAAAAGGCGGCTCTTGCGAACCGCCTCGGGAGAGAGGCCCGGCATGGGAGGAGCACCGGGTTAATTGAAAGGATGCGCTGATTTGGTTAACGGGTGATTAACGCAGAGCAACCGCCTCAGTAGAGGCCGATAAGCTTCACGCCCGCAATAATCAACACCACGCCCAGCGCCCGCAGAATGCCGCGCTTTGCAAGTGTTGAAATGCCAAGCCGAGTGCCGGCAAAGGCCCCGGCCATCACCGCCAAAGCAAACATGACGACCTGCGGCGGCAGCGACTGCACGCTGGCATAATTTCCAAGCAGACCGGCCAGAGAGTTGCACAGGATAAACACTGATGTGACTCCGGACGCCGTGCGGGTTTCTGACCAGCCCATTAACAACAGGATCGGCGACAGGAATATGCCGCCGCCTGTGCCGGTCAGCCCCGCGAGAAAACCTATGGCCGTGCCGCAGAAAATCCCCCAGCCGACCGGAATGTCCTTTGGGCTCAGCGTGCTTTTCAATTCCTGCGGCATCAGCAGCCGCGCCGCGGCAAGCAAAAGCACCACGCCGACCAGCGGCTTATAGAAACTCCCTGGCAGCTGAATGCTCCCGCCTAAGAATGCCATGGGAATGGCGCCGATGAGCACCGGCCAAAGCGTGCGCCAGCGGAACAGCCCCGCATGATAATAGCGGTATGAGGAAAAGCTCGTGGCCAGCACATTGAGGACAAGCGCGGTCGGCCTGATGACAGTGGGCGCAAGCCCGAACAACGCCATCAGCGCGATATAGACTGACGCGCCGCCATGGCCGACCGAAGTGAACAAAGCCGCCCCAAGCGCCATGCAGACCGCCAGCAGCAGATCCAGAGAATTAAAATCAAACACGGCAGGCCCCTCGCAGCGGATGCGCCAAATTATCGGTGATGACAGATTTGCGAAAGACCGCGCTTTGCAACGCCCGCCGGGCTTACGGCGCGCGCGGGGTCTGTGATCCGGAGAGTAACTGGGGAGACAGCGGAACTCAAGCGTCGCCGCCATGCCAAATTGACAAGTGGCTAAGCGGGGCGGAACATGCATCCCAAACACGGTATGACAGCAATGCAGGCAGCCCCCGAACTCGCCGTTTCACGCTGGTTCAACACCAGCGGGAATTTGACCCTCGCCTCGCTGAAGGGGCGCGTCGTGGTGCTGCATGCGTTTCAAATGCTGTGTCCGGGATGCGTCTCTCACGGAACGCCGCAGGCCGAGCGCATCCACCGCATGTTCGGCGGCGCAAATGTGGCCGTCATCGGCATTCACACTGTGTTTGAGCACCATGAGGCCATGACGCCGGTCTCGCTTGAAGCCTTCATTCACGAATACCGCCTCACCTTTCCCATTGGTGTGGACGAGGCGGGCAAAGACACGCCGCTGCCGGTGACAATGGCGCGCTACCAGATGCGCGGCACGCCGACGACAATTCTCATTGGCCGCGACGGAGCGGTTCGCCACCATGGGTTTGGCCAGGAGCATGACTTGGCGCTTGGCGTCATCATCGGCTCGCTGCTGGCGGAAGATGATCCGCCATGACCAGAGCGCTTTCAGCGAACTGACAAAAGAAGGAGGCAGGGCTATGCCAACTGAGAAACTCACCTTCACGGGCAGCGGCGGCACGCAATTGTCGGCGCGTCTCGATCTGCCCGAGACCGCGCCGCTTGCCTACGCCATCTTCGCCCACTGCTTCACCTGCTCAAAAGACGTGTTCGCAGCCGCGCGCATTTCTGAAGCTTTGGCTTCGCAGGGCATCGCCGTGCTGCGGTTTGACTTCACCGGCCTCGGCGCCAGCGGCGGCGACTTTGCCAACACCAATTTCTCGTCGAACGTCGAAGACTTGAAACTCGCCGCCGCGTTTCTTCGCAAACACTATGAGGCCCCGCAGATATTGATCGGCCACAGCCTCGGCGGCGCTGCGGTTCTTTCCGCCGCGGGTGACATTCCCGAGGCGCGCGCCGTGGCGACGATCAATGCGCCAGCCGATGCCGCCCATGTCGTCCATGCATTCGGCCTGAGCGTTGCAGATATTGAAAGAGACGGCGAGGCGGAGGTGAGGCTTGCCGGCCGCGCTTTTAACATACGCAAGGATTTCCTCGACGATGTGCGGGGGCAGCAGCTTTCCCAGAAGATTGCAGCGATGCGCCGCGCCCTGCTGGTCTTCCACGCGCCGGGCGACACAATTGTCGGCATCGCCAACGCCGCGGAAATATTCACAGCCGCAAAGCACCCGAAGAGTTTCGTCTCGCTCGATGACGCCGACCACCTTTTGACGCGCCGCGCCGACGCCGTCTATGTCGCCAGCGTTTTGGGCAGCTGGGCGGCGCGGTATCTTGATGTCAAGGCTGAGCCTCCGACGCATATCGAAGCAATGCCAGACGGCGTCACGGTCAGTGAAACCGGCAAGGGAAAGTTTCAGCAGCAGGTTCTGTCCGGCAGGCATGTCCTCGGCGCCGATGAGCCAATTGATGTGGGCGGACAGGATTCCGCCCCCTCGCCCTATGATTTTCTCGCCATAGCGCTTGGCGCCTGCACCAGCATGACGCTGCGCATCTACGCCTCTCAGAAGGGGATCGACCTCGGCAAGATTTCAGTCAGCGTCACCCACGGCAAAGTGCACGCGCGGGACTGCGCCGAATGCGAAGGCCGCGAGGGCCGCATCGACCGGTTTGAGCGGCGGATTTCAATCGAGGGCGGCTGCCCGCCGGAATTTGAAGCCAAAATAATCGAAATCGCCGGCAAATGCCCGGTGCACCGGACTCTGGAGGGAAGTTCGGTTGTGGCGACGAGGCTCGCAGCGCTCTAGCTGTCCGATCCTTGCAGTTGCGGGCGTGTTGTGTTCCATCGGGCGAAAGGATGCGCTGTCGGACAAGTTCTGCCGGGCAGCCTCAGCATAAAAGACGCATCCGGCGAAATTGCCTAATCTCACGTTGCGTGGCTGGTGGCGGCACAGCCGCCGCGCAGCGCCAAAAGGCCCTTCAGGATTTTGATTGGCTTCAGGCAGACTCAGAATCAGAATTGTCGTGGCTGAAAGTGCGTTGCCGCAGCGCAACATCACAAAAACATACTTCTCTCTCTCCTGCCTGATGTTCCGATTTTGCCTGATTTGGTTGCATAATCCGTTGTTCTTCATGGTTGTGCGTTCTTGTGTTTGGCACATGCGGCGGGTAGTAAAGATGGACCGCAGGGGCCTTAAAGTGATCGAATCAAACCGAACCAGTGTATTGTCGCGGCCTTCCGGTGCCGAAACGCGGCTTCTGGGCCGTGATCTTTCCCAGCTCAGGCGCGGCTCGGCGCTGGCAACAGGGCTGGCGCTCGCCGTAATTGGCGGCTTTGCCATATCCACCCAGGCAGCCGCCCAGACATTGGATTGGGACGCGGGCAACAATACCGGCAACAACGCCATTGATGGCGGCGTCGGCACATGGGACGAAGACACCGCCAATTGGACAGAAAACCTTGGCGCTACGGACGAGAAATGGAAGCCGGGATCCGTCGCGCAATTCAGCGGGACGGTCGGCCTTGTCACGCTCACAGGTGCATTCAGGTGATCGACGGTCTCGTGTTCACGGGCGGCAACTACGTAATCACCCCGGATTTTCCCCGCCTCAAACTCCAGCTTGATGACGCCTCCGCTGATTTTGTGTCGTCAAAATGCAGGCGACACGGCGACAATCAATGCAGCGATCATTGGCGCGGGAGGAGTGAGGATCACGGGGCCGGGAACGATCGTGTTCAACGGCGTCAACACCTATCTTGGTCTGACAAGGATCAATGGCGGAGGCACGCTGCAGAACAAAGGTGATATAGGCGGCGCGGTCAATGTCAGCAACGGCACGCTTAACAACACCAGCACTGGCAGAATTGGCGGCTTGGTCACAAATACCAGCACTGTGATTTCAACGGGCGCGCTCGGCGGCCTGACAAACAGCCTGACCGGAGCCGCCACTGTGCAGGGCTCGATCAACGGCAAAGTGCTGAATGAGAACAGCGCCAGTCTGATCATTAACGGCAGTCTCGACATGACCAACCATGCGCTCGAGAACAAAGATAGCGCGACGGTTTCCATCACTGCGGGCCAGACGACTAGAATAACAACGTTGACCAACTCGTCGACGGCGCTCACAGGCGTTTCCATTGCCAGCGGCGCATCGCTCGGCGCAGTCAGCGTCAGCAATGCCGCCGGCTCCACAATCGCCAACAGCGGCACGCTGACGTCCACAAATGCAATCCAGAACAGTGGAACTCTCAGCAACGCCGCCGGTGCGTCAATCATCGCAGGGATAGACAACAATGGCGTGCTGACCTCGGCAGGCGCAATCACCGGTAACCTGACAAACAGTGGGGCGGGAACCGCCACTCTGAAGGGCGATTTGAAAGGCAATATCCTCAATCAGAACAATGCCAGCCTGACCGTCACCGGGAACCTTGCGCTCGATAGCAATACGCTGACCAATGACGGCGCGGCGAAGATTTCCATAACGACCGGCGAAATGCATGGAATATCAGCGCTGACAAACAATTCGACTGCGGCGGAGGGCATTTCCATCGCCGCCGGCACAGCGCTCACCGCCGCCAGTATCAGCAATTCCGCCGGCTCGACCATCGCAAACAGCGGCGCGCTCGCATCCACGATAACGGCGATCCAAAACGCCGGCATCCTGAGCAACGCGGCCGGCGCGGCGATCAGTGGAGGCATTGACAACACCGGCACACTCACCTCGCTCGGCACACTGACGGGTAACCTGACAAACAGCGGCAGCGCCACAGTGCGGGGCGACATCAGCGGCAATATTCTCAATCAGAGCATCGGCCTGAGTAATGGCGGCTTGGACATCAACGGCGACCTGGCGCTCAACAACAACACGCTGGAGAATAAGGGCAAGGCGACGGTTTCTGTGACTGCGGGCAATACGACTGGGATTTTGACGCTGACCAACAGTTCAACAGCGGCAACAGGCGTTTCCATTGCCAGCGGCGCATCGCTGACAGCCGCCAATGTCAGCAACGCCGCAGGCTCGTCTATTGAGAACGACGGCACCTTGGCGTCCACGCTGACTCCGCTCCAAAATGCGGGCAAGCTCGTGTCAACCGGCACACTCAGTGGCGGGCTGGCAAACAGCGGGGCCGGCTCCGCCACCCTGAAGGGCACCGTGAATGGCAATGTCCTAAATCAGGATTCTGCCGCCCTGAAAATTGACGGCGATCTGACCTTGGACAATCACACGCTCACCAACAGTGGGGCTGCGACCATTCTGGTGGACAATGGCATCTTGCTTGATATCAGCGCGCTTACTAACAGTTCCAACTCGGCTGCCGGCATAGAGATCAAGAGCGGTGCTGCGCTTGCTGCGACTGATATTATCAATAACAGCGGCGCAACGCTCACCAACGGCGGCGTCATATATTCCACCAATGTTATTCAGAACAGCGGCACGCTGAAGAACATCAACTTTGGAGTCATCAACGGCGGAGTTACAAACACTGGCTTTCTCAGTTCCACCGGAACACTAACCGGAACTGTGACCAACAGCGGCGTCGCAGACATCAGCGGCTTTGTCTATGGCCCAATCGTCAATCAGCTTGATAGCAGCCTGAACATCAGCGGAAACCTAACAGTCGGCGGCTATGCGTTGACAAACAGCGGGGCGGCGACTCTTGCTGTCACGGCGGGCACGACGTCGGGCATAGTGACACTGACCAACACCTCCACAGCTCCGGCAGGCGTTTCCATCGCAAGCGGCGCAACGCTTGCCGCTGACGATGTCAGCAACGCCGCCGTGGCGGCCATTTCCAACAACGGCGCGCTGACTTCCAAAAATGTCATTCAGAACCTTGGCGCGCTGAGCAATGGCGTCACCGGGACAATCAGCGGCGGGATCAACAACACCGGCGGACTGTACTCCCTTGGAAAGCTCAACGGCGCGCTCACCAACAGCGCCGGCGGCCAGGTCAGCATCAGCGGCGCGCTGGACGGCCCGGTCCTCAATCAGGAAAGCGCCGGCCTGACCGTCATTGGGGATTTGGACGTCAAGAACAACACATTCGAGATAACCGGCGCATCGGCGGTCGTGGTGGACACGGGCGCGGTGACAGGCATAAGCACGCTGACCAACAGCTCCACCGCAGCGCCGGGGCTTGAGATCAAGAGCGGCGCGTCGCTGACGGCTGCCAACATCGACAACAAGACTGGTGCGACGGTTTTGAACGCCGGCGAAATCAACGCCGTGTTTGCAAATTCCGGCAGCCTTGTGAACAATGGCACAGTGAACGGCGCGCTGACGGTGAGCGCCGGCGGGTCGCTTTCGGGCACTGGTGGAACGTTGACAAGCCTTCTGATGGACGGCGGCGCCGTCCTGGCGGGAAGCAGCCAGACCGTTCTGGGCGGCATGACGCAGAATGACGGCCCGATGGCAGGCGGCATCATCGGCCCCGGCTCGGGCGCGTATCTTATGAACGGAGGCAGCCTGACTGGCGCTGTGAGCGATTATGCCTCGTTCGTGCAAACCGGCGGCGCGCTTGCCGCAGGGGCAACTATCAATGTGGGCGCGTTTGGCTCAACCGGCGGCACAGACGCCGGTGCCAGCATCATCGCGCCGGTGAGGGCTGTGGCGGCCGGAGGCAACATTCTTGACCTGAGCATTGCGCGGTCAATCATCAGCAATGATGTTGGCGGCATCACGTTTGTTTCAGACGCTGGGACGATACTTGGCTCTGGAGACGCAGCGGTTACAACAACCACAAGCTCTGCCGGGCCGACCAGCATTACGATTAATGGAGCCATCGTCGGCGAGAGCGGCATCATCGCAGCGGCTGACGGCACGGGCGCAATCAGCATTCAAGCACGCAGCGATATACTCACCGATTCCACGGCAATTTCTATGAAGACCGCTGGCGGACCGGGTACGGCAGACGTGCTGGGCTTCGTTAATGTCCAGGGATCTGATGCCGCCTTTGTGGGCGCGGGAAATGCAACTTTTAACATCCGCAGCGGTGCGCTTGTTGTGGCTGCAAAAATTCTTGACGCGCAGTCTGGCCAGACGACGCTGAACAACGCCGGCACCCTTGACGGCGGCGCGTTCAGTTCGGCGGGGAATGGCGCGGTCATCAACAATCTGCTGGGTGGCGTCATTAATGTGAACGATGGGAACCTTTCGGGCTTTAGTGGCCTCAACGACGCCTTCAACAACAGCGGCGTGCTGAACGCTTCGGGAAATGTGAACTTCGCAGGTCTTGAGAATTTCACCAGTCAGAACAGCGGCTCAATCAGTCTGGGCAACGGCGCGGGTGGCGACAGGCTGATCCTTGGCGGCAATCTTGACCTCGCGGCGTCAAACATATCCATGGATGTGGATCTGTCGGATCCGTTCAATGGCGGACGCAATGACATGATACAGATCGGCGGCGTCCTGTCCGGCAGCGGCGCGGTGTTCAATCTCAACAATATCGGCGCAAGCGGTCTGCCGGCCTTTTTCGAGGACCTGACGATTATTGATGCGGCAGGCGTTGCCGCCGGATCAAGTTTTGAGGTTTCTGGTCTCGCAAACGCTGGCCTGTTCGACTATGGCCTATTTGAAAAGGCTGGAAATCTGAACCTGCGCAGCGAGGTGAAGGCGGATGTGGCCGGCGGTATTGTCTCGAACTTCATTACGGCGCAGAACACCGTTTCCAACGCCTTCTTTAAGCCAACCAGCAGCTTTGTGTCGACGCCGCTCAATCCGGAGCCGAATCAGCTTGGCTTTGCGCCCTGGTTCCGCACCAGTGGCGGCCTGTCGAGAGTGGGCAGCGAAGGCGTTGCAATTCTCCCGTCCGGCGCGCCGCAAAACGTCTTCTCGAGCGTCAGCGTCGGATATGGCGGCTATCAGTTTGGCCTGGACGGCGGGCTGTTCAATCTGGGGGACAAGGGCGGAAACATTCATCTGGGTCTGACCGCTGGTCAGATTTTCGGAACAGCGGACCAGACAGATTACAACAACAAAACACGCATGACCGACACGTTCGCCGGCGGCTATGGCATTTACTCCAATGGGCCATTCTTTGTGGATGCGCAGCTGCGGGCGGAGTTCATTGACTACACTGTCAATGTCGATGATTTCCTCTTCAAAGTCGATAATGCCAAGGTCAAAGCCAAGCGTTTTTCAGCCGGCCTGTCGGGTGGATATGCGTTCAAGCTGAATGACTGGTCGATTGTTCCGGCCGCGGGTTACACCTATGCCCTGACCAAGACCGGCGATCTGCAAATCGAACCGAACACACTCCTAGGGCAGTCGGCCTCAACGGTCACCTTTGGCGACAGCCAGGCGCATGTCGTTTTTGGTGGACTGTCGGTCGCCCGCAGCTATTTGCTTTTCGACGACCAAGTGCGCCTGTCGCCATTCCTGTCGCTAACCGCCTATCATGATTTTGGTCAGGCAAATGAGGCGCAGCTGACCATCATGACTGCGCCAAAAACCATCATTGACGTTTCCAGCCAATCTGGCTCAACTTACGGCGAAGTCAGCCTTGGCGCGAATTTCCTCGCCTTGACGCCAAAATTTGGCGGAACGGAGCGGCTGTTGACCGGCAACGTGCGCGGCGATGTGCAGTTTGGCAAGGACCGCCTCGCCGGGTCTTTGAACGTGCAGCTGCGCATGCAGTTCTAATTCGAAGAACCGGTCAGCCCTGCATGGCCTCCAAAACCGCCAACGCAATGTTGCCGGAAATCCCGCGGATGGCGGCGTTCTGCCAAGCTGTCTTGGCGGCGGCCCCGACCGTAGCCTGATCGAGGGCGGCAGTGACGTCAGCGGCAATTGCGGGAACATCGAAAATCGAGCTGCCAATTAATATGCGGTCGCCGGGCGCCAGCGCCAGCGTGACGCTCCGAAACCATCCGTCCGGCCCCTGGCGGATCGTCGGGCCGTCTGGCGGCGTGTGAGCGCCAAACACTCTCGACACACTTTGGGCGCGCTTATGAAAACAGACATAGTCGCCGGAAACGGTGAGGGTGATTTCCCGCCCTTGGGATGCCGCGATGCTGGCGAAACTGAGCGGCGGTGTCAGGTTTGAATGCTGCGCCAGCAGCAGTTTTTCTGAGAGGAAACTGGCGATGCGCTGCAGTTCGGCGCTTTTCAACGTGTTTTCTCTGCTGTCCCAGGCGCGCGGCAGAGCCGACATAAGGCAGCGGCTGACCATTGCTGACCAGACTGTGCCGAAACGGCCGTCGGACAAGACGATAGCGTTCATTTCCGCTGACTGGCCGGCAAAGGCGGTGTTGGCAGGCTGATCCTTGCCATGGTGCGAGATCAGGTGAAACGTCAGGCTATGCAGGCTGCCGGAAAAGTCGACCGACAGATTGTCGCTTTGCGAAAGGCCAAGGCCACGCGCCTGATCCCAGATTAGCTCAAGGTCGCGGAAGGCCTCCGGATCGCGAAGGAGCGAGGCAAACGCGCCGCTGCCTGGCATTGCCTCGTAAATGAGAAAGTCCGCCTTGCGGTGCTCCGCGCCGTCCGTCCACCAGATTGAGCCGCCCGACGGCTGGAGTCTGTGAAGCTGCCGGTCAAGCTCGCGCAGCTCATCGAACCTGCTGACAGCCAGCGCCCCGTCGGCCAAGTCTTTTCCAACAAATTTGCGCGCCGCCATGCCGACTTGGTAGTCAAAGTAGTCAAGGTCAAACTCGTCAGCCAGCGCGCTCAGAAGCAAATCCTCAAACTGCTGCAGCAGCTGATCGCACGCACCCAGAAGCAAGCTGTCAACCGGCGCATTTTCCAATTCCAGAAGAATGGAGAACGGGAAATAGCGCCCCACTTTGTCCACGCTCGGCATCATGATGCCGGCGACAAGCTTGCCGCCTTCCAGCTGCCGGTCGAGAAGAAACCGCCAGACCGGCGCCGTCAGAAAACTGCCCAGCCAGTTTTCTTTGAGCTGCTCTCGGCTTTTGTCCAAGCCCTGTCCGAGCCAGCGGTCAAAACCCTCCTTGACGGCGCTGTCGAGATTGCGGGAGACAAAATCGCCTGTCGGCGGCACTTTGCCAAAATAGCCGACACGCTTTACCCTCAGCGGCATCGCGCTAAAGGCTCTCTGGGCATTTGAAACTGGCGATTTCCGGCAGCGAGAATGGATTGAGAACCGAGCCGATCTGAACGTCAAATGAGACGCTGCGCTTGCCGAGATTGAAAGTCGCGCGGAACTTGTCCTCGCTGACCTGCTTGCGCTTGGCGAGTTCAAACAGCTCAAACATCGCCCAAGGGCCAGACTTGGAAACGCTGGCATTGTCGCCGGGCGGCTGGAACGCGATGCGGGCGCTGCGGTTGCCGTCGCCTGGCCATTTCAAGGATTTCGACTCCACCGGTCCGTGGTCGTAGGTGATGGACTGGTCGTTGATCGACAAGAGCGCCGAGGTGGAATCGCTGTCGAGATCCACCGGCGTCACATCCAGCGTCACGTTCAGCCCGCCGCCGCCGTTGAAGAAGGCGGACTGGATGCGCTGGGCGCTTTCAAACTGCTGCAGGGCCTCGCTGGAAATCGCCTCGTTGCCCGCAAGCCCCGTCCAGCGCCAGGGAGACTGCGACACATCGACGAACGGCTTCAGGTGCAGTTCGAAGAAATTTGAAAACTCGCCGTTGGGCGCGAACATGCGGGTGAAATCGTCGATCGCCACGCTCTTGGCCGCATCTCGGACAAAGGGTTTGCGCCCCTCAATGGCGCTCTTGCAAAAGCGTCCGCCGGTCGTCTGCCACAGCTGCGACAGCGATGCGCGCGCGCCGCTGGCGGAGAGGCGGGCTATGTCGGTGGCGAGCTTGCCGAGCCAGCGGTCGAGCGGGGCGGGCGCGCGCTGCGCCTCGGCGATGGCGCGCTGATTGGCGACGGCAAGCGCACTTTCGACGCCGAAGATATTGTTCACCTCGCCGGTGTTGGTCGCGGCGCGGCTGAGCTGGCGGTAGAGTTCCTCGAACATTTCGCTGAGCGCGGCGATTTCGGCCGGCTGTGCGCCCTTCGCGATGACGAATTCGCGAAGATCAACATGGGGCGCCAGCATGTTGAGGCCGAACTCGTCGAGCAGATAAAGATCGGAGGACGGCGCCGCGGCGTCTTTGACGCCGTCTCCAAGAACTTCGGCAGCCTTGTCATTCATTTGATCGGCGGCGTCCGCCACGCCCTCTTTAATCTTGCCAGCCAAGCCGCCGGTTCCTGATGCGTCTTCCTTGGCGGGCGGCGCTTCGGCATCTGGCTCACCCTCTTTGCCCGGCCGCAGATCACTGTCGATGGCGACGGCTCTGGCGAGGCTGAGCAGAGGATTGTTCTTCGAGGTCAGGATGCCGACGACAGATGTCGCCTGCTGCAGATCAGCGACATCGCGGATGCTGATGTCCCGCAGAAGGTCCGTCCACGCGGATTGATACTCCTGAAAATACTGCCGCAGCACGTCGGACTTCAACTGCTCCAGCGACTCGGCAGGGGCATAGTCTTTGCCAAGCACCCACGGCTCCGACTGAAACAGGCGCGCCGTGCGCGAGATTTCTGGCAGAACCGCGTCGTAGAAGCCCTTGCGGGTGAAGGCACCCGCAACACCGTCGCGCAGTGTCAGGCCACCGGCCCGCGTCAACAGGAGATCGCTTCCGGACCCGGCCTTGTCAGCCGGGCGCCACTCGGGAAGCGCCACGGTCTTTGGCGCGGCGCGGACAATCTCGTACACCCGCACCGAGGCCGGCTTTGCGCGCAAGGCCGCGCGCGCCTCGTCGATCAGGCCTTGATCCAGCGTGAGATTGCGCATCGAGGTCTGCGAAACCAGCGCCGTCACGTGGCCGAGAAGCTCGGTGCGCTGCTTTTCCCGTCCGGCGCCGGGAAGACGGACTGAAAAATCTGCGGCCAGAAACTCGCGGACAAATTCCGTGTCCATTTTTCCCAGGCCGCCGAGCATGAGATAGAGCTTCAAATTGCTGTAAAGGTCTCCAGCGGCGACGCCCTGCTTGTTCATGCCCTCCTGCACATAGACGAGAAGCCGCGGAAGAAGGACGCCGTTCAGGCCGCGCTGATAGGCATCCTGCAGGCCGGACGTGATCTTGGATTCCTGCTCGAGGCCGAGATGATACCAGCGGTCTGTTCCGGGAACCACGTCGTCAATCGCGGAGCGCAGATTGTTCAATGGCTCCACCACCGACACAATGTCGCTGCTGGTGACGTTGACGATCGAGACGCCTTCCACATCGCGGTTATAGGCGGCCACTTTCGAGTTGACCGCCAGCATGACGGTGCGGTTGGTGTACCATGCATGCGCCCATCCCGTCGCGACAGCAGTGCCGGCTAGAAGCGGCAGAAGGTAAAGCGCCCCGGTCAGGATGGCTCTGCGGCGGCTGACCTTTCTGTCGGTGGTGACAAGGTTCGCCTCGCCGAAGATCACATCGTTGAAAAGGCGGCTGAGAAAGAATGTCTTCTGCCCAACCGGTCCCGCGCCGGAAGCGTCGGGAAGGAAGGCGAAGCGCTCTGACACCGCTGAGCGGGTGCGGTCATAGACAAGACCCGGCTGTGTGGCGGAGACGAAATACACGCCGCGCAGCAGCGGCGGTTTGGCGAGCTTTGAGACGGAGGTGAGCTCGCTGATCAGCTCGGCAAGGCCAGCCTCGAGCGCCGCGAACTGCGCCGGAAAACGGTAGACGCGGCTGCGCCTGATGTCGTCTGGCTCCTGCTGCATCCGCTCGACCAGAAGGCGGTTCAGCCTTTCGAGGATCAGCGCATATTGCGTTGAGAAGACCTCAGCGGCTTTGCCCTTCGATTGGCTGACGCCAAGCGGGAAAGTCGTGCCCAGCACCTGCTCGCGGTCAAACTTGTTGAACCCATCGAAGAATTCTGAAAAGCCCGCCACCATGTCGACTTTAGTGAAAGTCAAATAGACCGGCAGTCGGACTTTCAGCGTGTCTTCAAGGTCCCGCAGGCGCTGGCGGATGGTGCGGATTTCCTTGATGCGCGCCTGCGGGCTTTTTGCCAGCACGTCCTCAATGCTGATCGTCACAATGATGCCGTTTACGGGCTTCAGCGGCCGGTGTTTCTTCAGCATCGCAAGGAACCCCTGCCAGCCGGCGCTGTCGGTGCTGGCGTCGCTGTCCTGTGTCGTGTAGCGGCCGGCGGTGTCGATCATGATGGCTTCATCTGTGAACCACCAGTCGCAGTCGCGCGTGCCGCCAACGCCGTGCACTGCCTCGCCCTCGACATCGTCGCCCAACGGAAACTTCAAGCCAGAATTCAGGAGCGCCGTTGTTTTGCCTGAGCCCGGCGATCCGATAATCATGTACCAGGGGAAGTCATAGACAAAATTGAAGCGCTTCTTCGATATCTTGCGCATCCGCAGCATGGCATCTTTGAGCTTGGCGCGAAGCTGCGCCACGTCTTCGCGGGCGCTGGCCTCCGGATCAATTGTGCCGTCGTCGGTGAGATCATTGATAAGTTTCTTCTCCGCCCTGCGGCGGCGGAAGAAAGAGACGATCAGATAGATCAGCCAGCCGATGACGACAGCGCCGATGGCGACCATGCGGCGGAATGGATCTTCCAGCGGCCGCCATGTGCCAAAAGCGATTGACTCGCCGTAGAACCAGATAATGACGCAGATCGCCACAACCCAGATCAGCGACCAGAATCTCGAACCCTTCAGAAAGCCGAGATACGAGTCCATGTAGGATCGGAGCGTATAAAACCAGGAGAGCATGTTCATGGCGTCTGCCCCGCATCGCGTATGACGACGGACTTGTCGCTGTCCGCCCGCAGGCGCAGCCGCATTTCTGTGCGCCTGTTGGCTTCGCGGCCCTGCGCCGTATCATTGCTGTCGATCGCTTCGGTCTCGCCACGCGGCTCAAACCGCACGTTCTCCAGCTTCATGTTTCGCAGCGCAATGTCCGCGACCGCGCTGGCCCGCGCTTTCGACAGGTCCCAGTTTGACGGGTAGCGGACGGTTCGGATCGGCCGGTTGTCGGTGTGACCGGTGATCAGCACGTCAAACCGCGCCTCCGCCGCCGCCCTGGAGACGCGGTCAATCAGACTTTCAAACTGCGGCTTGACCTTCGCGCTTCCAGGATCGAAGGTTCCAGTGTTGCGGTAGCGGATGAGAACCTCGTTGCCATTGCGCGTCGTGGTGAGAACGCCCCGCTCGATTTCCGGCTTCAGGAAGACAAGAAAATTGCTGATTGTGTCAGCCTGCTCCGGCGTCGCCTCCACCGGTTGAGTCACCTGAATGCTTGGCGCGCCCTTTGGCGGCAGTTGGCTGAAGGCGATGATGGCCGCGTCCGACTTTGCGCTCAATAGATTGAGGATGCCGATATAGCCGAGCGCAACGGCCAGAACCATGAAAGCGAGAAACGCCGGCAACAGATGTTTGAGGCCGCTCTTGGCATTGCGCGCGTTCAGACCGCGCCAAGCCGGCGACAATTCACGCTCCATGTCGCCCATCTGGCTCTGCAGAGTTCGGTACAGATTGTCCCGGATCTGCGACAGTTCCAGCGCGCCGCGCGGGCTGACCCGCAGCCGGCCTCGGAACCCCAGCGACAGACAAAGGTACATCAGCATCAGCACATCGCGGTTGCGGCCCGGCGCGCGGTGCTGATGCTCGAGAAGATCAAACACCCGGTCGCCGCCCTGCACGTCGCGGTGAAAGGTCGAAACGATGCTGTCGGTTCCCCAGTTGCTGTTGGCGCCCCAGCTGGTGGCCAGCACCACATCGTCAATGGTGGCGCACAGCACATAATGCGCGATGCGGGCATGCTCCATGTCGGCTCCGCTATTGGCGATGCGCCGCTCATAGGAGCGCATTTCCTCGATCACCGCCATGCGCAGCTGCTCGACATCGGCGACATCGGTCATGGTTCGCAGACGGCCAAGCAGATTGAGCTGCGGCCGCGCCGCCGAGACGATCAGCGGCATGCCGCTCGACCGGTAATCAAACTCGGACGCCGGCTCGCTTGATTTCAGCGCGGTGAACAGCGTCGTCGTCTCGCCGCCCTCTTCGGAATTTTTGCGCGTCCGTTTGCCGCCCGGATTCGGCTTGATGACGGTCGGCTCGCTTTGCCAGATATCATCTTTGCTCATTGGCTCACGCCTTGATCGCCCAAAGCTCAATTTCAATCGCTGGGAATTCGCCCGCCAGATGGATGGCTATGCCGCCTGTCGTGTTGAGCTGCTTCCACAATTCCGAGTCGCGCTCCAGCTCGAAATAGGTCGTTCCCGGGCGGAAGGGAAGCTGCCGCGGCGCGACCGGCAGCGGGCTGGCAGCGATACCGGGCAGCGCCACATTGATGAGCTGCGCAATTCTTTCGACCGGCCCGACCTTGATTTGCCTTGGAAGCGTCGAGCGCAGCACTTCCTGCGGCAGGTCGGAGCGCACAGCGAGCACAAAGCCCGCCGTTGCCAGCAGGCCGCGGTCAGCGACCATACCGACACGGATATTGTGCTTGCGCTGCTCCAGCGGAATCTCGACCGCCGAGCGCTCCAGCACCGTGGACAGCGATGTGCGGATGTCAGCGACCACGGGCTCGAAAGAGCCTTTCAAGTCGCCCTGGCGATAGCCGGTAAATTCAATGCCGCGCCGCCGTTCCTTGGTAAAAGTCGAAATCTCACCGGCCAGCTGCGCAAACATCGCATAGAGGCGCTCGGGATGCAGCGAGGCAAGGTTTTTGTGATAATGGCTAAGCAGCGCCTCATAGCGGTTAAGTACCTGCAGGAACTGGAAATCCGAGACCTCTGCGGTGCCGCGCACCGACGGATCGCCCATGCGGTCGGCGATCGCCTCCGCCCTGTGCTTGATAATGCCCAGCACTTCGCTTGCCATGCTTTCGAGCGGCAGCGAGGTGATGCAGTTGAGGCTGGAGGCGATAAAGCTGCCATCGAACGAAACCGACTGGTCCTGCCGGACTTCGAGGATGCGGGCGATTGGGATGCGCTCGAACCCCGAAAGGTCCTCACCCTCCAGCTTCAGCTGAAGCCGAAGCCGTCCGATATCAATTGGCGTGGAAATGGAGCTGCCGAGATTGGTGTCGAAGACTTCCGTTTTCAAAGGCTCGTAGCGGATGCTTCTGGCATTTTCAATTCCGTCGCCGATCTCTGGGTTGCCGGGCTGCCTTGTCGGCAGGGCGAGATAAACGATCTTGCTGCGGACGCTTTCATCCAGATCAATTGGCGTCGGCAGATCGACATTGCCAGGCGCCTGAAACGCGGTGCCGTCCGGCAGGACACCTGCGGCATCAGTCAGACCAAAGCGGCCATTGCCCATCAGCTCCGTGTTGACGGCAAGCCGGCTGACGCCCCAGGCGAACGGAACCAGCGCATGCGCGGTGGCCGCAACCATGCTTTCAGCCCAGCGGTCGGCCTGTTGAAAATGCTGGACCCGCAGGAACATGCCCTCGGTCCAAACAACGCGGTTGTCATGTGACATGGGTTTGGGTCGCCCTTGAATTCAGCGCTGCGAGATTGAAACGGAGGATTTTCCGGCGCGGATGGCGAACTTGTCGCTGCTTCCGATGCCGGTCTGCGCCTGCCATTTCGCATTGTCGATCTCCCGGTATCCGGCCGCCACGCCGATATAACTGCCGTCAAGTCCCGAGCTCACAGTGACAGTTTTGGTCTCGCCGGGCCGCACCGAGACAGAACTTGTGTCAACCGCGTCAGCGCCCAGCGCGCCCGCGCCGCCGTTCTTCAGCGCGAAGTAATCCAGCGACTGGAATTTGCCGGTCGACTTCAGGACATAAATCTGGATGGACAAAGGGGCCGGATTTCCCGACGGGCCAGGATTGAGGTCCGCCGCCGCCGTAATTGTGATTTCAAGCGCGCGCGCCACGGGGACGGGCGCGGCGGCGGCCAGCTCCGGCGAGGATGGCGAGCCGGCGGATGTGCAGGCGGGCAGCGCGGCGATGCCCGCAAAAAAAGCCAGCGGCAGCACAATTCCCCTTGAAAAGCGGACGAAATGTTCAATACCAAGCCGCATCTTCGCACCCCATTGTTTCCACAGGTTGATACTAAACGTTAGACAGCAGTTAAGCCAAGCTAAATCATTGTGGTTGCTGCGATGTCTGTGAACATGGTTAGGTCCGCTCAGTGTCCTTGACGAGGCAGAATCATCAATTTGCCGGCGGATCGCCCAATTCATTCACTTCGCCGGGAATTCATGCTTCTTCAACTCCGCCTTGAGAAGCGGCAGCAGGTCCGCTCTGCCCTTTGTCTTTGCACCTTGCGGGAACAAGCCGGAATGCGTCAGGAATGCGTCCCAAAGCGCCGCCTTTTTCAGTGAAGGAATGGCTTTCGAAGCTGTTGAGACTCTCTTCTCCAAGTCCCCAACGGACATGGCCTGCTGCAGGGTTTCAACCAGTCCAATCAACGTTAATGACAGCTGCTCCACAATCGCCTGAATGTCCTTATGGTCAGCGCGCATCATCTCCAGGTCGCGCGGCTCGGCCTCGGCCAGAAAGTCGGCCACGGCATGCACGGCCATTGCCTTGTCTTCGCCGCCAAGGGAAAAGATCCATGGGGTTCGGCCAAGGTTTTCCCCACCAATTTCCAGCAGAGCGGCCGCCTTGCTCCTGCCGATCTGAGCGTTCTGCAATTCGCTGATGCTGATAGCGAGCGCGCGGCCCACATTGTGAAAGAACCGGACGCTGTCCACATTCGCAAACGCGCCCGTCGGGATGCCCATCCCATCGCAAAAAGCAGCGGCAATATCGGCGGCAGGCGAAGAGACGCCAAGGCGGTTCGCGGGAGCATCGCGGGTCAGTAAAGCCCGATCCAGCGCTGACACTGGATCTGGAATTTCAATGTTTCTCACCGCTGTGACAGGCCGCAGGCCTAGATCGGAGGCCTTGGCGGCCAAAGGCTGAACAACATGGCTTTCGCCGCCCACTTCCGTGCCCCCCGGCGGCTCCACTGGCCTGTGCGGCGCATCCCCGTCCTCATCCAGCCAGTTTTCTGGAATGATCTGCGCGCTGGCGGGCTGGGCCGAAGGCTTTGGCAGGTCGATCAAAACCCGATGCGTCGGCCCTTGCTCCATCCGGTCGGCGAATTCCCGGTAGGGCGCATGAGCTGGAACCGCGGGACGCGCCACATCCGCATCTCCGGGAGGCGGGCCGTCCCAGCCCAGATCAGCGGCGAGCGAACTCGACGCATATCTCCCCTTGCGCCCGCTGATGTCGTCAAACGCATCCCGGTGCTCGCCGGGGATCATGCTTTTTGCGCCAACGCCGGCCTGCGCCACATCATGCAGAATGGACGTGATCTTCGGCGCGGACGGGTCTTCAAAGGCGGTGCCCGGCGCATCCTGCGCGCGTCCGCCCTCCAGCGCCACGCGGAACTTGTAAGACCCAAGCTCGATTTCATCGCCCTGGCGCAGCATGTGGCCGGTGTTCCGGTCCACGGGCTTGCCCGAAACCGTGGTGCCGTTGGTGCTCTGGTCCGCGAGCCGGAAACCGTCCCCGGCAGGCTCGATGACGCAGTGATTTTTCGAAATCAGCCGCTTGGCGTCGCTCAGCACCCAGTCATTGTTTTCGCCGCGCCCTATGGAGTAGCGGGAGCGCTCAATGTGTGCGGTGCCGGAAAACAGCGCGTCGGAGGCGTGAGGCAGCGCGGTCAGTATCAGTCTCATTTAATCCAGTTCCACAGCCGCCGCGCGGCGGCATTGAGCTCTGCGCCGGTTGCCCGTTCGCCCAGCAGGCGTTCACCATATCGGCAAATTGCTATCAGGCATCACTGTTGCAGGCAAATGAGATTGAAAACAACGCACGAACTAACCTATAAGCGTGGCGGTGGAAGATTGAGTCAAACAAGCGCCTGAAGGCTTGAAAACGACATGATGGCATTCAAAGCTCACATGCTTGGGTCCGCAGCTGAACCGCTCTTGATGACAAGGGTGATTTTCAGGAAAGCTTCCGTGCGTCTTGCAAATATCGTCTTTGCGCTGGTTTTTTTCGTTCTTTCGGTGGGCACTCTTGCCGCTGGCGCAGCCGAGGCTGCGGGAAACGGAGGCAAAGAGCGCAGGATCGCCTTGGTTATCGGCAACAGCCGTTATGCGCATGTCGAGACGCTTGAGAATCCGGCCAATGACGCGAAGGCGATGGAGGAAAAACTCCGGGCGCTCGGGTTTGATGTCTATGCCGGAACCGATTTGAGCCTCGCGGACTTCCGCCAGCTGAGCGGCAGGTTTCAAGAAGAGGCAAAATCCGCGTCTGCGGCGCTGATCTATTATTCGGGCCACGGCTTCCAGTTTCAAGGTCAGAATTTCGTTGTCCCCATCGACGCGTCGCTGAAGTCGAAGGAAGCGATTGAAACAGAGACCATCAAGCTGAATGACCTGATTGCGAATGTGCAGAGCCGCGACCGGCAGGTGCTGGTGTTTCTCGATGCATGCCGCAACAATCCGCTGCCTGCCGCACAGCGCAAGGACAATGGCCTGGCGCAGGTCGCCACGGACAATAATGTTTTCGTCGCCTTCGCCACGCAGCCCGGCAATATCAGCTATGATGGCCGCAGCAAGCTCAGCCCGTTCACCAAGTCACTGCTGAATTATATGAGCGGGGAGCGTCAGAGCATTTCCGACCTGATGATCTCGGTGCGCAACGATGTGGAAAAGATGACGCTTGGCCAGCAGACGCCATGGGACCAGTCTTCGCTGAAGAGGCAATTCTATTTTGATCCTCGCGCGGCAGCCACGGCGCCGGAAGAATCGCTGGCATCGCTCCAGCCGGGCGCGGCGGCTGGGTCGGAGATATCGGTCCTGCAGCGCTCAACAGTGATTGAGGCGCCCGACACGGGACTGGGGATCCATGAGCCTTATCCGAGCGGCAATGTGATCATGCTCCCCGAGGCGCCAGTTGAAATTTTTGGCAAGGAAGACCTGGTCACAGCCGTCCAAGGCGAGCTGAAACGCGTTGGCTGCTATCAGGGAGACGCGGACGGCGTCTGGAGCGCCGGATCGCGCGAGGCGCTGGCAAAGTATTACCGCACCAAGAAGCTGAAGCCGACGGATTCGGACCCGACCGAATTTCATCTCAACAATTTGCACGGCGAGACGGGCATTGTCTGTGTCTACGTGCCGCCGAAGCAGCCGGTCTTTCGTGCTGTCGTCAAGCCCAAAGCGCCCAAGCAATTCGCCGCGCCGCCCGCCAAGCAAAGAGCGCCGGTTTTCTTGGATAAGCGCAGCCCTAAACCTGCAAAGCGCAGTACTGTTGCCGCCAAGGCCCCGGCGCAATCGCAGCCGCGGCTTCGCAGCGTGACGCCCCCCGTCGCCCCTGCGCCGAAAAGAAACTCGCTGGCCGATGCCAATGTCGTCGGCGGGTTCCGTTGAGGATCAGCCTGTTCTGCGGCCCCGCTGCCAAGACCTCCGGCGGCTGCCATGCATGAGCTGATTGACGATTTCAAACATCAAAGGATTGGCCTTCACCGGCGGCGCAGAAAGCGGCTGTTGGCGCGGAGTGTATTTGCGGCTTCCGCTCTCGGCCTTGCAGCGCTGACTTTCTCAAACGGCGTTCCTGCATTTGTCGCCGGCAGGCTGCGCGCGAATGCGGTCGACCAGATGATCGCGGTTCCAACTGACGGTCAAAAGTCATCAGGCGAAGAATTTTCAGTGACAGACTCCGATGAGATGCGAGACCCTTTGTTCTTCGCGGGGCCGCCGGACAGGGCTGCAAACAGCAACAAGTTTGCGATCCGCTTTCAGAGCGCCAGCAGCGCCACCGCGCGCACGGACAGCGTCTATTTTGTCGCTGACAGGATGATGGGCGCATCCGTGCGTCTGATGCAGGCGCTGCCTGCCGAACCGCAGGACTTTGCCCTGATGGGCACGGCCTCGGTTGAGGAGAAGATTTCAACGCTGCCCAACATGGACGGCGTGCTCGTGACCCGCGGCGCGGATGCGGCGAAGACCGGCGGTGGCGATGACGGCTGGGAAGCCGTGGCGGCGGATGGCGCGGTTCCGGCCGGCGCCCCGGAAAGCACGGCGCTTCAGACCCTCGGCAGCAGCAGTCTTGAGGTCTTGGCACCGGCGCAGAGGCGGGAGATCAGCCGCGACGTGGTGTTGAAAGCGGTATTTGACCGCTCTCTGCAAAGCATGCTTGCCGAGAGCGGACTTTCCGCAGCAGGCGTCGAGGCCGCCGCAGGGGCTGCGGCAAGCCTTATCAATATAAGGGAGATGCAGGCGGGGTATCTGCTCGCCTATCGGACAGACAAATCCGCCGGGGCAGGCGCGGGGCGGGAAGTCATCCACCTTTCCCTCTACGACAAACGCGGGCTGATCGGCAGCATAGGTCAGAACAGCGAGGGCGGCTACTCCACGATTGAGGATCCTTGGGAGAATGATGGCTTGCTGGCCTATGCGCGCGAGGAGGAATCCGGCGCATCCGGCAAGCGGTTCCGGATCATGGATGGAATCTATTCTGCGGGCGTGCGCAACGGCATCGCGCCGCCAATCCTCACAGAGACGATCATGCAAATGGCGCGCAGCTATGATTTGGGCCAGTTCATACAGCGCGATGACACATTTTCTATCATCTACAGCGAGGCGCCAAGAGAGGCCGAGCGGGGTGAAGGCCATGTGCTCTATGCCAGCGTCACCCACGCCGGCGAGGCGCTTTCCTGCTACATGCTGAAGCCTGGCCCCGACAGCGCCTTCACCTGCATGACGGAGAAAGACACGGTCACCGAGCGGCTTGGACCCGCAGGATTTGTCATCCCGGTCGACGGTTCGCTGCGCTCGCGTTTCGGCCTGCGCCGTCACCCAATTCTTGGTGACATGCGGATGCACAAGGGTGTGGACTGGGCGGCCCCGCCCGGCACCCCGGTGCGCGCCACCTTTGACGGCATCGTCGATTTCGCCGGCGACAGCGGCGGCTATGGCAATTTCATCCGCATTGGGCACGCCAACAATATGGGGTCAGGATATGCGCATCTTTCCGCCTTTGCCAAGGAGATCAGAAAAGGCGTCTCCGTTACGGCCGGGCAGGTGATTGGCTATGTCGGCTCAACCGGACTCAGCACAGGACCGCATCTTCATTTTGAAATCTATGCCAGCGGCGAGGCGACAGACCCTCTGGGCCTTGAAACGGCGGCACCGCCTTCAATCGGCGCGGGCGAAGCGGACAAGCTGGTGAGCCGGATCATCCGCGTCGAGAGCGGCGGCGATCCAAACGCGGCCAACCCGTTGTCCTCCGCCAGGGGCCTCGGACAGTTTCTCGACGAGACATGGATGCGGATGATCCGCGCCTACCGGCCCGACATCGCCCGCTCCATGAACCGGGACCAGGCGCTGCAGCTGCGGTATGACCCGCAGATCGCGACCGAAATGCTGCACCGCTTCACTGCGGAGAATGAGGCGGACCTGCGCCGGGCAGGCCATCAGGCGAGCGCCGGGAACCTTATATCTCGCGCATTTTCTCGGCAGCATGGGCGCGAACTATGTGCTGAGCGCCGCGCCGCAGACGCCGCTCAGCGACCTTCTGGATTCGCGGGTGATCTCCGCCAATTCTTTCCTCTACGGACAAGACGCCGCGTGGGTGATAAACTGGGCCGCCCGCAAGATGAACAGAAGCGCGCCTGTTTTGGTCACCGAGCAAGCGAGGCTGCCGGAGGCGACACGGATCAAGAACAGCCGTTTCAGCGCCTACAGCGCGGCGATTGACCAGCTGCTGGAGTCGATAAAGAAGAACAGACCCGGAAAGCCAGCTCCGGTGTGAGCAGCGGATTGAGGATCTGGCCGGCGGCGGCTAATGGCCGCTCATCTTGTCGTCATAGGCCTCGCGGAAGTATTCCAGGAATACGTCCAGCATGCCGTTTTCACGGCCCGTGCTCAAGCTTTCCCATGTCCCGACATAGCGGTCCCAGTTCTTCGCCCGCTTCGAACGCACGAGGGATGAGCCGGTTCCTGCTTCAATTGTCACAGGCGCTATTTCGTTAAGCAGACGGAAAAGCGCCGTCTGCATCGCGTGGAACACGGCCGCGTCATGCGCATGCAGATTGTCGGCCAAATCGCCGACTGCCTGCTCCGCCCTTTGATAGCCAGGCCCGGAGATCGCAAACAGCGACGCGACCATCTGGCCGCCGCCAATCCCACTCTGTGCTGATTCCTCGGTAAGGCTGCTTTGCACGGCACTGCGGCTGCCGACGAGGGTGCGCAAATCGCGGGCGGATCGGGCGAGCGCGCCCATGCCTTGTATCGCTTTTTGCACCGCGCCGCCCAGCTCTGCCGCAAACTCCAGATTTGTGCGCCCCGCCAGCAGCTCCGGGTCCATATTGGCGCCTGCCGCAAATTCGCGCACGAACTCAACACCCATCGCGGGCATCGCCGCCGCCGCACGGTTCGGGGATGCTGTGACCGGCGCGCGCGCAACAGGCTCCGCTTTCGTCACGCTTGCGGCCGCGCGAGGCGCCGCGCCGGCTTGTCCAAGGATTTTCAAAGGCTGAATAGCAGTCTTTTCTTCCGCGTAATGGTCAACCCGGCGTCTCAGCAGCACCGTCTTGTCGCCGCCGTCCGCGCTGGCCAGCCAAAGCGAAGCAAGCATGATATAGGGGCCAATTTCGATCCGGTCTCCGTCTGAAAGGCGCGCTTCGGCGCCCTGTGCCAGACTCTTGCCATTGAGCACAATTCCATTTGCCGAAAGGACGGCGATCACAAAACCGTCCTTTGCCAGCGAGACGCGGCAATGCGCGGAGGACAGAAACCTGCCCGCATCCGGCAGTTCCCAGTCGGCTTTCCTTCCGCGCCCGATCACCACGGGCGCGCCGTCCACCGTGAACCGGGTGGGTATCCCCGGCTCAAGGCCGGTCCTGTTGATGATTTCCAGTTGAATTTGCATGTGGCGCTTCAGGCTGTAATGTGGCTCCCGCAATCTGTGCGAATATAGACATTACTCACAATTCAACCAGAACATCAGGACTTCAATCGCCATATGCAAGAAGCGCCGCAATCCCGCAAGCCAGCCAGCGCCGCAGCAGCGGCGGCTGGTCTTTGGCTGGCGCTGTGCGGAACGGCTTCCGCCGAATTTGCGGTGTGCAACCAGACGCTCGACATCGCAAATGTGGCGATCGCCGAAAGCGGCGCCGGCCAGCTGGAGAGCCGCGGCTGGTGGGTGATCGCGCCCAACCGATGCGCCGACATCATCAAAGGCGATCTGAAAAGCCGATATGTTTATGTCCATGCGGTCGACGGACGGGGGCTCGCCATGCTGGAAGGCGGTGCGCGCTTTTGCACCGCCTCAAAACAGTTCAAGGTGGCTGGCGGCGAGCAGTGCTGGCAGCGCGGCTACACAATCGGCACATTCAAGGAAGTTGACACAAAGGACGCGCAGAGCTGGACATTGTTCCTGCGCGGGACGCCAAATGGCTGAGGCGAAAGAATTGGAGCTGTTGTGACGGAACAGGCGTTGAACCCCGCCGCCATGCGGATTGACAGCTTCGGCGGCACGCATCAGGGCCGTGTGCGGCCGATCAATGAGGACCGCTTTTTGTCACGTCCGGACCATGGGGTTTTCATTGTCGCCGACGGGATGGGCGGCCATTCGCACGGCGACATCGCCAGCTCGGCAATTGTCCAGACCGTGGATGAAGGGTTGTCCAATGTCCCGCACGGACAGAAGGTCAGGGACTTGTCCGACAGCCTTTTGCGCGCCAATGCGACGATCGGTGACATTTCGCGGGCCAACGGCGATATCGTCATTGGCTCGACGATAGCCGGGCTGGCGGTCACGGATGCAAAATTCTCTGTGTTGTGGAGCGGCGACAGCCGGGTCTATCTTCTGCGCGGCGGCGGCATCCGTCAGCTCACAACAGACCATAATGAAGCCGAGATGCTGCTGCGTCAGGGATCGATCACCAAGGAGCAGGCGCGCGAATGGCCGCGCAGAAACGTCATCGTCCACGCCATCGGCGTCAATGAGGAGCCGCATATCGAAATCACGGAGGGTGCCGTTCGTCCGGGCGACATCTTTGTTCTTTGCAGCGACGGGCTGACCAATCATCTGGGCGACGCCGAAATCCTGAAAATCGCCTCGCAGCATGCCGCGCAGCCGGCCTGTGTCGAATTGATCCGTCTGGCGCTGGCGCGCGGCGGCACCGACAATATCACGGTTGTCATTGCCCGGTGCGGTGGATGAGATGAGGGCTGGCTGCGGTGGATGAGGAAAAGACGGTCATCGCCCGCCGCACATCGCGTGTGGCGCCCGGCATAAGGCTCAACGGCATCTATCAGATTGACGGCCTGCTTGCCATCGGCGGCATGTCTGAAATCTATAAAGGCCATAATATTCAAACCATGGACGAGGTCGCCATCAAGGTGATCCTGCCGGAATTCGCCAACGATGAGCAGATGGTGTCGCTTTTCCGGCGCGAGGCGCTGACGCTGAACCGGCTGAGCCATGAAACCATCATCCGTTACCACGTTTTCTCGCAGGATCAGGCCGCGAACCTGCTTTATCTGGCGATGGAGTTTGTCGACGGCCCGACGCTGCGGGAAAGCATGAAGCAACGACCGCTTTCGCAGCTGGAGGCATGCACGCTGATCCGCAAAGTGGCGGAGGGAATGCAGGCCGCCCATGCCGAGGGAGTCATCCACCGGGACATTTCGACCGATAACATCATCCTGGCCAACAATGATGTCAGCAAGCCGAAGGTGATTGATTTCGGCATAGCCCGGTCGAGTGACACCAGCGACAGCACGCTGATCTCGAGTGGTTTCGCCGGCAAATACAGTTTCGTCTCGCCCGAGCAGCTCGGCCTGTTCGGCGGCCATGTGCGCGAGACGAGCGACATATACAGCCTCGGCCTGGTGTTCGCCGCCGCGCTCAGGGGCCGCGCGCTCGACATGGCGGGATCGCATGCGGATGTGGTCATGAAGCGCCAGACGGTGCCGGACCTGTCAATGATCAATCCGGGCGTCAAGCCGCTGATTGAGAAAATGCTGCAGCCCAATCCGCTCCGCCGCCCGCAGAGCATGGCGGCCGTCGCCGCAGCGCTTGATCCGCTGATTCCGGCGCAGCGCGAAACGACCCAGCGCGGCGCGAGGCCGGTCCGCGCAACGGTTTCGCAGCCGCAGACCCTCGCGCCGCCGCCCGTCGGGACCAGCAGGGCGCCATGGATTGCGTTTACGCTCCTCGCCATGATTGCAGGCGGATCCTGGTACGGGGCAACGCAGACTGAGACGGGGCGCGATGTTCTTGCCAATCTGACCAGACAGGGTTCAACAACGGCCGGGCTGGAGACGAAAACTGAGACTGCGCTGATCAACCCGAAAAGCGGCAAGTCTGAGATGAAGGCAGGGGACGAAGGCGCGGCTGAACCGGCAAGCCCGCAGCCTGATGCCGCTGAGGCGGACCCGGCGCCGCAGACTGAGGCGAAGCCGCAGAACGAGATGCCCGCCGCCCAGGAAGAACAGCAGGCCGCGATCACCCCGCCGCAAGCGCCGCCGGCGGAAACCGCTAAAGCTGAGCCGGCTAAGTGGATCAGCGAGTTTGACGGCGGCCCCTGTTTCCTTGCCATTGGCCAGGGTAAGGCTGATGGCCCGGTGTCCATCGAGGGCTTTGGCAACCGCGTCGAACCGTTTGAGGATCTGAACCGCCGCTTCAAAGATGCTTACGGCATCGAGCCGGAAATCGGCCTGCGCTCGGTGACAAAGCAGCAATGCCCGGTCGTTGAGTTCGCTCGCGGGACCGCAGGTTCGGACTCTAATCTGGAGTTCGCGCTCAAAAGCGATGTCCTGAAACGCGGCGAGAAGCTTACCGCGAAAATCTCGCATGCGGGCCGCGAAAATGTCGGGATATATGTCGTGACGCCGGACGGGCTGATGGTCAATGTCAGCGCCTTGGCGGAGCGGTCCGGTGACGAATCCGCGATTCAAATTCCGTACGAAGCCTTTGTGTCCAAGGCTGGAGATGCCTATCTTCTTTTAGCCGTAAGTTCGGGAAATGCGCTGCCCGCCTTCGACAAGGGCAGGGGAAAAGAGGTGGCGGCATTTTTTGACGCGTTGACACAGGGGCCGCCCGGCCAGAGCATCAGCGCCGCCATTAAGTTTGTGCGTAAGCGTTAACTTACGACAAAAAGTGGTTTGGCGGTGTCCGGATCAAACACCGTGTCGATGCTGTCGGTTTTGGCGGAGGCGCTGAGCGCCCAAGAATCCCAGCCAAGCCGACCCACCGGCGACCGGTGGTCGAGCCGCGTTTTCGGGACGTGTTCCTTTTGCAGGACAAGCTGAATGTCAAACATAATCGAGGGGCCGCAATAAAGGCGGATCAGCTCGCTCAGCTCGCCATAGAGCTTTCTGTCGGGCATCAGCGACAAATATTGCGGATAGTCCAGAGGACCGATCACCACGCGGATGCTGCCCCGGCGGGTCGGGCTCGTCGCGCCGGCCACGGCCGTCTGGCCAAGCGCGGCGTTGGCGAGCATTGATTCGCCGAGTCTGGTCTGCTCGTCCTCGGAAATCTTGAGATGCCGCAGCTGGAACTGTTGCACAGCGACTGGAAATCCAAGAAAGTCGTTGAGCATGCATTCAAGGCAGATTGCGGTTCGACGCTGGTCAGCGAAGTATCCGGCATAATAGAGGGGGATTTCCTCGTTGACTGTCAGCCTGCTGCGCTCCCGCTCAGTGGCAAATCCCATCAAGGCAAAAATGCTGGCGCTGATCTTGTTTTCAGCGCCTGCACGATAAAGCTGAAACAAGCTGGGCAGCCGGTACTTGCGGTGGGCATCGACAAACAAGGACCGCAGCTCTGCGGCGAACAATTCGAGGAAATTGAACAGGCTGTGGCTGCGGCGTTTGCGCTCGAGAATGGCCGCGTGCGTGTAGCTGGCGGGCAGCGCCGCGACGGGTCCGAGCATGCCAAGGTAGTTGGCGGTGATCCGGTCTTCACCCGCACGCGACGCATCTTTTGAAAAGATGGTCGGCGCCATCAGGTTTGTTGGGTTTGAGATGTCGCGCGCGGTCAGGTTTTCCGGCGCGTTGTCGGGCAGCCTATCCTGAATCAGCCTTGCGATGTCGGGGTCGAATAGCTCCGGCGCATCGTTGAAGCGCTCGGCAAGAGTTCTGGCGGCTGGCGCGGTCACAGCAGGGCCTCGTCCGCGGTCCTTGGCTCAAATCGCGCAACTGGCAGATTGACGCCCGACAGTTTAACTGTGAGCCGTGAATATGTGTTGATCGACGCGTAAAGCCCGAGAAACCTCGACAATATCTGGCCAAACAGAAAGGCTTGGCCAGCATCGACAATCGTGTCGTCGAACACGATCGTGATATCTACGCCGTTGACGATGGAGCCGTCGCGCAATCGGGCGGTGGAGCGCTTGCTGTCGATCTTTGTGACCGCGTCGATCAGGACGCGGGTCTCCTGCGCCTCACGGAAATCATAGAGTTTCAGCATGTCGCGCAGAAGGTCGGGATCGCCGCCCGTCACAGGCAAATGGTTCAAAGACAGGTGCGAAATCAGACGCCAGTATGAGCCGTCTTCTCTGTCGAAACGCGACGTGGGCGAGGGCGGCAGAAGCATGCTGACGGCACCGATCTGGTCGTCCTTGGTGACCGGCTTCAGGTGAGGCTGTCCGCCTCCAAACGGCAGGAGCTCCGGCAGGCCCCGGTTGATGCACAGCGTCGATACAGAGGCGACGACATGCTTGTCCGGCGCGGCCGCGTTGAGCGCCAGGTCAACGAGGCAGAGCCTTGAAGTGAATGTCTTGCCTTCATCATCCGGCACGCGCTTGTGTTGCCAGAAAATCGACGCCTTGTTCTCAGTGGAGGCGGGCTTGCGGCCGAAGAATGGATATACTTTGCGGCTGTTGCCCCCGCTGTCGGAAATGGATACGTCAGTGACCGAATAAATTTCCCGCGTATGGTTGCGGCGCGCATCCGGCAGCAGCTCATATTCGTGGCTGGTCTGGTCAATGTGGATCGGCTCGGCGCGCTGCGGGAACAGATTGATCACCGGCGCGCAGTGCAGATCGAAACTGTTGACGTTAACCGACTTGAGCAGCTTGTCAGCGGGCGCGCCAAAATAGAAAAACAACTGAAAGTCAGTGCCCTCCATATGTCGAAGAGCATCGCGCAGGCCGCTGAGGCGGAAGAACAGGAATTTTTCCGGCATCGCGAAAAACTCTGTCAGCAGACGGAAGCCGGGAAAGCCGCGCTTGGGAAACGGCAGCGCCGCCGCCTCGTCTTCGAAACCGTAGGGTTGAAGATTCTTCAATGGGATGCGGACCGCTTTCTCATCGTCGGCATGCCGGCCGATGGCAATGCCCACCGTCTGATTGAGCATCAGCTCATACAGCGCGGTGGCGGTCACATAGGGTGTCTTGATGAAGAATGTGAGGTCCTCAAGACCGAGCTCCGCCATATCCTTCATGCTGTTCGTGAGACCGATGGTGAAGGACAGGCAGGCGCGCGCGGAAAGGTCCGGCCTTGGCGGCGCGCGGAACGGCGGCTTTGCCAGCGCGCAGGCGGTGATGGCGATGGGAGAGAGCGTCACCGGCTGGGTGGTCTGATAGCGGCAGCGGTCACCGCGCACGATCTCGGTCTCGACGGCGAAACCCGGTTCAATGCGCACCACTTCGTCCATCTCGCGCGAAGGGATGATCTTCATGATCGACATGGACGGGATCTGCGCCAGATATTGCGGATAAAGCGCCTCCAGCAGCGTGTCGGTCAGTTCGGGGAAGTCATCGTCCAGCTTCTGCCGAATGCGCGCCGCGCTGTAGGCAAAGCCCTGGATGATGCGTTCCACATGCGGATCGTCCACCGCGTCGCCGGTAAGGCGCAGGCGGCCGGCAATCTTCGGATGCTTCTCGGCAAATTTTGAGGCGCGCGTGCGCAGGGCGGAGAGTTCGCGGCTGTACCAGTTGAGAAAATGGTTCGCCATCACGCCGTCTCGATCTTGAACTGCCGGATCGCAGGATCGAGCACCGTGTCGAACACCAGCGTCTCGTCGCCGTCGTCGAAACGATACTGCGCGCGGATGCGAAGGTGCAGCATGCGGATATTGTCGAACCGGTCATTGCCAAGCTCAACGCGCACTTTCTTTAAGCGCGGCTCAAAAACCCCGATCAGCTCCTGCACTGATTTGGCGAGCCCGTATTGCTGCTCCTTGGTGGCGAGCATCAGGCCATGGAATCCGGGCGTGCCGTATTTCAGCAAGCTTTGCTCAATCTCCGGCAGGTCGGATTTTTCCGCCGCCAGTGGCTGCTGCGTGTTCAACAAAACTTCAAGATCGCGGCGGATGCCATCCTTGATGCGGCGCATATTCTCGCCGGCGCTGACAGCTTGATCAGCAGGCATGTCGGGCGCGAGGTCCAGCAGCCGGTCAAACACCGAGAGTGACTGCATCCGCCGGTCCTTGGCCATTGATCAGCTCCCGCTCAAACCGCCCGCGCGACGGACACAAGGTCGAGCGCCAGCATCGCGTCATCCCCGGCGAGAAACGTCTTCTGTCCCTGTCCCGCCATGACGCCGCCGGGCAGCTCGCTCCAGCCGGTGGAGCGGGCGAGCTTTTCACTGTCCTGCTGCGAGCCAGAAAAATAGGTCACGCAGATAACGACATCGGTCTGTGATCCGCTGGCCAGCGTCAGCTTCGCAGGCCGCCAGATCAGGTCGCGCACCGCGCCAGCCGGACTGAAATCGACGCGCTCGACAAGATCAAAATCAACCCACATATAGCTGCCGTCGGAGCACAGAACTTCAAACGCATGCGGCACGCGGTCATCGGCGTCGCGGAAGCCGGAGACAGGATTGCCGTTGATGACGAACGCCGCCGTTTCTGAAATCCGCGTCAGCGCTTCCAGTTCTTTTGCAACAGCGCCGCCGCCTTCGCGCATCGCCAGGCTAAGAAGCATCGCCTGCTGATCGCGCGCGGTCGGACCCTCGGGAAAGGCGGGCGCCGCGCCCTGCGTGAACCAGGCCTCGCGGGCCTTTGCCGCGCGCAGGCGGCCGCGCAGCAACACCATGCCGAGCGTCAGAGCGCCAGCGGTGTTGGCGAGAATGTCTGCTTGCCTGTCGGCCCGCTCAAATTCGCCGTCGACGATCAGAAGATCAATCAACAGCCGCCGCGCGTCCTCGTCCTTGGGCGCGGCTTTGACTTGTGCCAGCACGGCGTCCACGGCGGCCCGGACATTGCCCTCGTCAAGCTGCTTCGCCACCTGTTCCTTATAGCCCGTCATCTCTCCACTTTCCCATCCGTGCCGCGCACGGCGTCGTTTTGGTTGTTCATGTCTGCGAGCAGCTGAAAGCTCGCCTTCACATCGTCCAGCTGAAAGTGCGGCTGCAATTGCATTATGCAGGAGAACACGCCCGGCCGGCCGACGAGTTCCTTCACTTCGACATTAGCCGAGCGGAGCGGAAACTTCGCCTTCATCTCCGATCCCGCGTCATCATTGCCGATGCAATATTGCCCGAGCCAGTCATTCAGCATTTTGCGCAGCGATTCCACACTTGAAATTTGCCCGACATGCTCGCGCATGACAAGTTTGAGATAGTGCGCAAAGCGCGAGGCGCACAGCACATATTGCAGCATCGCGGCGATGCGGGCGTTGAGATTGGCGATCTCGCTGCCATAGTGCTCCGGCGAATGCAGCGACTGGTTCGTGTTGAAGACGAGGTCAATCGAATAGGGCAGCGGCATCAGCGGGATCAGACCGAAATGGCTGAGCATCTGCTCCTGCATCGGCGCCAGCCTGATCTCGACAGGCGGCTGCGCTGCAAAGCCGTGCGCGTCGGTCGAAAAGGCGATAGGCGGAAACATGTCCACCAGCCCGCCCGCCTCGTCCAGATGGCGGACGCCGCGTATGTCGGCGAACCAGCCGGAGATGAGATATTCCCGCAGCACGACCATCGCCATCGCATAGGCCGAACTGCCCCACAAAAGCGTTGAGCCGTCCGGGTTGACAGACTCGCGGAATACAAATCCGTCATGGCGGTGAATGTCGTTTGCTTTGTACGGCGCGCGCGCCAGAACTCTTGGGCAGGTGATGCCAATGAAGCGCGCATCCGGCGCCCTGCGCAGCCGCGCCCATTTAACGTTGCTCTCAAGCTGTTTCAGATAGGACATGTCGATTTCGCGGTCGAGTTCGGCGAATTTCTTCACGTCGAGAAGAGCAGGCGACGCGCTGCACACAAACGGCGTGAAGGCGGCGGCTGCCACTGAGGCGATCCCCTCAAGCGCTGCCACATCATCGGTCCCCGTTTCCGGATTGATGCCCGACGAGACTTCATAATCGCCGATCAGAAGGCCGAAAGGCCGTCCGCCCGGCATGTCGAACTCTTCCGAATAGATGTAGTTGAACAGCTTGCTCTGATCGAAATCTGCAGCCCGCTCAATGTCCCGCACGAGCACGGGCCAAGAAACCGACATGATGCGGATGATGCTCGCAGCGTCATGGCGCGGCTGCATCACCAGTTTGTGCAGCAGTCGCCAGCCCGCTTCGAGCTTTTGAAAACGGGGATGATGCAGGATGGCGTTCACCTGCTCCGAAAGCGCGGTATCGATCGCCTCAACGAGGCGGTCGATCTGAAGATGAAGCGCGTTGGCCGGCGCGGGATGGTCAACGGCTTCAATCGCAGCATTGAACAATATGCCTGGCTCAGGCACGTATTTGTCCACGTCAAGAATGCTGTCTGTCCTTGCCATCACACTGCCCGGCATCGCCTTTTCTAGTTGGCGGACTCCCCGCCGCTCAAATGAAAAGCGCCCTGTTTGAACGACAGGGCGCCTCCCGGTATTGTCTGGAGCCGCAGCCCGGTCTGAAAAATCAACCCGGAAATCAGCCTTGGGCCTTTGGAATGCGGGCGACCATGCGCAGCGAGGTCGTCAGCTCCTCCATCTGCAGCCATGGGCGCATCCATGCCACCGCCTCGTATGATCCGGGCTGGCCGGCGACCGGCTTCACCTCAACCTTGGCATCGCGCAGCGGGAACTTGGCGCGCATCTCCGCGCCCGCGTCGTCGTTGGCGTTGACGTAATTGTTGATCCAGCGGTTCAGCCAAGCTTGGCAGTCCTCGGCCTCCATGAAGGAGCCGATCTTGTCGCGGCCGATCACCTTGAGATAGTGGGCAAAGCGCGACGTGGCCATCATGTAGGGAAGGCGGGCGGAGATAGCGGCGTTCGCCGTCGCCTCCGGCCGGTCATATTTGGCCGCCTTGTGTGTCGTCTGCGCGCCGAAGAACACAGCGTAATCCGTATTCTTGTAATGGCAGAGCGGCAGGAAGCCGAGCTTGCCAAGTTCGGCGTCTCGCCGGTCGGTGATGCCGATTTCCGTTGGGCACTTGGCGTCGGTGTCGCCATCATCGCTCTGGAAAATGTGAACGGGAAGGTCCTCGACCTTGCCGCCATTCTCCGCGCCTCGGATCGCCGTGCACCAGCCATTCTTGGCGAAGGCGTCGGTCAGCCGCGCGCCGAGCGCGTAGCTTGCGTTCGACCAGCAGTAATCGTCGTGCTGCATCGCGCCGCCGTCTTCATATTTGATGGCCTCGTTGAAATCGAACTCGTCTATGCGCAGCGTCTGCTGACCGTAAGGCTGGCGGGTGAGGACCCGCGGCATGGTCAGGGTGACAAAGCGCGAATCGCTCGAGGCGCGGAACGAGCGCCACTTGGTGTATTCCTTGGTCTCGAAGATTTTTTCGAGATCGCGCGGTTTGGACAGCTGGCGGTAATCGTCAAAACCGAACAGCGTCGCATCGGCGGCGGAGATGAACGGCGCGAAGGCGGCAGCGGCCACCGAGCTCATCTTGGCCAGCGTTTCGATGTCCTCGAAATCATTGGTGAACTCGTAGTCGCCGATCATGCAGCCGACCGGCTCACCGCCGGGCGTGCCAAACTCGGCCTCGTAGACCGTCTTGAAAAGCTGGCTCTGGTCGAACTCAACCGCCTTATCGAGGTCCTTATAGAGTTCGCGCTTGCTGGCGTTGAGGACCCGGATTTTCAGGTTGGCGCTGGTCTCGGTGTTCTGCACCAGATAGTGCAGGCCGCGCCACGAGCCTTCGAGCTTGCGGAACTTGGCATTGTGCATGATCTCGGCGAGCTGGCGCGACATCATTTCGTCGAGCTTCTTGATCGCCTCGTTGATTGTCACAGTCAAGTTGCGGTTATAGCTGACTGTGCCCTTCAGAGCCTCGGTGGTCAGCGTGCGCAGCAATTGCTGGGTGCGGTCTGACGAGGTCTGCTTGGTCACCGCAACGGCCTGGTCCAGCAGACTGGTGGTCTTTGCCTCGGCGACTGCGACGTCACCGCTCTTTTTTGAGGTCGCCATGATCAATTGCCCTTCTTGTCAGCGCTGCTGTTTTTGGCGAGCTCGTCGGCGAGCTGTTTCAATTCGCCCTTGTTCTGCAGGATTTTCTCCAGCAGCACTTCCAAATCTTCCGACCGGTCGGCCTTGCTGAGAAGGTCGCGCAGCTCATTGCGCGAATCCAGCAGCGACTTGAGCGCCGGCACCTGACCGACGATGGAGCCCGGCTCGAAATCGTCAAGCTTTTCGAACTTGAGGCTGACGGCCATTTCTTTTCCGGCGCCCTCAATGGTGTTTTCAACGCGGAACCTCAGGCCGGGCGCAAGGCGGCGCATCACATCGTTGAAATTATCGCGGTCGATCTGCACGAATTTGCGCTCGCCGAACGGCTTCAGCGGCTCGGTCGGGTCGCCGGAAAAATCGCCGAGCACGCCGACCACAAAAGGCAGCTCTTTCTCGATCACCGCGCCCTCGGTTTCGACCTCGTATTTGATATGGACGCGCGGTTTGCGCACACGTTCGAGTTTATCGTGAATACTGGCCAATTTATCTCTCCTGACTGAATCTGCCCTTCGCGCGGACCGCGCAAAGTTCGGTTGAATCCTTCAATTTCGCCTTCTGATCCCCGTTGGCGCAACTTTGTATCGTATTTTTTTCATTTGTCACGGCTGTATTCCCTTGGGCGAGCTCTGCTCAATGCCGGCGCGCGTCAGCACGTCGCGGCGCTGGCTCTCATCCGGCACCAGTTCGGCGAGAAGTCCCATGAAATCCATCCGCCCGCGCCGCACGATGGTTTCGAGCGCGAACGACACGGACGAATGTGGCTCGGTCCGGCGGAAAAAGGCCGCTATTTGCAATATCGCCTGGAAAGCCTGCTCGCGGTCATTGATCTGGCCGACAGCGCCGTTCAGCTTTGGCGAGGGTGCAGCTACAGTCTCCACATGAGTTTCCGGTAATGGCACTGTCCCCAGATCCTCTTTTGGCAGGCTGACATAGGCTGAAAGCTCGGAATAGGCCGAACGGATACTGGCGAGAACCTCGCGCAAGCGGCGGAATGACGGCGCATCGGCTTTGAACACGTCTGTCAGAAATCTGTCAATCGCGCCAACGTCGGCGATACAGCGCTCGGCGGCCGCGCTCATGGTCAAGAACGCCGCGCCGTCAGCGTGGGACGCCGCCTCATGAAAAGCCGCAAGCGCGCCACTGTCTTTTTTGCGTGTGGCCTGATCAAACTCCCACAGACTGAAGCGTCCATAGACCTGATCCGGAATCAGCGATGTCAGATGCAGCGGCCGTATCAGAGTGCCGTCGCTGTCCTGGCTGCCGTTAAGGCCCGCCAGCGAGCTGACGCGTTCAGCGGGATTGTCCTCACTGGTCAGCGGATACAATGTGTCAAAACCACTCGTAATCAGCTGCCGCATGGCTTCGAACACGCCGGCAAGCCCGGTGATGCCGTGAACGCGCACCGAGGACTCCGCCAGCCAGCTCAACAGTTCGATGTCCTTGGTGCGGCTGGAAAGCTCGGCGACGCAGGCATCGTGCACATTGCGCCACCGCTCTGAGGGCTGCAAAACCGATCCCGCATTTTCTTCGCCATCTGCGACATAGATGTTTTCCCGCGACCGGTCGTCAGACCTTGCGGCGGAGCGCTCGTCCTTGATGGCACGGAAGACAGCAATCAGCTCACCGCTGCCGCGAAGGTCATCGCCAGCTGGTTTTCCACCCTCAAAAGTCTGGGACATTACCGAGTAGTTCATGCCTTTTAGAAACGCTCCACCCACGCTTTCGGGTTGCACTCTACTTCACCTGTTTCAAAAGGAAACCCGCAAACCGAACTTTCCTGAAACAGCGTTAAAGCGAAAAAACCCATGAATTCATGCATTTCATCCATAGGGCTTGCAGTTTTTGAAGCACAACTATAACCCCTGATAACTCTGTTCAGAGCCTTCGGCTTGGAGACTTGCCGGAATTATGCAATGCCGTTTGACGGGCGCAAAGCGGCTGGCGCCATGGGGGATGACCATGCCATCACTTGATCTGGGGCGCATGATCCAGCGGCTTGACGGCGAACTGGTGGTCGCGCTCGAAGAGGCGGTGGCCATCGCAGTGCGCAACGGGCACGAGGCTGTGGAGGCGGAGCATTGGTTCATAGCGCTCGGCGACACTTCGCGTTCCTATGCAAAAATTGTTGAGGCGTGCGGCGGCGACACAAAGGCGATTGAAGAAAGCGCCAACCGCGC
>CAWDIY010000002.1:0-40838 GCA_963802455.1 uncultured Alphaproteobacteria bacterium | reverse complement strand
TCAAAGCCCCATCCCCAAAATCTTCCCCACCGTGAAAATATCCTTGTCCCCCCGCCCGCACAGATTCATCACGATGATCTGATCCTTGCCCATCTCAGGCGCGCGTTTGATGACTTCGGCGAGCGCGTGGGCGGGCTCCAGCGCCGGGATGATGCCTTCGAGGCGGGTGAGCAGCTGGAAGGCTTCGAGCGCCTCGGTGTCCATGATCGGCACGTATTCGCAGCGGCCGGTGTCTTTCAGCCAGGAATGCTCCGGGCCGATGCCGGGATAGTCGAGGCCGGCGGAAATCGAATGGCCCTCTTTGATCTGGCCGTCGCCGTCCTGCAGCAAGATAGGTGCGGTTGCCGTGCAGCACGCCGGGCGAGCCTGCGGTGAGCGAGGCGCAGTGCTCGTCGCCTTCAAGGCCCTTGCCGCCGGCTTCGACGCCGACGATCCGCACATCCTTGTCGTCGAGGAACGGATGGAACAGCCCGATGGCGTTCGACCCGCCGCCGACGGCGGCGACCAGCATGTCGGGCAGGCGGCCTTCGGCGAGCATGATCTGCTCCTTCGCCTCGCGGCCGATCACCGACTGGAAGTCGCGCACCATTTCCGGATAGGGATGCGGGCCGGCCGCCGTGCCGATCATGTAATAGGTGTCTTCGACATTGGTCACCCAATCGCGCAACGCCTCGTTCATCGCGTCTTTCAGCGTGCCGTGACCGGCGGTGACCGGCGTGATTTCCGCGCCGAGCAGCTTCATGCGGAACACATTCGGCGCCTGCCGCTCAACGTCCGTCGCGCCCATATAGACATGGCAGGGATAGCCGAACCGGGCGGCGACGGTGGCCGAGGCGACGCCGTGCTGGCCCGCGCCCGTCTCGGCGATGATGCGCTTCTTGCCCATGCGCTTGGCGAGCAGGATCTGGCCGAGGCAATTGTTGATCTTGTGCGCAGCCGGTATGGTTCAGCTCGTCGCGCTTGAAGTAAATCTTCGCGCCGCCCAGATGCTGCCGTCAGCCGCTCGGCGAAATAGAGCGGCGAGGGGCGGCCGGTATAATGCGTGTTGAGATGCTCCAGCTCAGCCTTGAAAGCCGGATCATTCTTAGCGTCGGTGTAGGCCTGCTGCAATTCCAGAATCAGCGGCATCAGCGTTTCGGCGACAAAGCGCCCGCCGAATATGCCGAACATGCCCTGCTCGTCGGGGCCGGTGCGGAAGGAATTGGGTTCAACTGGCTTGTTCACTTGACTTCTCTCCAGCCGCGCGCACTGCGGCAAAAAACTCTTCAATCAGGCCAACGTCCTTGACCCCCGGCGCGCTTTCGACGCCCGATGACACATCCAGCCCCGGCGCATGGGTGATGCGCAGCGCCTCGGCCACATTGCCCGCATTCAGCCCACCCGAAAGCATGTAATCCAAGCCGGGGTCAAGCGCGGACAGGAGCGTCCAGTCAAACGACACGCCATTGCCGCCCGGAAGCTCGGAGCCTTTCGGCGCTTTGGCGTCGAGCAGGAACTTGTCGGCAATGCCGATAAAGGGCGCGATCTGATCCAGGTCGGCGCGCTCGCGGACGGAAATGGCCTTCATCACCGGCAGACCGAACCGCGCCTTGACCGCCGCAACGCGCTCCGGCGTCTCATGGCCATGCAATTGCAGCATGTCCGGCTTCATGCCCGAGACAATGGCATCCAGCGTCTCATCCGAAGCATCCACGGTCACCGCCACCGCCATCGCCCGCCCAATCGCCGCCTGCCGCAGCCGCCCCGCCTGCTCAACGCTGACATTGCGCGGGCTTTTCGGGAAGAAGATGAACCCGATCATATCCGCGCCGTTGTCCAGCGCCGCCGAAACGGTTTCGGGCGTCGAAAGGCCGCAGATTTTGATGAGGGGTTTCATGGCGCGGGAGTTCGCACAAATCCGGCTAAGAGTTCGAGAAATCCATAAATCAGGAACGTTCAGGCTTCTCACTTTGTCTCGCCGAAAAAATCATAGTCAAAGCTGACCGCCACGGCCGCCCCGCTTGCATCTGTCAGCTTAAGCACCCCGTTTTCGGCTTGAATATCCGCAACGCGCGTCCAGCCCTGCGGCGCGGGTATCGCGCCGAAAGCATAGCGGATCACATGCTTGCCGCCCAGCTCCACACCTGTCGCCCGGGCTGCGTCGGTTCCGCCCGCGCGCTCGCCATTGGCGTGGAAGCTTGTCGCCGCCTCCTCAATGCCGAGCACGGCCTTGTGCCGCCCCGACCAAGGCGCGTATTCGCGGCCGCCATTGCTCATCCACAGCAGCGTCTCCGGCAGGGCTGCGGCGTCTTTGACAGCGAAAAACAGGAACCCGTCTTTGGCGGCCAAAGCCGCTGACCATCCGATGGCGGCGCCTCTCAGCCTCAACCAGCGCAATGAAATCCTCATGGCGTATCAGCGAACGGATAGAAAGACGCATCTGCGGCACTGCCGTCCGCCAGCGCCACCTGCGTCAGCGTTTCAATCCGCTGCGGATATTTGAGCAGCGAGCGGCCGCGCGCGGGGTCGGATTCGAGCGGACTGTTGGTGGTGCGGCCAAACTCTTTTGGAGAGAAACTAAGCGCCGCCCCGCCCGGCACATGAACCATCGCGTGATGCGCCACCGGAATGTGGCCAGCGCCGCCTTCAAACACATGCCGCTGATAAACGACGGGGTGGTCTGGGCGCAGAATGATTTCCTTTGTCAGATGCGCGCCATGGATCAGTTCGCTCAGAACATAGCGCGCCGTCACCGCGCCGTCTGCGGCGATGGTCTGAACCCCGCTCTCCCAAGTTCCATTCGCGGAAGGGCCATGGATCGGCATATCCGGCGCGCTGCGGCCGAACGGCGCGCAGAAAAAATCGCCCGCAAGCTTCCGTTCCACCGGCGCGACACTGTCCGCAACGGTCTCACCCGACGCGAGCCATGGCGCGCGGTGCATCGGGTGCAGCGTGATGCCTCCGGCTTTAATGGCCACGTCATCGATGACGCCGCCCAATGGGTCGAAGCGGACGCTGATTCCCTGAGCTTTAATCTCATGCATGGATGTGCTCCGTTTTAAGCCCACGCCGTTTCAAGCGCGCTGATCCAATTGTCCCGGCAGAGCTTGCGAAGCGCCTCGTCATCATAGCCGTGAACGCGCAGGGCGGCTTGAAGAGCCGGCAGTCCGGTGACGTCCTTGATTGACGCTGGAATCATGGCGCCGTCGAAATCCGAGCCGAAGCCGACATGGTCAATGCCCAGCTTGGCAATGAGATGGTCAAGATGGCGCAGCATCAGTTCGACGGGCGTGTCCGCGCTCCGCTGTCCGTCGGGGCGCAGGAAGCAGGTGGCGAAGTTCAGCCCGGCGATGCCCTTGGTGTCCCGTATGGCATCAAGCTGGCGGTCTGTGAGGTTGCGGGAGTGCGGACAGACCGCGTGCGCGTTTGAATGTGTGGCAATCAGCGGCCTGCGGCTGATCTTCGCCACATCCCAGAAGCCCTTTTCATTCAGGTGCGACAGGTCAATGGCGACACCCAGCCCATCACAGGCCCGGATCAGCGCTTTGCCCGCGTCAGTGAGACCGGGACCTGTATCGCCGGTGCTTGGATAGCGGAACGGCACGCCATGGCCAAAAATTGTCGGCCGGCTCCAGACGGGGCCAAGCGAGCGCAGGCCCGCCTGATAAAGCACTTCAAGCCCGTGCAAATCCTTGCCGATCACTTCCGCGCCCTCCAAATGCAGAACCGCCGCGACGATTCCTGAAGCGAAACAGGCGCGGACCTCCGGCGCAGTGCGGCACACTTTGAATGCTCCCGCCGAAGCGCGTTCGATGCGAAACAGGATCGCAGCCATTGCCAGCGCTTTGGGCAAAGCTTCGCGGGACCTGATCAGCTGTGAGAGCGGCACATCGTAACTTTCGCCCTGCATCTGATCATCAAGTGAGATGGAGTTGGCGGCCGAGGGAATATAGACCGCAAACATGCCGCCACCGAATCCGCCTGTTCTCATGCGCGGCAAATCGAGATGGCCCTCATTGTCTCCATTGATAAAATCATGTTCGACACCCGCTTTTTGCTTGTTGAACAGGCGCAGAAGCACGTCATTGTGCCCGTCAAAGACCGGTTCAGCTTTGGCATCATGCATGTGTAGCGCCCGCAGGTAGGGTAGCTGACGACCGCCGCCAAACTCCGCCAATGACGATAGCCAATTCGGCTCAGGCCTTCCAGAGCCGCACTGGCGGTTTTGTTGCCCGGACGATGACGCTTTTCGCCTCCAGGTCCAGCTGCGCGGATTTCATCCACCAGCCCGCCTTCTCGCCACCGGGGAAAAGCTCCTGCGGCAGATGCGGAAGGACGGCTTTCTGGATTTCCGCAGGAGTCATGCCTGGCGCAGAGGGGGGCAGAACTTTCAGCACCGCTTCGCGCATGGCCAGAAACTTGCCCTTATCCACGCGGTAGGTCTTTCCGGGGGAGTTCGGGTTCTCCACATCGATTTTTCCGTTGGGCATTTTGTGACCCTTTCAGTCAGCCGCGCTGTTTTCGCTGGCGCCGCGCTCCGTCACAGTTCGAGAATGACTTCGAACGCGCCGTAAATCATGCGCTTGCCGTCAAACGGCATCTTCATGGCTCCGGGCTGCATTCTCGGCTCCTTCATTAGCTCTTCCCAGGCCTTTGCCCGTGCCTCTTTAGAGGGCCAGGTGATCCAGCCGATGGCAACCGTCTCGCCGGGCCCGCATTTCACCGACAGGGGAAACGAGGTCAACTTGCCTTCCGGAACGTCGCTGCCCCAGCAGTCCGTCGTCGCCAGCGCGCCATGCTGTTTGAAAAGCCCTCCGACCTCGCGCGCATAGTCGAGATAGGCCGCTTTGCCGGCTGTGGGAACAGCGGCGACCATTGCTTCAATATAGGCCATTTTATCCTCCTGTTTGTTCAAACCTTGCTGCCGATCAGCGCGAAATGCGCGCCTTGCGGGTCGATGCAGGGGGCGATCCATGTGCCACCCGGCACTTCATGCGGCTCCATCACAACCGTGCCGCCATTGTCCTTGACGCGCTGCGCTCCGGCTTCAATGTCGCCGACAGCTGAAATAATAAGTCCAGTGCGGCATCGGTGACGAGTCCATCTTTTTCATCATGCCGCCCAGCCCCAAGCCTTCGCTGGTCTCGCCAAATGTCTGATAGAGACCGTATTGCGGGCCCATGTCATGGGCAAAGCCCTTCTGCCAGCCGAACAGGCCGGAGTAAAACGCCCAGGCTTCGTCCAGATTGCCGCAATGCAGCTCGTGCCAGCCGATATGGCCCTTTTCCATGAAGGGCGCGGCGGCGGGCGCAACGTCCAGATTGCCCTTGAACAGGATAAAACCCGCGCCATGCGGATCGGCGGCGACGGCGAAGCGGCCAACGCCCGGAATGTCCTGCGGCTCCCTCCAGATTTTGCCGCCAGCCTTGGTGACTTTTTTGGCATATTCATCCACGTCGGACACGCCGATATAGCCCATCCACACCGGCGGCATGCCCTTGGCGTGGTCCGGCACCGGCATGATGCCGCCAACCTGGATGTCGCCGTTCAAGATCAGCGTGTAGCCGGGTCCCGGCATGCCGGAATCCTGCATTTTCCAGCCGAGGACGGCGGCGTAGAACTTTTCCGCGCCTTTCACGTCCGTGGTCATGACGTCATACCAAACGAATTTGTTTGCCATGATTTTCACTCCTCTTGTTGATTGAACAGCAATTCCACATAGCGGCGCAGGTGGCCGATTGAATTCGGCGGCGCGTTGCGGATCGCCTGTCGCCTTGGCCAGAATGAAGCCGCCTTGGAGAACGGCCTGGGTGTGCAAGGCGAGGCTTTGGGCGGAGAAGGGAAAGCTTTTGCCGCTTTCCGCCATGGCCGCCTCAATGTCGTTGACGAGCGACTGGGCGTGCATGGGTGATCGCCTGGCCGCTGGCGCTGGCAATCTGCGGGTGCGAGGTGTGCACCTCCTGCGCCAGCGTGCCGGCAAGACAGGTGAACTCCGCCAACTCGCCGCCGATCATGGAACGGCGGAAGTCGATATAGGCCAGCACCCGGTCCAGCGGATTTGCCGGCGCATGATAGGGTGCGCCTTCAAAGAGCGGGGCCGTGATGTCCGTCCAGTGTTTTGCCGCGGCCTCGCCCAGCTCGTCCTTGCTCTTGAAATGGTGGAAGAACGCGCCCTTGGTCGAACCGGCCTCCGCGCACAGGTCGTCCACCGTTGTGGCATTGTAGCCCTTGGTGCGGATCAGCTTGACGGCCGCATCAAGGATGCGGCGTCGGGCCGGTATTTTGGCTTCAATGTTCATGAATTCATGATACCAACCAGTCGGTATGTGTCAAGTGAAAATTGACGAGATTGGCGCGTCACCCATTTCTCACCGCATCGTGACTTCCTCTTGAAACGCGCGGCGCGTAATTTGAGTGCAACAAATGTAGGAACCGATACCATGCGCATCGTCTTATCCCTTGCCGCTCTTATCTCCTCGGCGGCTTTCATGCTCACCCCCGCCCAGTCCGGCGAGGTCAAAGGCGTCGTCGAAATCTTCACCAGCCAGGGCTGCTCATCCTGCCCGCCGGCAGACAAAGTGTTTGGCGAAGTCATTCAGCAAGGCGGTGTCATCGGCCTTGCCTGGCATGTCGACTATTGGGACTATCTCGGCTGGAAGGACACGTTTTCGTCGGCCGCAGCCACAGAGCGTCAGCGCGCCTATGCAAGAGGCATCGGCGAGCGCGGCGTCTACACGCCGCAGATCATCGTCAACGGTGACAAAGTGGCGAAGAATTCCAGTTTCCGCCAGTCCATCGCATCGGCGCTGAGCGGCAGCCTGCCGGTCTCGCTTGACGCAAAAGTCTCCGACGGCAGCCTTGTTGTGACGGCGGGAGATGGCGATGGATCGGCCAACCTTGTGCTGGTCACTTTTGACAAGTCGCAGAATGTGCCGATAGAGCGGGGCGAAAATGCCGGATCAACGGTCAACTACCGTAACGCTGTTCAGGGCGTCCAGACCATCGGAATGTGGAAGGGCAAAAGCCTGACTGTTGAACTGCCCGGCTCTGAATATGCGCCGAAAAAGGGGCAGGGCTGCGCAATACTGCTGCAGAAAGTGTCAAAAGGCGGCGCTCCCGGCGAAATTTTGGGCGCGGTCATCGTCAGCCACCCCGGCGCTTGAGGCCAAGCCAAAAAAAAGCCGGACGAACGTCCGGCTTTAATCTAAGGGGTGCTTTCCAAGAGTGGTTGACCCGATTGTCAGGATCCCTCGAGGGCGGGGGGCTTGGGGTTCGAAGCAACCTTCCAACCGGGCCATTCTTGAAAGCATCTTTAAGGTCGCGCCGGATTCAGGCGCGGATTTGACCAAATTGCGGCAGGTTTGCGGCAAGCCATCACCATATAAAACCGAATTCATCTTGCGTGATTGACGCTAGGTAAGGTTTCGCCTGAAACAGCAGGTGACCGCTTCGGGGCTTGCAAAAACCAAAAACCCGGCACACATTGATTTCCATGAGGAATATGGAGCAACCGCCGGGGTTTTTCCGGCATGGATGAGGCAGCGGAGGGCCAAATTGACGGCAGCGCGCCGACGCATGTCATCCCGCTGCCGCGATATGCGCCCGCAATGCCCGTCATGTTTGACCGGCGCGAGCTTGACCGCATCTTTCAAATCTATTCACGCATGGTTGGCGGCGGCGAGTGGCGTGACTATGCCATCGACGCGCTGGCGGACCGCGCCATTTTCTCTGTGTTCCGCCGCGCCAGCGAATATCCGCTGTACCGGATAGAGAAGAATCCGAAGCTTGCCCGCAAGCAGGGCGCGTTCAGCGTCGTTTCCTCCAGCGGCGTGATCCTGAAGCGCGGCCACGAGCTCGGCGCGGTGCTTTCGGTGTTTGAAAGGGGCCTGAGGCTGGTGGAAACATGAAAATCGCCCTCGTCACCGGTGCAGGTTCCGGCATTGGCAAAGCTGTGGCCAAAGCATTTGGCCGCGAGGGTTATGCCGTTGTTCTGGCCGGCCGGCGCAAGGAGGCGCTTGAAGCTGTTGCCGGCGAGATCGGCCCTGACACGCTTTGTGTGTCAACCGATGTCACGGATCCCGCATCTGTCGCCTCGCTGTTTGCAGCAATCCAATCGACGTATGGCCGCCTCGATGTGCTCTTCAACAATGCCGGCACCGGCGCGCCGGGGACCATTCTGTTTGAAGACCTGACCGCTGAGCAGTGGCAGGGCGTCGTCAACACAAACCTCTCCGGCGTGTTCTATTGCATGCAGGGCGCGTTCCGCCTGATGAAGGCGCAGACGCCGCGCGGCGGGCGGATCATCAACAATGGCTCGATTTCCGCCCATGTGCCAAGGCCGAATTCCGCGCCCTACACATCGACCAAGCATGCGGTCACGGGCCTCACCCGCTCTGGCTCGCTCGACGGGCGCAAATATGACATTGCCGTCGGCCAGATCGACATCGGCAACGCCGCCAGCGACATGACGGCGGCGATGCTGAAAGGCGTGCCGCAGGCCGATGGTCATCTGGCGGTCGAGCCAGTGATGGACGTGGAGATTGTCGCCAAAACCGTCCTCTACATGGCCTCGCTGCCGCTTGACGCCAATGTGCAGTTCATGACGGTGATGGCGACGAAGATGCCGTTCATCGGGCGCGGCTGAAATTACAGACCCTTCCAGTCGTTTGCCGGGAACCTGTCCTGATCCGGCAGTTTGCCCGCCCCCCCGTTCAGCTCATATTGCATGAACACGGTGTCCACCCAGCGGCCCAGCTTGAAACCGGAACCTTCAATCGAGCCGCAGTGTTTGAAGCCGAGGCTTTCGTGCAGGGCGACCGAGCCCTTGTTGCCCTGACCATCGCCGATCACGGCGACCATCTGGTGAAAGCCGAGCTTTTCGCATTCCTCCAGCAGCTTTAAAAGCAGCGCCTTGCCAATGCCTTTGCCCTTGGCTTCCGGCGCGACATAGACCGAATCCTCGATCAGCCAGCGGTAGCCGGGACGGGTGCGGAAGGGTGAGGCATAGGCATAGCCCAGCGCCATGCCGTCCTCCTCCGCCACAATCCACGGAAAGCCGTTGCCAGTGAAATGCGAAAAGCGGCGGCCAAGCTCTTTGGCGTCCGGCGGCTCCAGCTCATACGAGCCGGTGCCATGCAGCACGGCATGCTCGTAGATGAGCGTCATGTCGGCAATGTCGTTCAGTGTGGCGGGGCGAATGTGCATGCTGATCTCCGAAGGGCAGATTAGCCGAACATTCAACAGCCGCAAACAAAAAGGGCGGCCCGAAGACCGCCCTTTTCCGAAACTGTTCTGCTGTTATTCGCGGTTGCCCAAGAGGCGCAGCAGCATCATGAACAGGTTGATGAAGTCGAGATAAAGTTCCAGCGCGCCGATGATCGCCTTGCGGCCGGCCGTGTCGGAATCATCGCCTTCGTAATAGCTTTCCTTGATCTTCTGCGTGTCATAGGCGGTGAGACCCGTGAACACGAGAACGCCGATCGCCGAGATCGCGAAGCTCAGGGCCGAGGAGGCCATGAAAATATTGACGATGGAGGCGATGATCAGGCCGATCAGGCCCATGAACAGGAACGAGCCCCAGCTCGAAATGTCCTTTTTCGTCGTGTAGCCATAGAGCGACATCGCGCCGAACGTGGTGGCGGTGATGAAGAAAGTCTGCGTGATGCTTGCGCCCGTATAGACGAGGAAGATCGACGACAGCGATACGCCAAGCAGCGCCGCATAGCCCCAGAAGTCGTCTGAGCCGTTGAAACGCTCATCGAATGGATGCGGAAGCTCAGGAAGAACACCAGAGCCAGCGGAGCGAGCATGACAACCCAGCTTCAGCGGGCTGACATAGATCAGCTGGGCGAAAGCAGGATTGCTCTGCGCCAGGACAGCCGTGCCAAACGCGGCCACGCCCGTGATGCCCAAGGCCGATGGCCATCAGATTGTAAACGCGCAGCATATGGGCGCGCAGGCCCTCATCAATCATCTCGGCGCCCTGTGTGGCCGCGCCGGTGCGTATCGGAGTGTTGCGGTAGTCAGACATAAGTTTCCTCACGTTTTGCCCCGACTGGTGTCTGGAATTCAGAGCGCGCTGGCGGGGCTGCAGCAAAGCTCTTCCTCTTGAAACGCGCGGCGCGTAATTTGAGTGTAACAAATGCAGGAACCGATATCATGCGCATCGTCTTATCTCTTGCCGCTCTTATCTCCTCGGCGGCTTTCATGCTCACCCCCGCCCAGTCTAGCGAGGTCAAAGGCGTCGTCGAAATATTCACCAGCCAGGGCTGCTCATCCTGCCCGCCGGCTGACAAAGTGTTTGGCGAAGTCATTCAACAAGGCGGTGTCATCGGCCTTGCCTGGCATGTCGACTATTGGGACTATCTCGGCTGGAAGGACACGTTTTCGTCGGCCGCAGCCACAGAGCGTCAGCGCGCCTATGCAAGAGGCATTGGCGAGCGCGGCGTCTACACGCCGCAGATCATCGTCAACGGTGACAAAGTGGCGAAGAATTCCAGTTTCCGCCAGTCCATCGCATCGGCGCTGAGCGGCAGCCTGCCGGTCTCGCTTGACGCAAAAGTCTCCGACGGCAGCCTTGTTGTGACGGCGGGAGATGGCGATGGATCGGCCAACCTTGTGCTGGTCACTTTTGACAAGTCGCAGAATGTGCCGATAGAGCGGGGCGAAAATGCCGGATCAACGGTCAACTACCGTAACGCTGTTCAGGGCGTCCAGACCATCGGAATGTGGAAGGGCAAAAGCCTGACTGTTGAACTGCCCGGCTCTGAATATGCGCCGAAAAAGGGGCAGGGCTGCGCAATACTGCTGCAGAAAGTGTCAAAAGGCGGCGCTCCCGGCGAAATTTTGGGCGCGGTCATCGTCAGCCACCCCGGCGCTTGAGGCCAAGCCAAAAAAAAGCCGGACGAACGTCCGGCTTTAATCTAAGGGGTGCTTTCCAAGAGTGGTTGACCCGATTGTCAGGATCCCTCGAGGGCGGGGGGCTTGGGGTTCGAAGCAACCTTCCAACCGGGCCATTCTTGAAAGCATCTTTAAGGTCGCGCCGGATTCAGGCGCGGATTTGACCAAATTGCGGCAGGTTTGCGGCAACCCATCACCATATAAAACCGAATTCATCTTGCGTGATTGACGCTAGGTAAGGTTTCGCCTGAAACAGCAGGTGACCGCTTCGGGGCTTGCAAAAACCAAAAACCCGGCACACATTGATTTCCATGAGGAATATGGAGCAACCGCCGGGGTTTTTCCGGCATGGATGAGGCAGCGGAGGGCCAAATTGACGGCAGCGCGCCGACGCAGGTCGTTTCGCTGCCGCGATATGCGCCTGCGATGCCCGTCATGTTTGACCGGCGCGAGCTTGACCGGATTTTTCAAATCTATTCACGCATGGTTGGCGGCGGCGAGTGGCGTGACTATGCCATCGACGCGCTGGCGGACCGCGCCATTTTCTCTGTGTTCCGCCGCGCCAGCGAATATCCGCTGTACCGGATAGAGAAGAATCCGAAGCTCGCCCGCAAGCAGGGCGCGTTCAGCGTCGTTTCCTCCAGCGGCGTGATCCTGAAGCGCGGCCACGAGCTCGGCGCGGTGCTTTCGGTGTTTGAAAGGGGCCTGAGGCTGGTGGAAACATGAAAATCGCCCTCGTCACCGGTGCAGGTTCCGGCATTGGCAAAGCTGTGGCCAAAGCATTTGGCCGCGAGGGTTATGCCGTTGTTCTGGCTGGCCGGCGCAAGGAGGCGCTTGAAGCTGTTGCCGGCGAGATCGGGCCTGACACGCTCTGTGTGTCAACCGATGTCACGGATCCCGCGTCTGTCGCCTCGCTGTTTGCAGCAATCCAATCGACGTACGGCCGCCTCGATGTGCTGTTCAACAATGCGGGAACCGGCGCGCCGGGGACCATTCTGTTTGAAGACCTGACCGCTGACCAGTGGCAGGGCGTCGTGAACACAAACCTGTCCGGCGTGTTCTACTGCATGCAGGGCGCGTTCCGCCTGATGAAGGCGCAGACGCCGCGCGGCGGGCGGATCATCAACAATGGCTCGATTTCCGCCCATGTGCCAAGGCCGAATTCCGCGCCCTACACATCGACCAAGCATGCGGTCACGGGCCTCACCCGCTCTGGCTCGCTCGATGGCCGAAAATATGACATTGCCGTCGGCCAGATCGACATCGGCAACGCCGCCAGCGACATGACGGCGGCGATGCTGAAAGGCGTGCCGCAGGCCGATGGTCATCTGGCGGTCGAGCCAGTGATGGACGTGGAGATTGTCGCCAAAACCGTCCTCTACATGGCCTCGCTGCCGCTTGACGCCAATGTGCAGTTCATGACGGTGATGGCGACCAAGATGCCGTTCATCGGGCGCGGCTGATTTTACAGCCCTTTCCAGTCGCTCGCCGGAAAATTTGCCAAATCCGGCAATTTAGCCGCCCCGCCATTCAGCTCATACTGCATGAACACCGTGTCCACCCAGCGGCCCAGCTTGAAGCCGGAGCCCTCGATCGAGCCACAATGCTTGAAGCCGAGGCTTTCGTGCAGGGCGACCGAGCCCTTGTTGCCCTGACCATCGCCGATCACCGCGACCATCTGGTGAAAGCCGAGCTTTTCGCATTCCTCCAGCAGCTTTAAAAGCAGCGCCTTGCCAATGCCTTTGCCCTTGGCCTCCGGCGCGACATAGACCGAATCCTCGATCAGCCAGCGGTAGCCGGGACGGGTGCGGAAGGGTGAGGCATAGGCATAGCCCAGCGCCATGCCGTCCTCCTCCGCCACAATCCACGGAAAGCCGTTGGAAGTGAAATGCGAAAAGCGGCGGCCAAGCTCTTTGGCGTCCGGCGGTTCCAGCTCATACGAGCCGGTGCCATGCAGCACGGCATGCTCGTAGATGAGCGTCATGTCGGCAATGTCGTTCAGTGTGGCGGGGCGAATGTGCATGCTGATCTCCGGAGGGCAGATTAGCCGAACATTCAACAGTCGCAAACAAAAAGGGCGGCCCAAAGGCCGCCCTCATTGACTGAAACTGTTTAACTGCTATTCGCGGTTGCCCAGCAAACGCAGCAGCATCAGGAACAGGTTGACGAAGTCGAGATAGAGCTCCAGCGCGCCGATGATCGCCTTGCGGCCGGCCGTGTCTGAATCATCGGATTCGAAATAGCTTTCCTTGATCTTCTGCGTGTCATAGGCGGTGAGGCCCGTGAACACGAGAACGCCGATCGCCGAAATCGCAAAGCTCAGGGCCGAAGAGGCCATGAAAATGTTGACGATGGAGGCGATGATCAGGCCGATCAGGCCCATGAACAGGAACGAGCCCCAGCTCGAAATGTCCTTTTTGGTCGTATAGCCATAGAGCGACATCGCGCCGAAGGTGGTGGCGGTGATGAAGAATGTCTGCGTGATGCTTGCGCCCGTGTAGACGAGGAAGATCGACGACAGCGACACGCCCAAGAGGGCCGCATAGCCCCAGAAGGTTGTCTGCGCCGTTGAAACGCTCATGGAATGAATGCGGAAGCTCAGGAAAAACACCAGAGCCAGCGGGGCGAGCATGACCACCCACTTCAGCGGGCTGACATAGATCAGCTGGGCGAAAGCGGGATTGCTCTGCGCCAATACAGCGGTGCCAAACGCCGCCACGCCCGTGATGCCCAAGGCGATGGCCATCAAATTGTAAACGCGCAGCATATGGGCGCGCAGACCCTCATCGATCATCTCGACGCCCTGGGTGGCGGCGCCGGTGCGTATCGGATTATTGCGGTAGTCAGACATAAGTTTCCTCACGTTTTGCCCCGACTGGTGTCTGGATTTCAGAGCGCGCTGGCGGGGCTGCAGCAAAGCTGAAGACAATATGGGGATTATTTGGGGATTCGGCAAGCGTTTTGGCCACATAATTGAATCTGACGCTGCGGCTGAGGTTAACGAGCGGCCCTCACAAATTCCTCAGCACCGGCGCGCTCTTTTCGCCCAGCACCCGCCAGGTGCCGATCAGTCCGAAGCCGATGGTCAGCGCCAGCGCCAGCGCCACGGTGGCAAGCGCGACGAACGGGTCGAAGCTCCATTGCAGCTGCATGATGCGCGTGATGACGAACCAGGCCGCGCCGGTTCCGGCGGCGAGGCCGAAAATGGCTGTTGCCAGTCCGATGAGGAAATATTCGAGCGTGAAGGCGGTGATCAAAGTGCGCCGCGTCGCGCCGAGCATTTTCAGGATCACCGAGTCATGCACGCGCGTCCGGTTGCCCGCCGCCAGCGCCCCGGCAAGCACCAGCACCGACGAAATCAGCGCGATGGCGGCGGCGGCGCGGATGGCGGCGGCGAGCTGCCCGACCAGCTTTTCCGCCACATCCAGCGCGTCCTTGATCCGCACGGTGGTCACCGTCGGAAAAGCGTTGGTGACGGCGTTCAGCACCTTTGCGTCTCCGCCCGCGTCCATTGCCGGATCGCTCAGCGTTGCCAGCCATGAATGCGGCGCGCCCTTGAAGGCGTTCGGCGAGAAGACCATGACGAAGTTGATGGACATCGACTCCCACTCGATTTTCCGGAAGTTCTCAATCTTCGCGACGATGGTGCGGCCGAGCACATTGACGGTGACGGTGTCGCCGATTTTCAGCCCGAGCTCGCCCGCCTCCTCCTGCGAGAAGGAAACCAGCGGTTCGCCCGCATAATCTTCCGGCCACCATTTGCCTTCAACGACATTGGCGTTTTCCGGCGGCTTCGGCGCGTAGGTGACGCCCCGGTCGCCGCGCGTCACCCAGGAGGCTTCGGCGGGGATGGTGAGCTTGGCGAGATCAACGCCCTTCAGCTGCGTGATGCGTCCGCGCAGCATCGGCACGCGCATGACTTCGCCTTTTGGCGCTTGCTCGGCAAGAACTGATTGCGAACCGCTCAACCTCCGTGCTCTGGATGTCGAGAAAGAAAAAGTTCGGTGCTTTCTCGGCGATCGTGCTCGAAATCTGCCGCCGCATATTCTGGTCAATCAGCGTCAGCGCAGTGAGCAGCGTCAGGCCAAGCCCGAGCGACAGAACCACCGACGGCGTCAGCGCGCCGGGGCGGTGGATGTTGCCGATGGCCATGCGCAGGGGAATGTTGCCCGCGCGCGGCGCGCGTCTGGCGAGGCGCTGGATCAGCCATGACACGCCGCGCAGGATGATGAAGGCGGCAATCGCCGCGCCGATGAAAACGAGGGCCACATAGCGGTCCTTGGCCGTGAGAATCGCGAGCCCCGCCACCATCGCCGCCAGAATGGCGGTCGCCAGAAGCCAGGGCCATTTCGGCATGCCCGCCGCCTGAAAGCCGTTTTCGCGGAACAGCTCCGTTGGCGCGATCAGGCTGGCATGGCCGAGCGGCAGGAGCGCGAAGACCAGGGTTGTCAGATAGCCGAACAGCGCGGCCAGCAGCAGCGCCAGCGGATGGAACCCGCCCGCAACATCCAAAGGCAGGAAAGAGCGGATCGCCGAGGCCGCCGCAAAAGGCGCAAGGGACGCCAGCACAAGTCCGATCAAAATGCCGATGCTGGCGATGATGAGTATCTGGATGAAATAGACAAAGGCGGCGAAATTGCCGGATGCGCCGAGGCATTTCAGCGTTGCGATCACCGTGCGCTTGCCGTCCAGATGCGCCTTCACGGCGTTCGCCACGCCGACGCCGCCGACCACCAGAGCGGTCAGCCCGACCAGCGTCAGGAACTGCGAGAACCGCTCGATGTTGGAGGAGAGCGCCGGCGAGGCGTTGGCGCTGGTGCGGATGCGCCAGCCGGAATCGGGGAAGTCCTTCTCCGCCTTTTCCCTCACATCCTTGGCGACCGCGCCGGGATTGGCGAATTTCACCTTGTACGAATATTCCGTCAGGCTACCCGGCCGCTCCAGCTTGGTTGCTGCAATGCCTTCTTTGGAGATGAGAAGGCGGGGCGCAAACTCAAAGCCCTCCGACAGCGCGTCCGGTTCTGACAAGATGGCCGCGCGCAGCTCGAAGCTGCCTTCGCCCAGAAGCAGCGTGTCGCCGATTTTCAGATGCAGCCGGTCAAACAAAATCTGCGGCGCCGCCGCGCCAAAGCGGCCATTGATCTCTTTGAACAGGTCCGCGTTGCCCAACGCCGGTTCAGTGGCAAGCTGGCCGTACAGCGGGTAGAGATCATCCACCGCCTTCACTTCCGCCAGCGACTGGTCGCTCTGGTCCTCCCGCCGCGCCATGGAACGGGTGGAGATGGTCTCGGCGACGGTGCCGAGCCCATTCAGATAAGCGCGCTCCTTGTCATTGGCGGTGCGCTGCACCAGTTCGAAGCGCAGATCGCCGCCAAGGATGTTCCGCCCTTCCGCTTCAATGCCGTTGTTGATGCCCGTCGCCACTGAATTGACCGCGCCGATGGCCGCCACGCCAATCGCGATGCAGGCGAGGAAGACGCGGAAGCCCGCAAGTCCGGAGCGCATTTCGCGCAGCGCGAAGGTCAGAGCGAGCGTCATGGATCTGCGGTCAAGCATCAGGCTTTGGCCATCTTCTTTGCCTTGGGCGCATCGACCTCGATCTGCCCCGAACGCATCCGCACCTGCCTGTCACAGCGCGCGGCGAGCGCCTGATCGTGTGTGACCAGAAGCAGCGTCATGCCGCGCTCAAGCTGCGCTTTGAAAATCAGCTTGGTGATATGCTCACCCGTCACAAGGTCGAGATTGCCCGTCGGCTCGTCGGCAATCAGGATCGACGGCTCCGGCGCAAGCGCCCTTGCAATCGCCACGCGCTGCTGCTCGCCGCCGGACAATTCGCCCGGATAATGCGTGACGCGCTCCGCCAGCCCGACCGCCGCCAGTTCCGCCCGCGCCCTGCCCATCGGGTCCGCGTGACCGGCCAGCTCCAGCGGCACTGCGACATTTTCGAGCGCTGTCATGTTGGGAATGAGATGGAAGGACTGGAAGACAATGCCGATGGTCCTGCCGCGGAAGCTGGCTGTCTGGTCTTCGGTGAGGTGGGTGATTTCCTGCCCTGAAATGACGACGCTGCCGGAATTCGGCCGCTCCAGCCCGGACAGCACCATCAGGAGCGATGTCTTGCCCGAACCGGACGGGCCGACAATGCCGAGCGACTCGCCCTTCCTAGCTTCCAGCGACACATTGTCGAGAATATGCACTTTTGATGCGCCCGAACCCAGCGTGAGGTGGACATTTTTCAGGCTGATTGCCATGTCAGGCGGGTTCCTTGAAATTTGGTTGGCAGGTCAGGCGGGAAATCGAGTGTTGAAATATTTGCAGTCACTGTCGTTCGGCATCCTCATATGGTGCATAAGCGCCGCCTTTGCCACCGCTGAGCCAATCAAAATCACGGCATTCGGCGACAGTCTGATGGCCTCCTACCAGCTTAATCCCGCCGACGGCTTTCCTGCGCAGCTGAAGAAGGCGCTCGCCGCCAAGGGTCTCGAGATTGAAATGACCGACGCCGGTGTGTCAGGTGACACGACAAGCGGTGGGCTGGAAAGGCTCGACTGGTCGGTGCCGGACGGCACGGATATTGTCATTTTGGAACTGGGCGCAAACGACGCGCTGCGCGGCGCGCCGCCGGAAGCCGCCGAGGCCAATCTCGAGGCGATGATTGAAAAACTCAAAGTGCGAAATATCAAAATCATCCTCGCCGGAATGCTCGCGCCGCCGAATATGGGCAAGGACTACGAAGCCGCGTTCAACGGCATTTTTCCAAAGCTCGCCGAAAAGCATGGGCTGCCGCTGATTCCGTTCTTTCTGGATGGCGTCGCCGGCGCGCCGGAACTGCAGCTGGAGGACCGGATGCATCCCAATCCGAAGGGTGTGGAGAAGATGGTGAAGAATGCTCTGCCGGTCATTTTGGCCGCCGTCACCGAAGCGTCACAATAATTGCCTTGTATGGCGGCTCTATCGGTGGTTCGTTCACAGTGTGTCTGATTCGAGGAGGATGCCATGCCGCGTCTGTTCGCCGCCCTCGAAGTTCCGCGTGACGCGGCTCTTTCGCTCTCGCTGCTGAGGGGCGGACTGTTCGGCGCGCGCTGGATCGACACGGAAAATTACCACATCACGCTGCGCTTCATGGGCGATGTCGATCGCCACATGGCCGATGACCTGGCCTTTGCGCTCGACCGGGTGCATCGCCAGTCCTTTTTCATCAATCTCAGCGGCGTCGGCGCATTCGGCAGTAAGAAGCCGCATTCGGTCTACGCCGCCGTTGCGCCGTCGTCAGATTTGACGCTTCTTCAGTCAGAGCTGGAGCGCATCTGCCAGCGGCTGGGGCTGGAGGCCGAGCCGCGCAAATACACGCCGCATGTGACGCTGGCGCGGCTGAAAAACACCAGCCCCGAGCAGGCGGCGCATTATCTTTCTGGGCGTGGCGATTTTTCCGCCATGCCGTTCAAGGCGGCGCGTTTCGTGCTGATGTCGTCGCGGGATTCGGTCGGCGGCGGGCCCTATGTGATTGAGGAGGCCTATCCGCTGAATGGCGCGGCTGCTGTCTCTGCGGGCTACAGCCAAGCCGCCATAATGGAGCGCTGAGCCATGGCCATCGATAAACTGTCCGGCGTGGCGGTTGACGCCGCCCTGTTGGAACTGACAGGATGGCAGAAGCTGTCCGGCCGTGACGCCTTGGCGCGCAGTTTCAAGTTCAAAAATTTCCGCCAGGCCTTTGCCTTCATGACCGAGGTGGCGCTGCTGGCCGAAAAGGCCGATCATCATCCCGAATGGACCAATGTCTATAATCGGCTCGACATGGTGCTGACGACGCATGAGGCGGGCGGCATTTCCGAGCGCGACATTGCGCTCGCCAAAGAGATTGAAAAGATTCCCCTGCGCGGCTGATTGTCTCTTGCGCCGGGGCTGAAGCCTTACCACGTGAACGGAAACTGGGGTGAGCGCCATGAAGCAGGAACGGATCGAAGAAATTCTGGAGCCGGAAAAGGGCCATTCCGCCGAAAGCGAAGTGCAGTCCGATTTCTGGCGCAAAGTGAAGCAGACGGCGCGGCAGATTCCGTTCATGGACGAAGTTGTCGCCGCCTATTTCTGCGCTATGGACCCCGACACGCCGCTCAGGGTGCGCGGCATATTGCTGGCGGCGCTCGCCTATTTCATCCTGCCGTTCGACATGGTGCCGGATTTTCTGCTGTTCTTCGGATTGACGGATGATGTGGCGGTGCTGACCGCCGCCTTCGCAGCCGTGCAGGGCGAAATCACCGACGCGCACCGGGCCGCTGCGCGAAACGCGTTGAGCGAAGTTTAGTCCACGTCCACTTCCGCGTCCGCCGAAATCGCTTTCCTCAGTCGGGCAAAGGCGAGGCGGATGCGCGATTTCACCGTGCCAAGTGGCTGGCCTGTCTGTTCGGCGATTTCCGTGTGTGACAGGCCGTCGAAGAATGCCAGCCGGACAAGATCCAGCTGCTCCTCCGGCAGCTCCGCCATCGCGAGGCGGACACGCTCGTCGCGTTTGGCCGCGTCCATGCCCATGTCCGCCGGCGTCGGGCGCGGGCGGCACGAAAATCGGGTCATGCGGGTCAATCAGGCCGGACCGGTCGCGTCGCAGGACGTCAATGCGCCGGTTGCGCGCCACTCGGAACAGCCAAGTGGACAGCGAGGACTTGGCCGGATCAAACAGATGCGCCTTCTGCCAGAGTGTCAGCATGACGTCCTGAGCCAGATCCTCGGCTGTGCCCTGTTTCATGCCAAGGCGCTGCAGATAGGCGTTGATGCGCGGCGCGAAATAATCGAACAGCTCGATAAAAGCGGCCCGGTCGCGCTCTGCGGCGACGCGCGCCGCGAGAAAGGCATATCGCTCCCGCGCTGCTTCCTGCATGCAAATTCCCATTCCTGCTCGCAGGATTAGCCGGTTTGCGGGGCGCTGTCAGCCAGCCGCCCCCCGATTTATCGGCCAAAATCCCGCCGCACTTTTGCGGGATGCAGGATGAAAGGGCCGGTATGCCGCTCATGGCTGTCCGGGCGGGCGCGCTGAAAAACGATGATTCATCATTCAGTAACCAGAAATGGTTCAAAATTGAGTGAAACGGGTCACAAGCCGCGCTTTGTCCTGTATGCTATGTGCGGCCAAGAGGATTAAATTTTCATGCGCATGAAATCAGTGTTTGCGGCGGCTGCGATGTCACTTGGCCTTGCGGGCGCGGCGTTTGCCCAGTCGCCGAGCCAGATCGGCAAATTCCAGGCCTGGGGCGCCTATTCCTATGTCGCCGGCGGCGGCAAGGTCTGCTACGTGCTCACTGTGCCCGCGACGAAAAAGCCGGATGCGGTTGACCATGGCGACAATTTCTTTCTGGTCAGCCAGAAGCCTGGCCAGAACGTCACGTTCGAACCGCAGTTTATGGCCGGCTACGAGCTGAAGGCCAACACCAAGGTGACGCTGACCATCGATGCCAAAAATTTCTCGCTGTTCACGTCGGGCAAATCCGCCTGGATGGAAAACGCCGCCGAAGAGCCGCAGCTGATCGCCGCCATGAAGACCGGCAAAGCCATGTCCGTCGCCGCCACCTCCAAACGCGGCACCGCGACGAATTACACCTATTCGCTCAAGGGCATTTCCAAGGCCTTGGATGCGATCAAGGTGTGTAAGTAGCACGAGGCCTCTTTCCGCGCCCGTCATCCCGGAATCGCGCAGCGATATCCGGGACCCATTCCGGCGAAGAGCGTGATTTCGCACTCCTTTGCACAACCGCCAGCATTCCGGCATGGGTCCCGGATCGGCTTCGCCGTTCGGGATGACGACCCGTTGGGGCGCACCGCAAATGGGGCATTGAATTCGAACATCCTGAAAAATAATATCATTTAATATCAATGCCTTGATTGACATGTGCAGCACACTCTATCCAATGCCCCGCGCCCTGATGCATACTTTGCGGGCTGCTCTCATGGGGACCGGGTGATCAACCGGCATTCGGGAGAGCAGGCGGCCTATGGCAGCAGGGTGTGGTTATCCCGGCGGGCGGAGTCCCTCAGCCATGTCCCTCCTGGCCTTCGCGCGCTTTCACCGAAGCGCCCCATGCGCCAGCCCGGGCAAAAAGCCGTTGCAGGGCGTGTGGCGAGCCACACTCTCAATCGTTTCCAAACGGCAGGACCACACGCCCTGTACGTCCCTTGGAACTCAATGATTCAGACCGGAAACGGGGCGTGATAAAGAGGAAGTCTGCCGAAGAGCGTGCACCCATGGTGACCTTCCGCACATTTGATGTTAAACGCCGCGCCATCCGAGCAAGCACAATGAGATAATGACAACCACCATCGACCTCACCAGCCTGGAAACCCGCGCCGCGCTCCGTCCGGCGATGACCGACAAGCCATCGCTGATCGGCATGACCCGCGTGCAGCTCGGCGAGGCATTGCAGACCGTCGGCATCCCTGCATCCCAGACCAAGATGCGCGTGCAGCAGCTTTGGCACTGGCTCTATGTGCGGGGCGTGTCGGACTTTGCCGACATGCGCAATATTTCCAAGGATCTGGTGGCGAAGCTTTCCGAGGCTTTCACCATTGAGCGCCCGGAAATTGTCGAGGAGCAGATTTCCTCGGACGGCACGCGCAAATGGCTGTTCCGCTTTCCGCCGCGCGGCGCTGGCCGTCCCGTCGAAATCGAGACCGTCTATATCCCGGAAGAGGGGCGCGGCACGCTTTGCATTTCCAGCCAGGTCGGCTGCACCTTGACCTGCACCTTCTGCCACACCGGCACGCAGAAGCTGGTGCGCAATTTGACCACCGAGGAAATCCTCTCGCAGCTGCTCGTCGCCCGCGACCGGCTCGGCGACTTCCCGCACCGCGACACGCCGGCCGGCGCGATTGTGCCCTCTGAAGGCCGGCTTGTGTCCAACATCGTCATGATGGGCATGGGCGAGCCGCTGTATAATTACGACAATGTGCGCGATGCCTTGCTGATCGCCTCGGACGGCGATGGGCTGGCTTTGTCCAAGCGCCGCATCACGCTCTCCACCTCCGGCGTCGTGCCGATGATCGGCGAAATCGGACGCGAGACGGGCGTGATGCTCGCCGTTTCGCTGCATGCGACGCGCGATGAGCTGCGCGATGTGCTGGTGCCGATCAACAAGAAATATCCGCTCAAAGAATTGCTCGAAGCCTGCCGGACTTATCCGGGCGTCACCAACGCGCGGCGCATCACGTTCGAATATGTGATGCTCAAGGGCGTCAACGATTCACTGACCGACGCCAAAGAGCTGGTGCGGCTTCTGAAGGGCATTCCGGCCAAGATCAACCTCATTCCGTTTAATCCCTGGCCCGGCACGGACTATGAATGCTCCTCATGGGAGCATATCGAAAAGTTCGCCGACTATATCAACGAAGCCGGCTACGCCTCCCCCATCCGCACCCCCAGAGGCCGCGACATCCTCGCCGCCTGCGGCCAGCTGAAAAGCGAAAGCGAGCGGATGCGGAAAGTCGACCGGATGGCGTTTGAGGCGATGATGATCGCGGGGCATGGGGAGGAATGAGGCGGGTGTCAGGTATACACCTCCTCTTCATGCTCCTCGGCTACGCCCTCGCCGTGCTCGTCTCGGTTACCATCGCCTGCGTGGTTATGGGACTGCCGACCGTCTTGCCCGATAATGGCAATTGGGGCTCGTTCTATGCATTCTGGCGCGATTTTCCCAGCCTCTTCCTTGGCGGTCTGACGATCACGGCCATGTATGCCCTTCCCGGCTGGCTGATCACAGTCGTCATTGCCGGGTTCCGCAGGGAGCGGCGCAAATATTGGTTCGCCGCGGCCGGTGTGCTCACGGCGCTTTTGGCGCTGTCACTGTCGAGTATGTGGATCATCCTGCTGTCGGCGCCCGCCATGATTTTTGGTTCGCTCATCGGCGGGTTCTTCGGCGGACTGGCCTATTGGGTGGCCGCCGGCAAGAAGCCCGGGCAATGGCGCAGTCCGCCGACGCCGTCCATCCAAGTCAGCTCCGCTGACGAATGGGCCCTCGAATGACCCGCTTTATTTCCCACATTTTCCGCTTCATCGTCATCATCTTCGCCTATCTCATCGGCGTGACCGCCGCCTGTGGCTTCGCGCTGTTTCTGATCTGGGGTGGGGTGACACGGGGCGAGCCGGGGCTGGAGCTGCCCGCCGGGATCGCCGCCGGGCTGACGCTGCCGATCGTCACTGTGTTTGCGGCGCGCTATGCGTTTTTCCCGATGCTGGCGCTGATCGTCTGGGCGGAAGTCGGCAACAGGCGCTCATGGCTGTTTCATGCGCTGGCGGGCATGGCGGCGGGGCTGGCGGCTTTGGTGATACGCGCCAATGACATGGCGCTCGCAAATCCAAGGCCGGGAATCATGATGGGCGTTTTAGCGGCCGGCGCGGTGGGCGGCACGGTCTATTGGCTGATCGCAGGGCGCAATTCCGGCAGGAATCTCGACCGGCTGGCCGATGACCTCACTTCGCGTTCGTCAGAAGAATCTTGACGGCGAAGGCCGAGAAAATCCCGGCGAACAGATAGTCAATGATGCGCGTGACCTTGGGGCTTTTCTTTAGCAGCCCGGCAAAACTATCCGCCGCGACGATCATCGGGATGGTCATAGGAATGGCGATCACGATGAAAAGAAGACCGAGGAAAAAAAGCTTGCCCGACGCGCCCGGATCGCCCGCCGAGACGAACTGCGGCAGGAAGGTCATGAAGAAGATGACGATTTTCGGGTTGAGAAGATTGATGCCCAGCCCCGTCGCCCAGTGCTTGAACAGCGTCCGCTCCGGCCCCTTTTCGCTTCCCGGCGAAAAAGCTGAGCCATGCCGCAGCGCGTTGAAGGCGAGCCAGAGCAGATATCCCGCGCCCGCAATTTTCAGAGCGAAGAAGGCCGCGGGCGCGGCGACAATCAGCGCCGAAAGGCCGAGCGCCACCAATGTTGTGTGGACTAAAATGCCGGTCGTCGCCCCGAAGAAACAGGCAAAACCCGCCGCCTTTCCCGATGACAAAGCCCGCCCGACAAACAAAGTCATGTCCGGGCCGGGCGTCAGCGTGATGATTGCCGTGGCGAGGGCGAACTGGAGGATGGTGGAGAGGTCGGGGATGAAGGTCATGATGGGCCAAGGAAACCAAGGCGTCGCTGCTGTCAAGCATCTTGCCCGCTTTAGCTTTCCTGATATGTGATGCCGCTAAGAATTCAGCAGGAACACCAAATGTCCAAATGGAAAGACGTGAAAAAAGTTGTCCTCGCCTATTCCGGCGGGCTCGACACATCCATCATCCTGAAATGGCTGCAGACCGAGCTTGGCGCTGAAGTGATCACCTTCACCGCCGATCTGGGCCAGGGCGGCGAGCTGGAGCCGGCGCGCCAGAAGGCCGCAGATGATGGGCATCAAGGACATCCGCGTCATGGATGTGCGCGAAGAGTTCGTCTCCGACTACGTCTTCCCGATGTTCCGCGCCAACGCGCTCTACGAGGGGCTGTATCTCCTCGGCACATCGATTGCCCGCCCGCTGATTTCCAAGCACCTTGTGGACATCGCCCGCGAGACCGGCGCCGACGCCATCGCCCATGGCGCGACCGGCAAGGGCAATGACCAGGTGCGGTTCGAGTTGTCCGCTTATGCGCTCAACCCCAACATCAAGGTGATCGCCCCATGGCGCGACTGGGAATTCAAGTCCCGCACCGACCTCATGAACTTCGCCGAACAGCACCAGATTCCCGTGCCGAAAGACAAAAAGGGCGACGCGCCTTTTTCAGTGGACGCCAATCTTCTGCATTCCTCATCCGAGGGCAAGGTGCTGGAAGACCCGTGGCAGGAGCCGCCGGAATTTGTCCACCAGCGCACCGTCTCGCCGATGGACGCGCCGGACGCCGTCACTGAAATCGAGATCGAGTTCAAGAACGGCGATCCAATCGCGCTGAACGGCAAGAAGCTTTCGCCCGCGACGCTGCTCGCCGCGCTCAACGATCTTGGCCGCGACAATGGCATTGGCCGTCTGGACCTTGTGGAAAACCGCTTCGTCGGCATGAAGTCGCGCGGCGTCTACGAGACGCCCGGCGGCACGATCCTGATGCAGGCGCACCGGGCCATCGAGTCGATCACGCTCGACCGCGGCGCCGCGCATCTTAAAGATGATATCATGCCGCGCTACGCCGAGCTGATTTACAATGGCTTCTGGTTCTCGCCGGAGAGGGAAATGCTGCAGGCGCTGATCGACAAGAGCCAGGAAGATGTGGAGGGCGCGGTTCGCATTAAGCTCTACAAGGGCAATGTCATCATCACGGGCCGCAAATCGGACAAGTCGCTTTATTCCGACGCGCTGGTCACCTTCGAGGACGACCGGGGCGCTTACGATCAGAAGGATGCGGCGGGCTTCATCAAGCTCAATGCGCTGCGGCTTCGCACCTTGGCGGCGCGCAAGCGCAACAGCTGACGGGTCTTCAGACATGCGTGAGATCCGGCGGCTGGTGTTTCTGTTTGCCGGCTTTGAGCCACATGACGCCGAGGAGCAGCGGTCGCGGTTTGCCTATGCAGCCGCAAAGACCGGGCAGCTGTGGGACGCATCGTTTGACATCGGCGCACTGACGCCCGCTCTTCAGGGCTGTCCGGAATTTCATGTTGCGGCAGGGGGAGCCGGATGGTCGGCGCAGACGGACGTTGTTGTGTGCGACTGGTCGGACCTGCTCGCCAAAGCCGGGCGTGAAAACGTTGTGAAGCGCATTCTGCTTGGCGTTTGGGCTCTGACCAGCTTTGCCCTGAACGGCACGCTTTTTCGCTATGTTCGAACCAGCTGGCGCTACGGCCTGTTTTTTCTTTATCCCGTGCTGCTGACCGTGACCGCGCTCTTGCCGCTGTTGCTGATTGGTGTTGGCGGCCTGTGGTCGCTTGCGGGAATTTTGTTCAGCGCATTCCTGATCTGGTTATTCATCAAGAGAATGCATCTGATGACCATGCTCGACAATTGGCGCTTTGCGCAGGCGGCGGCGCTTGAGCGCAGCACGGACATTTTGGCCAAGACGGCTTTGTTCAAGTCGGCAATGAAAAAGCGCATTGAGACTTTCCAAGCGGACGGCGCGGACGGTGAAGTCGTGATTGCCGCGCACAGCCTTGGCGCCTACTTCGCAGCCATGGCTCTTGGCGGCCCGTTGGCCGAAAAGAAAGCGGATATGCCCGCGCTTGGCCTGTTGATGGTTGGGTCAAGCCTGTTGAAAATCGCGCTGCATCCAAAGGCGGTACGGCTGCGGGCGGCGGTTGGCCAGATTGCGCGCTCGGATGTGCAATGGCTGGATGTGCAGTCGCTGACAGACGTTCTCAATTTTTACCGCGCAGATCCGACAGCCGCGCTTGGCCTGAATGCAAAGCGCCCGCTTGTCCTGCAATATGTCCGCTTCCGCGCCATGCTGACGCCCGAAACCTACCGCCGAATCAAACGCAACTGGCTGCGTGTGCACCGTCAATTTGTGCTGGCGGCGGAGCGTCGGACGAATTATTCTTTTCACATGATGCTGGCGGGGCCTTTCCGCTTTGATGAGGTCATGGAAAATTGCGGTCTGCCGCGAGATTTTGTCGAGCAGCCAGAGATAAAGGAGCCCGGAACTTGAGTGTTGTTTTGGCTGGGAAAGTCGCCTGGGCTCTGATGGTCAGCGCTTGGTACATCATACGCTTCCCTTATGAACGGCGGTCCAAGCGCGCCTCGGTCGAAACAAATCACAAGCGCGGCGCAGAGACTGTGCGGATGGCCGTGGCAGGCGCGGGGCTCGGCGCTGTGCCGTTGATCTATCTCTGGACGCCTCTGCTTTCCTTTGCTGACCGCACGCCCAGCTGGCCGTCTGTTTTTCTTGGCGGTCTGACCGCCGGCGGCGCGCTGGCGCTGTTTCTATTTACGCACAAAGCGCTCGGCAAATTATGGTCTGTCTCGCTTCAGCTCAAACAGGAGCACAAGCTTGTGACGCATGGAATATATGAAACCCTGCGGCATCCGATGTACACGGCGTTTTGGCTGATGGCGCTGGCGCAGGCGCTGTTTCTCGCTAATTGGCTTGCCGGGTTTTCCGGGCTGCTCGGCTTTGGCTTCCTGTTTTTTTCGCGCATCGGACCGGAGGAGAAGATGATGTCTGCGCGCTTTGGCGAAGAATGGCGGCAATATTGCGCGCGGACTTGGCGGATCATTCCGCATTTTTGGTGACGCGCGATGACCCGGTTTGCCAAACTCTGCGCTGTCTTGGCATTGGTCTTCAGCCCGGCACTCCCGGACCGCGCCTGTGCAGGCAAGTCCGAAGCACCTGTATTCTTGAAGGAACTGACGTGCAAGAATGGCGGGCGCGAGGCGAAACTCAGCGCTTCGCGGATAAGGAAAGGCGACCCGGCCTATATCGAGTTCCGCACGCGCATTCTGCCGGGATCGCCTTCAGGCCACTTGTACATCGTTTTCGGCGAGCTCGACGCAAACGCCAAAGCCGTTTCGCGCTACCAGACGGGCCTGATGCCCGCAGGGTCAATCGCCGGCTTTTATGGCGGCACGCTTTCGCCAGTGCCCGGGGTGACCCGGCCGCAATATCTTGATTGTCAACGCGGCACACTTGGGGCTTGGCGGGTGTCAGTCAGCGCCGCGCAATATGCTGTGATCGTCCGAAAAGCGCGCGCCGGTCTGGCGCAGCCGCCGCTCTGGAGCATGTTCGGCTATAATTGCAATCATTTTGCTGCCGATTTCGGTTATCTTGCGGGTCTCAAGCGACCGAAAAACTCCGCCTTGCCCTCGGTTTCTTTTCTGCCTGCCTATATAGACGCGAACAGGTAGAAGTCTGATTCTCCGAGCCTTCGGCACGTGGCAAATGACAGGAAGAAGCATGTCCTCTCAACTCACTTCATGGGATGGGCCATTTGGCCTTCCGGATTTTAGGTCGACCAACGATTCTGGTTTTTCGCAGGCGTTCGACAAGGCAATGGCCGCGCACAATGCTGAAATCGCCGCAATCACCAGCAATGCCGCCGAGCCCACAATTGAGAACACGCTTGCCGCGCTTGAACTTTCCGGCGAGGCTCTGTCGAGGGTTTCCTCCTTGTTCTGGCTGAAAGCCGGGGCGCACACCAACCCGGATATCGAAGCGCTGGAGCGTGAGATTTCGCCGAAACTCTCCCGCCACTATTCGGCGATCAGCATGAATAAGGCGCTGTTTGAGCGGATTGATGATCTGCACACAAGGCGGGACGCGCTGGGCCTTGATGCGGAAACGCGGCGTGTGCTGGAAGAAGGCTGGAAGGGCTTTGTCCGTGCCGGCGCAAAGCTTGGCGGGCCAGAACAGGCGCGGCTTACCGATATCAGTTCGCAGCTGGCGCTTGAGGGGGCGAAATTCGGACAGAATGTGCTTGCCGATGAAAAGGCTTGGGTGCTTTTCATTGAGGACGAAGATGGGCTTTCCGGTCTGCCGGACGGGCTGCGCGGCGCGATGAAGCAGGCGGCGGCTGAGCAAGGCCGCCCGGATGCGCATGCCGTTACCCTGTCGCGCTCCATCGTCGAGCCGTTCCTCACCTACAGCGACAGCCGCTCCCATCGCGAAGAAGCCTTCAGAGCCTGGGCGGCGCGCGGCGAAAATGGCGGCGAGGGCGACAACCGGGGCATCGTGGCGCAGACGCTGGCGCTGCGGCAGGAGAAGGCCGGACTGCTCGGATTTGAAAGCTTTGCCGCCTACAAACTCGACGACACAATGGCGAAGACGCCAGGGGCGGTCAGCGCGCTGCTGACCGATGTCTGGCAGCGGGCATTGCTGCGCGCCGGCCGCGAAGCGGAGGAGCTGCAGGCCTTGTCGCAGTCGCTCGGGAGCAATCACGAGATCATGCCGTGGGATTGGCGCTACTACGCCGAAAAGCTGCGGGCGCAGAAATATGATTTCAATGAGGCCGAGGTAAAGCCCTACCTTGAGCTCAACCGGATTGTTGACGCCGCCTTCGCGGTCGCGACACGTCTGTTTGGCCTGAACTTTTGAAGAACAAATAGGGCGTTGCCGCTTGGCATCCGGACGTGCGGCTGTTCAAAGTGTTTGATGCCTCAGGCGCCGAGACCGCGCTGTTCCTCAGCGACTATTTCTCGCGCCCGTCCAAGCGTTCCGGCGCGTGGATGAGCGCACTGAAGAGCCAATACAAGTTAGGTGATGGCTCCAAGCCGATCATCTACAATGTGATGAATTTCGCCAAAGCGCCTGAAGGCCAGCCGACGCTGCTGTCGTTTGACGACGCGCGGACCTTGTTCCACGAGTTCGGCCACGCCCTGCACGGGCTGCTGTCGGACGTCACCTGGCCCTCCGTGTCCGGCACGTCCGTGGCGCGCGATTTTGTCGAGCTGCCGTCGCAGCTTTATGAGCATTGGCTGACAACGCCGGAAGTGCTGGGCGAATATGCCGATCCATTATGAAACGGGCAAGCCGATGCCGAAGACGCTGATCGACAAGCTGACGGCGGCGCGAACCTTCAATGCGGGGTTCCAGACGATCGAGTTCACCGCCTCGGCGCTGGTCGACATGGAAGCGCACAAGGATGCCTCTGCTGCCGCTGACCCGATGGCGGCGGAGACGGCGCTGCTCGCCTCGCTCGACATGCCGCAGGGCATCATTATGCGCCACCGAACGCCGCACTTCGCCCACGTCTATTCCGGCGACGGATATTCAGCCGGCTATTATTCCTATATGTGGTCGGAAGTTCTGGATGCCGATGCGTTCAAGGCGTTTGAGGAGAAGGGCGATCCGTTCGACGCGGAAACGGCGGCGCTTTTGAAGAAGCACATCTATTCAAGCGGCGGCTCGCGCGATCCGGAGCAGTCCTATATCGCCTTCCGGGGCCGGATGCCGACAGCGGACGCCATGCTGGAGAAGCGCGGGCTGCTGTAAGTGATTCCTGTTGAAAATGTCCGGTTGAAGCCATAGCCTGACTTTGGGGCGCGGAACTCGGATGGAGTTGCGCTATGGCGGATGTGGATGTTGTGATCGTCGGCGCGGGTGCGGCTGGGCTTGCCGCCGCCAAAGTCTGCCGGTCCAACGGCCTGACCTTTAAGGTGCTTGAGGCGATGAACCGCATCGGCGGGCGGGCCCATACCTCGTCGGAACATTTGGGCATCCCGTTCGACATTGGCTGCGCCTGGCTGCATGGCGCGGACCGCAATCCGTTTTTCCCGGAGGCGCAGGCGGCGGGCTGGACGCTGCAGTACCATGACATGGCGCTCGACCAGCTTTATTTCGGCACGCGCAAGGCGGAGCCTTCCGAGCTTGAGGAAATGAACCGGGCAGACGTCTCGCTCGCCGCCGCGCTTGAATCCTACAAGGGCACCGACGACCGGTTGAGCGCGGTCGTCGGCAAAGGCCACGGGATGCGCGCTGTGGCGACCTATGCCGGGCCAATGGATTTCGGTCAGGACATGGACGAGATATCCATCGCCGACTTCAAACGCGCCGCCGACCTTGAGCCAAACTATTTCACCAAGGAGGGCTTCGGCGCGCTGGTGGCGCGGTTTGGCGCGGATGTGCCGGTTGATCTCAACACGCCGGTCAGGAAAATCCACTGGGGCGGCGCGGGTATTGAAATTGAAACGGAACGTGGAACGATCTCGGCGAATAAAGTGATTGTGACTGTTTCAACCGGCGTGCTCGCCTTTGGCAATATCAAGTTTGAACCGGAGCTGCCTCAAAGCCACACGGAGTCATTCTTCGACCTGCCGATGGGCATGCTCACCAAGATACCCTTGGAGATCAAGGGTGCGCGGCTGGGCTTGAAATCGTTCGATGACCTGCTGATTGAACGTCCAGCGCGTCACGACATTTACTTCCTCGCCTTCCCGTTCGACAAGGACCTGATGGTCGGCTTTGTCGGCGGCGATTTTGCGTGGGAGCTTTCAGTGGCTGGGGAGGCTGCCGCGCGCGACTTTGCTGTTGACCGCTTGGCGGGGATATTCGGTTCAGATGTGAAGAAACTGGTTGGCCGCTCGATGATGACCAACTGGGGGGCCGAGCCGACGGTGCGCGGCGCTTACGCTGCAGCGCGTCCGGGAAGAGCCAAGGCGCGGGACATATTGGCCGAGCCGGTTGCCGAGCGGATTTATTTCGCCGGCGAGGCGCTGGCGGGGCCTTTGATCCAAACCTGCGGCGGGGCGCGGCTTTCCGGCGAGAAAGTGGCGGGAGACATTGCGCTTGCCCTGCGTCCGGCTTGACAAGACATTCGGTCCGGCCTCTTTGCCGCGTGTGAGAGAACGATCATGAAAAAACGGATCGGCGAGGCCTTCATGTCCCCCGACGCCTATGGCAGGTCGCTGCCGAGAGGCGTCGGCATCAATCTGCTGGTCCCTGAGATAGAACCGATGGCCGCGTTCCTGCGCGAGGTGCTGTCGGCCAATCTTCTGTATGCCGATCCGGATTTCGCCGCCCTTGTCATCGAAGGCTCGCCGGTCATGCTGCATGCGGACCATGCCTATCTTGACCATAGGCTGCACGGCGTGGTGGCTGGCATTGAGGCAAGGGGCGCGGGCGTTGAAATCCGGGTCTATGGCTGCGATCCGGACCGGGCCGAGGCGGCGGCGCGGGCGATGGGCGAGGTGATTCTGTCAGGCTCGGTGGACAAGCCGCATGGTCTGCGCGAATGCCATATTGTCGGCCCTTCCGGCTATGTGTTCGTGCCAAGCGTGACGATTGCGCCATAGTATCGCTAAAATTTGCGTAAAATTGCAGGATTCATCGGCTTAGAGGTTGCATTTGCGGCAAGAGGCCATTCTATCGACGCAAGGTAATGCAATAGGCGCCTGATCACTGGCGAGCGATGTGGGGAGACACATGATGAGATTGACTTCAAAAGCGGCATCGGCGCTGCTTGTCGCGGCCCTTGGTCTGGGCGGCTGCCAGAGTTCGCGCATTTCCGGTATTGACACCGGACCCGCGCCGCTGGCCGCCGCGCCGACCGGCGTTGTGCAGCAAAGCCAGCTGCCACCTCCGACAAATCCCGCCGGCACGCAGGTCGCAGCGGTTGATCCGGCGCAGTTTCCCGCCGCGCCGACGAATCCGGGCGGGATAAAGACATTGACGCCGACAGCGCCTGCGGTTGGCACCGAAGTTGCGGCTGCCCCCACCGGGCCGGATTTGACGGTTGGCGGCATTGCCGGGGTCTGGAATGTCAATGTTGCGGGACAGTCCTGCAAAGTGGCGACGCCGCAGACCAAATTCGGCCAAGGCTTCCGCGCCGGGCCGCTGAAATGCCCGGGCGAAATGGCCAATGTGAAATCCTGGAATGTCGCCGGCAAACAGCTGACGCTCTATGACGAGGGCGGCACGGCGGTCGCCAAGCTGTATGGCGCGGGCGGGGGCTACAGCGGCCAGACATCCGGCGGCAGCGCCATCAGCTTGACTCGCTGACAAAATCCAATAACCAGCCGGGATGGCAGCATCCCGGCTTTTTATTGCCTGATTGGTCAAGATGACGAGCAAAACGCACGGCCAACCGGTCAAAACCGCTTATGATCTTGCCGTCGCAGCCCAAAAGCTGGCGCGCGATCCGGCGCAGGAAGCACTTGTCGGGCGGCTGGATGGGCTGAACCGTGAGCTGGCTCACATGTCCGGAAATGGCCGGACATCGTTTTTGTCGAGGCTTTTCAGCGGCAAGGACAAGCGTCTCCCCGTTCGCGGCCTCTACATTCACGGCTTAGTCGGGCGCGGCAAAACGATGCTGATGGACATGTTTTTCGCCGCCTGCCCGGAATCCGCCAAGCGCCGCGTGCATTTTCACGCCTTCATGCAGGATGTGCATGAGCGCATTCATGCGCACCGTCAGGCGTTCAAGCGCGGTGAGAACAATGAGGAGGACCCGATCGCGCCGGTCGCCCGAGATTTGGCGAATGAAGCGCGGCTGTTATGCTTTGACGAGTTCCATGTGCTCGATATCGCCGATGCGATGATCCTGTCGCGGCTGTTCAAGGTTCTGTTTGAGGAAGGCGTCGCGCTTGTCGCCACATCAAATGTCGAACCGGGCGATTTGTATCACAACGGCCTGAACCGCGAACTGTTTCTCCCTTTCATCGCGCTGCTGAAACGCCATGCCGACATTTTCAATCTCGACGCTAAGATGGATTACCGGCGGGAAAAGCTGAAAAACATGGCAATTTACCGCACTCCGCTCGGCCCCATTGCCGATGCGGCCATGAATGAGGCTTGGTCGCTGGTGACGGCGCATGAAGAAGCGGCGCCAAAAACAATCTTGGTGCGCGGCCACCGGTTTGAGATTCCGCTGTCCGCGCCCAGCGCCGCGCGGTTCGGGTTTGATGATCTTTGCGCCAAGCCGCTGGGCGCTGCCGATTATCTGGCGCTGGCCAAGCTCTATCCGACAATTTTCATCGATCATGTGCCGCATCTGGATTTTACCAAGCGCAACGAGGCCAAGCGTTTCATCATCCTGATCGACGTGCTCTACGATTTCGGCAGCCGCATCTTCATCACAGCCGCCGACGCGCCGGACGACATTTATTCTGTGAAAGCCGGGCTGAAAGTTGGCGAATTCACCCGCACGTCGTCGCGGCTGATCGAAATGGCGAGCGAAGCCTATGTCGCGGCGTGGGACAAACGGCGGCAGAAAGCTGCGGCGTTGGTCTAAAGACGCAGAAATGATTGACGCTTACGTAATTCAAAAACAAACTAACCGATTGAATTTGTTGATGCGAAAATAATCGTTTGTGTTTTTTTCCGTTTCAGCATATCCGAATTGAGAAATTCCGCTGTCTCAACGTCACCTTATTCCGGGAAATCCAGCATGGCACGCAATAAAATCGCACTCATCGGCTCAGGCATGATCGGCGGCACGCTCGCGCATATGGCGGGGCTGAAGGACCTTGGCGACATTATCATGTTCGACATCGCCGAAGGCATGCCGCAGGGCAAATCGCTCGACATCGCGCAGTCCTCGACGATTGACGGTTTTGACTCAAGGCTGGTCGGCGTCAATGACTATAAGGGCATCGAGGGCGCGGATGTGTGCATTGTCACCGCCGGCGTGCCGAGGAAGCCCGGCATGAGCCGCGATGACCTTCTGGGCATTAATCTGAAAGTCATGGAGCAGGTGGGCGCGGGCATCAAGAAATATGCGCCGAAAGCCTTTGTCATCTGCATCACCAATCCGCTCGACGCCATGGTCTGGGCGCTGCAGAAGTTTTCGGGCCTGCCGAAGAATATGGTGGTCGGCATGGCGGGTGTGCTGGACTCAGCTCGGTTCCGCTATTTCCTCGCCGATGAGTTCAAGGTGTCGGTTGAGGATGTGACGGCATTCGTGCTGGGCGGGCACGGCGATTCCATGGTGCCGCTGCCGCGTTATTCGGCGGTGGGGGGCATTCCGCTGCCGGATTTGGTCAAAATGGGCTGGACCTCGAAGGAGAAGCTCGACGCCATCATCCAGCGCACGCGCGACGGCGGCGCGGAAATTGTAGGGCTTTTGAAGACCGGCTCGGCCTATTACGCCCCCGCCTCGTCCGCGATCCAGATGGCGGAGGCCTACCTCAAAGACAAAAAGCGCGTCCTGCCGTGCGCAGCGCATCTGGCCGGGCAATATGGTGTCAAGGACATGTATGTTGGCGTGCCGGTGGTGATCGGGGCGAATGGCGTTGAGCGCATTATCGAGATCGAACTGAACAAGAGCGAGCAGAAGCTGTTTGAAAAGTCGGTGGCCTCGGTCGCGGGGCTTTGCGAGGCCTGCATCGCGATTGCGCCGAACCTGAAGAAATAATCCTGACGGAGCCTGAGATATGAACATTCATGAATATCAGGCGAAAGCCGTGCTGAAAGAGTTCGGCGTGCCGGTGTCGGCGGGTTACCCGGCGCTGACGGTGGACGAGGCCATTGCGGGCGCGAAGCAGCTGCCGGGGCCGGTCTATGTGGTGAAGAGCCAGATTCACGCGGGCGGGCGCGGCAAGGGCAAATTCAAGGAGCTTGCGGCGGATGCCAAAGGCGGCGTGCGCGTTGTCAAATCTCTGGAAGAGGTCGAAGCCAACGCCAAGGAAATGCTCGGCAACACGCTGGTGACCTTGCAGACCGGCGCTGCGGGCAAGCAGGTCAACCGGCTCTACATTGAAGACGGCGCGGCCATCGACAAGGAATTTTACCTGTCGATGCTGGTCGACCGCGAAACCTCGAAAGTCGCTTTTGTCGTCTCGACGGAAGGCGGCATGAATATTGAGGAAGTGGCGCATGACACGCCGGAGAAGATCGTCACTTTCACCGTCGATCCCGCCACCGGCTACATGCCGCATCATGGCCGGGCGATTGCCAAGGCGCTGAACCTGACCGGCGACCAAGCCAAGCAGGCGGCGAAGATCGGCGGGCAGTTTTACCGGGCGTTTGTTGAAAAAGACATGGCGATGCTGGAGGTCAACCCGCTGATCCTGACCAAGGCAGGCAATGTTCATTGCCTCGACGCCAAGGTGACATTCGATTCCAACGCGCTGTTCCGCCATCCGGATGTGGTCGCCCTGCGCGATGAGACGGAGGAGGACCCGAAAGAAATCGAAGCGTCGAAATTTGACCTTTCCTACATTGCCCTCGACGGCTCCATCGGCTGCATGGTCAATGGCGCGGGGCTGGCGATGGCGACGCTCGACATTATCAAGCTCTATGGCGAAGAGCCGGCTAACTTTCTCGATGTCGGCGGCGGCGCGACGGAGGAAAAGGTGACGGCGGCGTTCAAAATCATCACCTCGGACCCGAAGGTCAAAGGCATCCTCGTCAATATTTTCGGCGGCATCATGAAATGCGACATCATCGCCAATGGTGTGATCGCGGCGGTGAAAGCCGTCGGCCTGCAGGTGCCGCTGGTGGTGCGGCTGGAGGGGACGAATGTGAAGCTCGGCAAGCAGATATTGAGCGGCAGCGGGCTGAATGTGATCGCGGCGGATGATCTGGATGATGCGGCGCAGAAGATTGTGAAGGCGGTGAGAAAGTGATTTGAAATTACACATATTCACACATATAGTCTACGTGTGAATATGTGTGGAGAACGGCGATGAAGAACATCACGCTTGCGATTGACGAAGAGATTTTGGAGCGCGCGCGGGCTTTTGCCGAGCAGCAAGGCACGACGGTGAACGCCATGGTGCGGGCGCACCTTCAGAACGTGGTCGATGACCATGCACGCAGGGAAGAGGCACGTGCAGGATTGCTGCATTTGATCGACACGTCCACCGCCCGGCTCGGGCCTGACTTCAAGTGGAACCGGGAGGAGCTTTATGAGGATAGACTGCTTCCTCGACACGAACATTCTGATTTACGCCGCGGCCGCAAAACCGGATGAACGCCATAAACAAGCCATCGCCCGCGACATCATTGCGACCCAAGAGTTCTCTCTCTCAGGGCAGATTCTGGTTGAGTTCTATGTCAATGTCACGAAGCCCGGTAAGATTGAAGCGCCTCTCAAGCCGCCGGTCATTGACGCTTGGCTTGCCAGGCTCGAGGGTTTTCCGATTCTGCCGGTTGACGCTGATCTGGTCCGGTCAGGCGTCGAGTTCTCGCGGCGCTACCAGATTAGTTATTTCGACGGCGCGGTTATCGCTGCCGCCGAGCGCCTCGGCGCGCCGATCCTTTACACCGAAGACCTCAATCATGGCCAGAAATACGGCTCAGTCACTGTCATCAATCCATTCAAGGCGCACTAGCTGATGTCCATCCTCATCAACACCCACACCAAAGTCATCTGCCAAGGCCTCACCGGCGCGCAGGGAACATTCCATACCCAGCAGGCGCTCGCCTATGGCACCAAGATGGTCGGCGGGGTGACGCCGGGCAAGGGCGGGCAGAGGCATGAGGAGACCGGGCTGCCGGTGTTCGACACGGTGCTGGAGGCCAAGCAAAAGACCGGCGCGAATGCGAGCGCCATCTATGTGCCGCCGCCATTTGCTGCGGATGCGATCGCGAGGCGATTTCGGCGGAGATTGAGCTGATCGTCTGCATCACGGAAGGCATTCCGGTGGCGGACATGATCAAGGTGAAGAAGCAGTTGGCGGGTTCCAAATCGCGGCTGATCGGGCCGAACTGCCCGGGTGTTCTCACCCCCAATGAATGCAAGATCGGCATCATGCCGGGGTCGATTTTCAAAAAGGGCAATGTCGGCATCGTCTCGCGCTCCGGCACGCTGACCTATGAGGCCGTGTTCCAGACCACCAATGAAGGGCTTGGCCAGACAACGGCGGTCGGCATTGGCGGCGATCCGGTCAAGGGCACCGAGTTCATCGACATGCTGGAAATGTTCCTCGCCGACGATGAAACCCAAAGCATCGTCATGATCGGCGAAATCGGCGGCTCGGCGGAAGAGGACGCGGCGCAGTTCATCGCCGATGAGGCCAAGCGCGGGCGCAGGAAACCCATGGTCGGTTTTGTCGCCGGCCGCACCGCGCCTCCCGGCCGGCGCATGGGCCATGCCGGAGCGATCATTTCCGGCGGCAAGGGCGGCGCGGAAGACAAGATCGCGGCGATGGAGGCGGCGGGCATCCGCGTCTCGCCCTCGCCGGCGCGGCTTGGCAAGACATTGGTTGAAGTGTTGAAAGGCAACTGACATCATGAAAATTCGGCCATCCCTTTCCTTCCTGGAACGGTTCCAACGCCGCCTATATCGAAGATTTGCAGGCCCGCTATCAGGCTGACCCCAATTCGGTCGATGCGCAGTGGCAGGCGTTTTTCGCCGGGCTTGGCGAAGGCGCATCCGACGGCGCGCGCGGCGCCTCCTGGCAAAAGCCGAACTGGCCGCTGCCGGCCAATGGCGAACTGGTTTCGGCGCTGGACGGCAACTGGCCGAAGGTCGAAGCCGTGCTGTTTGACAAGATCAAGAGCAAGGCTGCCGAGGCGCAAGCCCGCCACGATTGGCGACGTCAATCAGGCGGCGCGCGATTCTGTGCGCGCCATCATGATGATCCGCGCCTACCGGATGCGCGGCCATCTTCATGCCAAGCTCGACCCGCTCGGCATTGCGGCGCCGATTGACGACTATAATGAGCTGTCGCCCAGCGCCTACGGCTTCACCGAAGCCGACATGGACCGCAAGATTTTCATCGATAATGTGCTCGGCCTCGAATATGCGACCGTGCCCGAGATGATCGACATTCTCGAGCGGACCTACTGCTCGACGCTGGGCGTCGAATTCATGCACATGTCCGAGCCCGAGGAAAAGGGCTGGATTCAGCAGCGCATCGAGGGGCCGGACAAGGCGATTGAATTCACCGCCAACGGCAAGAAGGCGATCCTGCAGAAGCTGGTCGAGGCGGAAGGGTTTGAGCAGTTCATCGATGTCAAATACAAGGGCACCAAACGCTTTGGCCTCGACGGCGCGGAGGCGCTGATCCCGGCTTTGGAGCAGATCGTCAAGCGCGGCGGCACGCTCGGCCTCAAGGAAATCATCCTCGGCATGGCACACCGCGGCCGCCTCAATGTGCTGACCCAGTTCATGGGCAAGCCGCACCGCGCCGTGTTCCACGAGTTCAAAGGCGGCTCCTATGCGCCGGAGGAAGTCGAAGGCTCGGGCGATGTGAAATATCATCTGGGCGCATCCTCCGACCGCGAGTTTGACGGCAACAAGGTGCATCTGTCGCTGACCGCCAATCCCTCGCATCTGGAGATCGTCAACCCGGTGGTGATGGGCAAAGCCCGCGCCAAGCAGGACCAGATGGCGACCGTGTTTGAGGGCGACATCATTCCGCTGCGCGAACGCGTGAAAGTCATGCCGCTGCTGCTGCATGGCGACGCGGCCTTTGCAGGGCAGGGCGTGGTGGCGGAGATTCTCGGCCTGTCGGGCCTGCGCGGCCACAGGGTCGGCGGCACGGTGCATTTCATCATCAACAACCAGATCGGCTTCACCACCAACCCGCGCTTCTCGCGCTCCTCGCCCTATCCGTCGGATGTGGCGAAGATGATCGAGGCGCCGATTTTCCATTGCAATGGCGATGATCCGGAAGCCGTGGTGTTCGCCACCAAGATCGCCGTCGAATACCGGATGAAGTTCCACAAGCCGGTCGTCGTCGACATGTTCTGCTACCGCCGCTACGGCCACAATGAGGGCGACGAGCCGGCCTTCACACAGCCGATCATGTACAAGAATATCCGCGCGCATGAGACGACGGCGACGATCTACGGCAAGAAGCTGATCGCCGAGGGCGTTATCACCGAAGCCGAATTTGACGCGATGAAGGCCGACTGGCGCGCCAAGCTTGAGATCGAATACGAGGCGGGCCAGGCCTATAAGCCGAACAAGGCGGACTGGCTCGACGGCGTCTGGTCGGGCCTGCGCAAGGCGGATGATGAGGACGATCCGCGCCGCGGCAAGACGGCGGTGCCGCTCAAGCAGCTGAAGGAAATCGGCAAGGTTCTGACGAGCCTGCCGGATGGCTTCAACGCCCACAAGACCATCCAGCGTTTCCTTGAGGGGCGCGCCAAAATGATGGAGACCGGCGAGGGGATTGACTGGGCCATGGCCGAGGCGCTGGCGTTCGGCTCGCTCTGCCTTGACGGCCACAAGATCCGGCTCTCCGGCCAGGACTGCGAGCGCGGCACTTTCTCGCAGCGGCATTCGGTTCTCTACGATCAGGAAAATGAAGAACGCTACATTCCGCTCGCCAATCTGTCACCGGCGCAGGCGCGGTTTGAGGTGATCAACTCGATGCTGTCCGAAGAGGCGGTGCTCGGTTTTGAGTATGGCTATTCGCTGGCGCGGCCAAACGCGCTGACCTTGTGGGAGGCGCAGTTCGGCGATTTTGCCAATGGCGCGCAGGTTCTGTTCGACCAGTTCATCTCGTCGGGCGAGCGCAAATGGCTGCGCATGTCCGGCCTCGTCTGCCTGCTGCCGCATGGCTATGAGGGGCAGGGGCCGGAGCATTCGTCAGCGCGTCTGGAGCGCTTCCTGCAAATGTGCGCCGAGGACAATATGCAGGTGGCGAACGTCACCACGCCGTCGAACTATTTCCACATTCTGCGCCGCCAGCTGCGCCGCGATTTCCGCAAGCCGCTGATCCTGATGACGCCGAAGTCGCTGTTGCGTCACAAGCGCGCCGTGTCGACGCTGGCGGACATGTCGGGCGAATCCTCGTTCCACCGACTGCTCTGGGACGATGCGCAATATTTGAAGGACGAGCCAATCAAGCTGGTCAAGGATTCCAAAATCCGCCGTGTGGTCCTGTGCTCCGGCAAGGTCTATTACGACCTGTACGAAGAGCGCGAGAAGCGCGGCACGAATGATGTCTATATTCTGCGGCTCGAGCAGCTCTACCCCTTCCCGGCCAAAGCTCTGATCACCGAATTGTCGCGCTTCAAAAATGCGGAAATGGTCTGGTGTCAGGAAGAATCCAAAAACATGGGCGCTTGGTCGTTTGTCGATCCCTATCTTGAATGGGTGCTCGCCCACATCGACGCCAAGCATCAGCGCGTCCGTTACACCGGCCGCCCGGCTTCTGCCTCAACGGCGACCGGCCTCATGTCCAAACATCTCGCACAGCTTGCCGCCTTCCTCGAAGACGCGCTTGGCAATTAAGAAAATGATCGGGAACTGAAATGGCAACAGAAATCCGCGTACCAACCCTCGGCGAGTCCGTCTCGGAAGCGACGGTCGGCAAATGGCTGAAGAAGGCCGGTGACCCGGTCAAGGCCGATGAGACGCTGCTTGAGCTGGAGACCGACAAAGTCTCCATCGAAGTGCCGTCGCCCGCCTCCGGCGTCCTGTCCGAAATCACCGTCAAGGAAGGCGACACGGTTTCGCCCGGCGGCCTGCTCGGCATGATCGCCGCTGGCGGGCGCTGCCGCCGCCCCGGCTGCAAAGGCTGCTGAACCAGAAAAGCCGCACTGCGCCGCGCCGCAGCCGCTGCGCCCGCTGCCACGTCCATGCCGCCCGCCCCCGCCGCCGCAAAGATGATGGCCGACAGCGGCGTCAGCGTTGACGCGGGTTCCGGCAAGCGCGGGCAGGTTTTGAAGAGCGATGTGATCGACGCCATCGC
>CAWDIY010000001.1:0-26773 GCA_963802455.1 uncultured Alphaproteobacteria bacterium | reverse complement strand
GCCAGATTTCCTCCGCCTCTTGATGCCAATCCTGCGCTTCACCAGCGATGCGCTCGACAATATTTCCGACATTGCCCGCTATATCGCACAGGAAAGCGGCAGCCGGGCGCTTGCGGAAAATTTCGCTGACCGGCTCATCCAGAAATGCGAACATCTGGCCTTGCTTCCCGGCACGATGGGTCGCGCGCGACCGGAGCTTAGGCCGCTAATCCGCAGCTATGCGTTCAAGAGCTATGTGATCTTTTTTCGGTATGAAGGGGATGTGCTGGAAGTGGTGAACGTGCTGGAGGGGCACAGGGACATTGAGGCGTTTTTTGAGGAGGATGAGAGTTAAAAGGCATACCTCCCAGCTTCGCCGTCATCCCGGAATCGCGCAGCGATATCCGGGCCCCATTCCGGTAAAGAAAACAAGTGATTGATTCTGAACCAGTTTTTGCTTCACACGCTTTGCCGGAATGGGTCCCGGCTCGCGTCGCTTCGCTCCTTGGCCGGGATGACGAAATACTGGGGCAGCGCTGCTAACTGAAAAACTTGTTCTGTTTCAAGGTGCTCCGGAGACAAAGGTCTTTGGATAATCGATGGGGCAGTCGCAGCGGTTTCAGCACTCTGGCAATAAACGAGAAAATTGCGACAAGTTTCCAACACGGGCCTTTATGTGCTTGGGAATATCGGCGTTCGCGCCGCCATAAAGAGAGGGAAACATTTCCTGATACAACTCGCGCCTTTTTACAAAGAACGCAATTCTATACTCTTGTTCATGCGAATACTTTTTTCGTTTTTCAAGCCAAACATTGTCTGGCAATCCTCCGCTTGGGGGCAGGGTGTCATCGTAGTAGTTGACTGGGCCGTGACGCACTTCGAAATTGGAACTGGCTAGGCAAGCACCCATGTGGGTTAGAAGTCCGGGGACATCAAAGACCTTTAGTGTCGAGCTTCCAAAACTCGGCTGCGGGCAAAGTGAGAAGCAATATATGTGTATTTGGTCGGCATGCTTGGTCGACCATTTCATTGCGCCATGATCCATATTTACCGCATGAGCGAATTTGCCACTGCCGTGAAAATCAATCTCCAATTTTAGGCCGGCTGCATTTTTTTCATATACACCTTCATTTTCGTCCCTGCGAACCGGATCTTCGACAGTGCGAAAGTGAGTGAGAGGGCGAAAAAAGATTTCGCCCTCTTCAACAAATTTGCGCAAATAGGTGTCCTCAACGTCTGAGCGATAAAGCCGATGAGGCAAAGATCCCATAAGAATCAATTCCGCGCCTTATCCACCAGCTTGTTCTTCCCGATCCAAGGCATCATCCCGCGCAGCTTCTCGCCGACCTCCTCGATCTGATGCCTGTCGTTCATCCGCCTTATGCCTTTGAACCGCGCGGCGCCGGAGCGGTATTCCTGCATCCATTCGCTGGTGAATTTGCCGGTCTGGATGTCTGTCAGGACGCGTTTCATTTCGGCTTTGGTCTCGTCCGTGATGATGCGCGGGCCGGTGACATATTCGCCCCATTCTGCGGTGTTGGAGATCGAATAGTTCATGTTGGCGATGCCGCCTTCATAGATCAGGTCAACGATCAGCTTCACCTCGTGCAGGCATTCGAAATAGGCCATTTCGGGGGCGTAGCCGCCCTCGACCAGCGTTTCAAATCCGGCGCGGATCAGCTCGACCAGGCCGCCGCAGAGCACGACCTGCTCGCCGAACAGATCGGTCTCGCATTCTTCCTGGAACGTTGTCTCAATGACGCCCGAGCGGCCGCCGCCGACGCCGCAGGCGTAGGAGAGCGCGAGGTCATGGGCGTTGCCGGAGGCGTCCTGATTGATGGCGATGAGGCAGGGCACGCCGCCGCCCTTCTGGTATTCGCCGCGCACGGTGTGGCCGGGGCCCTTAGGCGCGATCATGACGACGTCGATCTTTTTGCTGGGCTCGATCAGGCCGAAATGGATGTTGAGGCCGTGGGCGAAGGCGATGGCCGCGCCGTCGCGGATGTTGGCGGCGATGTCGTTCTTCCAGATGTCGGCCTGCAATTCGTCCGGCGTTGCCATCATGAGCAAGTCGCCCCATTTGGCGGCGTCGGCGACGGACATGACCTGAATTCCGTCGGCTTCCACCTTGGCGGCGGTCGGCGAGCCCGGCTTCAAGGCGACGCGCAGTTCCTTGGCGCCGGAATCCTTGAGGTTCAAGGCATGGGCGCGGCCCTGTGATGCCATAGCCGACGATGACGACTTTCTTCGACTTGATCAGATTGAGATCGGCGTCGCGATCATAATAAACACGCATGGATTTATCCTTCCCTGTTAAGCGGTCTAATTGTTCCTCACCCCGTAAAGGGCGATGAGTTGGCGGGTGGCTTCGGCGGCGTCGCTGGCGATTTTCGGCGCGCTGAGCTCGATTTTATCTCCGAGCAGAAGGCGTATCTGCACGTCTCTCAAAACAAGGCCGAAGAAGGTTCGGAAAGCCGCGTCGAAATCCTCAATCTTCAGAAGCCCGGCCTTGTCCGCAGCTTCCAAAACAGGTTCGAGGCGGCGGCCCATGGCCTGCCTGCCATTCTTCAGCACAATTGTGCCAAGGCTTGTTTTACCCGATGCGGCGTGGCTGACTGCCATTCGGTTCAATGCGATGGAGGTCTCCGAAGAGATAACCGTCAGCCATTCGCAGGCGAACTGCTCGAGAATGGCGGTCAGGGCAGGGCGGTCAAGCCGCGCCTTGTCAATGACAGGCGCATGCACTTTTGACGCCTGCCAGCGCACTGTCGCGGTCAAAAGCCCGTCGCGGTCGCCGAACCACTTATACAGCGTCTCCTTCGAGCACGCCGCGCGCTTGGACACAGACGACATGGTCAGCGCGTCACCTTCGGCCACCATTGCCGCCAAGGCCGCGTCGAGCACGGCTTTCTGCCGGTCGGTCAGGGCTTCTGGTTCGATGTGGATGGTCATGCGTCGGAACTCGGGGCTGGCGTAACGAACGTTACGGTTCTAACTATAGGTGATTAATCAAAGCCGCAAGGGATCGGGCGTCAATCGCTCAAAGTTTTTTTGAGAAGAACAGCGTCCCGGCGATGGGCGTGTCGTAATAGGCCGCGATGGGCTGAAAGCCAACGGAGCCATAGAGCGACACTGCGGCAGTCATCGAAGGCAGCGTGTCGAGGCGCATCTCGCGGTAGCCGAGCCGCGCGGCCTCTGCGATGATCACTTCCGCCAGCGCCCTGCCCAAGCCCAAACCACGACCGCCGGGCGCGACATAGAGGCGCTTCATTTCACAGACTTCACTGCCGTCAAACGGCCGTAGCGCGACGCATCCCAGCGCCGCTCCCGCAGAATTGCGCGCCAGAAAAAGCGCGCCACGCGGCGGCGCGTATTTGCCGGGGAGCTCGGCGAGTTCGGCTTCAAAATCCTGATAATCCAAGCTGATGGGCAGCGAGGCGGCGTAGGCGCGGAAGAGAGACGCGGCGGCGGCGAGGTCTGCGGCGGTTTGGGCTGGAATGATGCGGATGGCGATCTCTGACATCAATCCCCGACGCTGACTTTCCACCATTTGGGGCGCCCGGCTCGGTAAGAGTGATATTGCGGGGCGAGGCTTGCAGCCTTGTTTTTATCAAAGCAGCCGATGAGCAGGGCCACAACCGGGGCGTCGTCGATTGCGCCGATTGAGCTGCCGCATTCTTTACAGAAAGCACGGCTTGAATAGTCCGATGAGCGAAAAGTCGCGGGCTGACCGCCCGACCCGGTCCACTCGACTGCGTCTTTTGGGAACTCGACCCAAGCCGCCGTCAGCGCGCCGGTGTGGCGCTGGCACATTTTGCACGAGCATGTGTGCGGCTTGTCGGGTGCAGCGCTTACCTCGAACCTGATCGAGCCGCAGAGGCAGCCGCCCGAGACGTGGGACTTGGATGCTGCTGTCTTTGCCATTGTTAAACCAGTCGTTTTGCCTTCTGCCGCGTGCCAACCTATATTAAAATGCTGCTTGGCGTGTCAACATTGCGACAAGGAGTCTGGAGCCAAAACCATGATCTTCGTCAGCCAAACTACCGATGGCAGCCGCGTCGAGTACCGGGACGGCAAGCGCTGGCTTTGGCTTTTTTCGGTGTTCTCGCCTTCCATGCCGCTCATTTCAGCCTTGCTGCTCGCATGGACGGGGTCGCCGCTTTTTTCGTTGCTCCCAATCGCGGTCTATTTCGGTCTGGTGCCGCTCTTGGACTGGCTGATTGGCGAGGATGAGAACAATCCGCCGGAGGCCGTGATTGAACAATTGTCCGAGGACCAGTTCTATCGCTTCCTGCTGTTTGCTTCCGTGCCGGTTTTCTATGCGAGTTTCCTTGCCAGCTTGTGGGCTATCGCAACGCTGGACCTGCCGCTATGGGCGTCAATTGCGCTCGTCACAGGGGCTGGGGTGGCGAGCGGGGCGGGGCTGACGGTCGGGCATGAGCTTGGCCACAAGCAGAACCGGGCGGACCAGTGGGGAGCGAAGATCATCAATGCGCTGACCGGCTACGGACATTTCTGCATCGAGCACAATCGCGGCCACCATATCATGGTGGCGACGCCGGAGGACCCGGCTTCGGCACGGCTCGGCGAAAGCGTCTACCGCTTCGCGCTGCGTGAGCTGCCGGGGACGGCCGTGCGCGGATGGACTATGGAGCGCGAGCGGCTTTTGAAGAAAGGAATGGGGTTCTGGGTTTGGAAAAATGATCTGCTGCAGGGCTATGCGGTGACGATTGCAATGGCCGCAGCACTGGTCTGGGCGCTTGGCTGGATTGTTCTGCCTTTCATTATCCTGCACCATTTCATCGGCTGGCTGCAGCTGACGCTGGCGAACTATGTGGAGCACTACGGATTACTGCGCGCCAAGCTTCCCAGCGGCCGGTATGAGCCATGCCAGCCGCATCATTCATGGAACACCAACCACATCGCGTCCAACCTGATGCTTTTCCACCTGCAGCGCCATTCCGACCACCACGCCAACCCGCTGCGGCCCTACCAGTCGCTGCGCAATTTCAAGGAATTGCCGCGCCTGCCGAGCGGGTATCCGGGGTGCTACAAGCTGGCGCTAATCGCGCCGCTCTGGTTCCGTGTGATGGATAAGAAGGTGATGCAATGGGCGGGCGGGGATTCGGCGAAGGCGAATGTCGATCCGAAATGGGCTGACTATTATTCGAGCGTCAGCCAGCCTGTGTAACGGACGATCCTGCCGATCATGGGCAGGCTGATAGACACGTCGAACAGGTGGCGCCCTTGTTCATCTGCGCGCTCAGTTGCAGTTATGTCAGGCACCATGAAGCGCGGCAGGGCCAAGGGGCCGAGTCGGGCGGAGAGCATCCGCAAGTCGAGCCCGTCGCGATGGCCGGTGATTTTCATTCGAAAAGAAAAAGGTCCGAAGCGCTCCACGAGCGTCTGAGTTTCGGGATCGCCATGGCTCATGAAGGACAGCATGTCCCGCCCCGGATAGCGGCGCAGCCAGCGCTCGCCGCCGCCAACTTGCTCCACCAGCACAGAGACGGGCTGCGCTTTGCCGGGCTTCGGGAAGCGGAAGAGGGCGGAGAGGATACGGCCCGCGGGGTTCTGCGGCGGCTCAATGTCGGCCTCGCCTTCGCCGAGCACAGCGGGCGCGCCTCGATGAAGGAATTGCGTGACTTCGGGAATGGACGCAAATTCTTTGCCGAGAACGCGCTTGAAAAGGGCTTCGTCCAAAGGCCGTTCATCGCTTTCAATATGGATGGATAGGTCCGGGACGAGGTCGAGAACCTCTTTCATGGCAAGCTGCCGACCCGCGTGTGCCGCGCCACGGAATGCGAGCGTTCCGTCTGATATTTTCTTGAGCAGCGCGACAATGGCGAGCGCCGGTATGATTGGCCCGTGGCCGTCCGTGGCAATCAAGCGCGCCTCCACCCGGACGGCTGCACCGCTCTTATGCACACCCTCTGCCTCAACCACCATGCCGCCCGCATCTGTGCCAAACGGTTCGAGCAGTCTGGCGGCGGCATGGAGGGCCGCGCCGAACTTTGTCAGCTGCGGCAGCAGCCGCCAGCTGCGCATGCCAGCCAGCAGCCGCATTCCATGATGCATGATCCCCAGTTCAAGCCCCGCGTGGAAACGCGCGGAGACGCGGGGATGAAAATCCCCCACCAGCACATCAAGGTCAGGGGTTTCGGCGAGGCAGGAGTGCCGAAGACCGTGGCCGCCGAGGGAAACTTTGCGATTGCCGCTCCATCCGGCCTGCGTCTGCCATCGCCCGTCGTCAAAGACGCGCACCGGCTCGCCCGTCCATGACAGAATGGCGTCGATCACCGAGCGTCCCCTCGGCGCGCGGTTGCCGGGAACGATGGAGACCCAGATGCGGTCGATGCTCTGCCAGCCCGATGTCAGATCGCGCAGCATGGCGTTGGAGAGGGCGGGTGTCGAGCTTGCGCCGGTAAGGACGGCGACATTGGCGGCTTTCGCGCTTGCGTCAAGCGCTGGAACGCGGGCCGCGAAGTCCCGCGCGTCGGCGAGGTCGATATAGTGGATGCCCGCGTCAACAGCCGCCTCAGCCAATCGAAGCGGGCTTCCCTGAAACGGACCTGCCGCATCGACGATAGCGGCAATGCCTAGCTGTCGCAGGTCTTCGGCGGTAACCTTGTTCCGGTCTGCCGGGAAAAAGCGCGCGCCGCATCCAGCGTCGATTGCGAGCAGCTCCTCCATCAATGCGGCGGCATTTTCCGGGTTTCTGCCGCCGATGCGGATTTGGTAAATTCCAAGCCGAGCCAGACGACGGCAGAGATGCGCGCCGAACATTCCGGAGCCGCCGATGACGAGCACGGACGGGCGGGCGTCACTCATCTGAAGCCTTTGCGGAGAGCCAGTCCGCTTCCTGCAGACCGATGGGCTTGAATGGATCGATAACGGTTCCAGATACCATGCTTGCCAGAAACTGCGGGGCGGGGGGAATGCGGGCGATTATTGGGACAAGGCGGTCGCGGATCATGGCCAATGATGCCGAGTCGGATTGATAAAAGGGCGTGAAGGCGGCGGAGAGGGCCTGGAACAGGCGCATGTGCCAGCGGCGGGTTCTGGCATAATGATCAAGCGCTTCAGGAATACTTCCCGTGTTCTCCAAAGCATTCGCCAGCGCCCTGGCGTCGAGCAGCGCCATATTCGCGCCCTGGCCAAGCTGCGGGCTGGTGCAATGGGCGCTGTCGCCGACATAGGCGGTGCGATTTCCGAACGGTTTGCGCATTGTGTGGTGACCGTAGCGGGCGAGGGTGAACTGGTCGAAGGAACGGATTTGATCGAGATAGGGCTGCGCCTGCGGCCAGAGCGCCCGCACCCGGTTCTTCCAGGCGGGCAGGCCATCCAGCTGGACGGCGGGATAGTCCTTCGGCTTGATGCTCCAGAAGAATGCCGCCTGCTTCCTGCCGCCCGGCTCGGACCTGCCCATGGGCAGCACGCCTATCATGACACTCGCCTTGTCGTAGCGCTGAACGAGGGCGTGATCGTCAAGGCCGATGGGCACATGATCCAGAGACGCCCAGAGCGCACCATAGGCAAGCTCGCGGGGCGGGTTCATTTTGCTTCGAAGCCTTGAGCGCGCGCCGGAGCAGTCCGCCACAAGATCGAACGGGCCATGTCTTTTCCCGGATTTGTCCATGAGGAAAGCTCCAGCCGGCGCCTGTTCGATGCCGGAGATTTCGCGGCTGGTCTCAATCATGATTCCCGCCGCTTTCACGGAGTCATGCAGAACCGTAAACAAAGCCGCGCGGTGGACGGCGAGGCCGAAGCGGTGTTTGCCCAAGGCGGCATAGCGCACATCCAGAACCGTGCGCCCGGTCTTTGCGTCCTCGCCCTGGAGCCGGTCGATCCGGTTGCCCAGCGCCATGATGGCGGGGAGAAGGCCGAGATCGGCGAGCACAGAAAGGCCGGTGGGTTGGAGCATAAGGCCGGAGCCGACCGGCGCGGGTCTGTCGAACTGTTCGAAGATGACGGGGCGGTGTCCAGCGCGGTTGAGATAAAGCGCGGCGGCAAGGCCGGCGGGGCCCGCGCCGATGATGGCGGTGGAGTGAGGTTTCACGCCAAGATGCTGAGCAGTTTGACCTTCTGCGACCGCGCTGCGGCTGCCAGTCTGCGGTCGAGGGTCACGAGGGGAAGATCAGAGCGGATAGCGGCGTCGAGGTAGGATGCATCGTAGAATGTCAGCCGGTGCCGACGCGCAAGAAACAGGATCATCCCCTCGTCGGGATCGCGGTCCAAATCAATTGGCAGACTGCGCAGCAGCGCGAGCGCGCCTGAGCTCTTTTCGGGACTGAGCCTTTCGCGGCGTTCATTGATAATAAGAAGGTTGCGGACTTCAAACCACCAGATGCTGAGCGCGCCAAGCTTCAGCAGATCGAACGCAGCTCAGCGGTTGGGTCGAACTTGTCTGGCATGAACCACGCTGCCGGGGCAATGGACGCGTCCACAACAAAAGGCATTAATATTGATGTCCTTCGTGCCTGGCCGAAATAATCTCTTCGACCGTCAGCTTCGGCATGGTCTTGCGAAACTCCCGTATTGCCGCAATCGTCTGGGCGACATTTTCGCGCTCCGCCGCTTCCTCCGGCACCAGCCGCGCGATCGCTTTACCGTGGCGGGTGATGATCAGCGTTTCGCCCCGCTCGACATCGTCGAGCAGCGAAGGTAGGTGGGTCTTGGCTTCAGAGGCCTGTATCTGGCGCACGGAAAATGCCGACTGGTCGGTTCAACTGGTCGAAATATAGGCTTTGATGACTTGGCCGTCAACGCGGCTAGTGCAGCTGCGCATTGAGGCGCTGGCGCTCTTTCTCCAAGTGGCGGCGCATGGGCGCGGAGGTGCAAAGGTCGATCGCGCGGCGATTGGCCTTGAGCGCCTCATCAAGATTGCCCGCCTTTGCCTGAAGATGGGCTTCACAGGCAAACGCCGGCTGAAAGGTCCGGCGGCCGGCGTCGTCAATCAGGCGCAATGCGCGCAAACCCGCCTCCGGCCCGTGCGCTTCGCCGACGGCGGCCGCGCGCGCAACGGCGGCGCCGAGGCTGGGCGCAAGCGCTATCAAACCCTCATACAGCATCAGCACAGCCGCCCAGTCGGTGACGCCGGAACCGCGGCGCGCCATGTGGGCGCATTGAATGGCCGCCTCCAGCTGAAACCGGCCCGTCTGGCGACGCTCCAGCGCCAGCCGCAGATAGCGGTCGCCGCGCAGCGTGAGGCGCTTGTCCCAAAGGGCTGGATCCTGAGAGCCGAGCGGAACATAGTCCGAATTGCCGTCACGCCGGGCGGAATCGCGGGCCGCGCTGTAGGTGATCAGCGCGGCGAGCCCGAGCGCCTCGGCCTCGGCGGGAAGCAGTTCGGCGGTAAGCTCCGCAAGATAAAGCGCCTCCACGCCCCTGTCTTCCATGACGTCCGCAGCGCCGTTTTCCCAGCTGTCGGCGTAGATTCCGTAGACCGCCTCCAGCACGCTCTCCAGCCGTTCAGCCATTTCACCGCGGTCAGGAATGCGGAACGGGATTCCAGCGTCGCGGATTTTTACTTTTGCCCTGACAAGGCGCTGCGACATCGCCGCCGCCGGAAGCGCAAAGAGCCGGGCGACGTCCGCCGCTTCAAGCCCCATGACCGTTTGCAAGATAAGCGGCGCGCGGATGGCCGGATTGATGGATGGATGGGCGCAGGCGAACATCAGCTTCAGCCGTTGATCAGGAATGTCCGTCAGATGCTCCTGATGTGCGTCTTGTGACATGGTTTCATGGTCTTCATGGGCTGGTTCAAGGGGAACGCTGGTGCGGGTGAACGCTGACTTGGCCGCGTCGCGCAGGCGGTTGCGGGCGACTGTCATCAGCCAGCCTTCAGGATTGCGCGGGAAGTCGGACGGCCATTTCTGCAGCGCCGAAGCAAAGGCTTCGGACACCGCGTCCTCCGCCGCGCTGATATCGCGGCTGGCGACCGCCAGCATGGCGACGAGCCGTCCCCGCGAGGCGCGCGCAATTTCGCTGACGCGCGCCTCAATGTTGATTTGTCCCGTCACTTCTGGCCGGCGGGCATGGCCGAGGCGCGGACTTCAACAAGGCCGTAATGCACGTTCGGGCATTTTTCCGCCCAGGCCATCGCCGCGTCCAGATCCGGCACGTCGATGATGAAATAGCCGCCAAACTGCTCTTTCGTTTCGGCAAACGGCCCGTCCTGCACGTGCCTTGCGCCATCGCGCAGCGTGATGGTCGTGGCTGTTGAGGTCGGCTGCAGCCAGTCGGTGTCGACGAACACGCCTGCGTCCTTCAGCGACTGAATGTAACGTCCGTAAATGGCCAGTTGCTCTCCCATTGCTTCGGGCGGAACATTGGCGAAATCGGCTTCGCGGGAGTAAAGCATCAGGGTGTAACGCATGATCTTGTCCTTTCGGGGATTGTTTGGAATTAGAGCCGGGCGGAGGCGGATTTTGCGAGGTTGGCCAGACCGCGCTCATAGGTCGGGCCCAGATACCCGTCCATGAAGAGGCCAAAGACCCGGCCGATTGGGTTGTAGCCGAAGGCGCTTTCGGTGGCCCAGACAACGCGGGTGCCGTCTTTTTCCGGCGTCAGTGTGAACGACTGAACCGGCTTGCCCATGGAGCCGAGGTCAATTTGCATGGTGACAGACCGGTCAGTCTCCGCCGCGATGATGGTTTGTGTGCCTGTCGCGCTTTTGCCCGCAAAGGCGAACCCGGCGCCGATTCCTGATTCGGGTCCAAACGGTTTGATATTCAGGTCCGGCTCTTCGTCCTTGTAGGGGTTGAAGGTCTGGAAGCCGGCCGTTGTTGACACCAGCGCATACACCGCCTGTGGCGGCGCAGGCACGAAGCCCGAGCGTTCAACGCGCTTGCTGGACGGCAGCGCGAACGGAACCAGTGCGAGAGCGGCCAGCGCAACGCCGCTGCCGATGAGATAGGTGCTGAGTGCCATGTTTTTCTCCTGTCTGTTGCAAGGAAAGCCAATCTGCTTTCACTGCCATGACGATTGACCACAGGGCTGACAGACATGCTGCGAAAAAATTATTTCAGCGCCGCCAGAAACCGTTTCACCGTCCCCGCCATGCCAAACTCCAGCGCCTCCGCCGTCAGCGCGTGGCCGATGGAGACTTCGGCGAGGTGAGGGACAGCCTTGGCCAAACCGGGCAGGTTGGCGACCGTGAGGTCGTGGCCGCAGTTGACGTCCATGCCTGCCCGTTTTGCCCGGCGCGCGGTGTCGGCCAAGAGCTCAAGCTGCCGCGCAGCCTTTTCCGCGTCGTCATGGCAGGAGCCATAGGGGCCCGTGTAAATTTCGATGCGGTCGGCGCCGGTCGCCTTGGCCGCTTGAATTGCGGCGGCGTCCGCGTCCGGGTCGCAGAAAAGCGACACGCGCATGTGTTTCGCCTTCAGCCGCTGCACTGTGTTGCGCAGAAAATTGCCCTGGCCGCCGAAGTCCCAGCCATGGTCCGAGGTCGGCTGCGAAGGATCATCCGGCACCAGCGTCACCTGCTCCGGCTGGTGGGTCTCGCACAGCGCCAGAAACTCTTCCGTCGGATAGCCCTCGATGTTGAACTCCGCCTTTGGAAATTCATCGTCGATCAGCGCGCGGATCGGCGCAAGGTCAGAGAACCGGATGTGCCGCTCATCCGGCCTTGGATGCACGGTCAGACCGTGCGCGCCCGCCTCAAGCGCGATGCGGCCGAGGTTGATGAGGTCCGGCCAAGGCAGGTCGCGGCGGTTGCGCAGATAGGCGATGGCGTTGATGTTGACGGAGAGTTTGGCTTGCATGGCGCGCATCATCCACGTTCGCAAGACGATATCAATGGCAAAAACTCAATGGCTGGGATCAATATCTGTGACGTCTCAACGCATATGCGCGCCACAACTTCGCCATGCGCCGCAGCCTATTCAAGCCTGCGATGAAACTGACCATCCTTGATTCCACAACAGATCCCGGCAGCGCCGAACGGGCGAACGAGGACGCGTTCGGACACAATGAGCACTGCGCCTTCGTCATTGACGGCGCCACCGGGCTTGGCGGCGAACGGCTTGTGAGCGCTGAAGGGTCGGATGCGGCATGGCTAGCAAAGTCAGCTGCGCAATATTTTTCAAGCACAGTGAATGAGACAGGCGAAATCAGTCAGGCCGTAGTGGAATTTAACGGCATGGCGCGCGACGCCGTTTTCGGGGCGTCTCCGGACAGAGAGGTCGAAGCTTGGGCGCTGCCGACGGCGAGTTTTCAGATGGTGCGGATCGCAGGCGGGGGCCTTGAGGCGCACGGGCTTGGCGACTGCGGACTTTGGCTTCAGGATGCGGACGGAGCGTTTATCTCGTTGACACCTCTGCTCGGCTCGGGCGCTGGCGAGCGTGCAAAGGCGCGCAAGGCGCTGGAAGCAATAGGCGGCCTGTCAAACATGGGCGTCGGCGTCCGCCACCCTGACGTCGTGGCGGGCCTGCGGCTGTCACGGGCCGGGCAGAACATGGAAGGCGGGCGCATTTGGACGCTGGGGGTCAACCCGCGCGCAGGCGGCAATGTGGTCACGCATCCCATTCATGTGCGGCTGCCGGCGCTCGGACTTCTCGTCACGGACGGGTTGTCGGCACTTGTGGATGGCTATGGCGCGACGACACCGGAACAAATGATGAGCGATGCGCGCCAGCACGGTTTTGATCCCATCATCGCGCGGCTGCGCCGCATTGAGCGCACTGTTGATCCCGAGGGCTGGCAGTTTCCGCGCTTCAAGCAGAGCGACGACGCAACGGGCGTTCTGTTTGAGGTCAGTGACGGCTGATCACTTCACAATCGTCAGCCGCTCCGCCGCGCGCGTCACCGCCGTGTAGAGCCAACGCGAGCGCATGTCTTTGAACGCCCAGCTTTCATCGAACAGGACCACATTGTTCCACTGCGAACCTTGCGCCTTGTGCACGGTCAGCGCGTAGCCATAGTCGAAATCGTCGTAGCGCTTTTTCGTTTCCCACGGGATGGTCGCGTCCGGGTCTTCAAACTGGGCTTTCAAGAGCTTGATCTTGGCGACGCTGCGCTCCGGCTCGTCGTCTTCGGGCGAGACGAGGAGATTGATTCCGGGCTTCACCGTCTCTTTGGAAGAAGTCATCACCTTCCAGAGCGAGCCGTTCAAAAGCCCCTTGGCTGGATCGTTCCTCAGGCAGACCAGCTTGTCGCCAGCTTGAGGAACTTCCGCCGTGAAGCCCTTCAGCTCGCGCAGCCGCTGATTATAGCGGCGTCTTGTGCGGTTGGTGCCGACGAGGACCTGATCTGCGCCGAGCACCAGCTCCTGTGTGACATCATTCTTCGAGATCACCTGCGTCGTCCCATAATCGCCGATCATGAATTCGCGGCCCTCGCGCACATCCATGGCGAGGCGGATGATCGGGTTACCTTGCGCCTGGCGGTGAATTTCTGTCAGCAGATGGTCCGGCTCATGGTCAGTGAAATAGCCGCCACCTGATATGGGCGGAAGCTGGCCGGGATCGCCGAGGACGAGGATCGGCACGCCGAAGCTCATCAGGTCCTTGCCGAGATTTTCGTCCACCATCGAGCATTCATCGACAATGATGAGCTTGGCCTTGGATATGGGACTTTGCCGGTTGAGCGTGAAGGTCGGCGACATCGAGGTCTTGCCGGTTGAGGCGTCCGACACTTCCTCCTCGCCCTTTGGGCGGTAGATCAGCGAATGGATAGTGCGCGCGTTCGCTGCGCCCTTGGAGCGCAGCACCTGCGCCGCCTTGCCGGTGAAGGCGGCGAACTGCACATCGCCAGAGACCTGTTCGGCGAAATATTTCGCCAGCGTCGTCTTGCCGGTGCCGGCATAGCCGAACAGGCGGAACAGCGGTTTGCGCCCGGTCTTGAGCCAAGCGTCAACAGCCTTCAGCGCGGCGTCCTGCTGGGGGGAGAATTGCATCCGAGCGATGTGGCAGGATTCGGGGGAAGGCTCAAGAGGCGCTTCAGGCGAAGCGGAAGGGCAGGCCGGAGATCAGGGCGCGGACATAGTTGGGCCGCTGGTAGTAGCCATTGAGTGGCACGCGGTTCATGGCGGTCGGCGCATTCAGGCTCTTGCTGGTCAGCACACCCGGCTGCGTCGTCACGGCCACAGCAAAGCCGTGATCTTTCGCGGCCTGCGTTTCGCGGGCACTAACGGCTTTCCTGCCGCCATAGGGGTAAGAAAAGGTGGTGACGGGCCTTCCCTGATATTTTGAAATGGCATCCGCAGACTGCCGCATTTCGTCGCTGAGCCGTTCAACGCAGACCCGCGCGAGATTTGGATGGGTCATCGTATGCGCGCCGAGCGAGGCGAGCGGATCGCGCAGAAGCCGACCAAGTTCGGCCCTTGTCATGATTTCGGCATCGACAATCGCCATGGCATCTATGCCGCACGCGTTTGCCGCTTTGTCGATCTGCGCCACAGCAAGGTCTTCGCTGGCAGTTTCAACGTAAGTGGCGATACGGTCAAACGCGGTGATCTTGGCGTCGCGGCCGACGCAGAAAATCTGTTCTGGGCCATTTCCAAAGTCAAAGGACAATTCCGAAGCATCGTTCAGCAGCTTTTCAAGCGTCTCCCACCAGATCGTGCGCTCCCGGTCGACAAAGCCGGGCGTCACAAAAACGGTGTAAGGAACCGAGTGCCTCTGAAAGACCGGCGCGGCAAATTCAAGATTGTCGCGATAGCCGTCGTCCAGCGTGAAACAGACAAATTTTCGGTTGTCAGCGGCGTTTGAAAGCAGTCCCGGCAGCGCGTCCAAAGGAACGGGAACAAGGCCTGCGTCTTTGGTGACCCGAATGGCTGCGTCAAGAAACTCCGGGGTGATGGAAAGATGCGCGTTTGGATCAAACGGCTTTTTCGAGTCTGGCCGGACATGATGCAGCGTGAAGATGATGCCTCTTCCGCCGGACGCGGGCAGAAGCTTCGGCAATTGCAGAATGTTGATCATGCCGAGCGATGACTGGATCATCATCCGCTTAGCCATGCTCCGCAGCATCTGAAATTTGTAGTTTCGAAGCATTGCTACCCCAAGCCGGTCCCACGCCGCTTGTCCAACGTTACCCGGGCTGCGGTCAACAAGGATCGGCTGGCATGGTTTATTGCGCAGATGCTTAGCGATGAAGGATTGAGATTGGCTTAAGGACGCACGCGATGTCCGCGACGCCGGCTAGCTCATGTACCCCAGCCCCTTGCCCTCAAACCCCGGAAACAGCGTCCCCGTCTCCGCAAACCCCATATGACCCGCCATCATCTCCGCCAGCACTGAGCGGTAGTCCGTGGTGATGGCGAGGTCCGCGCCTTCGTCGAGGTCGGCATTGGCGAGGCCGGGCCATTTGCCGTACATCTGACCGCCTTTGACCTTTGGGCCGAGCATCATCATGGCGTTGCCGTGGCCATGGTCGGTGCCGCCGGACTCGTTGGACTTGAGGCGGCGGCCGAATTCGCTCATGACCACGACCGAGACATTTTCGCGCAAATTGCCAAGGTCGCGCCAAAAGGCCAGGAGGGCGGCGGAGAGGATGTTGACCTGATCAGCGAACTGTCCAGTCTGATTGACATGGGTGTCCCAGTTGCCGAAATCCACCGTCGAGACGCGCAGACCGAGGCCGAGCTTTATGGTCTGCGCCACGGTTTTCAGCGAGCTGGAGAGTGGGTTGTTCTCCGGGTATTCGGCGGAAGGCTGATAGGTGCGCATATTGCCGTTTTCATCCAGCGCGACGCGCGCCTCGATCGCATCGCTCAGCGACAGGAGCCGCTTGACCGGCGCGCCGAGAATGGCGTCGCCGCCGAGCTGCCTTGCGAGAAGCGCGCGGATGGCGGTGGAATAGCCATGGCCGGCGGCGGCGCGCAGCGCGTTGATCTCCTCGGCCACCGCAACGCCCTGCGCGCCGCGCAGCGAGTCCGGCGCGGCTGCGCCGACGGCGAGAGCGGGCAGGATGCCTTCAGGCTTCACCGCGTTCATCCAGCGCCCAAGCCAGCCGCCTGCTGAAGCGCCGGATCCGGGGGCGGCGCGCTCCATCCGGTCCTCGGCGTCAAAATGGCTGCGCGTGGCGTCTTTCAGGCCCGCGGCATGGACGACGGCGAGCTCGCCCGCATCATAGAGTTCGGACAGGCCTTTGGCGCGGTGATGAAAGCGGAAATCGGCGTCTGCATTGGCGCTCTTGAGCACGAAGCCGGCATTTTCTCCCTCGCGGGCGACGCGAAGATCCGAAGGGCGGGCGGCGGCATAGTCTTTGTCGCCGGAAGGCGAGATCAGCGAGAGGCCGTCAGCGCCGCCGCGCAGGAAGATGACTACCAGAATGGGATTTTCCATGAAATGCCTCAGCGGAACAGGAATTGCGGGGAAAGCGCGGCCGCCGCAACAACGCCGCGCAGGATTTGTCCCCGCTCGCCTGGATCGTCGGGCAGGGCAGCGCCCGCATCGCCCGCCAATTGCGCTGCGATGAGATTGACGGCTTCGTCCGTGGGCGGAGCGCCCGTGCAACATCGCCGACCAGTGGCGCACGGCATCTGCGGCAGACTTGATGACCGGCGGCGTGGCTGCGGCCAGGTCGAGCTTGGCGGTGTTGTTCCAGTCCTCCAGCGCGTTCAGCGCAATATTTGCAAAGCCGGAGACAAGATTTGTGTTGGCCCAATGCTCCGTCGTGTCTGGATGGCCGGTCGGCGGCCGGCATTCATGCTGGTTCCAGCCTGCCTGTGACAGTGTCCAGATGTAGTCGAGCGGGGGCGCGGCGACCTCGGCGCCTACTGCGCGGTAGAACGAGGCCATGAACTCAAAGGGACGTTTCAGCTTGCGCGGCTCCGCGTCCGCGAACTCTTTCGACAGGACGATGGCGCGGATGATTTTGGCGATCTGGTCATCGGCCTTGACATGGTCGAGCCAAGTCTGGGCGGCGACGTTCACAAGCTCTGCCGAAGGATTTTCAATGCCAAGCCGGCGGCAGATTTTTTCGCAGACGAATTTAGCTGTGGCGGGATGCGATGCGAGCAGGTCGAGCAGCGCCTCGCCGTCCTGCATCGGCCCGGCATTGGCGCGGAACTCCACGCCCAGAATGCGCTTCTGATAGGGATCATGCCAGCGGTCGATATAATGAAACTCGCCATTGGCGGGCGCAAAATCGCCGTTCCCCAGTTCGCGGCCGTCGCCAAACGACCATCCGGTGAGGGCGCGGGCGGCTTCGTAAACGTCCTGGTCGATATAGCCGTGCGCCAAGCCCTCCTTCGCGCCGGGAACGTCGGACCAGTTTGTGGTTTTGTCATTGAAATAGTTCTCCGCGCCGAGCGTGTGCAGCTCAAACAGCTCGCGCACGAAATTTTCGTTGGCGGGGCTGGCGCGGGAGGCTTCGTTGTTGAGGTAAAACAGCATGGAAGGAGATTTCGCCATCCCCGCCAGCAGCGCGCGGAAATTGCCGAAAGCGTTTTCGCGCATCATTTTGTCATAGAGCGCGAAATAGGCGGCTGTGTGCTCGTCGCGCATGGAATTGACGTTGAAATGGTCGTGCCAGAACTGCGTCATGACCTCGCGCAGCTGGGCATCGGCGTGCACGGCGCGGATGAGCGAGGCGGCTTGCACCTCGCGGGCCGGGCGGATGCGCTCTTCATATCCCATGCCGCTGTTGGCGAAGTCGAGCAGAGGCAGAAGGCTCTCGCTGGACGCGTCGAGATATTGATATGGGATGACCTCCTTGCGGGCCTTCCAGGAATATTTGCCCTCGCTGCCCGCTTCGTATTCGATCAGCAGCCGGGCGGCGGAAAGGCGTTGTTTCAAATCGTCATCCGATGCTGGCTTGGCAAGCTCGCGCTCAAGCCAGACTTCGAAGCCAAGTTCATTGATCTGCGCAGAGGACGCCTGCGTTGCCCCGAAGGTGAGGCGGTTAAGCGCTTTGAGGTTTGGCGATCGGGCGCTTGCGGAAGCGGCAAAAGAAATGGAGGAGAAGTTCGCCAGAAACAAAGCGAGCGAAGCGGCGTTGAAGTCCCGTCGGCTGAGCGTCATTTGCGATTCTCCCGTGAAGGAGATAGTGCAAGCCGCGAGTTTGGCCAGAATGCGGCGCGGCATCTGACACTTTATGTCAATGATTCATCGGAGCATCGGCCAGAGGCTGAGCGCCAGAAGCGCCCCCATTGTGATGTTGAACCATTTCAGTCTGACCGGGACGGAGAGCCATTCGCGCAGCGCGCTGCCAAAGCCGGCCCAGCAGGAGACACTCGGCACATTAACGATGGCGAAGACTGTGGCGATGACCAACACGGAGGAGCCGTAACTCTCCGGAGCGGGATAGGCGGTCATCGCGCCCAGCGCCATGACCCATGCCTTCGGGTTCACCCATTGAAATGCCGCCGCCTCCAGGAATGTCATCGGCCGCGCGCCCGCTGTTCCGCCGCTGATCGATCGGCTCACGGCAATGTTCCACGCAATATAGAGCAGATAGAGGCCGCCGGCGAATTTGAGGATCGTGAAAAGCACCGGAAAGGTTTTCAACAAGGCGCCCAGTCCGAAGCCGACGCCGATAAGCAGCGAGAAGAAACCAGCTCCGATGCCGAACATATGCGGGATCGTGCGCTTAAAACCGAAGTTCACGCCGGATGCGAACAGCATCATGTTGTTGGGGCCGGGTGTGACCGAGGTGACGAAAGCAAAGGTGACGAGGGCGAGGAAGGCGGCGGGCGTCATGCTTCACATCCCTGCCGCGCCCCGGTTCATCGCCGCCACGCCCGTCCGGCACACTTCCACGAGGCCGAGCGGGGCCATGACCTGAATGAACTGGTCGATCTTGTGCGGTTCGCCGCGCACTTCGAAGATGAAGTGGCCGGTCTCGGCATCGAGCACCTGCGCGTCAAAGGCTTCCGAAAGGCGCAGCGCTTCGACGCGGGCGTCGCCGGTTCCCGCAACCTTGACCATGGCAAGCTCGCGCTCGACCGGCTTGTCGAGGCCCATCTCCTTCGCCGCTACGGTCAAGTCCGTGACGTGATGGACCGGCACGATGCGCTCCAGCTGATGCTTGATCTGTTCGAGAATGTGCGGCGTGCCGCGCGTGACGATGGTGATGCGCGACAGATGTCTGGCGTGCTCGGTTTCCGAAACGGTGAGCGAGTCGATATTGTAGCCGCGCCCGGAGAACAGCCCGATGACGCGGGCGAGCACGCCCGGCTCGTTGTCAACGAGCACGGAGAGCGTGTGGTTTTCGGGAAGCTCCTTTTCCTTGGTGATGAAATAGGCGGAACCGGAGGGCTGTTTGGCGGCGTTCATTCAAATGTCCTGATCTTGATAAGTCGGTCTGAGTATTCAGCTATAGCCATCATCACACCAGCCCCTTACCGCTTGCATCAATCGCATTGGCCACCGCCTCATCCGTCGCCTCGTCCGGCAGCAGCATTTCATTGTGCGCCTTGCCGGAGGGGATCATCGGGAAGCAGTTGGCGAGCGCGGCGACGCGGCAGTCGAAGATGACGGGGGCCTTTACATTGATCATCTCGTCAATCGCGTCATCCAAGTCAGCCGGCTTGTCGCAGCGGATGCCGTGGCCGCCATAGGCTTTGGCGAGCATGACGAAATCCGGCATGGCCTCAGTGTAGGAATTGGACAGGCGGTTGCCGTGCAGCAGCTGCTGCCATTGGCGGACCATGCCCATATATTGGTTGTTGAGGATGAAGACCTTGACCGGCGCGTTGTGCTGCACAGCGCAGGACATTTCCTGGATGCACATCTGGATCGAGGCGTCGCCGGCGATGTCGATGACGAGGCTGTCCGGGTGAGCCACCTGAACGCCGATCGCGGCGGGCAGGCCGTAGCCCATGGTGCCGAGGCCGCCGGACGTCATCCAGCGGTTCGGCTGTTCGAAATGATAGAATTGCGCCGCCCACATTTGGTGCTGACCGACCTCGGTGGTAATGTATGTGTCGAGGTGTTTGGTCTTTTCGTATAGCCGCTGGATCGCATATTGCGGCATGATGACATCGCGGTTCGGCGCATAGGCCAGCGAATTGCGCGCCCGCCATCGCTCAATCTGCGCCCACCAATCCTTCAGAGCGGCCTTGTCGATGCTTTTCTTCGACGCTTTGATTTCTTCAATCAAAACAGCCAGAACCTTGGCGACATCGCCGATGACCGGCACATCGACATGCACGACCTTGTTGATCGACGAGGGATCAATGTCGATGTGGATTTTCTTCGAATGCGGCGAGAAGGCGTTGAGGCGGCCGGTGATGCGGTCGTCGAAACGCGCGCCGATGTTCACCATGACATCGCAGTCATGCATGACCATGTTGGCCTCGTACGTGCCGTGCATGCCGAGCATGCCGATCCAGTTTTCGCCGGAGGCCGGATAGGCGCCGAGGCCCATCAGGGTGGACGTGATCGGCACGCCGGTCAAAGCAACCAGCTCGCGCAGCAGCTTCGAGGCTTCAGGGCCCGAATTAATGACGCCGCCGCCGGAATAGATGACGGGTTTTTTGGCCGAGAGTAGGAGGCTGGCCGCCGCCTTGATCCTTTCGAGGTCGCCTTCCATCCTTGGATGATAGCTCTTGCGCTCAATAGCGGCGGGCGGCGTGTATATGCCCTTGGCGAATTGCACGTCTTTTGGAATATCAACAACAACAGGACCGGGGCGTCCCGTCGTGGCGATGTGGAAGGCTTCGTGCAGGACGCGCGACAGGTCATTGACATCGCGGACCAGCCAATTGTGCTTGGTGCAGGGCCGTGTGATGCCGATCGTGTCGCATTCCTGGAACGCGTCGGAGCCGATCAGGAGCGTCGGGACCTGTCCGGTGAGGCAGACCAAGGGAATAGAATCCATCAGCGCGTCCTGCAGCGGTGTCACGGCGTTGGTCGCGCCGGGGCCGGAGGTGACCAGCATCACGCCGACCCTGCCGGTGGAGCGGGCATAGCCCTCGGCCATATGTCCGGCGCCCTGCTCGTGGCGCACAAGAATGTGCTCGACCTGATCCTGCTGATAGAGCTCATCGTAAATCGGCAGCACAGCGCCGCCGGGATAGCCGAAAATGTGCTGGATGCCGTGGTCGATGAGCGCCTGCACGACCATCTCCGCCCCGGTCATTTCGCGCGCGCCGCTGGGGCGTTTCGGCGCTGTCTGGTCTTTTGGCTTGGTCTTTGTCGCGGTGTTCATCGTGCATTTTCCGTCTTGAACGGCGCTTTGGCCGAAATTGCTGGGGCTTGATAGGGGCTTGCGGGAATTTGGGCAATAAAAAAGGCCCCGTCAGGAGCCTTGGCGTTCGCGCATGGGAGGATTTCGCCTGACGGTCACACCGTCTTGCCCATACGCGATCCCACCACGAGAAGAATGTTCTGTTTCATATATGAAGGGTAGGGTGAGGAAGGCTGCGGTGTCAAGTGACTTATAATGGTCGCAGAAGTCGCCCTTGCTTAAACGGTGCGGACCTTGAAAGATGTGCCGCATTCAACTGAAAGTCCCCGCCCCATGTCCGTCCGCATCGCCACATTCAACGTCGAAAACCTGATGAACCGGTTCGATTTCACCGGCTACCGCAACGATCTGACCAAGGACCGCAGCCTCGGCCTTTTCAACATCAAGGATGAGATGCAGTACCGCGAGATGGAGACGGCGCGGGTGATGGCGATCACGGACGACACGCGCCAGCTGACGGCGCTGGCCATCGCCGACACCAGGGCGGACATTCTATGCCTGCAGGAAGTGGACAATTTGGCGGCGCTGAACGCCTTCGAGTTCGGCTATCTGTTCCGCATGGTCGGCGACGGCTACCGGCAGAAATATCTGATCGAGGGCAATGACACGCGCGGCATTGATGTCGCAATCATGATGAAAGAAGTGACGCGGGACGGGCAGCCGATCGAATTTGTCGGCATCCGAAGCCATGCCGCGCTGACCTTCGCCGACCTGCATCTGCACAATCCGGCGCTGGAGGCGCTCAACATCCAGGCCAATGAGCGCATCTTCCGGCGCGACCTGCTGGAGCTGGATCTATTGATTGGCGGCAAGCCGCTGACATTGTTCACTTCGCATTTCAAATCCAAGGGCGGCAAGCGCGTCGGGCCTGACGGGTCTAGCGACACATTGCCGGTGCGCGTGGCGGAAGCGAAAGCGGCGCGGCATGTTATTGAGGAGAAGTTCGGCAAAGACGGCGCGTCCGCGCGCGACTGGCTTCTCTGCGGCGATCTTAATGACTTCACAGAGAAGCTCGTCATCACCGAAGAAAGTGATGAAAATTATCAGTTCACCACGATGCCGGAGCCAGAGAACGCCGTCAGCATTCTCCTCGAAGGCGGCTTCTGCGAAAACCTCGTCGGTCGGCGCGCGGCGGACAACCGCTGGACCAACTACCACACAAAAGGCCCGCAGGAGCGGCAGCTGACGCAGGTTGACTATTTGCTGGCGTCACCTTCGCTGGCCCGGAAGAACGCGGAGGCCAAGCCGGACATTATCCGCAAGGGCCAGCCGTACAGGACGATTTTTCCGGCGGGGCAGGAAGTGGCGCGCTATCCGAGAGTGGGCTGGGACCGGCCGAAGGCGAGCGATCATTGCCCGGTGGCGATGACGTTTGGGCTGGGGTGAGGCGCAGTGGAGATTTTCAATCAATTGCCAGAAGGTGTGGTGTCTTCTTGCCGTGAGATTGATGTCCGGCTTGTGTCCAGAAAGCACCCCTTCGAAGCCAGTTTCTGGAAGGAAATAGCTGATAACTGGAAGATCGAACTGGCCGGAAATCCCCGCTTGTTCAACGGGCGTGTGACGCTCGCGTCGGCGGCGTCACTGCAGGGCGGCGTTCTGCGGGGAGAGACCCACGAAATTGACTTCTCGACATTTTTGTATTGGCGAAAGACGCGGCAAGCCGAAGGCTGCTGCCACATATTCGCTTTTGCTGTGCCGGTGACAAAGGACGGCGCGCTTGCAGCTGTCAAAATGAACAGTTCCACCGCCAATCCGGGACGCGTCTACTTCGCGGCAGGATCGTTTGAAAAATGTGATTTCATTGATGGACAAATGAACTTCGCCGCCAACACGCATCGTGAGGCGCTCGAAGAGACTGGGCTGTCATTCGACAATGTGCCGCATGACGCTGAGTTCGGCCTCATTCGCATCGGCGCGGCGATTTTGATTTTCCGGCGCTACTTTTTGGATGATGATGCAGAAGTTGTCGCCCGATTCATACGCGGGCACGCCTCGGCCGAGGCGGAGCCTGAAATCGAGGGGCCAGTCATTATCCGGAAAGGTGACATGCCAAATGGCGCACTCCGGCACATGCCCGTGCTGCTTGACTGGCACTTTTCTGGGGGATTTGGCGCTTAGACGTAGCTTGGATTGGTGGTGCGGAATCCAAGGGGCCACTGATCATTGGACGGTTAGTTCGAGCTATGGCTACTTCCTCAACACCACTTTCGTGAACGCTGGAAAATCGCCCATCAGATTGCCCGACCCGTCATATTGCTTGCCGACGCCGATGCTGACCTGCTGCACCCGGCGGCCAATGTATTGCTTGGGCATTTCCGTCTGTTCATTCCAGGCGGCGCAGCCTTTTGCCGCGCAGAGCGCGGTGACTTCCCTGCCGCTGCTGGTTTTGATGGTGAGGTAGCAATTGTCGCCGCATTCGTAGCTGACAATTCTGCCTGCCGCCTTCCTTTCGGCCGCCGCCGCAGGCAGCGCACAGACGATGGCTGCGGCGACAATGCACCACTTTAACGCATTAAACATGTCTTTCCCCACTTCATGAAGGCTCAAGGCGTCGCCGCGCCGTATCTCAATCTGTCCAGATGCCCTTTCGGCCCAATCCGGTGCACAACATAAAGACGGTCAAACTGTGACTCCGGAATATCCGCAACAGCAACGCCGATGCTGCCGGTCAGACGGGCTGCGATCACCTTCACAGTATTCGAATGCGCGACAACCAGCACTCTGCGCCCTTCAAAACTGGACAATATCAGGTCGGCCACAGCAACAGGATCGCTGTATTCCTGGAGCGCGACGCCTGATTCCATCGCCGCCGGCTCGCCCGTCTGCCTTGAACGCAGAAACTGCGTGACGAACACCGCTTTCACTTTGTCCTGCCGCAGCGTGTAGGCCAAAGTCTGCGCCCGCGCGAGGCCGGCGGGCGAGAGCTGCGGGTCCGCGCCGCCGCTGCTGTCTTTGTCGGCGTGGCGGACGATGTAGACGGTGGTCATTTTGGGTATCAGCGCCACAACTGGGGGAATTGTCATGCTGGCTCTCCTGAGACTGGTGCTTGCGCGGGAGGACTCTTCAACGCTCATATTTTACACGCCGAAGGGGGCGGCGCAAATGCCTCACTCGTGCCTTAGCGCATCAATCGGGTCCAACCTCGCCCCGCGCAGCGCCGGGAAGAACCCGAACACCATGCCGATCAGCGCCGAAAACGCCACGGCGAAGGCGATGACGGAGGGGCTTGGATCAAACGGGATCGACATTGTGCTTGAGGCTAGCAAAGCGAGGCCCAACCCCAGCGCTATCCCGAGCAGGCCGCCGATCAGCGACAGCACCGTCGCTTCGACGAGGAACTGCGTGAGGATGTCGCGCTCCTGCGCGCCAATGGCGAGGCGGATGCCGATTTCCCTTGTGCGCTCGGTGACGGAGACCAGCATGATGTTCATAATGCCGATGCCGCCGACGAGGAGACTGATGGCGGCGACGGCGCCGAGCATGCCGGTCATGGCGGCGGTGGTGGAGGCCATGGCGGAGGCCACCTGCGTCAGGTCGCGGACGGAGAAATCGTCCTCCTTGCCCGGCGCGATGCGGCGCGTGTCGCGCAATATGTCCTCGACGAGCACCTGCATGTCCGCCGTGGATTCGCCTTCCTTGGCGGCAACGTAAATGGTTTCAATGTCATTGTTGCCGGAGACACGGCGCTGGAAACCGCCGAGCGGCATGAGCACGACATTGTCCTGATCCTGGCCAAACTGCGAAAAGCCCTTGGTCTCCAGAAGGCCGATGACGTTGCAGTTCATCCGCCCGATGCGGATGGAAGTTGAAAGCGGATCGCCTGATCCGAAAAACTGTCTGCGCACCGTTTCGCCGATCAGGCAGACGCCCGCGCCGCCGCGCACTTCGGAGTCGCTGAACTCGCGGCCAAGCGTGACGCCAAGGTCGCGGGCGCGGAAATAGCCGGTGTCGGTGCCGGTGATCTGGGCGGTGAGGCTCTCCGTGCCGTAGACCACTTTGACGCTTTTCTGCGCCCCGGCTGAAATGGCTTTGGCGTCAGGAATTTCACGGACCAGCGCCGCCAGATCCTTGTCGCTGAAGCTCCTGGAATTAATCTGCTGCTGTCCCGGGCCCGCTGGCGCGCCCGGGCGCACCACCAGGAGGTTGCTGCCGAGCTTGGCGATGTCGGCCTTGACTTTGGCCGTCGTGCCCGCGCCGATTGTCAGCATGGCGATGACGGCGGCGACGCCGATGACAATGCCGAGCAGCGTCAAAATGGAGCGCAGCGCGTTGCGGCGCACGGAGCGCAGCGCGAGACGGATGGTTTCAAGCAGCATGGCGCGCCCCCAGCATCACGTCGGACTCAATATTTCCGTCGCGGAAATGGATGTTGCGTGCGGCGAAGGCGGCGACTTCCGCCTCATGCGTGACGAGCGCGATGGTCAGGCCATGCTCGATGTTAAGATCGGTGAGCAGTTCCATGATTTCATGGGTGCGGGCGGTGTCGAGATTGCCGGTCGGCTCGTCGGCGACGAGCAGCGTCGGGTTGGTGACAATGGCGCGGGCGATGGCGACGCGCTGCTGCTGGCCGCCGGAAAGCTCGGAAGGCGTATGGGTTTCACGGTCCGTCAGCCCGACCTTTTCAAGCGCCTCCATGCCCAGCTCGCGCCGCTGGCGGGCGGGAATGCCGCGGTAGACCAGCGGCAGTTCGACATTTTCAAAGCGCTGCGTGCGGGGCAGGAGATTATAGCCCTGAAAGACGAACCCGATATAGAGGTTGCGCAGCAGCGCGCGGCGGCCCCGGTCGAGCGCGCCGGCGTCAGCGCCGAGAAAATCGTATCGCCCTGAGGTGGGCGTGTCGAGACAACCGATTATATTCATGGCGGTGGATTTGCCTGAGCCGGACGGACCCATGATGGCGACAAACTCGCCCTGATGGATCGTCAGATCGACACCCGCCAAGCGCATTCACCTCAGCCTCGCCATGTCCGTATGTTTTCCAGACTTTTTCAAACCGGATCAGTGGCGCGGACATTAGTTGGCGGCCTTGGATTTGGCGGTGACGATTTCGTCGCCCGCCTGCAGCCCGGAGATGATTTCCGTCTTCTCACCATCGGTCGATCCGGTCTTGACGCTGACCTTTTCCGGCGCGCCGCTGCGAAGGACATAGACCGGGCGCGAGCCGTCTTTGGCGACTTCCACCGTCTTTCGCTCGTTGCGCGGAAAGCGCGGCATGAACAGGCTGGTGATGCTGAACGGCCTCGCGTTCGCCTTGGCGCTGGACGCAGGCTGGTAGCGGAAGGCGGCGTTTGGGATGGTCAGCGCGCCCTTGGCCTCGCGGGTGACGATTTCGACATTGGCCGTCATGCCCGGGCGCAGCAGCAGGTCTTTATTGTCCACCGAGAGCTTGGCCTCGTAGGTGACAACATTGTCGGTGGTCACCGACGCATAGGCGATGTCGCTTATCACAGCGGAGAATTTATGTAGGATAGGCGTCCACGGTGAAGGACGCGGTCTGGCCTTTGGCGACCGAGCCGATGTCAGCCTCGTCGATGGCCGCCTCAAGCTGCATGTCCTCAAGGTTCTGCGCGATCACAAAACAGGATTGGCGCGGAGAGCGATGCGGCGACCGTCTGACCGGTGTCCACAGAACGCGTGAGGATGATGCCGTCAATCG